>NZ_AP027731.1:2400000-3391135 GCF_030296595.1 Naasia aerilata | reverse complement strand
GCCGCCGGCCGGCCCGCGCCGCCTCGTACTTCTTCCTCAGCAGCTCGAACTCGCGCGCCGACCGGGGCAGGTTCAGCGACATCGACTCGGCGTGCACGAAGTAGGCGAGGAGCGGGGCGGGGACGACCGCGAGCGGTGAGCTGAGCGCCAGGCGGATGTAGAAGTCCCAATCCGCGAGGTGCGGGAGGGCCTCGTCGAACCCGCCGACGGAGACGACGAGCTCCCGCGCGGCGAGCACCCCGGACCCTCCGCCGGGCACGACCTGCCTCCGGAGGAGTGCGTCGGCCACGACGGCCGGTCGCGGCGCCCGCTCCCAGCCCACCACCGTGTAGGTCGGGTCCACGTGGACGCACGCGGTGGCGCACCACCCGGCCCCCGGTGTCCGGTTCAGTGCGGCGAGCTGCTCGCGGAGCTTGTGCGGCGCCCACACGTCGTCGTCGTCGACGAAGGCGACCCAGTCGGTCGCCGCGTGCCGGAGCCCGATGTTCCGGGCGGCGGCGACGCCGAGCGAATGCTCGTTCCTCTGGACACGGACTCGCGTGTCGTCCAGGGCGGCGACGCCGGCGAGAGCACCCGGAGCGCCGCCGTCATCGACGACCACGACCGCCACCGCCACCCCGTCCTGGGTGAGCACGGACTCGAGGGTGCGGGCCAGAAGCTGCGGGCGATCCTTGGTGGGGATGATGACCGTCACCTGGGGTGGCGCCGAATGCGCCTCCACCGGCGCGTGCGGAAGAGACTGTGGCGCCCCGTGGCGCGCGACGCTCACGAGAGGACCCCGCGATGGCCGACGTGCGGTTGCATTCCGGAAGGAAGGGGAGCCGGATCGCTCCCTCGTCCGCTCCGCGAGCGGGCCAGCAGGCACAGAGCGATGGCGAGCCACAGGACGGGGGAGAGGAGCAGGTTGGAGAAGAGGCTGTTGATGAGGGCGAATATCACCATGCGCCCGCCGATGTCTCGAATCGCCAGAAGGGCGAGGACGATCAGGACGGCGATGAGCGGCAGGGCCAGCAGCTTCGCATCAACGAGGAGGCCCAGGATCCAGCTGCTGGAGACGCTGGACGCGGCGCCGGCGGAGCTGTCGAAGTGCCCGATCGGGGAGACCTCCCGCTCGCCCCCAGACCGTAGCCGTACCAGGGCGCGCTTGCCGCGAGCTCATTCAGCTTGGCGAGCTGCTGACCGCGGTAGACGGCGTTGAGGTCGCGGTGCTCCTCCGAGAAGATGCTCGCGAGGCGGGTGCCCGCCACGGTCCCGATGCCGGGGATGGCGGTGATCAAGGCGAGCCAGGCGATGGCGACGATCGGCAGTGCGACCAGGGCGGCGCGCACCATCCGAGTGCGGCCCCGGAGCAGCGCCTCGACGGCGATGATTGCGACGACCACCCCGAGCCCCAGCCACGCTGCGCGGGCGAAGGAGAAGAACAGTGCCCCGCCGTTGATCAGCAGGACGGCCGTCAGCGCGCCGCGCGGAAGCCGGAGCTGAGCCGACGCGAGTATCGCGAGTCCGGCGAAGGCGCCCACCCAGTCCGGCTCGTCCACGAGTCCGACGGGCCGAAGCAGGCCGCTCGAGTCCGAGAAGAGCTGGCCGGTCAGAACGCCCGCCTGCTGCAGCAGCGCGATCACGCTAGAGAGGGATACGCCGAGGACGAAGCCGAAGAGCACGCGCGTGCTTTCTCCTCCTCGAGCGAGAGGTACAGTGCGACCGCGGACAGCGCAAGGGCGGCGAACTGCAGCCAGATCGCGGCGTTGGTCGCGTACTGGCCTGCGACAGCCGCCCCGCCGAGCATCGCCACCGCCCAGAGCAGCGAGAGCTGTGCCGAGTGGCTTCCCGAGCCGTCGGTGGCTGCGGATGAGCAGGAGCCCGGCGCACAGGACGGTGAAGACGTGGATGCTGCCGAACTGCAGGTCCCGGTAGGCGGCGGCGGCGCCGGCGGCCATGAGGACGACATCGCGGGGCGCGCGCACGATCCACGGCGCGGCGTCGCCGACCCAGCGCGCTGACGCGCTGGGAAGTGTTCCCTGGGGCTCCCAGGTCTGGTGTCGAGGGTGCATGGGTCAGTGCCTCGCCAGCGTCCGCCGCCACTCGGCGACGCAGCGCTCGAGCTCGGCATCCCGCAGGTGCAGGACCTCTGCGCGGGGCACGTCGAGAGCACGGGCGGCGGCAGCCATCCAGTCGTGCTCGTCACGGACGATTCCGGGCCAGTCGTCGCCGAACAGCGCCCGGATCTGCTCCGTTCCCTGGGCCACCACGGGTGTGCCGAGTTCCAGGCAGCGGACGGCGACGCCGCTCTGGTAGAACCGCGTGTAGGGGAGCACCACGCACGATGCCGACGCGATCGCCTCCTCGAACTGGCTCTCGGTGAGGAATCGGTCATCGACCGTCCAGCCGGAGACGGACGGCCATCCTCGGCCCTTGATCTCCAAAGTGGCGTTGTGGTCGCCCTGGCCGACGCCCGACGCGATCGCCTCGAGCGGATGCAGCCAGCGCGCGGCCTTGAACTGGCCGAGCACGCGGATGACGGGTTCTCTCGCCGCCTCCGAGTCGTTCTCGGTGCTCGCGATGACGGGGTGCGACGCGACCTCTGCGGAGACCCCGGTGAGGCGGTGCAGCTCCGCGGCCGCCTCCCGCGTGTGACAGACCACGGTGATGCGGGGGTGGTGCTTCGCTACGAGGCCGAACACGCGGTGCGCGGCCCGGCCGTAGCCGTGGAGGGATCGGAGGGGTGTGATGTCGTGCAGGATGACGATCACCTGACGGCGGAGGCTCGCAGGCAGCCAGGTCAGGATGTCCCAGTACCCGAACAGCGGCCACACGATCAGGATGGGGCTTCGTCCGCCGCGCGCCAGCAGCGCCCGCGCGAGCAGGGTGCCCGCCGCCGCGGCGATTCGGCGCAGTCCGCGCGTGCCCTCTGCGCCCGTCGACCCCATGGGCAGCACCTCGACGGTGTGCCCGGCCGTCGACAGAGTGTCGCTGAGCGCCCGGACGTAGTGATGCAGGGCCAGCGGCAAAGGGTTCACGATCAGGAACGACGTCATCGCGACCCTCGTTCCCGAACCTGTCCGAGACCTTTCGCGAGCGCCTCGCTGAAGCCGTGACGGAGACCGACGGCGCGCACGTGCGCGGATCGGTAGTCGCGGTTCCACAGCCAGTCGCGGAGTACGACGACGGCGAGCAGGCGCACGAGCGACGTGGACACGAGCAGCGGCCTCCTCCGCATGCGCCACAGCAGGATGCGGTTCCGCGCACCGTAGTAGATGGGCGTCATCCCGGTGTCCTGCTCGGCGGACGCCAGGTTCGCGCAGATCACCGGGCGGGATTCGCCGATCCGCAGCGAGTACTCCACGTCCTCCCAGTACAGGAAGAAGCGCTCCGACCACCCGCCGACCTGGCGCCGGACCTCTTCGGAGACGAGCACGCAGGCGCCGTCCAGCCAAGCGGCACGGCCGTCCTCGGCCGCCCGCAGGCGATGGCGGGCAGACCCCGTCGCGGTGATCCGGCCTCCGGTCGACCAGAGGGCACCGGAGCCCGACCGGTAGAGGCGCGGTCCGACCTGTCCCGCCGCGGGGGAGCAGGCCTCGCCCGCGGCGATGAGCTCCTCCACGCAGTCGGGTGCGAGCCTGACCTCGTGCGTGAGGTACAGCGTCCACTCGACGGGCCGCGTCAGAGCTTCCCGTCCACGATTCATTCCTCCGCCATAGCCCTCATTCTCGGGAAGCGTGAGGATCTGCAGAGAGGGAATTCGCTCGCGAGGGCGTCGAGAACGCCGTCGCTGGAACAGTTGTCGACCACGACCACCTCGGTGGGCGGCAGCGTCTGAGCGAGGAGGTGCCTCAGCGTCTCGGCAACGGCCGGGCCGTGGCGGTAGTAGAGCACGACGGCCGAGTAGGTGCTCACAGCGCCGACCAGGAGAAGGCGTAGCGCGCCGGAGAACTGGTTCCATGACGGAAGGCGTCGACCCGCCAGGAGTCGTCCGACGCGCGTCGGGCGCGGTATTCCCGCAAGTCGATCTCCTCAGAACCATCGGGTGCGGCCGAGGGCTGAGGCCGCTGGTGGGTGCCGGGTCCGCGAGTGCTGGCGGCAGAACCATCCTCGCGGCCAAGCGCCGTTCTCGGATTTTATCTTCGCCGGGTGGAAACGTATAGCGCCTGAATAGGGCACACGGGCATTCGTGATTCGACGTGAAGCGGCCCTCAGTTAGCAGTTGGAACCAGTGCGCCAATTCGTTGCGTCATCACCACCAAATTCTTACTCTCTAATCCAGGCTCCAATTTCGTTGTTGTAGTTCGGCCCCGAGCGCGCCCCTAGTTCACTTGACGGGTCTCACCGACCGGCCTGACCAAGGCCCGGGAGCCGACATGGAGTCCCCGTCGCCTAGGGGTGCTGCGATCCCGAGCGCGTTCGGGCCTAGCGAAGACTGGGTGAGCCATTTCTGCTGCCAACGCGCACTGCCCCGGCACCGGAGCTCTCGCCCAAACTCCACCCCAGAAGGGGTGGGAGTTGAGGGATTCGAACGAAATATGCATGTTCAATTGGAAAGCAGGCAGGGATAATAGG
Source organism: Naasia aerilata (assembly GCF_030296595.1). Taxonomy (GTDB): domain Bacteria; phylum Actinomycetota; class Actinomycetes; order Actinomycetales; family Microbacteriaceae; genus Naasia; species Naasia aerilata. Next base: position 3,386,581 of record NZ_AP027731.1, on the reverse strand, counting down.
GGCGAATCGCCCGCGAGTGTCGCGGTGTTGCTCGGGATTCCCGCGATTCATGCCCGAATCGATGCGCTGGCTGCCGTCGCGCCAGAGAGGCCACCATGACGAGGCGAGCGAGGGTCCGCAAACTCGCTTCTCTGCTCAGCGGATTCTCGGCCAACGTTCTCCTCAACTCGCTTACCGCGGTAGCGGTCATCCCCGTCATCATCGCCATCAGCGGGCCGGGTGCGTGGGCGGGAGTCGCGGTGGGTCAGTCCGCGGGGTCGATCGGCGCTGTGATCCTCGCACTGGGCTGGGGCTTCAACGGACCGACTCTGGTGGCGGTCGCCGGTGCGGTCGGCCGAGCAGAGATCGTGCGCCACTCGCTCGCGGCCAGGCTCCTGGTGCTGCCCCTCGTAGGTGGACTCTCTCTCGCCGCCACGCTATGGCTCGCGCCTGGGGACCCCGTCGTCAGTGCAGGCAGCTGCCTTGCTGTACTTGTCCCGGGTCTGGGGTTCAGTTGGTTCTTCATTGGAGAGCGGCGCTCGGGAGCCCTACTGCTCATGGATGCGACGCCTCGCGCTCTCGGCGCAATTGTCGGGGTTGTCCTCCTCGTGCTGACCGGAGTTCTTGCGGCCTTCGTCGTGATTCAGGTGCTCTTCGCGGCGGCGGGAGTTCTTGCGTCCTTGCGCACACTCACACGTCGTTATCCCGCTGAGGCGAGGCGAGTCGACATCAAGGGGATGCTCGCGGACGTGCGAGCGCAGGCGTTCGCCGGTCTCACGGTGGCGACGTCGACTGTGTACTTGGCCCTGCCCACCCTCGTTCTTGCGCTCTTGGCGCCCTCGGCGATCCCCGCCTACGCGATTGCCGACCGCATCGCACGATTCAGCCTTGTCGCGGTAACCCCGATGTATCAGTGGCTGCAGAGCTGGGTGCCCTCGGCCGCTCCGGGTGAGATCGGGCGGCGAATCCGAGCCACCGTCCTGGCTTCGGTCCTCACGGCAATTGTGCTCGCCGTTGCGCTGTTCGTGTCCGGGCACTGGATCGCTTCCGTGCTCACGTCCGGACGCGTGGCGCTGAACGACCTGCTGATTGGGGGAATCGCGGTATCGGTTGGGATGTCCGCGATCTCGCGCGGAACAGGGATGGTTGCGCTCCTCGCCCTCGAGAGGGACCGGGCGGTAGCCCTCAGCGCGGTCCTCGGCGCAGTGGTCGCGGTGCCCGCCATGCTGCTGCTGGTTCCTCCACTGGGGGCTGCAGGGGCTGCCCTGGCCGTCGCCATCTCTGAGGCGATTGTCACGGCGACGCAGTCCATCGTGCTTCGAGGCGTACTGAGAAGCTCCCGAGCCGGGCGCAGCACGATGGCCGGACCCGGAAGCGCTTTCGCCGAAGAGCAGCTAGGCGCCTAGGACGCCGCCTACTCCCGCAGGAGTAGCGGCGCGCACCACTGCAGGGCGATTCGCCGGCACCCTACCCGCCGCTAGCATCGGCCCATGCCGTACCCGGCCCACCCGGGCCCCTGGGCCGGGCCGCCCATCAGCCCCACCGCGCGGCTCGTCGTGCCCGCTCTCGTCGCGCTCGTCGTCCAGGTGCCCTTCGCCGCCTTCCAGGCGTCGCACTCCGGCCGTCCGCTGCTCGGGGCACTGACCGTCCTGCTGGCGGCCGCCGGACCCCTGCTGCTCCTCGGAGCCAGACGCGCGCCTGGTCCCGTGGTCGCGGCCATCGCCGCCATCACAGCAGGGGGCTCCCTGCTGGAGAGCGCCACTATGTTCGGCCCGCCGCCGCTCGCCCTCGTGTTCGCGGTCGCCGGTGCGGTCGCTCGCGGCGCGCAGCGCTGGGCACTGATCAGCGTCGCCGCCGCGTGGCTCGCAGTGGTCACGGCCAGCGCGCTGGGCGCATCCGCCTGGTCCCCGCCGCGTCTGATCGGAGCCTCCCTGCTCCTGCTCGCGGCACTCGGCGTCGGCGAGTTCGCCCGCACCCGGCGCGAGCGGCGGCTGGCCTGGACGCGGGCCGCGGAGCAGCGCCGGCAGAGCGCAGAGCAGACCGAGCGTGTGCGCATCGCCCGCGAGCTGCACGACGTCCTCGCACACTCCCTGTCCTCCATCGCGGTGCAGGCGGGCGTCGGCCTCCATCTCATGGATTCGGACCCCGAGCGTGCGCGGGCGGCACTTGTGGCCATCCGCTCGGCGAGCACGGGTGCGCTTGACGAGGTCCGCTCGGTGATCGGAGTCCTGCGTTCCGACGGCGACGTCCCGCTCCGGCCCGAGCCGGGGCTCGACCGCCTGCCCGAGCTCGCGGAGACCGCGCGAGCGTCCGGGGTCGCGGTCGACGTGACGGTCCAGACGGGCGACGGGGTGCCGTCGGCGCTGCAGTTCGCGGTCTACCGGATCGTGCAGGAGGCCCTCACCAACGTGGTGCGGCATGCCCGCGCCGCGCGGGCGAGCGTCCGGGTGATCGAGGAGGAGGACACCGTGACGGTGACGGTGCGCGACGACGGCCACGGGACCGCGGGCGGGGAGGGCAGCGGCCTTCTCGGCATGAAGGAGCGGGCCGAGCTGCTCGGCGGAACGCTGCGGGCCGGACCGGCAGGCGGGGGCGGCTTCGAGGTCGAGGCGCGACTGCCGCTGGCGGGTGCCCGATGATCCGCGTCCTCCTCGCCGATGACCAGCAGCTCATCCGCGCCGGCTTCCGCGCGCTCCTCGAGGCCGAGGAGGGGATCGAGGTCGTGGGCGAGGCGGCGACAGGACGGGCAACGGTGGAGCTCGCCGCGCGCACCGTTCCGGACGTCGTGCTCATGGACATCCGGATGCCGGACGGCGACGGCCTCGAGGCGACACGGCAGATCGTGGCGCGCCCCGCGCTCGCCGGCGTGCACATCGTGGTGGTGACGACGTTCGAGCTCGACGAGTACGTGACCGAGGCGATCCGCGCAGGCGCGAGCGGCTTCCTGGTCAAGGACGCGGAACCGGTCGAGCTTCTGCGCGCGGTCCGGGTCGCTGCCGAGGGCGACGCCCTGCTCTCCCCGGGCGTCACCAAGCGGCTGCTCGCGCGCGTCGCGGCCGGCGCTCGGGAGGCTCCGGACTCCGCCGCGCTCGCCGCACTGACCGAGCGCGAGGTGGAGGTGCTGCGCCTGGTCGCCGAGGGCCTCACCAACGAGGAGATCGGCGCCCGGCTCTACCTGAGCCCGCTCACCGCCAAGACGCACGTGTCCCGCATCCTCACCAAGCTCGACTGCCGCGATCGCGTCCAGCTGGTCGTGCTCGCCTACGAGACGGGGCTCGTGAAGCCGGGCTGGCGCTGACCGGAGGCCTGCTCGCGCCGGAACTGCTCCTTCCGGCGTAGCGGGAGTTGCTCCTGCCAGCCGATTCGGTTCCGCGGCCCGGCGAGGAGGGTGAATGCACGCCGAACCCGGCGATGCCCGCTCTGAAGGAGTTCTCCATGTTCACGTCCGCTCTCGCCACCGCAGCCACCACGGCGGCCCACTGGGGCTGGGGCCCCGGCTTCGGCTGGTGGTTCCTGCTCATCCCGCTGTTCTGGATCCTCTTCTTCGTCCTGCTCTTCACCTTCGTCGGCCGCCGGTTCCGCCGGGGCTGGGCGGGCGGTCCGGGCTGGGGCTACGGCGGCCCGCACGCCGGCGGCGGATCCCGCTCGGCTGAGGCGACTCTCGCCGAGCGCTTCGCGAACGGCGACATCGACGAGGTCGAGTACCGGGCCCGCCTCGAGGTGCTCCGGGCCAACCGGGAGGCGCCGCCGCGCTCCTGACGCGACGGGTCGCCGAGGAGTCCCGCTTCCCGCCCCGGGAGGCGGGACTTCCCGCGAGTGGCCCGAGCGCGACGGGCGGCCGCTCCCGCCCGTCCCTCAGCCGCCTCGGCGTAGGCTTTCGCCGTGCCTGCAGTGAATCTCGGAATGCCCTCGGTCCCGGAGGTCCTCGCGCCCCGGAGGAAGTCGCGCCAGATTCGCGTCGGCAAGGTGCTGGTGGGCGGCGACGCCCCGGTCAGCGTCCAGTCGATGACGACGACCGCGACGACCAACATCAACGGCACGCTGCAGCAGATCGCCGAGCTCACCGCATCGGGCTGCGACATCGTCCGGGTCGCCGTGCCCAGCCAGGACGACGCCGACGTGCTGCACATCATCGCCAAGAAGAGCCAGATCCCGGTCATCGCGGACATCCACTTCCAGCCGAAGTACGTGTTCCAGGCGATCGACGCGGGCTGCGCGGCGGTCCGCGTCAACCCGGGCAACATCCGCAAGTTCGACGACCAGGTCGGCGCCATCGCGAAGGCGGCGAAGGATGCGGGCGTCAGCCTCCGCATCGGCGTCAACGCCGGCTCGCTGGACCCCCGCCTCCTGCAGAAGTACGGCAAGGCCACACCGGAGGCGCTCGCCGAGAGCGCCGTCTGGGAGGCGAGCCTCTTCGAGGAGCACGACTTCCACGACTTCAAGATCTCGGTCAAGCACAACGACCCCATCATCATGGTGAAGGCGTATCGCCTCCTCGCCGAGCGGGGCGACTGGCCGCTGCACCTCGGCGTGACCGAGGCGGGCCCGGCCTTCCAGGGCACGATCAAGAGCGCGACGGCCTTCGGCATCCTGCTCGCCGAGGGCATCGGCGACACGATCCGCGTCTCCCTCTCCGCGCCTCCCGTCGAGGAGGTCAAGGTCGGCCTGCAGATCCTGCAGTCCCTCAACCTGCGCGAGCGCAAGCTCGAGATCGTCTCCTGCCCGAGCTGCGGCCGCGCCCAGGTCGACGTCTACTCGCTGGCGAACGCCGTCACCGACGGACTCGAGGGCATGAGCGTGCCGCTCCGCGTCGCGGTGATGGGCTGCGTCGTCAACGGCCCGGGGAGGCCCGCGAGGCCGACCTCGGGGTCGCGTCCGGAAACGGGAAGGGCCAGATCTTCGTCAAGGGGAGGTCATCAAGACCGTGCCGGAGAGCGAGATCGTCGCGACCCTCATCGCCGAGGCCAACCGCCTCGCGGACGAGATGGGCCCGGACGCGGCGCTCGGCAAGCCCGAGGTCATCACCGCCTGATCTGCGGGCGCCATTCCGGGCCGGATCGGGCAAAGCGGGCCGCCGCTTCGGCCCGGAATGCCCGCATCGGCCCGTGCAGCGGGATCCACCCGGAACCGGGCGCATCCGGGCGGTCGCTAGATTTGTCGGGTGCCTACCCGCCTGTCCCAGCTCTTCGTCCGCACGCTGCGCGAGGACCCCGCCGACGCCGAGGTGACGAGCCACCGGCTCCTCGTGCGTGCGGGGTACATCCGCCGCCAGGCCCCGGGGATCTTCGCCTGGCTGCCGCTGGGCCTCCGCGTGCGCAGCAAGGTGGAGCGCGTCATCCGCGAGGAGATGGACTCCGTCGGCGCCCAGGAGGTGCTGTTCCCCGGCCTGCTCCCGCGCGAGCCCTACGAGGCGACCGGGCGCTGGGAGGAGTACGGCGACGGCATCTTCCGCCTGAAGGACCGCAAGGGCGCCGACTACCTGCTCGCCCCGACGCACGAGGAGGTCTTCACGCTGCTCGTGAAGGACCTCTACTCGTCCTACAAGGATCTGCCGCTCACGATCTACCAGATCCAGGACAAGTACCGGGATGAGGCCCGGCCCCGGGCAGGACTCCTCCGCGGTCGCGAGTTCAGCATGAAGGACGCCTACTCCTTCGACTGGTCGGACGAGGGACTCGACGCGAGCTACTCCGCCCAGCGGGCCGCCTACGAGCGGATCTTCCGGCGCCTGGGACTCGAGTACGTCATCGTCGCCGCGGACGCCGGCGCGATGGGCGGGTCGAAGAGCGAGGAGTTCCTGCACCCGACCCCCATCGGGGAGGACACCTTCGTCCGCTCGGCCGGCGGGTACACCGCCAACGTGGAGGCGTTCACGACCCTCGCCCCGGACGCGCTGCCCATCGACGGCCGGCCCGACGCGCGGATCTTCGACTCCCCGAACACGCCCACGATCGCCACCCTCGTCGACCTGGCGAACGCGGAGCAGCCCCGCGACGACCGCCTCTGGACGGCCGCGGACACGCTGAAGAACGTCGTGCTCGCGCTCACCCACCTCGACGGCACGCGCGAGCTCGTCGTCGCCGGCCTGCCCGGCGACCGCGATGTCGACCTCAAGCGTGCCGAGGTCGCGTTCCAGCCCGCGGAGGTCGAGGCCGCCACCGAGGCGGACTTCGACCGCCACCCGCTTCTGGTCAAGGGCTACATCGGCCCCTGGTCGCCCATCGGGCAGGTCCTCGGCCTCGATTCGGCGACCAACATCCGGTACCTCGTCGACCCGCGCGTCGTCGACGGGACCCCGTGGATCACCGGGGCGAACGAGGACCAGAAGCATGTGCTCGGTCTCGTCGCCGGCCGGGACTTCGTGGCCGACGGCACCGCCGAGGTCGCCGAGGTGCGCGAGGGGATCCGGCGCCGGACGGCTCGGGCCCTGTCTCGCTCGACCGCGGCACCGAGATCGGCCACGTGTTCCAGCTGGGCCGCAAGTACGCCGAGGCCCTCGGCCTGCAGGTGCTCGACCCCAACGGGAAGCTCGTCACCGTCACCATGGGCTCCTACGGCATCGGCGTCACGCGCAACCTCGCCCTCGTCGCGGAGGCCAACTCGGACGAGCGCGGCCTCATCTGGCCCCGGGAGATCGCTCCGTTCGACGTGCACATCGTCGCCACGGGCAAGGACGAGACCGTGTACACGGCCGCCGAGGCGATTGCCGCGGAGCTCGAGAGCACCGGTGTCGAGGTGCTCTACGACGACCGCCCGAAGGTGTCGCCGGGCGTGAAGTTCGGCGACGCCGAGCTGCTCGGCGTGCCCACCATCCTCATCGTCGGCAAGGGCCTCGTCGACGGACAGGTGGAGCTGTGGGATCGGCGCACGGGCGAGCGGACGGCGCTGCCGGTCGCCGACGCGGCTGCGACGCTCCTGGCGGTCGTGCGCTCCTGAGCCGCCACTTCGACGCCGGCGCTGACGGAGCGCACAGGAGGCGGTCGCCGGACAGTGCTCGTGAGGATCGGCTAGCGTAGAGGGGCACCCGCGGAATGCGGGCTGCCTCAATCGCGAATAGTGGAGACCGGCCCGTGGATATCGACCTCAGCGTGCTGCGCCTCATGGAGCGCGAGCGCGAGATCCCGTTCGAGGAGCTCGTCGCGATCATCGAACAGGCGATCCTCACCGCCTACCTGAAGCACACCGGGAAGCCCGAGCCGAAGCACGGGAGCACCGAGCCGGCGCCCGCCCGCGTGCACATCGACCGGAAGTCCGGTCACGTGTCCGTGTACGTGCCGGAGCTCGACGAGGAGGGTGCCGTCGTCGGCGAGGCCGAGGACAGCCCGAGCGACTTCGGCCGCATCGCCGCCTTCGCCGCCAAGCAGGTCATCAACCAGCGCCTCCGCGACATCGGCGACGACAAGATCCTCGGCGAGTTCCGGGGCCGCGAGGGCGACATCGTCGCCGGCGTCATCCAGCAGGGGCCGAACCCGCGGATGGTCCACGTGGACCTCGGCACGGTCGAGGCGATCCTGCCGCCGGAGGAGCAGGTGCCGGGGGAGACGTACCCGCACGGCGAGCGCATCCGCGTCTACGTGACGAGCGTCGCGAAGGGCACGAAGGGCCCGTCGATCACGGTGTCGCGCACGCACCCGTCTCTCGTCCGCAAGCTGTTCGCGCTCGAGGTGCCGGAGATCGCCAGCGGCGTCGTCGAGATCGTGTCCCTCGCTCGCGAGGCCGGACACCGCACGAAGATCGCGGTCCGCGCCACGGAGCCGGGCGTGAACGCCAAGGGCGCCTGCATCGGCGAGCTCGGCCAGCGCGTGCGCGCGGTCAGCGCGGAGCTGGGGGCGAGAAGATCGACATCGTCGACTACTCGGACGACCTGCCCACCTTCGTCGCGAGCGCGCTGTCGCCCGCGAAGGTGTCGAGCGCGTTCGTGATCGACCAGAGCATCAAGGCCGTCCGCGCCCTCGTGCCCGACTACCAGCTGTCGCTGGCGATCGGCAAGGAGGGCCAGAACGCCCGCCTCGCGGCGAAGCTGACGGGCGCGAAGATCGACATCCAGCCCGACAGCATCCTCGACGAGGATTGAATCCAGCTGTCACTGCCGATCCTCGACGAGCCTTCACCCCGCTGGGTGCTCCTCGACCACGGGCGCACAGGGGTCGAACAGATCGCGGTGCCGCCGGGTCATGTCGAACGCCGAGTTGGTGTCCGCCTCGAGCCAGTCGTGACCGCCCCACTCGCTGCAGATGTATCCGGTGTAGCCGGCCGAAGCGAGCGTCTTCCGGATCGCTCGTGTCGGAGCGCTGACCCGCTCGTCGTCGTCCTCGAGATCCCAGTACTTGAGGTGCACGGAGTCCGTCTCCGCGAGGAACTCAGCCCACTCGCCCACTGACGAGCAGCCGAAACGACGGAACGGCATCTCCAGCCGGCGCAGCGCCGCAGATGACAGCGCGTGGGGTTCGGCGAGCTCCCGAACGCGGGACCACGCGTCCTTGCCGCCTTCGCGCCAGAGCTCCTCCGTCGCGTCCAGAAGCCGGTCGGTGGCGCCGGAGGCGAGAAGGCTTTCCCGCCAGGTGACGGGAAAGCCGGCCATGACGAGGCTCGAGTCGAAGACGAAGCCGAGCGCGTCGGTGCCGAGGCGACTCCGCAGCTCGCGGTGGCGATCGATGGCGGGGGAGTCGGGGCGAGCTCCGCCCTGCACCTCTTCGAGCAGGCGCACCCCGAGCCGCTCCAGGTCGGGAACCAGCGAGACGACGAGATCCGGCGCGAGAGCACCCAGCCCGACCCGAGCGCCGAAGAAGCCGACCGTGGCCGCGGCCTCCAGCTGCCGGAGGACGAACTCGCGCTGCTCGTCCGGTGACCGGGGACCGCGGCGATCGATCCGGATGTCGGCATAGATTCCGAGCATCGTGGGGGTCGCGCCGGCGAGCGCGTACGCGTCACGGGTCCGCGCCGCATCATCGGCCGAGATGTCCGGGAAGGTGGGGAAATGCTGCGCCCCGTCGACCTCGACGGCGGTCGCGACCCCGCTCTCCACCACCTCCCCGACGAGCTCGTCGGGGGTCGCCGATCCGCTCATGAGCTCGTTGGTGAACGAGTAGAGCGTGGTCGCCCACCGCGTCTCGTCGGTGCGGTTCGTCATCGCGGTCGTCCTTCCGTCGGTCCGGATCCTTGTTTGACTTCATTCCTGCGGGTGCCTAGGTTCACGGCATGAGCACCCAGGCGTACGTACTCCGGCCGGACAGTCTTCGAGCTGACGAGCGTCAGGTCACCCTTGTCGTGGGTCTCCCGTGGTACCGGGCGCTCCCATGGGCCGGGGTGGCCGACGTTCGCGTGACCCTCGACGGGAGGCCGGTGGAGGTGGTCTCGGTCGACGGCAGAGACCTCGGGGCGCTGCAGGACGATCCCGGCTACTGGGGCATCCAGCGCCGGGCCGAGGTCGTGCTCGACGCATCGGCGCTGCGGGGGGCGTCGGTGGCCGTTGGTGTGCACGTGGACCTCCTCATCCCTGGACCGACGAAGCCGGACGGCTCGCCCATGGACTTCGCCTTCGAGACCGAGCGCCGCCTCACGGCTGCGTGACCCACCCGTCTGACGACTTCCCATCCGGGGAAGGTCGCGTTACTGTTGCCCCTAAGGGTACCTACCCGAGTAACTCCTAACAATCACAGAAGGTCAACGATGCCCATCCAGTTCAACCACCGACGTCGGCTCGGCGTCGCCCTCGGCGCGGCAACCGTGCTCGGGCTCGCCCTCGGCGGCTGCTCGTCCGCCACTCCGGAGGAACCCGCCGGTTCCGAAACCCCCTCCGGCCCGGTCACCCTCCGGCTTTCGGTGGAGGCCGGCTCGGCCGAGGCGCCCGTCGCGGTCCTCGCTCAGCAGTACTCGAAGGAGAACCCCGACGTCACCTTCGACGTCGAGCCGGTGCCCAACGAGCAGTACGGCGAGGTGCTGCGCACACAGCTCCAGGGCGGCAATGCGCCGGATGTGTTCTATGTCACGGGCGGCCAGGGCAACCCGCACTCGGCCCTTCCCCTCGCGGAGGCGGGGTACCTCGTCGACCTGAGCAAGACGGTCGCGAAGGACCTCTACACCGACCAGTCACGGTTCCTCGGTGAGTTCGACGGCAAGATCTGGACGCAGCCGTACGACTTCGTGCCGGTCACCAACAACTACAACCTGACGGTCGCCAAGGAGCTCGGCATCGACCTGCCGTTCAAGTCGGTCGACGACGTTCTGGACGCGTGCGGCGTCGCGCAGAAGGCGGGCAAGTCCCTCCTGCGTCTCGCGGGCTCCACGGTTCCGAACAACGGGCTCACGACGCTGCAGCTGGCGGCGACGCGCGTCTACTCCGAGGACCCGGACTGGAATGAGAAGCGCCTGAAGGGCGACGTCACCTTCGCGGACACCAAGGGCTGGACCGAGTCCCTCGAGCTGATCGTCAAGATGTACAAGGAGGGCTGCTTCCAGCAGGGCGCCGAGGCCGGCGTCATCGCGGACAACGTCCCCGCCATCGCGGCCGGCACCGCCGTCGGCGGGTTCGCACCCGGCGGGCAGATCGGCGACCTCCGCCGCGTCAACCCGGACAACGAGTACGTCTCGACCGCGTTCCCCGGCGACAAGGGCGAGAAGTACCTCTTCGCCTCGCCGAGCAACATGCTCGCGCTCAACGCGTCGTCCGACAAGGCGAAGCAGAAGGCCGGCCTCGCATTCCTGGCCTGGCTCGCTGAGCCCGAGCACGCCGACGCGCTCGCCGAGGTGAGCGGCAACCTGTCCATCCGGGCAGGAGCCGGAGCGGAGCTCCCCGATCAGTACCAGTTCATCTCCGACTACTTCAGCGACGAGAACTACCAGCCGCTCGGTAACCTGCAGTGGCCGAGCCCCGAGATCTACAACACGCTCGGAACGGGCGTCCAGGGTCTCCTCACCGGCCAGACGGACGTCGAGTCGGTTCTCAAGGCGATGGACGCCGCCTGGGACCAGGCAGCCGGCTGACCACCACCAACCGCGGCACCGGCGGGTCTCCCGCCGGTGCCGCTCACCCCTAGAGGGAGATACGCAACGTGGCAATCTCTTCAGCCGCCCCGGCGACAGCCAGGGTGAAAAGGCCGGCATCGGCGCCCGACCGCGGCAGCAAGCTGTTCGCATCCTGGTGGTGGGCGATCCCGGCACTCGTCGTATCCATCCTCGTCCACTACGTGGCGGTCGCCGTGGGAGGCACCTTCGCCTTCACGAACTGGAAGGGCATCGGCGCCTTCCAGTTCGTCGGCTTCGACAACTTCGCGAAGATCTTCTCCGGGGACCTCGGCCGCGGCGCCATCCTGAACACCCTCTTCCTGGCCTTCGGGTTTCTCATCGGCACCAACGTGTTCGGTCTGCTCCTGGCGCTCGCCCTGAACCGCGGCGTCAAGCTGCGCTACTTCCTCCGTGTGGTCATCTTCATGCCGACGGTGCTGAGCCCGCTCGCCGTCTCCTACATCTGGCGGTTCATCTACCAGCCCCAGGGCCCGCTCAACTCGTTCCTCGGCAGCGTCGGGCTCGAGTCGTGGCAGAGGACCTGGCTGGCGGACCCTGTCAGCTCCATCTGGACGATCCTCATCGTCATGGTGTGGCAGAGCACGGGCCTCGTCATGGTGATCTACCTCGCGGGTCTGGCGGGCGTTCCGCAGGAGCTCGAGGAAGCGGCCGCGATCGACGGCGCGAACGTGTTCCAGCGTTTCCGGCACGTCGTCTTCCCGCTCATCCGGCCGTCGTTCGTCATCGCGTCGACCCTCATGCTCATCCAGGGCCTCCGCGTGTTCGACCAGGTCATGGCGCTGACGGGAGGCGGCCCGTTCAACGCGACGGAGACGCTGGCCACGCAGGTCTACAAGCAGACCTTCGCCTACGGGCAGTTCGGCTACGGGGCAGCGCTGTCGCTCGTGCTGACCGTGCTGATCATCGTCATCTCCCTCATCCAGATGGGCCTCACGAGCGGCCGAGAGAGGAAGAGCTGATGTTCAACCGCTACACGCCGGCGACTCTGGTGCGCGAGGTCGTGCTCGTCCTCGTCACCGTCGTCATCCTCTTCCCCTTCTACCTGCTCGTCGTGATGGCGCTGAAGGACACCAAGGAGTCGGTGGTGTCCTCGCCGGTCGCGCTGCCTTCCTCGCCGACTCTCGAGAACTTCGCGACCGTGCTCTCCGGCGAGGAAGGAACAACGTCCTCTCCGGGCTGATGAACAGCGTGATCATCACCGTCGGCAGCGTGGTGATGCTCATCGTGTTCGGCTCGATCGCCGCCTACGTCATCTCGCGGCGGCCGGGCCGACTCGGTGGCGCCGCCTACGTGAGCTTCGTGGTCGGCATCATCCTGCCGTTCCAGCTCGCCATCATCCCCGTCTACGTCGCACTCCGCGTGCTGGGGCTGCTCGGCACCCACATCGGCATGATCATCCTCTACACCGGGTTGCTCATGCCCCTGACCGTCTTCCTCTACACGGGCTTCGCCCGAGCGCTGCCGAGGGACTACGAGGAGGCCGCAGCCATCGACGGAGCGAGCAAGATCAGCATCTTCCTGCGGATCGTGTTCCCGCTCCTGTCGCCCGCCACCGGGACCGTCGCCATCCTCACGGGGCTCATCGTCTGGAACGACTTCTTCAACGCGCTCATCTTCCTGAGCGGATCGAAGTCGACGACGTTGCCGGTGATGGTCTACAGCTTCGTCGGCGAGAACGTCACGGCGTGGAACCTCGTGTTCACGGTCGTCATCATCTCGATGATCCCGATCCTCGCGTTCTACCTGTTCGCGCAGAAGAAGTTCATCCAAGGATTTGCTGGAGGTATGAAGGGTTGAGTCACAACATCAAGCGAGGGGTGAGCCTGTACTCCTATCAGGAGGAGGTCTTCCTCGGGAAGCTGGACCTCGAGTCGGCCATCGCCGCCTCGGCGTCCTTCGGTGCCAACGGGATCGAGATCATCCCCGAGCAGACATTCGACAACTTCCCGAACCTCACGGATGAGCAGGTCGAGCAGTGGTTCGCCCTGCACGCGAAGTACGGCACCGTGCCGACCGCGTACGACATGTTCATCGACCTCAAGCGGCGAGCCGACCGGCTCATGACGCTGGAGGAGGGGGTCGAGTCGGTCCACCGAGACATCGATCTCGCGGCGCGGCTCGGGACGAAGGTCATCCGCGTCATCATCAACACCCCGCCGGAGGTGTACGAGCACGCTGCGCCCTACGCCGAGGAGAAGGGGATCAAGCTCGCTCTCGAGATCCACGCCCCCATGCGCTACGACCACCGGTGGGTCCAGCAGTTCCTCGAGATCATCCATCGCGTGAACAGCCCGGCGCTCGGGCTGCTCCCCGACATGGGCACCTTCGTGAAGATCTTCCCTCGCGTCGTCTCCGACCGGGCCCTCCGCGACGGAGCCACCCCGAAGCTGGTCGATCACATCATCAAGGTCTACAACGACCATCCGACCGACATGCACACCCTGACCAGGGAGATCGCCTGGCGCGGAGGGAACCCGGTCGACATGGCTCTCGCCACCACGGCCGCCGGCTACAACTGGGTCGAACCATCGACCCTCATCCCGCACATGCCCTACCTGTTCCACATCCAGGCCAAGTTCTACGAGATGGTCGACGACACGCACGAGTACTCGATCCCGTACGACGAGATCATCCCCGTGCTCATCGACAACGGGTACGACGGGTACCTCTCGAGCGAGTACGAGGGCAACCGTCACATCCAGGACGTCGAGCCGGTGGACAGCGTGGAGCAGGTCCGCCGCCAGCACGCCATGTTCGTCACCCTCCTCGGCGAAGCCGACTGAGCCGCGCACAAAGGAGATCACCATGTTCGATCGCTACATCATCGTGGACGGCTCGCTGCGCAACGTCGGGGACGGGAACCCGACCGGCTACGCCATCGACACCCGCATCGGCTACTACCGGGGGCTCGGCCTCTCGATGGTCGACTTCGACCTCGAGGTCGACGGCGAGGCGGTGCCCAAGGAGAGCATCACCTTCCAGGTGCACGGCCACGACTATCCGGCGGACTCGCTGGGGGACGTGCTCGACGACCGCTGGGGGTTCAACGAGGCCGCGACGCTGATCGTCGACCACCCCGGCGGGCTGCCCGCGGGCGAGCACGAGGTCCACTACCGCCAGTGGCTGCGGATCTCGTACCTGCCGACGCCCAGCCAGAACGACGATCGCAAGGTCATGTCGGTCGCGGGGTGAGCGCCGCAGGGGACGTCGACCCGCGAGTTCCCGGATCCGGGGACCGGACGTGAGCACGGCGTCCTCGCCCGTCGTGGTGAAGGGCACCTTCCGCGCGCTCGCCCATCGCGATTTCCGGCTGTGGATCGTCGGCCTGCTGCTCTCGAGCATCGGGACGTGGATGCAGATCACAGCGCAGGACTGGACGGTGCTCACGATCCTCACCGACGAGGACGCCAGCGCGCTCGCCCTGGTCATCGCGCTGCAGACCGTGCCGCAGCTCGTCCTGCTGCCGGTCTCCGGATATGTCACCGACCGGTTCTCGCGACGGCGGGTGCTCGCGGTCACGCAGGTGTGGATGGCGCTGATGGCCGTTCTCCTGGGTGTGCTCGTGCTGACCGGCGTCGCCCAGTACTGGCACGTCTGCGTCCTGGCGACGGCGCTGGGCGCCGCGCAGGCGTTCGACGCGCCAGCGCGTCAGACGTTCGTCGTCGACCTGCTGCCCCCGAGCGGCTTGAGCAACGGGATCGCCCTCGGCGGCGCCACCTTCAACCTCGCACGGCTCATCGGCCCGGCGATCGCCGGGGTCCTGATCGGGCAGGTGGGGCCCGGCTGGATCTTCCTCGTCAACGGACTGTCCTTTGCCGCGATGCTCGGCGCCCTGACCCTCATGCGCCTCGAGTCCGTCGGTGAGCGCCAGAAGCCCGAGGCGGGACTGCGGTCGATGCTGAGCGGGATCTCCTACGTCGCCCGGCACCGGGACATCCGCATCCTGGTGGTGCTCGTCTTCCTCGTGCTGGGGTGCGTCGGAGCAGCGATGAACCTCCTCGTCATCTCGATGGCGACCACGGTCTTCGACGTCGATGCCGGCGCATTCGGTCTCCTCACGTCCATAGTGGCGGTCGGGTCGGTGGTCGGTGCCCTGTTCGTCGCGAGCCGGCGTCAGCCGCGCATCGGTCTCCTGCTGGGAGCCATCGCGCTGATCGGCGTCTCCCTCTGTGCCGCATCGGCGATGCCGACCTTCGTCGCGTTCGCCTTCGTGATGCCCGTCCTGGGGTTCGGCATGATCGCGGCTCTTGCCACCTGCAACGCGGCGGTGCAGGTGCGGACGGATTCGGCGCTGCGCGGTCGCGTCATGGGCGTCTACATGGCGGCCTGGATGGCCGGTTCCCCGGTGGGCGCCCTCGTGCTGGGAGGCATCGTGGACGGGGCCGGTGCTCGCGCTGCCCTGGTGGTGGCGGGCGTGGTGTGCCTCGCCGCGGCCTCGGGCGTGGCAGCGATCTTCCGACTGCGGCGGCCGATCCCGGCCGGCGACGATCCCGCGGTCCTGCCGTCGATGCTCCAGCTTCCGGAGCGGGAATGACCGCTCGCTCAGCGACGCCGGGCGCGGTCGATGGCGGCCCGTGCCTCGGGAGACTCGAACAGGCGCAGCGACGTGTCGACGAGCTTGGCGGCGTCGCGCTCGAGCGCCGCGAGAGCCGAGGCGTTGAGCACGGCCTTCGACTCGCGAAGCCCCTGCGGGTCGTTCCGCAGGAGCGACTCCGCGAGTCCCGCCACCGTGTGATCGAGCTCCTCGGCGGGGACCGCGTGCGTGATCAGGCCGAGCTCGACGGCACGCGCCGCGGTCACGGCGTCGCCGGTGAGGAAGAGGGTCGCCGCGTCACGCGACGTGAGCCTCCGCAACACCGTCGCGGAGATGACGACGGGGGCGACGCCGAGGCGGGCCTCGGGGAAGGCGAAGTCGATGTGGTCAGCCGCCACGGCGAAGTCGGCCGCGGCGACGAGCCCGAGACCGCCGGCTCGCACGACGCCGTGCACTCGTGCGATGACCGGGACCGGCGAGGCGAGGATGTCCGCCTGGACACCGACGAGCTCCTCGAGAGCGCGCCGCAGCCGGCCCGGATCGCGCTCTGTGAGGTCGAGGCCGGCGCAGAAGGCCGGCCCCTCCGCGGCGAGCACCACGAGACGGCCGGTCCGCGCCGCGTCGGCCAGCCCGGCCCGAATTCCGCCGAGCAGCTCGGGAGTCAGCGCGTTGCGATTCCGGGGACTGGAGAGCGTGACAGTGACCACGCCCTCCGCCGATCGCGTGACGGCGATCAGCCCCACTTCTTTCATGCTTGTTACCTTAGTAGGTAGGATGAGTGCGATGAGAAAACTTGACTTGCACTGCTACCCGGGCACGCCCGAGTGGGTGCGCTCCCAGGGGCCGTTCGCCGCGGCCCTCGCCGAGTACTGGAACAAGCCGTGGGACGGCAGACCGGAGCAGGATGTCGTCGATGACATCCGGGCCGCCGGCATGCAGGCACTCCTTGTGGCCTTCGACATCGAGAGCATCCATGAGCACTCGCCGGCCTTCCCCAACCACGAGGTGGCCGCCATGCGCGACCGCCACCCCGACGTGTTCGTCGGCGCGTGGGCGGCCGTCGATCCCTTCAAGGGCGACGCGGCCCTTGCGGAGATCGAGCGCACCGCGCGGGAGGATCGGGTGCTGGGGCTCCATTTCCACCCAATCATGGGCCGGTACCGGGTCGATTCGGTCGAGCTGCGCCCCGTCTTCGAGCTCATGCGCGACCTCAACCTGGTCGCGATGATCGACGTCGGCACCACCGGCATGGGCGCTGGTCTTCCGGGCGGTCTGGGCTCCCGGATCGACGACGCGCATCCCATCGCGCTCGATCACCTCGCGGCCGATCTGCCGGAGCTCACGATCATCGCCTCCCACCCGGGCTGGCCGTGGGTCGAGGAGATGACCGCCGTCGCACTGCACAAGGGCAACGTGTTCTGGGAGCTGTCCGGCTGGGCGCCGAAATACTTCCCCCGCAGCTGAAGGTCGACATCCGGTCCCGTCTGCAGGACAAGATCATGTTCGGGACCGATCACCCCAGCATCCCGTTCGACCGGCTGTTCCGGGAATGGGACGAGCTCGGGTACTCGGACGACGTCATGTCGAAGGTGTTCCACAGGAACGCCGAACGGATTCTCGGCGTCTGAGCGCCCGAGAGGAACGGAAAGAGCACGAGAGATGAGCAACACCCGACCGAGAGCCCTCGTCACCGGATCAGCGAGCGGCATCGGACGCGCCTCGGCGCTCCGTTTCGCGGAGGCCGGCTACGACGTCACCATCAACTACGGCAGGTCCCGCGAGCGCGGCGAGGCCACGCTCGCGGAGCTCCAGGCCTTCGGCGGCGAGCACGCCGCGGTGCAGGCGGACGTCAGTGACGACACCGCTGTGGCCGAGCTCGTCCGCGTGGCCGCCGGCCCCGACGGCCGACTCGATGTGCTCGTCAACAACGCGGGCACGACG
Source organism: Naasia aerilata (assembly GCF_030296595.1). Classification (GTDB taxonomy): domain Bacteria; phylum Actinomycetota; class Actinomycetes; order Actinomycetales; family Microbacteriaceae; genus Naasia; species Naasia aerilata. Next base: position 3,369,102 of record NZ_AP027731.1, on the reverse strand, counting down.
ATGGAGACGAAGCCGAACGACCTCGACGGCATCGACCTCGACGCGTGGGACCGTGTGTTCGCCGTCAACGTCCGCGGCCTCGTGCAGGTCACGCGTGCCGCGGCCCCGCTGCTTCGTGCCGCTTCTGGCTCCGTCGTGAACATCGCGAGCATCGTGGGCCTCCGCCCCGGCCCGCAGCCGCTCGCCTACGCCGCCAGCAAGGCCGCGGTGGTCAGCCTCACCAAGACGCTCAGCCGGGTGCTGGCGCCCGAGGTGCGCGTCAACGCCGTCGCGCCGGGCTGGATCGCGGGGGAGTGGATGGAGCGGACCCTCGGGGACGATTACGAGCGGCTGATGGAACGACGCGCGAAGCAGACGCCGCTGCGCCGCAACGTCGAGCTCGACGACGTCGCTGCATCCGTCTTCACCCTCGCGACCGCCCACCCGTTCGTCACCGGCGAGATCCTGGTGATCGACGGCGGCTACACGGCGACGAGCTGAGCGCCGTGGCCCTCGACGGCGTCGTCCGCTTCCCCTCCGAGTTCGCCGCCAGGTACCGGGCCGCCGGGTACTGGGAGGACCGGCTGCTCATCGAGCACTACGAGGACGCGTTCCGCTCGTACGCGGATCGGGTCGCGATCCTCGACGACGATCAGCGTCTGACCTACGCCGAGCTGGCGGAGCGATCGATGATCGTCGCCCGCAACCTGTTCGACCTGGGTCTCCGTCCCCTCGACCGCGTCGTGGTCCAGCTGCGGAACACGGCGCTCTTCCCGTCGTTCTACCTGGGCCTGCAGCACCTCGGGGCGATCCCGGTCATGGCGCTGCCGGTGCACCGCTACCGGGAGGTCGAGCAGTTCGTCCGGCTCGCGGACGCCGTGGCGCTCGCGTCCCCCGCCACAGCGAAGGACGTCTCCTACCTGGAGCTCTTCGATCGCGTCGCCGGGCAGCAGCCTTCCCTGCGCCTGCACTTCGTCGAGGGGCCCGTCGAGGAGGGCGGTGCCCGGGTCTCGATCGACCAGCTCCACGTGCGCACCCCGCGCTCCACGGAGGAGGAGATCCGTGCGCTGCGGGCGACGATCGACCCCGAGGACCCCGCGGTGTTCCAGCTCTCGGGCGGCACGACCGGCATCCCGAAGCTGATCCCGCGGAGCCACAACGACTACGCGTTCAACTCGAAGCTCGCCGCATCCGTGTGCGACATCCGCGAGGGCGACGTGCTGCTCGACGTCCTTCCCCTCTCGCACAACCTGCCCCTTGCCTGCCCGGGCATGCAGGGATTCCTCTTCTCCGGTGCGACCGTCAGCCTCATGCCGGTCCCGCGAGCGGATGCGATCCTCCGGCGCATCGACCGCGACGGAGCGACTCACATCCACCTCGTTCCCGCCCTCCTCATCAAGCTCCTCGAGGCCCAGCAGGAGACGAAGGCGGACCTCGGCACCATGCGGGTGATCCAGAGCGGAGGCCAGCGCCTGCAGCCGGAGACGCGACTCCGCGTGCCCGAGGTGTTCCCGGTCGCTCAGGTGCAGGAGAACTTCGGCATGGCCGAAGGGCTGCTGATGTTCGTCCGTCTCGACGATCCCGAGGACGTCCGGCTCGAGACCGTCGGCCGTCCCATCTGCCCGGACGACGAAGTGCGGCTGCTCGACGAGGACGGCCGCGATGTGCCCGACGGCGAGATCGGTGAGCTCGCGGCCCGTGGTCCGTACACGCTCCGCGGGTACTTCCGCGCGCCCGAGCAGAATCGGCTGGCCTTCACCGACGACGGGTTCTATCTGAGCGGCGACCTGATGGTCCGAACCGCCTCAGGCAACTACGTCGTCGCCGGCCGCCGGAAGGACCTCATCAACCGGGGAGGCGAGAAGATCTCGGCGGAGGAGATCGAGAACCTCATGCTCTCGCACCCGTCGATCGTGCTCGCGGCCGTGGTGCCCATGCCCGACCCGGTGCTTGGCGAGCGCATGTGCGCCTGCGTCGTGCTGCGCGAGGGCGCCCGGCTCGAGCTGGCCGAGCTCGTCGAATTCCTCGCGGGCTTCGACCTCGCGCGGTTCAAGCTGCCGGAGGCTCTCCGCGTCTACGACGAGCTCCCGCTCTCCCCGATCGGCAAGGTGTCGAAGAAGGACCTGGTCGCGGATATCGCAGCGACGAGCGCCTGATCCGGAAGGTCGATCCTCCGGATCAGGCGCTCGCCGCGGCCAGCAGGGTCAGATGGTGGCCGCGATCGCCGAGGCGGTCCGAACCGCCAGCGCGACGGACGTCAGCGTGGGATTCGACGCGGTGGGGGTCGGGATGACGCCGTTCCCGGCGACGTAGAGGCCGGGAACGGACCACACCCGCCCCCACGGGTCGCAGACGCTCTCGCCGTCGTCCGTCTCGCCCATTCGGACGGTGCCCTGGTAGTGGATCGAGCTGCCTGCCGGCACCAGCCGGGGTGACCGCCGGGGACCGAGACCCCCATCCGCTGGACGAGACCGGTGACGATCCCGATGGCCCGGTCGATGGTGGCGCGGTCCGTGTCCGAGAGGCCGTAATGGATCCGCGGGGCCGGCATCCCGAAGAAGTCGACCTCGTCCTCGCTGAACTCGACCCTGTCCTCGAAGCGGATGTCCTTGGTGGTGAAGCAGCCCAGTCCGACGATGGGTCGCCGGTCGTCGCTCTCGACGTCGCCGACCACCATGGGGGCGGCATCACGCTGCATGATCTGGCCGTGGAACGGGTAGTCGGGCGCGTTGAACGGGATCCAGCTCACGCCGGTCATCGCCTCGCGCTCGGAGCCCGCGCTCTCCGCGATCTCATCCGGCGGCGCGATCCTGGGGTCGAGGTAGACGGAGCACATGACCTGCGGCTGGTCGTTCAGATAGTGGCCGAGGGCGGGAAGCCGCAGCCCGGAGGCCCAGAGCAGCTGAGGTGAGCCGAACGCGTCGGCGGCGACCGCCACGCGCTCGGTGCGCACCTCGGACCGGGCGCCGGTCAGCCGGTCCTCCAGCTCCACCCCGCGGACCGTTCCCGACTCGTCCACCAGCACGCGCCGGGCGAGGGTCGAGGGGCGCAGCTCGAACGATTCCGGACGGGTGAGCTCGTCGGCGAGCGGCCCGAGCACGGTGTCCGCTCCGGACCAGCGGGGACGGCCGCTCGGCGTCGGGGTTGCGGCGAGGGGCATCGCCTGCACGCGACGATCCGCCGGGCGGCCACCGTCGAAGACCGCCCCGAGCTCGCGCTCGACGGCGGCCCGCACTCCGGTGCGCGGATAGGCGTCCTGAGTGACGTGGAGGAGCTCTCGGGCTCGCTCGAGGAGGTCGTCGAGCTCGTCCGAGGGGATGAACGGCACCCTCTCGGTGTTGCCAGGCGAGGGGCACGCGCAGGTCCAGTGCTGCCCCATCCCGCCGACTCCCGCGCTCGCGAGAGCGCCCGGCATGTCGGTCTGCGGGTCGTCCCCGACCACCTCGGTCAGGAGGAACGTGCCCGGTCGCGCCACGGGTCGTCCTTGGCGGGAGTCCGAGACGGTGGTGCGCCCGTCGGCGTTCGGGCCCTGCGAGAGCCGCTCCGCCTTCGCCCGCAGCTCCGGATCCAGGTTCCTGACCGACTCGCCTGCGCGCGGAGTGGTTTGGGGACCGCGTTCCACCAGCAGGATCCGCGCACCCGGTCTCGCTTCGGAAATCTCGCGGGCGATGGTGCTGCCAGCCGGACCGCTGCCGACGATGACCAGATCGTATGTCGTGGCGTCGCTCACGCTGTCACAGCTCCTCGAGGATCGAATCCGCGGCCCGGAGCGCGATCGCGACGCTCATCAGGGTCGGGTTGACGACGGTGTTGGTGGGGATGACTCCGTTGCCGGCGAGGTAGAGGTTGTCGAAACCCCACACCCGGCTCCGCGGATCACAGACGGAGGTGCCGTCGTCGGCGGGGCCCATCCTCATCGTGCCCTTGTAGTGCAGGCTCGCACCGTTCGGCATGACGGCCGGCTCACCCCCGGGATGAAGCTGCCGATGGCGCCCGCGACCCGAGCCTGGCTGGCGCGCGCGCCTGCGATCTCCCGCTCCTCCCGTTCCGTGAGCTCGTAGTGGATGGTCATGTTGGGCATGCCCGCATAGTCCAGCTCGTCGTCATCGAAGGTGACGCAGTCCTCGTAGCGTGCGAACTTCCGGACCCCGAAGCCCACGTTGGCATAGCCCCACGCGTTGCCGTGGAGGGGGTGGTCCTCCGGAATGGGCAGGGGGACTCGTACATGTAGAGGATCTGCGACGAGTACGGGTGGTCCGGCTCGGAGTAGGGCACCCGCAGCACCGCAGCGACGGGATCGCTCGTGCCGGCCGCCGCCATCCTGGCCCGCTCGGCCTCGATCTGGTCGAGGGTGAGCCGTCCGTCGAGCTTGTCGCCGTCGATGGCCACCACACTGAAGACGCCGGGGTGGTCGCTCAGGTAGTGCCCGAGCGCGGGCGGCCGGATTCCGGAGGCCCAGAGGAGCTGAGGTGTCCGCAGCGCGTCGGCCGCGGCGACCACGAGATCTGCGGCGACGAACTCCTCCGGTGCCCCCTTCGGCTGGACGATCACACCGGTCGCGCGACCCGCCTCAGTCACGATCCGGATCACCGGGGTCTCGGGGCGGAGCGTGAAGCGGGTGGAGAGGTCGGACCCCGAGTCGATGAGCGGGCCGAGCACGGTGTCCGTGCCCGTCCACCTCATCGAGCCGTCCGGCTGCAGATCCCCGGCGACCGGCAGCGGACTGACGCCGAACCCGGGCGGGAGGTCGGCGTCGACGGCCGCCGAGACGGCGGCCTGGAGCCCGGCGGCGATCGCGGAGCCCTCGAAGGCGGTGTGCGTCGTGTGCAGCACGGCCTCCGCCCGCTCGACCAGGGCGTCCCACTCGTCCGTCGGGATGAAGGGGATCCTCTCGCTGAACTGGGGCCGCGGGGTGGCGCAGGTCCAGTGAGCGCCTTGCCCTCCGACGCACGTGGCGATGGCGGCTGCCGGGAACTCGGAGGAGTGCCCGGATCCGGGACCGCCGAAGTCCACGAGATGCGTGCCCGCCCGGGCGGTGTACGTTCCCTCGATCACGGTGGTGATGGGGATACCCAGCCCTACCGAGTCGCCTTCGCCCGACTTCGGTCCCTGGGACGCACGGCGCGCGCGGAGCTTCTCCTCCGGGTCGACGATGTTGCGCACGTTCATGCCGGGCGGGTCGGTCACGGTGGGCCCACGCTCGAACATGGTGACCTCGACGGAGGGCGATCCTTCGATCAGCCTGCGCGCGAACGCCGACCCGACAGGGCCGCTTCCGATGACGACGACTCTCATCGTGCCTCCTCGACGATGGACTGGAGGACGTGCTGCAGGTACCAGCCGTTGAGCATGGCGCTCGTCGGCGGATGCGGCGACAGGTCCGACTCGACCGTCACCCACCCGTCGTACTCGTGCGCGACCAGAGCGCGGACCACGGCCTCCGCGTCGACGAGCCCGGGGGCCACCCCGAGCTCGAGGAACCAGCGCGGGACGGGTCGCGCGCCGCCGCCCTTGCGGACGTGGTGCTCGGCGTTGCGCCGGGTGTACTCGTCCCGGTCGTCCACGGCCGCGGCGTTCTTCAGCTGCACATGGGCCACGCGGTGCGGGTGACGGTCGATGAACGCGACAGGGTCGAGTCCGGCGGCGACGAACTCACCGGTGTCGACGGAGAAGCCGACGGTCTCGGTGTCCGTCGCGGCGATCAGTCGCTCGAGACCGTCGTCGGGCCGCAGCGCCGAGAGGAAGTCGAAGTGGAGCGCCAGCCGGACGCCGAGGGGAGCGATGGCACGGCCCACATCGTTCCAGCACTTCGCGATGGTGCCGATGGCGCCGTCGTCCAGCTGCGGGCGCTGCCACGCCGATGCCGTCGGCCGGACGACGAGAACCTGGCCGCCGAGGTCTGCGAGCGCGCTCGCGAACCAGGTCGCATGCGCCCGCACCGACGCGTGCGCGTCGGGATCTGCGGGGTCGGCCGGCGCCGACAGGTCTTCCCGGAAGCCGAGGAGCGGGTCGTAGAACCAGCTGCTCACCCGATCCAGCGCGGCATCCCGCACGAAGTCCGCGAAGCCGCGGACGGAGCCGAAGTTCGCCGCCAGCTGCTCGGGGTTGCCGAGCGGCTCCCATCGTCCCGTGCCGGTTGTGAGCTCCACGCCCGTGAACCCGCTGATCGAGATGACACGGAGCGCCCGCTCGTGATCGCGGCGACGGGTGAAGTCGTCGAACGACGGCTTCCACTGGTTGATGGCGTAAGACCACTCGATCACTTGGAGCCCTCCTCTGCGACGATGCGGTCCAGGACGTTCTTCGCGTACCAGCGCGCGATGGCGGTGCTCTCCGCGTGGTCTCCGCCGAGCTTGTTCGCCTTGTCATGCTCGACGCTGAGCCAGCCCTCGTACCCGTTGCGAACCACGGCTCGCATGAAGGCCTCGAAGTCGACGAGACCGCCCTCGTCGCCCATCTCGTGGAACCACTTGGGTGTCGTCGTGGCCATGAGCTCCGCATCGGGGCGGCGCCGGTAGTCGCCGACGAGGTCCTGGTGGCGCGTGTCCTTGAAATGGAACCCCGTGACCCGGTCGGCGTACTGCTCATAGAAGTCGACGGGGTCGACCGTGGCGATGCAGTGCTGCGCGGTGTCGACGAACAGGTTCACCAGTGCCGGGTCCGTGTTCGCGTAGAACACGTCGAGCTCGTGCTTCGACTGGATGCCGCAGAAGAACTCGTGATGGCAGGTGAGCTTGACCCCGGCGTCCAGGGTGATCGCCCCCACCTTGTTCCAGAGCTCCGCCGTCGTCTTGATCTTGTCGTCGGTCACCGGCTCCATGTCGTAGTAGAGGGTCGCCGGCATGACGATGATGTTGTCGAGGCTGATCCCGGACCAGCGGTCCATCGTGACCCGGAAGTCCTCCAGGATGTTGGCGTGGGTCTCGGGGACGTGCGGCGCATAGGTGCGCGGGTCGTACACCGCGGCGTGGAACGTGTTGACGATGCGCTCGAGGCCGCGCTCCTGCACGAACTCCTGGTAGTTCGAGACCGACCCGTACTGGTCCATGATCTGGAAGTACCGGTGGTCGAAGGTGTCGATCGCGTCGTAGCCGACGGCCGCGACCTGCTTGAGGAAGCGATCCATCGAGTCGAGCGTCTGCCACTGGTCGATCGGACCGTTGGGGGAGGCGCTCCGCCAGTGGTCCATGTAGCTCCACTTCATCGCGGAGCCTCCTCTCCGCCCGGACCGGGAAGCCGGTCGCTCCGATGTGCCTCAGGTACCACGCGTTCAGGAGCGTGCTCGTCGCGGGGCTCGACGTCTGGTCGCTCTCGAGGACCACCCATCCGGCGTAGCCGGCGTCGCCGAGTGCCGTCAGCACAGCGGGAGCGTCGACGAGACCGGCGTCGCTCCCGAACTCGAAGAACCAGCGTTCGATCTCACGGCCCGCGTTCCCCTGCAGGAGGTCGACTTCCGCACCCGGAAGCAGGTAGCCCTCTTCCTCGTCCTGGAAGTGGGCGTCCTTGAGATGGACGTGCCCGATGCGGGCCGCGTGGTCGCGGACGACCGAGACCGGGTCGACGCCCGCCACGACGAGATCCGCGGTGCTGAGCGACAGGTCGACGAGGGCGCTGTCGGTGAGCTCGAGCAGCCGCGCGATGCCGTCGGCCGAGCGGAGGGGAGAGGCAGTCGATGTCGACGGCCACGCGCACCCCGTGATCCTGCGCGGCGGCGCCGAGCCGATCGAGCACCGATGCCACGGCGGCGGCGTCGAACCCGGAACCCAGTCGTCCCGCCGGTTCCGTCGCCCGCACGACAATGCGCTCGCAGCCGAGCTCGGAGAGTAGCTCGAGGTAGGTCTCGGCGGCGCGGAGGATCGCGCCGTGGTCGGCGGGGCGCGACGTCGAGCGCAGCTCGAAGCCCTCCTCGGCCGCCGGAGCCGACGGATCCCAGGTGAGGCTGGAGACGGCGTCGATCCCGCATTCCGCGAGCCGGTCGAGGAAGCCTGCGGCAGAGCCGTAGTTGAGGCGCAGGTGCTCCGGCCGGCCCAGGTTGCTCCAGCGTCCCGTTCCGGCCCACAGCTCGACGGCGCGGAACCCCGCCGCGGAGACCGTCTTGAACGCGCGTTCATGTTCCTCGAGGCGCACGAACGACGTGGGGGACTGGCGCCACTGATTGAGGGCGTACGACCAGCCCGCGGTCATCGCGCCGCTCCTGCCCTGGCGGAGGCGAGCACGTTGTCGATGTACCACTTCGCCACCGCTGTGGACTCCGCGAAGTCACCGCCGCCGAGGTCGGCCTTGTCGTGCTCGACCGTCAGCCATCCGTCGAATCCGCTGTCGAGGATCTCCCGCATCAGCGCGGGGAAGTCCACGAGCCCGCCCGGCGTGCCCATCTCGTAGAACCAGCGCGGGACGCCGGTGGCCATGAGCTCGGCGTCGGGTGGGGTGCGGTACGCCTCGAAATCGTCGACGTTGTGGGTGTCCTTGAAGTGGAAGCCCCGGCAGCGCTCGCGGTAGCGGCGGAAGAGAGCGAGAGGGTCGACGCCGGCGATCGTGTGCTGAGCGGTGTCGCAGAAGAAGCCCACCAGGTCGGGATCGGTGTGCTCGAAGAAGAGCGCCAGCTCCTCCTCGGTGCGGATGGCGCCCCAGAACTCGAAGTGGCAGCCGAGCGCGAGCCCGCGCTGTGCGAGAAGCGCGCCGACGCGATTCCAGAGCTCGGCCGTGACCTTGATGGTCTCGTCCGTGACGGGCTCGACGTGGAAGTACGTGTTGGTCGGCATGACGATGACGTTCTCGACCGCGGAGCCCTCCACCGCCGCTGCTGTGCGCTCGAAATCGGCCACGATGCGGTCGTGGGTCTCACGCCGATGCGGTGCCGCGAAGTCCGTCGCATACGGGTAAGCCGAGAAGACCCCCGTGAGACCGGCGAAGCCGTGGTCCTGGAGCACTCGCTCGAATGCGCCGACCGACCCGTAGAGCCCGGCGTACACGGGGAGGGCGAAGCTGAAGGTGTCGAAGCCCGTGAACTCGAGCGCCTCCAGCTGGCGCAGATACCGCTCGGTGTGCTTCCGGTTGAAGGACGGCTGTCGCGGCCCTTGCGGTGTCCGGGTGATCCAGTGGTCCATGTAGGACCAGCGCTTCCACGTCATCGTGCTCCCTCGTTCTCGTCTGCAACACTACCTACCGGAGTAGGTAGTTGCGCAATCGAAAGTGGAAGGTCGGCAGCCTGGCGAGGTTCAGGCGGTCTTGCGCCCGGCGCGACGGAGCGGGCGCTTGGCGGCCGGCTGCTCGGAGGCTTCCGTGGCGGGCGCTCGGTAGGTCTCCAGAGCCTGGAGGCCGGGGCCGTACGCCTCGACGAGCATCGGACCGAAGTCGGCGTAGACCTGCTGAAGGTCGATGTCGTGGCGAATCATGCCCTTCACCGCGGCGATGATGGCGGTGTTCGCGGTTCGGACCCCTCCCATTCCTCGCCGTCGACCGCGACCGCGGTGACGCCTTCGAGGGAGTCGGCGACGAGGGCGAGATGGCGCGCCTGGTGATGCCGGTAGATCGCGCGGTCGGTGCTCGCGTGGCGGAAGATGCGCATACCCTGCTCCTCGCGCCCCGCTGCGCCGAAGTCGAGGAGGATCACGTCGACCCCGCGGCGGACCGCCTCGCGGAGCGCGGGCATCAGCTCGTCGAGCTCGTGGGGGAGGTCGAGAGGTAGACGCGACGCTCGGCCAGATCGATGAGCTCACGAGCCGCGGCGACCACGCGGTCGCGTGTGCGGAACCCGCGAACCTTGACGGAGGGGAGGTGTGGTCGTCGTGATGGATGGCCTTCGCGGCCTCGGCCGCCGCCTCGTGACTGCGACGGAACTCGCGGGCGAGATCTTCGAGGACCTGATCGGGGAGTTCGCGGCGAAGACGGCGGGGTCGTCGGCGATCCGCTGAGCGACGCCTCGCCGCTCGAGGCGCCGCAGAGTCTCGTACACCTTGGGCTGAGGCACGCCGGTCACCTTGGCGACGCCGTATCCGGTCAATCCCTCCGTGCCGATCAGTCCCACGTAGCACTTCGCCTCGTACTGGCTGAAGCCCAGTTGGATCAGCGCGTCGAAGAGCTGCTGGCGGGACCCCGTCATTACCGTCTCATCAGTCATTTCGACCTCCTCGGTGCCAGTATAGGCAGATGGTCATTACCCGTGTAGTTACCCCTTAGAGGGTCGTCATCGGCGCTCGACGATCATGGCCATCCCCTGACCGCCGCCCACGCACAGTGTGACGAGGCCGATAGTCCCGTCGATCTCCTCCAAGGTCGTCAACAGGGTCGTCAGCAGGCGGATCCCGCTCATGCCGAACGGGTGCCCGAGGGCGATCGATCCGCCGCGCAGATTGACCTGCCGATCGATGTCCATTCCTGTGTCGCGCGCGGTCGCGAGGACCTGAGCGGCGAACGCCTCGTTGAACTCGATGGCGTCGACGTCCTCGATCGCCATCCCGGCCCGATCGAGCGCCCGGCCGACCGCCTCGATCGGCCCGATGCCCATCAGCTCGGGGGCGATGCCCGAGACCGCGGTGGCGACGATGCGAGCGCGGACCGGAAGCTGCTGCTCGGCGGCCAGACGATCGCTCACCACCACCGCCGCGGCTGCGCCGTCGTTCAGGGGCAGGAGTTGCCGGCCGTCACCCTCCCGTTCTCCCGGAACGAGGGCTTGAGTGCGGCGAGCGTCTCGAGATCGGTGGATCGTCGAGGGCCGTCATCGATCTCGACGAGGGAGCCGTTGGGCAGTCTGACCGGCGTGACCTCGCGGGCCGTCGAGCCGTCGTCGCGTGCGGCGATCGCCAGGCGATGTGAGCGCAGCGCGAACTCGTCCATCTCCTCCCGGGTGATCCCGTAGAGGTCGGCGACGTTCTCGGCCGTCTCGCCCATCGCGATGTACATGTCTGCGAGCCCTCCGGGGAGCAGGAGCGGATGCTTGTCCTCGTCCCGCGTGCCGCGACCCGTCGAGCTCGTCGATTCGACGCCCGACGCGAGGATCGCGTCGGCCTCGCCGGCCCAGATGGCATGAGCGGACATGCGCATCGCCTGCAGGCTCGACGCGCAGAACCGGTTGACCGTGGCTCCGGGGATCGAGATGGGGAGCCCGGCGAGCGGCACCACTCGCCGAGCGAGGTTGCCGCCGGCCTTGCCCTCCGGGTAGGCGGTGCCGAGGAGCGAGTCCTGCAGGGTCTCCGGGTCGATCCCTGACTGGCGCACTGCGGACCGAATGGCCGTGGCCGCCAGATCGTCGGGGCGCACCTCGCGGAGCGACCCCTTGCCGGCTCGGCCGATGGGGGTTCGGGTGAGTGATGCGATCAGAGCTTCGGGCATGCGGTGGTACCTCCTACCTACTATGGTAGTTCGTAACCGACCCGACCGATGGAGCGATGATGCCCGTGAACGACGAAGGCTCGCCTGCGTTGCTCGACGTCCGTGACGGCACTGCGCTGATCACCCTGTCGGGGCCGGCGCGGAACGCGCTGGACGAGGCGATGGTGGCCGCGATCTCGGCCGCCTTCGATGCCGCAGAGGCCGACGAATCGGTCCGCTGCGTCGTCCTGACCGGTGCAGGGCCGGCCTTCTGCTCGGGAGCCGTGCTCTCCACCCTGATCGATTCTGCCGAGGGCCGCTTCGACGATGTCGTCGCTGTGTATGAGGGCTTCCTGCGGGTGCGGAGATCGCCGCTCCCGACCATCGCCGCCGTCAACGGGCCGGCCGTCGGGGCCGGGCTCAACCTCGCACTGGCCTGCGACGTGCGGGTCGCGTCCACCCAAGCCCTTTTCGAGAGCCGCTTCCCGGTCCTCCGCCTCCATCCGGGCGGCGGACACACCTGGCTCCTCACTCGGGCCATCGGCCGCCAGCGCGCAACCATGATGAGCCTCTTCGGGGAGGTCCTCGATGCCGAGGTCGCGCTCGGGGCGGGACTCGTCGCCGCCGTCCACTCGCCGGAGACCCTGCTGGAGGAAGCCATGACCCTTGCTCGCCGGGTGGAAGACCTCGAGCGCGACTTCGTCGAGAACCTGACGTCGACGCTGCGCGCGGCCGAGGAGAGTCCCGATCACGAGGGCGTGCTCGCGCTGGAGACGCAGCGCCAGCGCTGGTCCACCACCCGGCCGGCGTTCTTGAGCGCGACCCGGGCCCTGCAGGCGCGCATCGCGGGTCGTGCGGGAGCCGCGCGATGAGCCGCGTCGCCATCGACATCGGCGGCACCTTCACCGATGTGGTCGCGATGGACGAGCGCGGCGACATCTCGGTGGGGAAGTCGCTGAGCACCCCGACTCACCTGCTCGACGGCATCCTCAGCGGCCTCCGCTACTCGGGGACTGAGGTGGAGGACGTCGCCTTCCTCCTGCACGGCAGCACCGTCGTCATCAACTCGCTGATCGAGCGTCGGGGCGCCGAGACCGCGCTCATCACGACGGAGGGCTTCCGCGACGTCTACGAGATCGGGCGGGTCAATCGTCCGGACGCGTTCAACCTGGCCTTCCGCCGTCCTCGGCCGCTGATCCCGCGCCGCCGCGTCTTCGAGGCGCCCGAGCGGATGCGCGCGGACGGGTCGGCTCAGCGTCCGCTCGACGAAGCGGCGATCCGGACGATCGCCGGCCGGCTGCGCGCGGACGGGGTCCAGTCGGTCGCCGTGGCGCTGCTCCACGCCTACCGCAACCCGTCCCACGAGCTGCGGATCGGCGAGATCCTCGCCGAGGAGCTGCCCGGCGTCTTCGTCTCGCTGTCGCATGAGCTGAGCCGGGAGTACCGCGAGTACGAGCGCACGTCGACCGTCGCCGCCAATGCCTTCGTCGGCCCCGTCGTGGCGGACTATCTCGCCTCCCTCGACGACGCCTTCAGGAGCGGTGGCGGAGCGATCGCGATCATGCAGTCCAACGGCGGCCTCGCGGGCATCGAGCGCATCCGGCGGCAGAGCGTGCAGATGCTCGAGTCGGGGCCGGCCGGTGGCGTCGTGGCGACGATCGAGGCCTGCCGTCATCTGGGCTACGAACACGCCATCGCCTTCGACATGGGAGGCACGACCGCGAAGGCCTCGATCGTCCGAGACCTGGCGTTCCCCATCGCGTCCGAGTACTTCGTGGGGGGATACGCCGAGGGACTCCCCATCCGCGTCCCCTGCCTCGACATCGTCGAGGTCGGGACAGGCGGCGGGAGCATCGCGAGCGTCGACATCGGCGGCGGCATCCACGTCGGCCCCCGGAGCGCGGGATCCGAGCCAGGGCCGGCCTGCTACGGCCGCGGCGGCGTGGACGCCACCGTCACCGATGCGAGCGTCGTGCTCGGCATCATCGACTCGAATCAGAGACTCTCGGGGGTCTCAGCCTGCACGCCGATGCCGCCCGCGACGCCGTCGCGTCTGTCGCCGAGCAGCTCGGCATGAGCACTCCCGCAGCGGCGAACGGCATCCTGCAGATCGCGGCCGCCTCGATGGCCACCGCGGTGCGCGCCGTGACCACGGAGCGTGGGCTCGACCCGCGCGACTTCGCGATGTTCGCGTACGGCGGCAACGGCCCCGTGCACGCCTCACTCATCGCCCGCGAGCTGGGCATCACCCGGGTCGTGATCCCCGTGCTCCCCTCGGTCTTCTCGGCGGTCGGCATGCTGCTCGCCGATCTGCGCCACGACATCGTGCAGACGCAGATCCAGCGTCTCTCGGAGCTGGACGACAGCTTCGGCGAGCGCATCGAGGTGCTCAAGGCGGAGTGCACCGCGGCGCTGCGCGAGGGAGGCATGCCCGAGGGGCCGACGAGTCACCTCATCGCCCTCGACATGCGATACGTCGGACAGGAGCACGTGCTGACGCTGCCGGTCGAGGACGGCCGCATCGAGCCCTCCGCGCTCGGGCTCGCGTTCGACGAGGGCCATCGGGCCCGATTCGGACATGCCGCGCCGGGGCAGCCGATCGAGATCGTGAGCCTGCGGGTCTCCGCCGTCCGCGCCATCCCGCGCCGGGCTCCGGAGCTCCTCGCGCCGGGCTCCGGCACGCCCGATGCTGCGGCGCAGCGTCCCGAGCGTCTCGTGCTCTTCGAGATCGGCGAGGGGCCTCGTCCCTGCGCCGTCTACGAGCGAGCGGCGCTCCGCGCGGGTGACCGGATCGAAGGTCCCGCGGCGATCGAGGAGGAGACCACCACGACCCTCCTGCGCCCGGGAGACAGCGCCGTCGTCGACGGCTCCGGCGCACTGCTGCTCGAGATCGGAGCATCCCGATGAACGACCGACTCGATCCGATCACGGCTGAGATCATCCGCGGCAACCTCGTGGGCATCACCAATGAGATGAAGACGAACCTCATGCGGACGGCCTACAACCAGATCATCTACGAGGCGCAGGACTTCACGGTCGGACTGTTCGACGCGGACGGCGAGACCGTCTCGATCGGGCTGGGGCTGCCGATGTTCGTCGGCGGCCTGTCGCATGCGGTGAAGGCCATGATCGAGCACTTCGGGGTCGACGGCATGCACCCCGGAGACGTGCTGCTGACGAATGACGGCTTCCTGAGCGGGAGCCACCTGAACCACATCATCGTCGTGCTTCCCGTCTTCGCGGGAGGCCACGTCGTCGCCTACTCCGCATCGATGGCGCACTGGGCGGACGTCGGCGGCGTGCTCGGCGGCACGACCCACGACATCTACTCCGAGGGCTTCCAGCTGCCCATGGTGAAGATCGTGAAGGCCGGGGTGGAGGACCGGGAGCTGCTCGCGATCATCGAGCTGAACGTCCGCTTCTCGAATCTGGCCCTCGGCGACCTCCGGGCTCAGCTCGCCGCGGTCCGCACAGGGGAGACCCGTGTGACGGAGCTCGCGGCCCGGTATGGGACGGACGTCCTCGAAGCCGCCTTCCGCGCGATGTTCGATGCGAGCGAGCGGAGGGCGCGCGCCGCGGTCCGCGCCATCCCCGACGGCGAGTACCGCGCGACCGCCGAGATGGACGACGACGGAGTGAGGGTCGGGCAGCGGGTGCCCATCGATGTCACGGTGCGCATCGACGGCGACCGGTTCATCGTCGACCTGTCGCGGATGAGTCCGCAGGTGGCCGGCTATTACAACTCGGGCGCGGCCGCGGGCATCTCGGCCGTCCACGTCGCCTTCAAGGCGCTGACGTCACCGACCGAGGGCCCCGTCAACGCCGGCAGCTTCCGGCCCGCCGAGGTGATCCTGCCGCCGGGGACGGTGGTCAGCGCGGAGCGGCCCGCCGCCATGCGCTGGTGGATGACCTACCCGATGACGCTCGTCGACTGCATCTTCCGGGCGCTCGCTCCCGCCGTGCCGGACCTCGCCATCGCGGGTCACCATGCCGACATCGGCGTCGCCACGGCCTTCGGGCAGGACCCGCTGACCGGCCAGCTCTTCGTGTTCGTGCACGCGGCTCAGGGCGGCGGCTGGGGTGCGAGGAGAGATGCCGACGGGGAGAGCGCGACGATCTGCATCAACGACGGCGACACGCACAACACGCCGATCGAGGCGAACGAGGTCAAGCGCTCGGGACTGCTCGCCGTCCGCTACGCCCTCCGCCCCGACTCGGGCGGTGCCGGCGAGCGCCGCGGGGGTCTCGGGACGACCTTCGAATGGCAGGTCGAGACGGACATGCGCTTCAACAGCTCGGTGGAGCGGACCGTGATGGCCCCCTGGGGACTCGAAGGGGGACCCCGGCCCTGCCCAACGCCGTCCGGCGCAGGACGGCCGATGGGCGGATCGCCACGCTGGCGAGCGGCAAGGCGGACTCCCTTCCCCTCGCCCCCGGGGAGTCGTTCATCGTCGAGACAGGCGGGGGTGGCGGCTTCGGCGACCCCCTGAGGCGTCCCGTGAACGAGGTCATCTCCGATGTGGCGGCCGGCTACGTGACCGTGACCGCCGCCCGCGACCTGTACAAGGTCGCGGTGATCGAGGACGCAGGCGGCTACAGCATCGACGAGCGGGCGACGAAGGCCCTCAGGGAGGCACGATGAGCGGGTTCGGGTTCCTGCGGATGAGCTCAGGCGACGGCGAGCGGATCGTCGTCGAACGGGACGGTCGCCACCACGACGTCGCCGAGCTGCTCGGCCGGCCGGTCGGGATCCGAGATGTGCTGGTGGACCGAGAGCTCGTGGACGAGGTCGAGGCAGCTCTCGCCGCCGGCGGTGCCGAGACGTCGGTCGACGGGTGGCGAGCCCTTCCGCCGACGATCGATCGCCCGGCCGTGTTCTGCGCAGGCGCGAACTTCGCCGATCACGTGGCCGAGATGGGGAGACCCCGCTCGTCCGTCCGTACCACTTCATCTCCCCGCCGACGGTGCTCTCCGGCGACGGCGATGCGATCCGCCGGCCCACCGGGGCGGAGTTGCTCGACTGGGAGGTCGAGCTCGTCGCGGTGATCGGGGAGCGCTGCTTCGAGGTCGCCGAAGAGGACGCGCTCGGCGTCCTCGCCGGGTACGCCGTGGGCAACGACGTCTCGGTCCGCGGGCCGCACCTCACGCACCCCATCTTCGGCATCGACTGGGGGGTCGCCAAGAACGCCGACGGCCTGACGCCGGTCGGCCCGGCGCTCGTCCCCGCGCGGTTCATTCCTGACCCGCAGAACCTGGCGATGAGCCTCACCGTCGACGGCCAGGTCCGCCAGCAGTCGTCGAGCGCCCAGATGCTCGTCAGCGTCGCCGCGCAGATCGCCGCCATCACCCGCTTCACGACGCTCAACCCCGGGGATCTGATCCTGACCGGGACGCCGGCCGGAACGGCTCGTGGCCATGACGGCGCGTACCTGACGGACGGCGCCGTCGTGGTCGCCGAGATCGAAGGCGTCGGACGGCTCACCAACACCATCGTCGGCACCCGGCGCGACGGAAAGGACAACAGCGGGAAATGACACACTCCATCAAGCGGGGCGTCAGCCTCTACTCGTTCCAGGAGGAGTACTTCCTCCGGAAGCTGACCCTCGAGGACTGCATCGCGGTGTCGGTCGGCTTCGGTGCCCTCGGGATCGAGACCATCGCGGAGCAGATGATGCCGGGCTTCCCCGACCTGTCCGACGATTTCTACCGCCGCTGGGACGCCTGGCGCGAGCAGTACGGCTTCCAGCCCACCGCCCACGACATGTTCGCCGAGCTGAAGCTGTATCCGGACCGCGCGCGCCCGACCGGCGAGCTCGTCGAGGATCTCAAGAAGGACATCGACCACACCGCTCGTCTCGGCGCCACGGTGATCCGGATCCTCGCCGCGACGCCCGCGGAGGTCGTCGAGCTCGCAGCGCCCTACGCGCGCGACAAGGGGGTGCGGCTCGCGACCGAGGTCCACGCGCCCCGCCGCTTCTCGAGCGACTGGTTCGCGAGCCACTTCGAGGTGGCGGAGCGCGTCGGGCCGGACGTCGTCGGCATCTGTCCGGATCTCGGGATCTTCGTGAAGCGCCTGCCCAAGGTGCTCTGGGAGCGGTCCCTGCGGGACGGCGCGGACTCCGACTTCGTGAAGCGCGTGGTCGACGTCTACGACAGCGGCGAGGACACCTCGACGCTGCAGGACGAGGCCGAGCGGCTGAACCTCGGCCCGCTCGAGCAGGACATCGCGCTGCAGGCGACGCGGTTCATCTGGGAGGAGCCGCGACAGCTTCTCGACTACATGCCGTACATCCACCACGTCCACGCCAAGTTCTACGAGATCGACGACAGCGGCGAGGAATACAGCATCCCGTACCAGGAGATCATCTCCGTCCTGAAGGAGGGCGGATACGACGGCTACCTCTCGAGCGAGTACGAGGGCAACCGCCATATCCAGGACGCTTTCGAGGTGGACAGCGTCGAGCAGGTGCGCCGGCATCAGGAGATGCTGACCCGGCTGCTCGCGGACGAGGACTGAAGGAGACCGACCCGTGTTCGATCGATACATCATTGTGGAGAACAGCCTGCGCAACGTCCGGCAGGGGTCCGACGTCGTCGGCTTCGCCTTCGACGCGCGCTGCGGCTACTACCGCCGGCTCATCCTCTCCATGGTCGAGGAGCTCGACGTCGAGGTGGACGGCACGCCGGTGCCGAGGCAGGACGTCTCCCTGACGGTCGGCGGCCGCACCTACTCGCTCGACGAGATGCGCTCGGAGTACAAGGTCGCGTGGGAGTTCGGCGAACCCGCCACCGTCACCGTGGCGAAGCCGGGAGGGCTCCCGGCCGGACCCCATGACATCCGCCTGGCGGAGCAGCTGAGGATCTCCTATCTGCCGGTGCCGCACACCCCGGTCACCACGCAGACGCTCACGGTGAGCGCATGACCCGCCCCGAGCTGCTCCTCGGCCCCGACGCGGCCGTGGCAGGGGAGAAGGGCCTGGAGGTCCGCATCCGCCAGCCCTGGTACCGCAGCCTGCCGCTCTCGAGCGTGCTCGATGTCGCCGTCGAGCTCGACGGGACGCCGGTGCCCGACGACCGGATCCGCCTCCGGGTGAACGGCCGGGCGCGGCGGATCGCCGAGCTCGCGCCGTGCTGGGACGAGATCTGGTTCATCCAGGACGAGGGCGCGGTCGAGATCGACGGAGCGGCCGGCTCGCCGGGCGACGAGATCGCGGTCGCGGTCGCGATCGAGCTGCGCTTCCCCTACATCATCATCGACGGGGTGGGGCCGCTGACCCGGCGCACGGACGCGCACCGCACCCTCACCGTTCAGGAGGGCCGCGCATGACCTCGACACCCCTGCTGGGAACCACGCTGTACTCGTTCACCAACGAGTGGGTGAGCGCGCGCTACACGCTCACCGAACTCCTCGAGCACGTGGCGGCCGCCGGGATCGGTCCCGGCGTCGAGCTGGTCGGCTTCCAGAGCATCCGGAACTTCCCCAGGCTCGAGACGGCCTTCATCGACGAGTTCCACGAGACCGTCGATCGCCTGGGGCTCGTTCCGACGTCGCTCGCCGCCAACATCGACATCGCGATCCGGCGCGACCGCGACCTGACGACGGAGGAGCGCGTCGACTACACGGCTCCACAGATCGAAGCCGCGCGGCTGCTCGGCTTCCCGGTCGTCCGGATCCAGATCGGCGCCGACCCGGCCACCCTCGAGCGACTGGTCCCGTACGCCGAGAAGGCGGGGGTACGGCTCGGGATGGAGATCCACGCGCCGGAGGGTCCGCTGACGCCGAAGGTGGAGGCGGTCAGCCGGGTGTACGACCGCATCGACTCGGACCTGTTGGGCTTCATCCCCGACTTCAGCTCGACGATGCATCGCATCTCCGCCGGGCTCGCCCAGACCTACCTCGAGTCCGGACTCCCCGCGGACCTGCTGCCGGAGCTCCAGCGGATCTGGGCCGCCGATGGCGGCCAGGGAGAGCGCCTGGGCCAGTTCATCGCCCTGGCGGAGAGCAGGGGCGTGCCGGCCGCCACCGCTTCCGTGGTGGCGAGCGCATTCACCATGAACGGCCACGAGCGGCCCGAGGACTGGGCGGAGCTCATGCCGCGCATCTTCCATGTGCACGCGAAGTTCTACGACATCGACGAGAACGGGGAGGAGCCCTCCATCGACTACTTCCGCAACCTCGGACCGATCCTCGAAGCGGGCTTCGCCGGATCCATCTCGAGCGAGTGGGAGGCGCACTCCTGGACTCCGAACGACGAGCTGGACACCGCGGCGCTCATCCGGCGTCAGCACGATCTCATGCGCCGGGTCATCGCGAAGGTCTCCCGGTGACGGGCACGACCCGCTGGGCCATCGTCGGCACCGGAGGGATCGCCCGTCGGGTGCTCCAGGACCTCCGCCTCACCGAGAACGTCGAGGTCGTCGCGGCCGGGTCGCGCACTCAGGAGACGGCAGACCGGTTCTGCGCCGAGACCGGGGTTCCTCGGGGCTATGGGGACTACGACGAGCTGCTCCGGGACCCGGACGTCGACCTCGTGTACATCTGCACGCCGCACCCGATGCACGCCGACTACGCGCGACGGGCCATCCTCGCGCGCAAGCATGTCCTGGTCGAGAAGCCCATGACGATGTCCGTCGCCGACGCGGTAGAGCTGCGCGACCTCGCTGCGGAACACGACGTCTTCCTGATGGAAGCGCTCTGGACGAGGTTCAACCCCAACTTCCGTCGCGCTCTCGCCATCGCTGCAGACGGGCAGATCGGCGAGCTCCGGCTCGCGCAGACCGGCATGGGCTTCCCGGTGCCGGCGAGCGGTCCGAAGCGGTTCTGGGACCCGGCGCTCGGGGGCGGCGCGCTCTGGGACCTCGGGGTGTACACCCTGTCGATCGTGCACGCCTTCCTCGGCTCCCCGCGAAGCATCTCTGCGGCCGGAGAGGTGCAGGGGGACGGTGTCGACCGATGGGAGGCGGTGACCCTCGACTACGAGGGCGGCGGCGTGGCGGTCGCCGTCTCGTCCATCGTGTTCGCCGTCCCGCCGACCGCCTCCATCGGAGGGACGAAGGGAACCCTCGTGTTCTCCGGCCCCTTCTTCTCGCCCACCGGGGGCACCGTGACGCTCGGCCGCCCCCTGGAGCCTCCTCGACCGAGGACTTCTCTGAGCCCATCGAAGGCTTCGGCTATGTGCCCATGTTCCGCGCCGTGAGCGGTGCGGTGCTCGAGGGCCGGCGCGAGCACCCGTTCCACCCGGTAGCCGCCACGATCGAGGTCCTCGAGATCATGGAGACGGCTCTCGCCCAGCTGCGCCCCGCGGAGAGCTCCGGCCCCGTCGCCCCCTGAGTCGCCCCTCCCTGCCCGCGAGCGCACCCCACCAACCATCGAACGGAGTCTCTCTTGCTCACCCTCGCTCCCAACATCGACCTGCTCTACACCGAGGTCGGCAACGACCTGACCGATCGCGTCCGGGCCGCCGCCGCCGACGGATTCGACACCGTCGAGATGTGGGGGACCGCAGGCCGCGATGTGCCCGCGCTCGCCGCAGCGCTCCAGGACAGCGGCGTGGCGCTCAGCTCGACGCTGGTCCTGCCGCGCACGAACTTCGCCTGGCCCAACGCCGACCTCGAGGCCTTCTATGCAGGGCTGACCCAGACCATGGAGGACGCCCGCACCCTGGGCTGTCCCCGGGTCGTGGTCGGCACGGGAGCCGGCTTCGGCGCGATGAAGCGGCCGGCGCAGCAGGCGCGGTTCGCGGAGATCCTGACCGAAGGGCTCGATCGGACCGCCGAGCTCGGAGTCGCCATCGTGCTTGAGCCGGTCAACAGCCGGGTCGACCACCCGGGCGCCTTCCTCGATCACACCGAGTACGCCATCCAGGTGGCGCGGGCCGTCGGCTCGCCACGCCTCACGATCCTCTACGACCTCTATCACTCGATCACCCAGGGCGAGGACGTCGAGCGGACGCTCGCCGAGCTCTCCGGTCTCGTCGGCTATGTCCAGCTCGCCGACGTCCCCGGCCGAGGCGAACCGGGGTCCGGCACGGTCGACTGGTCGCGCCAGCTGAGGCTGCTGCGGGACTCCGGCTACGACGGGGTCGTCGGCCTGGAGTACGTTCCCACCCAGGACACCTCGGCCTCCACCAGGGCGATCAGGCAGGTGCTCGACGAGATCACCCGCTGACCGGTTCCGCCGCACCGCACGACCGGCGTGGCGGACCGCCGACCGCATCTCCGCGCGGTTCCCGACCCCCTCCCCGTGACGATGAAAGGAAGACACACCATGGTTAGCCTCCGCGTGGGCATGATCGGCATCGGCTTCATGGGCGCCGCCCATTCGCAGGGCTGGCGCACGGCGCCCGCGTTCTTCGAGCTGCCGCTCGAGGTCGAGATGGCGGCGCTCGCCGGCCGGGATGATGCCCGCACCGCGTCCGCCGCGCGCACCTGGGGATGGTCGGAGTCGACCACCGACTGGCGCTCGCTCCTCGCCAGAGACGACATCGATGTCATCGACATCGTCACGCCCGGCGACACGCATGCGGAGATCGCCATCGCAGCACTCGAGGCGGGCAAGCATGTCCTCTGCGAGAAGCCGCTCGCCAACACCGTCGAGGAGGCCGAGCGGATGGCGGCCGCGGCCGAGACTGCCGCCGCGAACGGCGTGTACGCGATGGTCGGCTTCACCTATCGTCGCGTGCCGGCCGCCACTCTCGCGCGCGACCTCGTTGCTGAGGGAGCGATCGGCGACGTTCGGCAGGTCCGCGCGACCTATCTCCAGGACTGGCTGGTGGACGCCGACGCTCCGCTCACCTGGCGGATGAAGAAGGAGCTCGCCGGCTCCGGCGCCCTCGGCGACATCGGTGCGCACGCCATCGACCTCGCCCAGTTCATCACCGGTCAGCGTCTCACCGCTGTCTCGGGAACGCTCGAGACCTTCGTGAAGGAGCGTCCCGTGCTTGCGCAGGGCTCGGGGCTGTCGGGCTCCGCGGGGTCGGAGCGCGGCGAGGTCACCGTCGACGACCTCGCACTGTTCAGCGGCAGGTTCGACGGCGGCGCCGTCGGCTCCTTCGAGGCCACGCGCTTCAGCACAGGGCGGAAGAACGCCTTCCGCATCGAGGTCGCCGGGTCGGACGGAGCACTGAGCTGGGACCTCGAGGACCTGAACGTCCTCCATCACTACGACCGCAACGCCCGCGGGGACCGGCAGGGCTTCACCCGGATCCTCGTGACCGAGCCCGAGCACCCCTACGCGGGCAACTGGTGGCCGGCCGGCCACATGCTCGGCTACGAGCACGGCTTCTCGCACCAGGTCGTCGACCTCGTGAACGCCATCGCTTCAGGCACCCAGCCGACGCCGTCCTTCGCCGATGGGCTCCAGGTGCAGCGCGTGCTGCAGGCCGTCGAGGGCAGCGCCGAAGCCGGCAGCGTCTGGACACCGGTCGCCTGACGGCGGCCGGCGATACACACCTCAGCCCAGGAACGAAGGAGACCCCATGGCGCGACCGATCACCCTGTTCACCGGCCAGTGGGCCGACCTGCCGTTCGAGGAGGTGGCCCGGCTCGCCGGCGAGTGGGGGTACGACGGGCTGGAGATCGCCTGCTGGGGCGATCACCTGGACCCGTGGCGGTGGGATGACGAGGCCTACGTGCAGGGCAAGCTCGACGTGCTGGAGCGCAACGGCCTGAAGGTGTGGACGATCTCGAATCACCTCAAGGGTCAGGCGGTGTGCGATGACCCGATCGATCAGCGGCACCGGGACATCCTGTCCGACCGGGTGTGGGGCGACGGTGATCCCGAGGGTGTCCGCCAGCGGGCCGCGGAGGAGATGCAGAACACCGCACGCCTGGCCGCGAAGCTGGGGGTGAAGACGGTGACCGGGTTCACCGGATCCTCGATCTGGAAGTACGTGGCCATGTTCCCGCCCGCATCCCAGGCGATGGTCGACGCCGGCTACCAGGACTTCGCCGACCGGTGGAACCCGATCCTGGATGTGTTCGACGAGGTCGGGGTCCGGTTCGCGCACGAGGTGCACCCGTCGGAGATCGCCTACGACTACTGGACGACGGTGCAGACGCTGGAGGCGATCGGTCATCGGGAGGCGTTCGGGCTGAACTGGGATCCGAGCCACATGGTGTGGCAGGACCTCGACCCGGTCGGGTTCCTCTGGGACTTCAAGGACCGGATCTACCACGTGCACTGCAAGGACACGAAGAAGCGCCTGGGCAACGGGCGCAACGGCCGGCTGTCCTCGCACCTGGCCTGGGCGGACCCGCGCCGCGGCTGGGACTTCATCTCCACCGGCCACGGTGACGTGCCGTGGGAGGACGCGTTCCGGATGCTCAACGCGATCGACTACCAGGGCCCCCTCTCGGTGGAGTGGGAGGACGCGGGCATGGACCGCCTCGTCGGCGCCCCCGAGGCCCTCGAGTTCGTCCGCAGGCTGTCGACGTACGAGCCGTCGGCGGCCGCGTTCGACGCCGCGTTCAGCACCAAATAGCGCGAGCTGCAACCGAACGGACGTGTCGCAACGGCGCACCGTTGCGACACGTCCGCACGGATGCGACACGCCCGGCGCTACGTGACCTAGCGCCACGGTCCGCCTCGCTGGACGCCGCGGGACTCCGACCCCGCGAGCCTCCGGCGTGGAAGGGAAGGATTCCCCGCTCCTCCCAGCGGTAGCCTCGGACCGGCGGAACCGCGGCGTTCCCCGGGGAGGCGGACATGGCGGCACGTATCGCAGTGGTCGGCGACGCCCTGATCGACGAGCTGCGGGACGAGCACGGCTCCCGGGACTTCGTGGGCGGCGCGGCACTCAATGTGGCGGTCGGCCTGCGGATCCTCGGCTTCGAGCCGACACTCATCGCCATGGTCGGCGACGACGAGGACGGCGCTACCATCCGCAGCTACCTCGACGACCACGGAGTGGGGCTGCTGGCGACACGCGCCCCGAACGGCTCGTCGCGCGCCGTGTCCGACCGGTCGGCGGGGAGCCCCGCTACCTGTTCAACACCGCCGCGCTCAACCGGCGCATCAACTTCGACGCCGCCCAGCGGACGGCTCTCGCCCAGGCGGACCTCGTCGCCGTCAGCTGCTTCCCGTTCGACGACCAGTTCCAGTCGGATGCCCTGGCGGAGTCGATCGCCGAGCCGGAACGGCGGCTCGTGCTGGACGCGAACCCCCGGCCGGGGCTCATCCACGACCTCGACCGCTTCGCGACGAACGCGAACCGCGCGAGCGCCCGTGCCGCGCTCGTGAAGATCGGCGACGAGGACGCGGAGATCCTCTACCGGTCGAGCCTCATCGACGCCGAGAACCAGCTGCTCGGGCTCGGCGCCTCAGCGGTGCTGGCGACAGCCGGGCGGCACGGTGCCGGGATCACCACCCAGGACCGCATCCACGTGCACGAATCGATCGTGAGCCTCCCCGGGCCCATCGTGGACACGATGGGCGCCGGCGACGCCACGCTGTCGGCGGTCGCCGCGGCGCTCCTGACCGAGGACGCGCGGGACGAGGACTTCTGGCGGCGGGCGCTGTCCCGCGCGATGGAGATCGCCGCGGCCACCTGCCGCGCCGAGGGTGCCCTGCTGCGGCTGCCCTGACCAGCAGGACGGACCGCGCGGAGCCGCGGAACCGCTCCCGGGACGGGCGCCGGCCGGAATACCGCCCCTCGCGCTCGAGTTGTATCCAGGAGCATCCCGGAGTGCGGTTCGCGGCCTTCCCCGTCCGCGCAGGTCCGGGTTGCGGTTACACTTGTCCGGGTCCCCCTGAGATCGGCTTCGTGCCTTTCCGCCTCCGCGCGGATCGGGGATCAATCGAGAGAACAGGCTGAACGGCTTATGGACAACTAATGAGCGACTCGAAATGAGTTCCTCTCACCGCTAACGGTCCTCCCTGTCTGGGTGGACCCCAGACAGGAGAAAATTGCCAGCCAAACCACGCGTGCATGAGGTCGCCAGTGACCTCGGCATCGACACGAAGGTCGCACTCGCCAAGCTCAAGGAGATGGGCGAGTTCGTCAAGGGGCCTTCGTCGAGCATCGAACCCCCGGTCGTCCGCAAGCTGAAGGCGCGACTCGAGGCCGAGGGCATCACGAAGGCGGGCGCAACGCCCGCCAAGGCGTCCCCGGCCCCCGCGCCGGCGCGCCCCGCAGCGGCGCCGTCCGCACCTTCGGCGACCCCCGCCCCCGCGCGGAGGCGCCCGTCGCTCCTGCGCCGGCCCCGCGCACTGAGGCTCCCCGCACCGAGACGCCGCGCAGCGACGCCGGTCGCAGCGCGGCCCCGCGCCCCGGTCAGCCCCAGGCCCCGCGAGCCGCTGAGCCCCAGCGTCCCGCCGAGCCCGAGCGTCCCGCCGCACAGGCGCCCGCCGCCGGCACGCCCGGCGCCCCGGGCGCGATCCCGCGTCCCGGCGCTCGCCCCGGCGCGCCCCGCCCGGGCAACAACCCCTACTCCTCCAGCCAGGGCATGCAGCGCCCCGGCGCCCCGCGTCCGGGCAACAACCCGTTCGCCGCCCGCCAGGGCATGGGCGCCGGCCCCGCGGGAAACATCCCGCGGCCCGCTGCTCCTCGCCCCGGCGCTCCCCGTCCCGGTGCTCCGGGTCAGGGCGCACGTCCGGGTGCTCCCGGCGCGCGTCCGGGCGGCGGCTTCCAGCGTCCCGGCGGCCCCGGCCGTCCGGCCGGCGCAGGCGGCGGCTTCCAGCGTCCCGGTGCTCCCAGCACCGGCTTCGGCCCCCGCGTCCCGCGGGCGGCGGCGGTGGCCGCGGCCGTGGTCCCGGTGGCGGCACCGCAGGTGCCTTCGGTCGTGGCGGCGGCAAGAGCCGCGCCCGCAAGTCGAAGCGCACGAAGCGCCAAGAGTTCGAGATGCGGGAGGCCCCGTCGCTCGGCGGCGTGAGCGTCCCCCGCGGCGACGGCAGCACGGTCGTGCGCCTGCGCCGTGGAGCATCCATCACGGACTTCGCGGACAAGATCGACGCGAGCCCCGGCAACCTGGTCACGGTGCTGTTCCACCTCGGTGAGATGGCGACCGCGACCGAGTCGCTCGACGAGGCGACCTTCGCGGTCCTCGGCGAGGAGCTCGGCTACAAGATCCAGATGGTCTCGCCCGAGGACGAGGACAAGGAGCTCCTCGAGGGCTTCGACATCGACCTCGAGCAGGAGCTCGAGGACGAGACGGACGAGGACCTCGTCATCCGTCCGCCGGTCGTCACCGTCATGGGCCACGTCGACCACGGAAAGACGCGCCTGCTGGACGCGATCCGCAAGACCAACGTCCTCGCGGGCGAGGCCGGCGGCATCACGCAGCACATCGGTGCGTACCAGGTGTGGACCGAGCACGAGGGCTTCGAGCGCGCCATCACCTTCATCGACACCCCGGGCCACGAGGCGTTCACCGCCATGCGTGCCCGCGGTGCCCAGGTGACGGACCTCGCGATCCTCGTGGTCGCGGCCGACGACGGCATCATGCCGCAGACGGTGGAGGCCCTGAACCACGCGCAGGCGGCGAACGTGCCGATCGTGGTCGCGGTGAACAAGGTCGACAAGGAGGGCGCGAACCCGGCGAAGGTCCGGCAGCAGCTCACCGAGTTCGGGCTCGTCGCCGAGGAGTACGGCGGCGACACGATGTTCATCGACGTCTCGGCGCTCGCGGGCACCGGCATCGACCAGCTCCTCGACGCTGTCCTGCTGACCGCGGATGCGGGACTCGACCTCCGCGCGAACCCGAACAAGGACGCGCGCGGTGTCGCCATCGAGGCGCGACTCGACAAGGGACGCGGCGCCGTGGCGACCGTGCTCATCCAGTCGGGCACGCTCCGGGTCGGCGACGCGATCGTCGCGGGCACGGCCTACGGCCGCGTTCGGGCGATGATGGACGAGAACGGCGAGACCGTCACCGAGGCCTGGCCGTCGCGGCCGGTCCAGGTGCAGGGCCTCTCCAGCGTCCCGCGCGCCGGCGACACCTTCCTCGTCACCGAGGAGGACCGCACGGCGCGGCAGATCGCCGAGAAGCGCGAAGCCGTCGAGCGCAACGCCCAGCTGGCCAAGGCCCGCAAGCGCATCTCGCTCGAGGACTTCACCCGCGCTCTCGAAGAGGGCAAGGTCGACTCGCTCAACCTCATCATCAAGGGTGACGTCTCCGGTGCCGTCGAGGCACTCGAGGAGGCGCTGCTCAAGATCGATGTGGACGACAGCGTGCAACTGCGCATCATCCACCGCGGTGTCGGTGCGGTCACGGAGAGCGACGTCAACCTCGCCACCGTCGACAACGCCATCATCGTGGGGTTCAACGTGCGCCCCGACCCGAAGGCCCGGGAGCGTGCCGCCCGCGAGGGTGTGGACATCCGCTTCTACTCGGTCATCTACGCGGCCCTGGACGACATCGAGTCGTCGCTCAAGGGCATGCTCAAGCCCGAGTTCGAAGAGGTCCAGTCCGGTGTCGCCGAGATCCGCGAGGTGTTCCGCTCCTCCAAGTTCGGCAACATCGCCGGTGTGCTCGTCCGGTCCGGCACGATCACCCGCAACGCGAAGGCCCGCGTCATCCGCAACGGCATCGTTGTGGGCGACAACCTGGCCATCGAGTCGCTGCGTCGTTTCAAGGACGACGTCACCGAGGTGCGTGAGGGCTACGAGTCCGGTATCGGTCTCGGCAAGTTCAACGACATCCAGATCGGCGACGAGATCGAGACGATCGAGATGAAGGAGAAGATCCGCGCCTGATGATGCGCAAGCGTCGGAAAGCGCGGGGTTGAGGAGCCGGCCCATTGGGCCCACAGAGCACGCTTGCTCTGGGGACTTGGGCCGGCGTCTCGAAACCTAGGTGCAGCACGATCCTGAAAGAGGGAGGAGCCCGGAACCATTGCCGTTCCGGGCTCTTCCCCTGTCCAAGGGAGGACCCATGGCCGACAACACCCGCGCCGCGAAGCTCGCGGACCGGATCAAGGAGATCATCGCCAAGCGCCTGGACCGGGGTCTCCGCGACCCGAGGCTCGGGTTCGTGACGATCACGGACGTCCGTATGACGGGCGACCTCCAGCACGCCTCCGTCTTCTACACGGTGTACGGCACCGACGAGGAGCGCGCCGACAGCGCCGCCGCGCTCAAGGCGGCGACCGGCATGCTGCGCACCGAGGTCGGGAAGAACATCACCGCGCGGCTGACGCCTAGCCTCGAGTTCATCGCGGACGCGATCCCGGAGAACGCTGCGCACATCCAGACGCTGCTCGAGGAGGCGCGCCAGCGGGACGAGGCATCGCGCCAGCTCGCCCAGGGTGCCGCCTACGCCGGCGACGAGGACCCGTACGTCAAGCCGCGCGAGCTGGGCGACGACGAGGACTGACCTCGGCACGATCACTACCGCTCGCCGCCGCGAAGACCGGGTGGCGATCCTCGCGACGGCAGCGGCAGCGCTCCAACGCTGTATCCGCGGCGGCGGCTCAGAAGAGCCGGCGCGAGCTTGGAGGAGCGCCGGCGACCGGGTGGCGTGTCGCCGGCGACTCGGTTCCCATCCTCCCCATCGCGCCGATCGCGCGACACGCCCAGTCCGGGGGACGGCCGAGAGCCGCTCTCAGCCGGCGGGAAGGATGATTCCTTCGCTCGTCCGCTCCGCCAGGCCGTCGGCGAGCAGGGCCTCCAGTGCGCGCCCGGCCTGCTCCGGATCCGGTGCCTCGGCCGTCAGGAGCTCCTCGTCGACGGGGATGGTCGCGGATCGGAGCCGAGCGAGGATCCGCCCGCGCGCCTCCCGGTCCGAGCCCTCGTAGCGCTTCTGCCGCACCCGCTGCGGCCCGGTGTAGTCGGGATAGCCCGCGGCCCGCCACGCGCAGAGGTCGGCGACCGGACACTCGTCGCAGCGCGGGGCCCGCGCCGTGCACACGATCGCGCCGAGCTCCATCATCCCCGCGTTGAAGGCCCGCGCATCGGCGCGAGGGAGCGGCAGGTGCTCCGCCATGAGCGCCAGGTCCCGCCGGGTGGCAGGCGGCCCGGGATCGGCCTGCCCGAGGACCGTGCGGGCGAGCACGCGCCGCACGTTGGTGTCGACCACCGGGTGCCGGTGCCCGTAGGCGAAGGCGGCGACAGCCCGTGCCGTGTACGGCCCCACGCCGGGAAGGGCGAGCAGGTCGTCGACGTCCTCGGGCACCCGGTTGCCGTGCTGCTCGGCGATCGCGACCGCGCAGGCGTGCAGGGCGAGGGCGCGTCGGGGATAGCCGAGGCGTCCCCAGGCGCGAACGGCCTCCCCGGGCGGGACGGCCGCGAGGTCGGCCGGGGTCGGCCAGCGCTCCAGCCAGTCCAGCAGCTGGGGGATGACCCGCACGACGGGCGTCTGCTGGAGCATGAACTCGCTGACGAGCGTGCCCCACGCCGAGAAGCCGGGCCGGCGCCACGGCAGGTCGCGGGCCGCCCGGGAGAACCAGTCGACGATCGCGGGCGCGAGGTCGACGGGCCCGGTCACCCGCTCAATCTACGTCGGGGCCCGCGCCCGTCATGGAGCCGGCGCCTGTCACGGCGCCGGGGAGAAGCGACTTGCCGAAAAATCCCGCTTCGACGCCGGTATACCGGGACTTTTCGGCAAGCCGCTCATGGGGAGGCGGCCTAGGCTGGCGCCATGGCACGCTGGGCTCCCGCCAAGACCGACATCCTCGACGAGCTGGTCTCCGAGGTCCGGCACAACTATCCGAACGGCCGGGTCGTGATCGCGGTCGACGGTGTCGACGGCTCCGGAACGGGGCCCTTCGCCGATGACCTCGCCGCCGCGTACGAGCGGTCGGGTGTCGCGGCCGTGCGCGCGTCCATCGACGCCTTCCTCGTCGCCGAGCCCGACGGTGACGCCGCCGTCCAGCGGTACTACGCCGACGCCTACGACTACACCGCGTTCCAGGAGGCGCTGGTCCGACCCTTCCGGCGCGAGCAGCCCTTCCGTGTGGCGCCGGGCGCCGACGGCCGCGAGCTGGCGGGCGATGCCGTCCTCGTGGTCGACGGCCCTCTCCTGCTGCGCCCGGAGCTGTCCGGCTCATGGACGTCGACCGTCTGCCTCTTCGTCCCCACCGCGGAGGCGTTCGCCCGCGTGGGGGTCCCGCCGACTCCGTGCGGCACCAGGCACAGGTGCTCTACCTGCACCGCGTGCAGCCGCGCGCGAAGGCCATCGCGAACATCGACAACACCGACCCGGAGCATCCGCGCCGCACCTTCAGCGACTCCTGCTGAACCGCCCTCGCGCCCGGCGCTGATCTGCGGCACGCTTCAGGAACGGCGTCGCCATGGCGGGCGACCCGCCGCCCCCGAGGATCGGAGCCCCCATGCGCACCCTGACCGCCGGCCTCTTCTGCTCCGTCGACGGGGTGGTCGAGTCGCCCAACCTCTGGCAGTTCGACAGCTTCGACGAGGAGCTCGGGGCGGAGCTGAACGGGATGATGACGCGGGTCGACACGGTACTGCTCGGCCGCGTGGGCTACCAGGAGTGGGCGAGCTACTGGCCGGAGGTCGGCGACTCCGACCCCTTCGGCACGTTCATCAACCCGGTTCCCAAGTACGTCGCCTCGCGGAGCCTCAGCGGGGAGCTCGACTGGGAGAACGCCCACCTGATCGACGGCGGGCTCGAGGACTTCGTCGCCGAGCTCAAGCAGACCGAGGGCGGCGAGATCAGTGTGGTGGGCAGCATCTCGATCGTCCGCCAGCTGCTGTTCGCCGGACTCCTCGACTCGCTCACCCTGATGGTCCATCCGGTCGTCGCCGGCACCGGCCGCCGGCTGTTCGAGCAGGGCGACCCGCTGACGCGGCTGACCCTCCAGCAGGGCCGCACCACGAGCGCGGGGAACGCGATCCTCAGCTACGGGCTGCGTCCCGCCTGAGCGGCATCATCCCTGCATCCTGGCCGCTCTCGGTAGGGTCCAGTCATGGAGGAGCCGCCCGAGGATGCGCCGGTCCTGCCTCACGGCTGGGTGCGCGTCGGCCGCTACCGCTGGTACACGGGGTGGGTGGCGCTGTCCTACTTCGCGACGATCCTGATCTGCACCTACGCCGCCCAGCTCACCCTCTTCCTGGGTCGGCATCTGCCGCTGCCGGTCGCCGTCGTGACGTGTGTGCTGCTCCTTGGTGCGGTCTTCGGCGGAACGACGCTCGTCCAGAATCTCCGATACCCCCAGCCCTGGGTCAACTTCGACACCGGTGAGTTCCGCTCGGGCCGTCGGACGGTTCCCATCGCCGCTCTGACGGACGCGACCCTGACAGCCGTCGCCCCTGTCCGCAAGAAGGAGCGGGCGATCACCCTCCGGTTCGGTGCGAAAGGCGGTCCCCGGGCAGTGTTCGTGCTGCGCGACAGCCGGAACCGGACGATCAAGAAGGACACGGCAGTGCTGCTGGCCGAGCTCCTCCGGCGCTCCTCGATTCGCATGCCCGAGTCACCTCACGATCCGACGGGACGCTTCGCGCGCTACAACTTCCCCGGCCACCTCGGCAAGGAGGACGCGGTCGCCACGGTGCTCGATCCTCCCGCCTGGGACGATCCCCTCCCGGTCGCGCAGTAGCAGCCGCCGCGCCTCTAGGCTTCCGGAGGAGGCGACGTGGAGTTCCAGGATGTGATCGAGGCCGCAGGACGGGCCGTCGATGCGGCAGGCGTGGTCGCCGTGGTGGCGGGCGCGATCATCGCGGCCATCCTCGCGGTCGCCCACCTGATCCGGCGCGAGAAGCTCGTCTACGGCCGCTTCCGCCGCTTCCTCGGCCGCTCAATCCTGCTCGGCCTCGAGCTGCTCGTCGCCGCGGACATCATCCGCACGGTTGCGGTGACGCCCACCCTCGAGAGCGTCGCGGTGCTCGCGATCATCGTGGTCATCCGGACCTTCCTCAGCTGGTCCCTCGAACTCGAGATCACCGGGCGCTGGCCGTGGCAGAAGAGCGGCGGGTCGGCCGACCAGGCGGAGGAGAGCTAGGTCTCCTTCCAGCCCCGTCCTCCGAGAGCAGCGGATCGGGTCCGAATCGCCCTCCCGCAACGGGGCCGGCTTCTCTACGCTCGCTCCATGGCGCTTCCGCATCCGGTGACCCGCTTCGTCGGGCGGACCCAGGAGCTCGCCGACATCCGGGCGGCTCAGGCGACCTCCCGGCTCGTGACCCTCGTGGGCCCCGGCGGTGTGGGCAAGACGCGGCTCGCCATCGAGGCGGCACGGACGAGCACGGGCGAGGACGAGCAGTGGTTCGTCGATCTCGCCTCGCTGACCGACCCCGATCGGGTCCTGCCCGTGATCGCGGACACCCTCGGCGCACCGGCTCACACGCTCGACGCACTGGCCCCGCGGATCACCGACCGCACGACGCTCGTCGTCCTCGACAACGCCGAGCATCTCGTCGGAGCGGTGGCCGCCGTGGCATCAGGGCTGCTGCTGCGGAGCCCGCGAGTGCGGATCCTCGTGACGAGCCGCGAGCCGCTGCGCCTGCCGGGCGAGACCGTCGTGACGGTCGCCCCGATGATCACCGCGGACGCACTCACCGTCTTCCGGGAGCGCGCCGCCGATGCCCGAGGCGGCGAGGCACTCGGCGACGAGGACGTCTTCGAGGAGATCTGCGAGTCCCTGGACGCCATCCCGCTCGCCCTCGAGCTCACCGCCGCCCGGCTCGACGTGCTGAGCGGTCCGGAGCTGCTCGAGGCCGTGCGCGAGGGAGGCGGCGCCGACGTGCGCCGGTCGGGGGAGGCGCGCCAGCTCAGCGTCGACAACGCCGTCCGCTGGAGCGTCGACCTCCTCACCCCCGCCCAGCGGGACCTGCTGGTGCAGCTCTCCCGGTTCGCCGGCGGCTTCCCCGAAGAGGCCGTGCTCGGCATCTGCGACGTGGACGACGACGATCCGTCGGCGGTGCTCGCTCGCCTCGTCGACAAGTCGCTGGTCGCGGTGTCCCGCGGCGAGGCGGGGGACCGGCGCTTCCGCCTCCTCGACGCGGTCAAGCACGCCGCGGCCGCGCTCGACCCCGGGGACCCGGAGTGGTTCGACCAGCACCGATCCTGGCTCGCCGACTTCGCGGCCCGCACGGGACCTCTCACACGCACGCACGCCGCGCGCGAGGTCAACGCGCTCCTCGACCTCCTCCGACCCGACCTGCGACTGGCCCTCGACAACTCGATCGCGGCGGGCGACCGGCTCACCGCCGTCCGGCTGGCCGGGAGCCAGGCGCACCACTGGTTCGTGCGCGGGCGCCTGCTCGACGGGATCGCTGACATCGACCGCGCGCTCGCCGTGCCGGGCGAGCTGCCGCCCCTCCTGGAGGCGGACACGAGCATCGGGCTGATGGTCCTCACCTACCAGACGGGGGATGCGCAGAGGACGTTCGAGCTGCTGGAGCGCGCCTACGAGCTCGCCGTGCGCACGGGCGACGCGACCATCCCGGCTGTCGCCCTCGCGCGGCGGGCCTACGCGACCTCGATCTTCGGCGACGGCGAGGCGGCGCGCGGGGACATGGCGGCGGCCGCCGCCTATGCGGAGCACGCGGAGGACTGGGCGCGCGCGGAGTTCCTGATGTGCGAGGGGCAGATGCTGCGGGCACTCGGCGAGGGAGAGCGCGCCCTGGCCAGCCTGTACGCCTCCCGGAAGCTGTCCCTCGCCATCGGCTACT
Source organism: Naasia aerilata (assembly GCF_030296595.1). Classification (GTDB taxonomy): domain Bacteria; phylum Actinomycetota; class Actinomycetes; order Actinomycetales; family Microbacteriaceae; genus Naasia; species Naasia aerilata. Next base: position 3,335,248 of record NZ_AP027731.1, on the reverse strand, counting down.
CCTGGATGGCGGGTTCTGCAAGCTACGTCGCCGGCAAGGTGCTGACCGACCAGGGACGCGGCGCCGAGGCCATCGAGGAGCTCCGCGAGGTGACGACCACGGCGTTCGGAGAGGGCGACGGGGCGTCGACGCTCGCCGGCTTCCACCAGATGGCCGCCGCGTGCGCGCTGATCGGCCGCAGCGCGGACGGCGCCCGCATCTTCGGTGCCGTCGATCGACTGGGCACCCGCTACGGGTACAACCCCGTGGTCGCGGAGGGCGAGGACGCCCGCCGACTGAGGGACCTGGTCGCCGGCCGACTCTCCGATGGCGAGTACGAGCTCGAGTACCGCCGAGGACAGCGCCTCGAGTTCGCCGACCTCTTCCGCCTGCTGGAGACCCTGCCGGCCCGCGGGGTCTCCGCGTCGGCCTGACTCTGGCTCCTCGAGCGCGGAAAGCGGCTCAGTCGCCGCCCACGCGCCGCACCACCTCGCCGGGCGACAGGAAGTCGCCGCTGCCCTCCACCTCGTGCACCATCGTGGTGAGCGCGGCGTTGACGGGCGCCGTTCCGCCCGCAGCCCGAGCGGCGTCGACCACGGCGCCGTTGAGGTAGTCGATCTCGGTCGGCTGGCCGCGCCGGATGCTCTGCAGGGTGGAGCCGGGATTCGGAACCGACCCCATGCGCCGGGCCATGAGGCGAGGCAGCCGCTCCGCGAGGCGCGCGGGCGCGAGCGCCACGAGCCGGAGCAGGGGAGCGTTGAGCCCGCTCATGCTGCCGAATGAGACTCCCGATGCGAGTCCCACTCGCGCCGCCTCCTGGATGCTGCGGGTCAGCACCCGGCGGAGTCCCGCGTCGGCGACGACCTCCTGGACGCTCTTCCCGGTGATTGCCGGCAGAGCGTTGACCTGGTTCACGATGAGCTTGGTCCACTGCATGCCCCGCAGGTCGGAGACGGCCAGGGTGGGCACCGCGCCGTTCAGGACGGCGATCACCGGGTCGCTCCGTTCCGCCGGGCCCACGTACATCGCGCCCGGAGTCGTGATCCGCACCTCCCCGGGGGCGACGAGCGAGGCCGCGAACAGGGCGAGGCCGCCGAGGACCCGGGAGCGGGGGAGCAGCTCGACCGCCCGCGTGACGCCCTCGAGTCCGTTCTGCACGACGACGACCGTCGCGCCCTCGCACGCCGCCGCGCTCGCCGCCGCGGCCTCCGGAGCATCCATGGCCTTGGTGGCGACGAGGACGAGATCCTGCGGCTCGGTGAGGACGGGTCCGACGCCGACGCGGGCCCGGTGCTCGCCCCAGCCGCCGGTCAGGCGGATGCCCTCCTCGGCCACGATCGGCAGCGTCGAGGCACGCGCCGTGACGGTCACCCGGTGCCCCGATCGGTCGAGCAGCGCGGCGAGTGCGCCGCCCACCGCACCCGCTCCGATGACCCCGACCCGCACGCCCCGATCCTAGTTCGGGCCCGTCAGCGGGCCGCTGGTAGGGTGCGAGCATGCCGGGCCCCGTCGAGAAGACCGAGGTTCCCGCACCCAATGGCGTCCTCCTCGTCGACAAGCCCGAGGACATCACGAGCCACGGCGTCGTCGCGCGAGCGCGCCGCGCCTACGGCACCCGGAAGGTCGGCCACGCCGGCACCCTCGACCCGATGGCGACCGGTCTGCTCGTGCTGGGACTCGGGCCGTCGACGCGCCTGCTGACCTACTTCGTCGGGCTCGACAAGGTGTACCTGGCCACCATCCGGCTCGGCTTCGCGACCACCACGGACGACCGGGAAGGCGAGGCGATCGGCGAGGCCGTCGACGCCACCCGCGTCCCCGCCGAGCGGGTCGCGGAGGGGATCGCGGCGCTCACGGGCCCGATCGAGCAGGTCCCGAGCTCCGTGAGCGCGATCAAGGTGGACGGCCGGCGCAGCTACGCCCGGGTCCGCGCCGGCGAGGACGTGAGCCTCCCCGCGCGCCCCGTCACGGTGCACGAGTTCGCGCTGCTGGAGCGCCGGGAATCCGCGGACGGCGCCGTAGACCTGGACGTCCGCGTCGCCTGCTCGTCCGGCACCTACATCCGCGCGCTCGCCCGCGACCTCGGCGCGGCGCTCGGGACCGGGGGCCACCTGACGGCGCTGCGCCGGACCGCCGTCGGGCCGTTCTCCGTCGGCGACGCCGTCCCGCTCGACGGGCTCGGGTCCGACGCGCCGCCCGCGGACCCCGCCGCGATCGCCGAGCGGCTCTTCCCCGTGCTGCGGCTCGACCCCGCAGAGGCCGTGGACCTGGGCCACGGGAAGCGCATCGCGGTGACGCACGAGGAGGCGTCCCCCGTCGCCGCGGTCGGACCGGACGGCCGGCTGCTCGCGCTCGTCGAGGTGGCCTCGGGCCGCGCCCGCGTCCTCACCGCCTTCCCCGCCGCCGCTCAGGAGGTCCGCTCGTGATCCTCTGGTTCACCATCGTCCAGATCGCCGTGGCCGTCGTCGCCGGGGTGCTGGCTGTCGCGGTCGGGCTCGCGCGCCGGCCGCCCTCCGACCTGACCCTCGGCGGTGCCGCCCTGGTGGGAGTCCTCCTGCTCGCCCAGGTGGTCGTCTCCATCGTCTCGCCGTTCAGCGGCAACCCGCCGTCGGGCAACCCCTACGAGTTCTGGGCCTACCTGATCAGCGCCGTCATCCTTCCCCCGGTCGCCGTGCTGTGGGCCCTCGTCGAGCGCAGCCGATGGAGCACGGTGGTGGTGGGCGTCGCGTGTCTCGCGATCGCGATCATGCTCTACCGCATGCACATCATCTGGACCGTCCAGTCCGCCTGATCCGTGCGCGATAATCGAGAGGTCATGACCTCTCCTCGCCCGTGCCTGCGACGCGCAGGAGGAGGGTCACCGGCGTCGGGGTCGTCCTCGTCGCCGTCTACGGAATCCTCGCCCTCGCCGCCACCGGTCGGTCGACCGTGCAGATCCTCACCGACTTCTCGGAGGCGCCGCTCGCGTACTCCCTGTCCGCGGTCGCCGCGGTGGTCTACATCCTCGCCACAGTCTCCCTGGTGGCGCCCGGAGCCATCTGGTACCGCATCGCCTGGGTGACGATCTCCTTCGAGCTGCTCTTCGTCCTCACGGTGGGCACGCTCAGCGTGGTCGACGCTGCCCTGTTCCCGCGCGACACGGTGTGGTCGTACTACGGGCTCGGCTACCTGCTCGTGCCCCTCGTCCTCCCCGTGCTCGGGATGCTGTGGCTGTCGCGGCACCGGCCCGCAGCCGCGGGGAGCGCCGATGATCGTCGTCGACGACCTCTCGCATGTTCCCGAGGGGATCCGGCCGAGCGCGGTGACGATCGGCAAGTTCGACGGCGTGCACGCCGGACACCGCGCGGTGCTCGCGGAGCTGATCGGCGCCGCCGAGCGCCGGAGCCTCGTCCCGGTCGTCGTCACCTTCGATCGCAATCCGCTCGCCGTGCTGCGTCCCGAGCTCTGCCCGGAGAACCTGGTCAGCCTGCCGCAGAAGCTCGAGCTCCTCGGTGAGGTCGGTGTCGCCGCGACCGTCGTCCTCGAGTTCGACCGCCGGCTCGCGGACTGGACGCCGGAGGAGTTCGTCCAGAAGGTGCTCGTCGACGCGCTCCAGGCCCGGCTCGTGCTCGTCGGCGCCGACTTCCGCTTCGGCGCGAAGGGCGCGGGGACCGTGGAGACCCTGCGGGAGCTGGGCGCTCGCTCGGGCTTCGAGGTCCAGGTGGTGGGCGACGTGCTGGCCGACGGCGCGCGCGCCTCCTCGAGCCGCATCCGCGCCCTCCTGGATCAGGGCAATGTCGAGGGTGCGACCGAGCTGCTCGGCCGGGCGCCGTGCGTGCGCGGGGAGGTCGTGCACGGCCTGCGCCGCGGCCGCGAGCTCGGCTATCCCACCGCGAACCTCGCCGCCGAGTCCGAGGGCCTGGCCCCGGGCGACGGCGTCTACGCCGGGTGGCTGACCGACCGCAGCGCGCCCGGCCGGCCGCGGTATCCCGCCGCCATCTCGGTGGGCACGAACCCCACCTTCGGCGACGTCGCCCTGAAGCAGGTCGAGGCGTACGTGCTCGACGAAGACCTCGACCTCTACGGGCACACCGTCGAGGTCGAGTTCCAGCATCGGCTGCGCGGGATGGTCGCGTATGCGGGTGTCGGTCCGCTCATCGAGCAGATGGGCCTCGACGTGGCCCAGGCGCGAGCCGTCCTCGGCCCTCAGGCCTGACCGCGCCCCGAGCGGCGCTCGAAGACGGGCGTGACGGCGCGCCCGCCGAGCCACGCGACGAGCTCCGCAGCCGTGCCGCGGATCTCGGGCCCTGTGCCGATGCGCCAGCCCGCGTCCGAGGCGGCGAGCGTGCGTCCGCGGAGGAGGCTGCGGAGCACGGCCGGGGCCGCCGCGGCGCGTCCGAGAGCGACGGCTCCCGATGCCACCGGATCCACGGGGTCCGGGAGGGCGAGGGGAAGGGTCACGTCATAGCAGTGCTGCACCACGGCCGTGAGGTCGCCGAGGCCGCGGCGGCCCTCCCCAGCGGCGCGGCGTGACGCGGCGGATCGGAGCGCGGTCACCAGGAGCTCGGGCGATCCGGACGGAGCGGGGGAGGGGAAGAGGAGCTCCAGCCGAGAGGCGGACAGGCGCCACACGAGATCCTCGACGGTCTCGCGCACGGTCCGCTGGGTTCCGCGGCGGGCGGCGGGCTGGAGGCCGGCGAGCTCCCACGCGTCCGCCGGCAGGGAGGCGAGGAGGTCCGCGAACGCCAGGAGGGTCGCGGCGGTCCGCGGCCGCCAGTCGCTCGACACGGAGGTCTCGTCGGCCGGCTCCCGCTGGCTCAGCGGCAGGTTCCGCCAGAAGTCGGACATGCGCACAGCCTAGATAGCATTGAGAGAGTGAGTGAGAACCGTCCGGCGTCGATCTGGGCCGGCAGGACCCTCGCCCTGATCGCGATCGTGCTGCTCGCGCTGAACCTGCGCACGGCGGTCGCCTCGCTCTCGCCCGTGTTCGACGAGATCGGCGCCGACGTCCCGCTCACGAGCGTGGGCATCGGAGTGCTCGGCACCCTGCCGCCGATCTGCTTCGCCGTGTTCGGCCTCCTCGCGCCCGCGATCGCCCGCCGCGTGGGCCTCGACACGGCGATCCTGCTGTCGGCGGCGGCGATGGTCGTTGGCCACCTCCTCCGGGGGCTCTCGAACGGCTATCCGATGCTCGTCGCCACAAGCGTGTTGGTTCTCGGCGGAGTGGGCATCGGCAACGTCCTCATCCCGCCTGCCGTGAAGCGGTACTTCCCGGACAAGCTCGGCACGCTCACGGCGCTCTCCGCGGCGCTGCTGGCCACGAGCGCCGCCATCCCGCCGCTCGTCTCCGCGCCGCTCGCGACCTCCGTCGGCTGGCGCTGGGACCTGTCCGTGTGGGGCATCGTCGCTCTCACCTCCGTGGCGCCCTGGCTGTGGCTCTGGCTCCGCGAGCGCCGCGCACGGATGGCCGCCGCCCTCGGCGACGACCCCGAGGTGGCGCCCGTGCCTCCCCTCGGCCGCACGTGGCACTCTCGGGTGGCGTGGTCCACGGCGATCGTCTTCGCCGCCTCGAGCTTCAGCGCCTACGCCATGTTCGCCTGGCTGCCCGCCATCCTGCGCGACACCGCGGGCACGGATGCGTTCACGGCGGGGGCGCTGCTCTCGCTGTACGCCATCGCGGGGGTGCCCACCGGCATCCTCGTGCCGCTGATCGCGGTGCGCATCCGGAATCCCGGCCTCCTCGTCTTCGCCGGCGTCGCTCTCTTCCTGATCGGCTACGGCGGCCTGCTGCTGGCGCCCGCGGCCGCGCCCTGGCTCTGGGTCACCGCGGCCGGCTTCGGCCCCCTCCTGTTCCCTCTCGCAATGGTGCTCATCAACCTCCGCACGCGCACCCAGAACGGGTCGGCGGCGCTCAGCGGCTTCACGCAGGGGATCGGCTACATCGTGGGGGCGACCGGGCCGCTGCTGCTGGGGCTGCTGCACCAGCTGTCCGGGGGCTGGACGCTGCCCCTGCTGCTCGTGACCGCGGTGTCGCTCGCCGCCGTGCCCGCCGGGCTCGCGCTCGCCCGGCCGCGCATGCTCGAGGACGACCTCGCCGCCCGCGCCGCACGACTCGCCAAACCGGAGGTGGCCCGATGATCGAGCGTCAGCCCGTCCTCGTCGACTGCGACACCGGCATCGACGACGCCGTCGCGCTGCTCTACCTGCTGTCCGTGCCCTCGATCGAGATCGTCGGCATCACCACGGTGTCGGGCAACGCCCCGGCGCGAGCCTGCGCGATCAACACTCTCACCGTGCTGGCGCTCGCCGGCCGCACGGACATCCCGGTCGCTGTCGGCGCGGAGCGACCCTTTCTCGCGGAGCCCCGTCCGCACTCGGTGCACGTGCACGGCTACGACGGCATGGGGGATGCGGGCCTGCCGCCCGCGGACCCGGCCCTGCTCGACCCGCGCTCGGCCCTCCAGCTGATCGACGACCTGTCCTGTGCGCACGCGGGCCGGCTCCGGATCCTTGCCACGGGCGCGTTCACGAACCTGGCCCTCGCGGTGCGAGCCGATCCCACGCTGGTCGGGCGCATCGCCGACGTCGTCGTGATGGGCGGCGCCGCCGAGGTGCCCGGCAACATGACGCCCGCCGCCGAGGCGAACATCGCCCACGACCCGGAGGGCGCGGCCGTCGTGCTGTCCGCCGGCTGGCCGATCGCGATGGTGCCGCTCGACGTGACGACCACGGAGCTCCTCACCGAGGAGCACGTCGAGCGTCTGACGGCGAGCGGCGAGGTCGGCCGGTTCGTGGCCGCCATCAGCGACTACTACATGAACTTCTACGCGCCGTTCTTCGGCCGCCGGGTGGCCGTGCAGCACGACGCCCTGGCCGCAGGCATCCTCGCCGGTGACGTGGTGCCGACCGTGTTCCCGCTCCTCCGCGTCGAGGTCGAGTGCGGCCCCGGCCCAGCGCGCGGCGCGACGGTGTGCGACACCCGCGGGCGTCACCTCGGCTACCCGGACGACCCCGACGGCAACTGCCGGGTCGCCCTCCGGACGCCGGGCGGCTTCGTCGACCTCCTGGTCGACCGCCTCGCCGCCATGGGGTGAGCTCGGCGCAGCGGAGCCCGTCGCGCCGCCGAGCGCGGCCCGAATCGCCGAGCGCGGTGCACACGGACGAGCGCGCCCCGTACACGACCCGCGCTCGTCGGCTCGGGGCGCGCTCGGCGTGCGGTGGCCGGGAGGTGCTCCTAGAGGAGGCCCTTCGTGTGCCACACCGTCTTCGTCTCGGTGAACGCGCTGATGCGCTCCAGCGACGGCGCCGCCGCATCCGGGCCGTCCTCGGGCGCGAGGACGCGCTTGAGGGTCTCGGCGGCGTCGACCTGCAGTTGCACCCAGTCCAGGCCGCCCGCGCCGACGAGGTCGAGCGCGTTGACGTCGGCGTGGGACGCCAGCCACGGCGCGATCTCCTTGGGGGAGCCGGTCAGGACGTTGACCACGCCGCCGGGCACGTCGCTCGTCGCCAGGACCTCGCTGAGGCTGATCGCGCTGAGGGGCGCCGCCTCGCTCGCCACGACGATGACGGTGTTGCCCGCGACCAGGGCGGGCGCGACGGCGCTCACGAAGCCGACGAGGGAGTGGCCCTCGCCGGTCTGCGGAGCGATGACGGCGACGACGCCGGTCGGCTCGGGCACGGAGAGGTTGAAGTAGGGACCCGCGACAGGGTTGCCGTTGCCGAGCACCTGCGCGTACTTGTCGGCCCAGCCCGCGTACCAGACCCAGCGGTCGATCGCGAGGTCGACGGCGGCCTCCGCGGTGCCGGCAGACAGGCCCTCGGAGTGCACGAGCTCGTCGATGAACTGCGCCCGGCGGCCCTCGAGGAGCTCGGCGATCCGGTACAGCACCTGGCCGCGGTTGTAGGCGGTCGAGCCCGACCAGCCCTTGACGGCGGCGCGGGCGGCGACGACGGCATCCCGGGCATCCTTGCGGGAGGCCTGGGCGGCGTTGGCGAGGAACGCGCCGTCCTTCGAGAGCACCTCGTAGCTGCGCCCGCTCTCGCTGCGCGGGAACTTGCCCCCGATGTACAGCTTGTAGGTCTTGGGGACCGCGAGACGGCTCACTTGGCTCCTCCTGAGGGGGCGAGGTAGGCGGACAGGCCCTGCTTGCCGCCTTCGCGGCCGTAGCCCGACTCCTTGTAGCCGCCGAACGGCGACGCGGGGTCGAAGCGGTTGAACGTGTTGGACCAGACGACGCCCGCTTTGAGGCCGTCGGCGACGGCCAGGATGCGGCTGCCCTTGTCACTCCAGATGCCGGCGGAGAGCCCGTAGGGCGTGTTGTTCGCCTTCGCGATCGCCTCCTGCGGCGTGCGGAAGGTGAGGATCGAGAGCACCGGTCCGAAGATCTCCTCGCGGGCGATCCGGGAGCTCGACTGGACGCCCGTGAAGATCGTGGGGGCGAACCAGAAGCCGTTGGCGGGGATCTCGCAGGCGGGGCTCCAGCGCGTCGCGCCCTCCTCCTCGCCGGCCGCGGTGAGCTCCTGGATGCGCGCGAGCTGCTCGGCGCTGTTGATGGCGCCGATGTCGGTGTTCTTGTCGAGGGGATCGCCGAGGCGCAGGGTCGAGAGGCGCTGCTTGAGCCGCTCCACGACGTCGTCGTGCACGTTCTCCTGCACCAGCAGGCGCGATCCCGCGCAGCAGACGTGCCCCTGGTTGAAGAAGATGCCGTTGACGACGCCCTCGATGGCCTGGTCGATGGGGGCGTCGTCGAAGACGATGTTCGCCGCCTTGCCGCCGAGCTCGAGAGTGAGGCGCTTGCCGGTGCCGGCAGTCGCCCGCGCGATCTCACGCCCCACGGCGGTCGATCCGGTGAAGGCGATCTTGTCGACGTCCGGGTGGCGCACCAGCGCCTGCCCGGTGGCGCCCGCGCCGGTCACGATGTTGACGACGCCGGGCGGGAGGTCGGCCTGCTGGAGGATCTCGGCGAAGAGGAGCGCCGTGAGCGGCGTCGTCTCCGCGGGCTTCAGCACGACCGTGTTGCCGGCCGCGAGGGCGGGGGCGATCTTCCACGCGAGCATGAGCAGGGGGAAGTTCCAGGGGATGATCTGGCCGGCGACGCCGAGCGCCTTCGGGTTCGCGCCGAGGCCCGCGTAGTCGAGCTTGTCGGCCCAGCCCGCGTAGTAGAAGAACCATGCCGCGACGAGCGGGATGTCGAGGTCCCGGCTCTCCTTGATCGGCTTGCCGTTGTTGAGGCTCTCGGCGACCGCGAGCTCGCGGGCGCGCTCCTGGACGAGTCGCGCGATGCGGAACAGGTACTTGCCGCGGTCGCTGCCGCTCATCTTCGACCAGACCCGGTCGTACGCCCGGCGGGCCGCCTTCACCGCGCGGTCGACGTCGGCGTCGTCGGCGGTCGCGATTTCGGCGAGGTGCTCCTCGGTCGCGGGCGAGATGGTTGTGAAGGGGCTCCCGAGCCGTCGACGAACTCGCCGTCGATGAAGAGGCCGTAGGAGGGCTGCAGGGAGACCACCGCGCGTGATTCGGGTGCGGGGGCGTAGTCGAGGAAGCTCATGCCGGGATGTCCCTTGCTCAGTCGATGGTGACGTAGTCGGCGCCGGAGTAGTGCCCCGTGCGGATCTTCTGGCGCTGCAGCAGAACGTCGTTGAGGAGGCTGGACGCGCCGAACCGGAACAGGTGCGGCTGCAGCCACTCCTCACCGGCGGTCTCCGCGACCGTCACGAGGTACTTGATCGCGTCCTTCGAGGTGCGGATGCCTCCCGCCGGCTTCACGCCGACCTTCTCGCCCGTCATCCGGTGCCAGTCGCGCACGACCTCGAGCATCAGCAGGGTGACCGGGAGGGTGGCGTTGCTCGTGACCTTGCCCGTCGAGGTCTTGATGAAGTCGGCGCCCGCGAGCACCGCGAGCCAGGAGGCGCGGCGCACGTTGTCGTACGTGACGAGCTCGCCGACCTCGAGGATGACCTTGAGGTGGGCGTCGTCGCCGTCCTTGCGGCGGCAGGCCTCCTTGACGGCCACGATCTGCTCGAAGACCTCGCCGTACCGCCCCGCGAGGAACGCGCCGCGGTCGATGACCATGTCGATCTCGTCTGCGCCGGCCGCGACGGCATCCGCCACGTCGGCGAGCTTCACGGCGAGCGAGGCGCGCCCGCTCGGGAAGGCGGTCGCGACGGCGGCGACCGAGATGCCGGTCACCCCGTGGGCCTTGGCGCGCGGGGCGTGATGGGCGCCGAGCGCCTCGATCGCGACCGGCACCAGGTCGCCGTAGACGCAGACCGCGGCGACCTGCGGGCAGCTCGGGTCGGAGGGATCCGGCGTGATGGCCTTGGCGACGAGCGAGCGGACCTTGCCGGGGGTGTCGGACCCCTCGAGGGTCGTGAGGTCGATGAGCTCGATCACCCGGTCGAGGGCGAGCTTCTTGGAGGACGTCTTGATGGAGCGCGTCCCGAGGCTCGCTGCCCGCTGCTCGAGGCCCACGGCGTCCACGCCGGGGATGCCTTCGAGGTAGCGCCGCAGCGTGGTGTCGGTGACGGGTCCGTCGAGGAGGTCGAGGGCGCGGGCGGCGCCCGCCGAGCTGGCCGACTGCGCTGTCGTGTGCGGGGCGCGGGCGGCCTCGGCGGAGCTCGCCGGGTGCGCTGTCCGAGACCCGGCTCCGGTGTCGATGGTCACTGGTGTTCTCCCGATTCTCGGGTGCCGCGCGGAGCCGCGAGGCACCCGATCCAGACTACGGCAGAGGGGATGGAGGGCCGAGGCTGACGTCCACCCGTCCTACAGTGAGCGGGTGTCGGGCGACGAGGCGGTGGCGGTGCTCGAGGTGCTCGCCGTTCGCGGGCTGGGGGCCTGGGTGGCGGGCGGCTGGGCCGTCGACGCGCTCGTCGGGCGGCAGACGCGCGACCACGGCGACCTGGACCTCGCCGTCGATGCGGCGCAGCTGCCGGACGTCCTCGCGGCGCTCGCCGGTGCGGGTCTCCTGCTCGAGGTGGACGAGCTGCCGGCCCGCGCGGTGGTCGCTGCGGGGGATGGCCGCCGCGTGGATCTGCATCCGGTCGCGTTCGCCGCCGATGGCAGCGGCGTGCAGCGCGGGCATGGCGGCACCGAGTTCTCCTACGCGGCGGACGGCTTCGCTGAGGGGGTCATCGAAGGCGTCCGGGTGCCGTGCCTGTCGGCGGCGCAGCAGCTCCGCTTCCGCGAGGGCTACGAGCCGCGCCCGGTCGACCACCACGACGTCCCCCTTCTGCGCGCCCTCCTCACCCCTCCGGCCGAGTGAGGACGAGTGGGCTCAGCGGCCGTCGCGCAACCCGCTGATTGAGGAGATCGCGCAGCGATCGTCTCGAAATCAGCAGCGGGGACGCGCGGGCGCGCCGCTTTGGGTGCCGCCGGCGTTGGAGCAAGGGCCTGTTTCGAGACGCCACCCTGCGGGCGGCTCCTCAATCATCGGTTCGGCGGGGTGCTGGTGAGTGATCTCCAGCGCTGCCCCTCCCACCCGCTGATTGAGGAGATCGCGCAGCGATCGTCTCGAAATCAGCAGCGGAGACGCGCGGGCGCGACCCGTCGCGCGGCGCGGTCAAGTATCAGTTCGGCGGAACCTTGCTCTCGCGCGGACGGACGCGCTCCCAGCGAGCGGGAAGCTGCGGGCGCGTACGGTTCAGCGGTGACCTGGGGGCGGATGGCGGCACGCGGCGCGGTCGTTCTGGCGGCCGTGCTCGCCCTGGCTGCATGCGCCGAGGGTCCCGCGTCGGCGAACCGGTCGACGCCAGCACCGACAGCGCCCTCTCCGGCCGCATCGTCGACCGCGGGCAAGGTGGCCGTGCAGAGCGACCTCGTGTACGAGACGGTGGACGGCGAGAACCTCGCCCTCGACGCCTACCTCCCCGCGCGGCCGGTCGCGACCCCGACGCCCGCGATCGTGGTCGTGCACGGCGGTTCGTTCACGAGCGGCGACAAGGCAGGACTGGACGCCGCACCGCTCGCCGCGCTGCTCGCGCAGGCCGGGTACGCCGCCTTCTCCATCGACTACCGGCTCCTCCCCGAGCATCCGTTCCCGGACGCGCTGGAGGACTTGCAGGCAGCGGTCGAGTGGCTGCGCGCTCCCGACCAGGCGACGCGGTTCGGCATCGACCCGGCCCGGATCGGCGCCTTCGGCGGGTCTGCGGGTGCCATCCTCGTCGCCGAGGCGGGGACCGCGGGGGAGGGCCCGCTCGATCAGGGCAGCCGGTTCAAGGCGGTGGTCGAGCTGTCCGGGATCATGGATCTCACCCCGGCGGGGCTGACCCCGGACCTCGAGGCGGCCGACTACCGGCTCGGACTCGCGTACCTCGACTGCACCGACCCCGACGACTGTCCCGCGAGCGAGGCCGCCTCGCCGCTCGCCAACGTCGATCCGACAGACCCGCCGTTCTACCTCGCGCACTCGGTGGACGAGGAGCTTCCGGAGCAGTCCACGGTGGCCTTCGCCGATGCGCTCACGGCCGCCGGCGTTCCCGTGCAGCTCGAGCTGCGTCCCGGCGCCGCCCACTCGGTGCTGATGCTCGACTCCGCCATGAGCGAGCGCATCCTGGCGTTCTTCGCCCAGCACCTCTGAGCGGGAGCATTGGCGACTTCCAGCGTCGCACCGTAGCCTCGGAGCATGGCCGAAACCGACAGCACGACCACCGTCTTCCTGGGGGACAGCCTCACCGAGAAGGGCAACTGGGCCGAGCGGTTCCCCGAGCTGGACGTCGTCAACCTGGGTGTCAGCGGCGACACCACCGAGCAGGTGCTCGAGCGACTCCACGACGTCATCGAGAAGGCACCGTCCACGATCGTCGTCATGGTCGGCACCAACGACCTCGCCTGGCGCCGCTCCGTCGAGTCCATCGTCCGGAACATGGAGTCGATCCTCTGGCGCCTGCACAGTGAGCTCCCGGACGCCCGCATCCTGGTCCAGTCCGTCCTTCCGCGCGATCGCGAGCTCGCGGATCGGGTCAAGGAGATCAACATCCACGTGCGCCAGTTCGCGCCCACAGTGAAGGCCGAGTGGGTCGACCTGTGGCCGGTCTTCGCCGAGGAGGACGGCGAGATCAAGGCCGAGTTCAGCGGCGACCGCCTGCACCTCAACGAGGAGGGCTACGCGGCGTGGGCGGAGGCGCTCCGCGGCCAGCTGCGGTCCGCCGAGCGCTGACATCGACCCCGTTCTGACAGCCGCGAGGCAACAAGGCACCCGAGGCCCGAAGGTCTCCGGTCAGCGGCCGAGCGCCGCCTGGAACTCCCGTAGAGCCGGCTCCCCGAACAGCACGAAGCGGACGAGCGTCGGCGGTCCGTCGCGCTCCGCCAGCTCCTCGCGCACCGTCTCGACGGCGATCCGGGCGGCGTCGTCCATGGGCCAGCCGTACACCCCGGCGGAGACGGCGGGGAACGCGACGCTCTGAGCTCCGAGCTCGCGCGCGACCGCCAGAGACCTCCGGTAGCAGGAGGCGAGAGTCGCCGACCGGTCCTCGCGTCGGCTGTGGACGGGCCCGACCGTGTGGATCACCCAGCGCGCGTCGAGACGCCCCGCGGTCGTGGCGACCGCGTCGCCGGCCGGCAGACCCTGAGGGAGCGTCGTCTCGCGCAGCCGCCGGCACTCGGCCAGGATGGCCGGCCCACCGGCCCGGTGGATGGCGCCGTCGACCCCGCCGCCGCCGAGCAGCGAGCTGTTCGCCGCGTTCACGATGGCGTCCACGTGCTCGCGGGTGATGTCTCCGAGCACCGCTTCCAGCGTCGTCACTCGATTCCTCCACGACGGCGCGGATGCGCCTGATCTGGTCCGGGCGAACGCGGCAGCATCCCCGATGAGCGCCGCCCCCGCGCGGCGCCAGTCCCGGACGAGGCCGTCCGGGAACCCCGGTGCCCCGATCCAGGTGCGGTTCTTGGCGTCCCACTCCTCGCCGCTGTTGGGGTAGACGACCACGCCCTTGCCGGTGACGGACCGGGCGGTGCGGATCGCGCCGAGCACCTCTCCCGGATGGCTGCAGTTGACCCCGACGGCGACGACCGCGGGCGACGAGGCCGCGATCGAGAAGGCCTCGGCGAGCGACTCCCCGCTCCGCAGCGTCCCCATCGACACGGTGACGGAGACCCACGCCGGCACCCCGGCACGGTCGACCTCCGCCGTGACCGCCTCCACCTCCGCGAGCGAGGGCAGCGTCTCGGCGGCCAGCAGGTCCGCTCCCGAGTCGGCGAGGACCTCGAGGCGCGGGCGGTGCCACGCGCGCAGCTCGTCCACCGTGAGGCCGTAGTTGCCGCGGTACTCCGAGCCGTCTGCGAGCATCGCGCCGTACGGGCCGACGGAGGCGGCGACCCAGCGGTTGCCGTCCGTCCCGCGCGCGTCGGCGGCCAGCTGCACGGCCCGCCGCATCAGCGTCTCCGCCTCGGCCCGGTCCACGCCCTCTGCGGCGAAGCCCTCGAAGGAGGCCTGGTAGGAGGCGGCGATCGCGACACGGGCACCCGCGTCGAAGAACTCGCGGTGGGCGTCGGCGATGGCCTCGGGACGATCCCGGAGGAGCCGCGCCGACCACACGCCGCTCGAAAGGTCGTGGCCGTGGGACTCGAGCAGGGTGCCGAGGCCCCCGTCGAGCACGACGGGTCCGTCGGCGATCGCATCGGCGAAGAGGTCGGCCACGGTCACCGTCCCCGGAGGAGCGCCGCGTAGAAGGTGATCCCATCCAGCCAGACGGCCACCGGGATGCTCTCGTTGCGGGCGTGCAGCGTGGCTCGGCCTGCCGCGAAGATCCGGAACGGCGTGAACCGGTAGACGGCGTCGCTGATCGCCGTGAAGTGCCGGCTGTCGCTCGCGCCGAGCATCGTGTACGGGGTGACGACCGCCTCGGGCGCGATGACCGCGACAGCATCCGCGATCGCCGCCCACTGCGGGCCGCTGCTCGGCGACACGGGCGAGGGCTCGGACGGATGCAGGACGTCGATCCGCACGAGCGGGTCGGCGATCGCCTTCCGCAGGTGGGCGACCGCGTCTGCGACGGAGGATCCGACGGCGACCCGGACGTTGACGATCGCCGTGGCCCGCTCGGCGAGCACGTTGGCACCGTCGCTGCCGCGCAGCTCGGTGACGGCGGCGGTGGTCCGCACCATCGCGCGGGGCTCGTCGCCCATGGCCGCGAACAGCCGCGTGACGAGGGGCCGGGTGAGCCTGAGGTTGCCGAAGAGGAACCGCTGCGCGCCGCGAGCGTGGGGCGCGATGGTCTTCACGAAGGCGACGACGGCCGGGCTCATCCGGGCGGGGAAGGGCGACCGCGTCACGCGCGTGATGGCGCGGGCGAGCCGCGCCGTCGCGGTCAGCTTCGGCGGCGTGGACGCGTGCCCGCCCGCCTGCTCGACGGTGAGGCCCACGCTCGTGATGCCCTTCTCGGTGACGCCCACGACGGCGAGCGACCGGTCGACCCCGCGCACCAGGCCCGGCTCGACGATCGCGCCGCCCTCATCGAGCACCAGGTCGGGCCGGACGCCACGGGAGCGCAGCACCTCCACGATCGAGGACGCGCCGATCCCCGCGACCTCCTCGTCGTGCCCGAAGCTGAGGTACACGTCGTGTTCCGGCTTGAAACCGTCGGTGACCAACTCCTCGACCGCCTCCAGGATCGCCGCGAGGGCCCCTTTGTCGTCGAGGGTGCCGCGGCCGACGATCACAGCGTCGCGCAGGGCTCCGGCCCCCTCGAGCTCGGCGGCGAAGGGCGGCGAGCGCCAGCCCTCACCGTCGGCGGGCACGACGTCGTAGTGCGCCATGAGCACGGTCGGGCGACCGGGCGACCTGCCCGGCCAGCGGTAGAGCAGCGAGTGGTCCGCCACGACCTCCACCGAGAGAGCGCGGTGCACCGCGGGATAGAGCTCCGGAAGAAGGGCGAGGAATTCGTCGAAGACCGGCCAGTCGATGCGGTCGGCATCGAGCCGCGACACGGTCGGCACACGGAGGAGACGCCGGAAGCGCTCGACACGATCGGTGTCGGCGGCCACGGCAGCGGGGGCGGGCCCGAGCGACGACATGGCAGAACCCTACGACAGCGCGCCGCCCCTAAAGTCGGACCATGCGTACCGCCCTCGCGATGATCGTGGCCGCTGCAATCGCCGTGCTCCCGGTCCTGGGCGTGGCCGGACCCGCCACCGCAACGCCATTCGTCGCACCGGCTGCGGCAGCCGGGGCACCGGCCGCCCCTGCCGTCGCGCATTCCGACGTCGACGACTTCTCCTTCTCCTCCTTCACCGCGGACTACACGCTCGACCGCGACGCGGACGGCCGGTCGACCCTCAAGACGGTCGAGATCCTGGTCGCCGACTTCCCGCAGACCGACCAGAACCACGGCATCCGCCGGGCGCTCGTCGACCAGTACCAGGGTGCGCCGACGGACCTGACCGTGGCGAGCGTGACCGACGAGAACGGCACGCCCCTCGACTACGAGACGGACTCCGAGGACGAGTTCCTCGTGCTGACCATCGCCTCCGACGACTTCGTCCACGGGAGCCGCACCTACGTGATCACGTACGAGCAGCGGAACGTCACCCTCGAGAACGGGGAAGGCGGCGCCGACGAGTTCTACTGGGACGTGAACGGCACCGGATGGGCGCAGCCATTCGGAACCGTCACGGCGCGGCTGCACCTGCCGAACGACCTCGCGTCCGCCTTGACCGGCAGCTCGACCTGCTACCGCGGCGGTCAGGGCGACAGCACGCAGTGCCCGGTCGAGACCGCGTCGAGCGGCGATGAGACCGTCCTCACCGCCGCCGAGCGGGACCTCGGGCCGGGGGAGAACGTCACCATTGCGGTCGGGTTCGAGGCGGGCACCTTCGTTCCCCGCGACGACAGTTTGTTCGCCTCGCCGGGACTCGCGCTGCTGTTCATGATGTCGGTCGTCGTGCTGCTCGGCGCGATCGTCGCAGCGATCCTGTTCCGGGTCCTGCGCCTCCGAGACGCGCCGGGCTATCCAGTCGTCGTGCCTCAATACCTGCCGCTGCAGAAGCCCGATCTCCTCGTCTCCTCCGTCCTGGTGGGCAAGAGGGGACGGGCCGTCGCGGCGACACTGGTCGGCCTCGCCGTGCGCGGGGTGGTCCGGCTGGTCGAGGAGCCTGGACAGGGCCGGAAGCCGCTCTACGCGGTGGAGTTCGTGAGCTACGAGGGCCGCCCCCGGCTCGGCAGCGGACCGCGCGGGGTGAGCACGCAGGAGCGCAAGGTGCTGCGTGCCCTGTTCGGCAAGGGGACACCGGGGGAGCGCCGGACGCTGGACCCGAAAGACACCAAGCTCGGCAATGCGATGCAGAAGGTCGTGCGGGCGCTGCCTGCCGACGCCATCGACGCCGGGTTGCAGCGGCGCCCGCCGATCGAGCCCCGCAGCGCGATCGGGGCCATCGGCTGCGTCGGCATGGTCGCGACCGTCGTCTTCTCCATCGTGCTCCTCGCCTCCGCGCTGGGCGGTTTCGTACCGGTCCTCGGCCTCCTGCTTGCGCCGTTCGGCATCCTCACCTTCCTGCTGCCGTCGAAGCGCCCGCTGACCTCCGCGGGCGCGGAGGTCCGCGACTACCTGCTCGGCGTCCGCGACTACCTTCGGCTGGCGGAGGCTGACCGGCTGCGGATGCTGCAGAGTCCCGACGGTGCTCTCCGGGGTGCCGACAACGTGGTCCAGCTGTACGAGCAGCTCCTGCCGCACGCGGTGCTCTTCAAGGTGGAGGAGGACTGGGCGCGGGTCCTCGGCACCTTCTACGAGCAGCAGGACGCCCAGCCCGATTGGTACGTGGGCTCGAGCGCCTTCAACGCAGCCGCCTTCTCCTCCGGGATCTCGGGCCTCAGCACGAGCGCCGCGTCCTCGTTCTCCGGCAGCTCGACGTCCAGCTCGAGCGGAGGCTCCAGCGGCGGCGGCTTCTCGGGCGGCGGTGGTGGGGGCGGCGGCGGAGGCGGCGTCTAGGAAGGAGGCGCAGGGCGTGCGCCCACGGCGGCCACCGCCCGCGCGGCGACCGCGGCGCCCGCGATGCCGGCCGCGTGGGGCTCCGCGCCACCGAGCCAGGCGGCGAGGAAGCCCGCCGCGAATGCATCTCCTGCCCCCGTGGGGTCCACGAGGCCGCCCTGCGGCAGTGCGGCGG
Organism: Naasia aerilata; assembly: GCF_030296595.1. Classification (GTDB taxonomy): domain Bacteria; phylum Actinomycetota; class Actinomycetes; order Actinomycetales; family Microbacteriaceae; genus Naasia; species Naasia aerilata. The sequence continues at coordinate 3,317,196 of NZ_AP027731.1, read as the reverse complement.
GCACCCGTCCGGAGAAGCCGTGCCGGGTCCGGAGCTCCGCGCCGTCTGGGCCGAGCGTGACGGCGACGATCGGGTAGAGCTCGCCCAGCGCCTCCGCGACCTCGGCAGGATCCGTCCTGCCGCTGAGCAGCCGCCCCTCGTCGAGGTTCGGGAAGATCACGTCGGCGCCTGCCGTCGCAGTCAGGAAGGCGTCGATGCCCGAGTCGGCGAGGAACGCGGAGGACGACGGGTCGATCGAGACGGTCAGGCCGAGCTGCGCGGCGCTCGCCAGGAGCGGCGACCACGCGCTCGGGTCGTCGAAGAGCGAGTAGCCGGTCAGGTGGAGATGCCCGGCGCCGCGGAGCAGCCCCTCCGCCCGGTCGGGCCCCGTCAGGGCGTTGGCGCCGCGCGCCGTGAACATCGTGCGGGACTCGCCCTCGACGAGCAGGACGATCGATCCGGTCGGCTCGTCGCTCCCGGCGAGGTGCGGCGTCACGCCGAATGAGGCGAGCTCCTCGGTGTGCCGCGCCACGTCGGTCCGGTGTACCGTCCCCACGAAGTCCACCGCCTGGCCGAGGACGCCCAGCCAGGCTGCGACGTTGGCGGCGGAGCCCCCGCGCGCCGCTCGATGCGGGCGGCGGTGTCCGTGTCTCGGCGCACCGGGCCGGACGGGGTCACGAGGACGTCGTCGATGACGTCGCCCAGGAGGAGTACCCGCACGTCTCAGGCGGCCGCGTAGGCGGTGGCGATCTCGGCGGCGAGGCGCACGTTGTTCCGTGCCAGGTCCAGGTTGACCTCGAGCGACACCCCGCCGGAGGCCTGCACGATGAAGCCGAGGAGGAACGGGGTCACCGCCTTCCCCCGCACCCCCGCCTCCGCGGCGGCGGCGAACGCCTGCTCGAGGACCCGGTCGTGCTCCTCGGGGTCCCACTGCTGATCGAGCGGAATCGGGTTCGCCACGACCAGGCCGGGCCGGGCCGCTCCCGCGCCGTCGGCCGCATCCTGCGCGCGCAGGATCGCCGCGACCTCCTCGGGGCTGTCCACCCGCCAGTCCAGGCGGAACTCGGAGCCGGCGAGCCAGAAGCGGGGAACACGTCGGTGCGGTAGCCGACGACGGGCACGCTGAGCGTCTCGAGCCGCTCGAGCGTGGCCGGCACGTCGAGCACCGACTTCACGCCGGCCGAGACGACGGCGACGGGCGAGGCCGCCAGGGTGCCGAGATCCGCCGACTCGTCGAAGGTCTCCGCCGCACCCCGGTGCACGCCGCCCAGGCCCCCGTGGCGAACACGCGCACGCCGGCTCGGGCGGCGAGATGCGCGGTGGCCGCGACGGTGGTCGCCCCGCTGGCGCCGCGGGCCGCGAGGATCGGCAGGTCGCGCACGCTCGCCTTGACGAGGTCCTCCTCGGCGATGCGGCGCACGCCCTCCGCGTCGAGGCCGACCCGGGGGACGCCGTCCAGCACGGCGATGGTCGCGGGGGTCACGCCGCGGGAGCGGAGGATGTCCTCGAACTCCTGGGCGGCCTCCAGATTGCGGGGGCGGGGGAGCCCGTGGGAGATGATCGTCGACTCGAGGGCGACCACGGGTCGGCCGGCCGCCAGGGCGTCGGCGACCTCGGCCGAGGGGAGGAGGGTGGGCACGCGCTCACCCTATCCACCCGAGGAGGAGTGCACGTTCCGGCCCCGAGTGCACGCTCCGGCGGCCACTTCGGGCCGGAACGTGCACTTCCGGCGGCGCTGGCTGACGGGAGCCTGCACGTTCCTCGGAAGCCCGCCGGGCGCGGGCTAGCGTGAGGGCATGACGTCGCTGTGGCTCGACCGGCTGGACCGCACCCGCGAGGACGGCGACACGTTCCCCGCATCCGACTTCGAACCGGGTGCCGAGTACGACACCGTCGTCGTCGGGGCGGGCCTGACCGGCCTCGTCACCGGGCTGCTCCTCGCCCGCGCGGGCCAGCACGTCGCCATCCTCGAGTCGAAGACGGTCGGCAGCCTCACCTCCGGCAACACGACGGCGAAGCTCAGCCTCCTGCAGGGCACCAAGTACTCCGAGATGCTGCGGCACACGGCCCTGAAGAACGCCCGCGCCTACGTCGAGGGCAACCGGGAGGGATTCGAGTGGCTGCTCCGCTACCTCGATGACCACTCGGTGCCCTACCAGCGCCGAGCCGCCTACACCTACGCGGGCACGCCCGAGGGGTCCGCACGGTCGACGACGAGCTGCTCGCGGCGTTCCGCCTCGACCTCCCCGTCGAGAAGGTGCAGGACCTCGACGTGCCCTTCCCGACCTATGGCGCGGTCCGCCTCGACGACCAGGCCCAGTTCGATCCGCTGGATGTGCTCCGCGCGCTGGCCGCGGACTTCCGGGGACGCGGCGGCACGATCGCGGAGGGCGTGCGCGTGACCGGCGTCCGCGCCGTCGCCCGGAGGCCCGGGCAGCCGAGCGTCGTGCACACGAGCGCAGGCGATGTGCTGGCCCGCCGCGTCGTCCTCGCCACCGGCATCCCGATCCTCGACCGCGGCCTCTACTTCGCGAAGGTGTCGGCGTCCCGGTCGTACGCCCTGTCCTTCCGCGTGCCGGACGGCTCCGTCGCGTCCGACTTCGGCATGTTCCTGTCGGTCGACGCCCCCAAGCGGACGCTGCGCACCACGCCCGCCATCCCGGCCGACGCGGCGGGGGAGGGCGACCTGCTCATCGTCGGCGGCAACGGGCACCGGGTGGGCCACCACCCGCACCCGCACGACCTCGTCGAGGACCTCGAGTCGTGGACCCAGGCGTACTACCCGGGCGCGGAGCGGACCCACGTGTGGTCGGCGCAGGACTACCACTCGGCCAACACCATCCCGTTCGTCGGCTGGCTGCCGCGCTCGCTCGGCCGCGTCTTCCTGGCCACCGGCTTCGACAAGTGGGGGATGACGAACGCGGTCGCGGCGGGGCTCCGGCTGGCCGGCGACCTGCTGGGCGGCAACATCCCGTGGGCGACGACACTCGGCACCCGCATCACGCGGCCGCAGAGCATGGCCGCGGGCGCCCTCGTCAACGCCGAGGTCGGTGCGGATCTCGTCACCGGGTGGGCGCACGGGCTCACCGAGAGCGGCGAGGGCGCGCCGCCGCCGCCCGAGGGGCAGGGCGAGGTGCGCCGGATCGGCGGGCGCCCCGTCGCCGTGTGCACCGTCGGCGGTGTGACGCGCGAGGTCAGTGCGGTGTGCCCGCACCTTCGTGGCATCGTCCGGTGGAACGATCAGGAGCTCTCCTGGGACTGCCCCCTGCACGCCTCCCGCTATCAGGCGGACGGCACCCGGATCGAAGGGCCCACCACGGAGGACCTCGCAGCGCTCTGACCGCGCGCCGCGTCCACGCGCCCCTCCGGCGCGCTAGAATAGGAAACGGAATCCCGCCATCTGCACGAACCGACCCCGGTCCGGGTTGCTCGGTTCGCGTGTGGGATACCTCGATCATCGCTCGCGGCTCCGCGGACGGCTGGTCGACCGGGGCCGATCCGTTCGGCTCGCGGAATCCGATTCGAGGAGGACGATGGCTCGATCGAGCCAGGCCCAGGCCACCCGCGCACGCGGGGGCAGGACCGACAACGAGGGACTCATTCCCGTACTGGCGCGCGCCGTGCGCGAGGTCGAGGGGCCGCACAGCGCGGACCGCTCAGCCCCGCGAACCGGACCAAGTTCCAGGTGATCGCGCTGCTCGTGCGCGAGGAGCGGCAGCGGGCCAAGGCCGATCCGGAGGTCAGCGAGCCCGAGCGCGCCGAGGTCCTCAAGCGCCTCGACGGCGTCGCCACCATCCTCGCAAAGACGGCCGCCCGCGACACGTCGCTCATCGCGCTGCTCGAGAGCGACCGCGCGATGACGGACGCCGCCCGGTCCATCCGCAGGCGGATGCTCGAGGATGCCGGCATCGAGGTCGAGGAGGACGCGCCCGCTCCGGTCTCGGCCGAGCAGGCGGAGGTGGCCGAGCGCCAGGTGCTGCCCGACTCGGTGCGCGCCCGCCAGCTCGCCAACCCGTTCCTCGCGCCCGACTTCGACGCGGCCGCCTACGTTCCGCCGGTCCCCGCGCGACGTCTCGCGAACTGGGAGCTCATCGGGCCCCTCTTCAAGAGCTTCGAATACGGCTCCGGTGCGGGCGCGGCCAGCATGGAGCTGCCGGAGATCGCCGAGCGCGACCGCTTCGCCCCCTCCGGCCTCGAGCTCATGCCGCACCAGTCGCGGTTCCTCGAGTCCGTGCAGCGCGGCCACCGCACCTTCCTGCTCGCCGACGAGCCGGGCCTCGGCAAGACGGCCCAGAGCCTCATCGCGGCGTCCGTCGCGAACGCCTATCCGCTGCTCGCCGTCGTTCCCAACGTCGTGAAGATGAACTGGGCCCGCGAGGTCGAGCAGTGGACGCCGGGCCGCCGCGCCACCGTCATCCACGGCGACGGCGAGGACCTCGACGCGTTCGCCGACGTGGTCGTCATCAACTACGAGGTGCTCGACCGGCACCTCGGCTGGCTGAAGACCCTCGGCTTCAAGGGCATGGTCGTCGACGAGGCGCACTTCATCAAGAACCTCAGCTCGCAGCGGTCGCGGCACGTTCTTGCGCTCGCCAAGAGCCTGCGCGAGCGCAACCGCGACCCGCTGATGATCGCCCTCACGGGAACTCCGCTCATCAACACGGTCGAGGACTTCCGCGCGATCTGGCAGTTCCTCGGCTGGATCGACGAGAAGGGCCCGCGCCCCGCGCTGCTCGGCCACCTCGAGGAGGCCGGCCTCACGCCTGCCGACTTCGGCTTCTTCCCGGCGGCGCGCCAGGCGGTCGTCGACATGGGCATCGTCCGCCGCCGCAAGGTCGACGTGGCGAAGGACCTGCCCGCCAAGCGCGTGGTCGACCTGCCCGTCGAGCTGGACGACGATCTCGGCCGGTCCATCCGCCAGGCGGAGCGCGAGCTCGGCCAGCGCCTGCTGACCCGCTACCGGGCGGTCCTCGGCAATCGCAACACCGACCCCAAGTCGGTGTCGAGCACCGAGCGTGCCGAGGTCGTCCGGCTCGTCGCCCAGGCCGAGCTCGACGAGTCGAAGGCCGCGAAGACCGGCGAGAACGTCTTCACCATGGTCCGCAAGATCGGTCAGGCGAAGGCGGTCCTCGCCGCGGACTACGCCGCGCAGCTGGCCCGGTCGGTCGGCAAGGTCGTGTTTTTCGCCAAGCACATCGACGTGATGGACAAGGCCGAGGAGGTCCTCGCCAAGCGGGACATCCGCAGCGTCTCCATCCGTGGCGACCAGAGCGCCGCCGCCCGGCAGAAGGAGATCGACGCCTTCCAGAACGACCCGGAGGTGCAGGCCGCGGTCTGCTCGCTCACGGCGGCGGGCGTCGGCCTCAACCTGCAGGCCGCATCCGACGTGGTGCTCGCCGAGCTGTCCTGGACTGCCGCCGAGCAGCAGCAGGCCATCGACCGGGTGCACCGCATCGGCCAGGAGATGCCGGTGACGGCCTGGCGGATCATCGCGGCGCACACGATCGACTCGAAGATCGCGGAGCTGATCGACAGCAAGGCCGGCCTCGCCGCGCGCGCCCTCGACGGCGAGGACTCCGATGCCTCGGCCGAGTCCTCCGTGCAGCTGCTGGCGCTCATGGCGATCCTCGACGACGCGATCGACGGCACCCGCTCCCGCTGACGCCCTCACCCGAACCGCGGGTGTAACCGCCACACCGCGGGTGTCGCTACACCCGCGGAACGGCAGTTACACCCGCGGTTCCGCTACGAGTCGTACCCGAGGACGTCGAGGATCCACGCGAGCTCGAACGCGCGCTCGCGCCACGCCGAGTAGCGGCCGCTGACGCCGCCGTGCCCCGCGCTCATCTCCGTCTTGAGCAGCACCGGAGCGCCGACCTCACGCAGGCGCGCCACCCACTTCGCCGGCTCCACGTACAGCACGCGGGTGTCGTTGAGGCTCGTCATCGCGAGGATGCGCGGGTACGGATGCTCCGCGACGTTCTCGTAGGGCGAGTACGACTTCATGTACGCGTAGACCTCGGGATCGGCGAGCGGGTTTCCCCACTCGTCCCACTCGATGACCGTCAGCGGCAGGCTGGGGTCGAGGATCGACGTGAGCGGATCCACGAACGGCACGCTCGCGAGGATGCCCGCGAACCGGTCCGGCGCGAGATTCGCGACCGCGCCCATCAGCAGCCCGCCCGCGCTGCCGCCCTCGGCGACGAGCCGCTCCGGAGTCGCATAGCCCTCCGCGATCAGGTGATCCGCCGCGGCGACGAAGTCGGTGAAGGTGTTCCGCTTGGTCAGCAGCCGGCCCTGCTCGTACCACTCCCGGCCGAGCTCGCCGCCGCCGCGCACGTGCGCGACGGCGTAGAGCACGCCGCGGTCGAGAAGGGACAGCCGCGAGGGGAGAACGACGGGTCCATGCTCGCCTCGTACGAGCCATAGCCGTAGAGGAGGACGGGCGGCGGCCCGGCGGTCGGCGGCCGGTCGAACACCTCGCGCCGTGCGACGAGGGAGACGGGGACGAGCGCGCCGTCGGCGGCGGGCGCCCAGACCCGGCGCTGCTCGTAGTCGGTCGGGTCGTATCCGCCGAGCACCGGCTGGCGCTTCCGCAGCCGCAGCGCCCCCGACTCGACGTCGTAGTCGAACACCGTGGCGGGTGTCACGAACGACCCGTAGCCGAGCCGGAGGGTCGGCTGGTCCCACTCCGGGTTGCCCGCGAGATGAGCGGTGAACAGGGGCTCGTCGAAGGGGAGCTCGCGCAGCGGACCGGGGTTCTCGGAGTCAGGTGCGGTGAGGCCGGGCAGCGCCAGGAGGCCGACGCGGGCGAGTCCTCGGCGGCGGAACGCGACGGCGACGTGGCCGGCGAACGAGCTGACGCCCTCGAGGCGGGTCTCCGGGTCGGCGGGCAGGACGACCTCGCGCGGCCCTTGCGGATCGGCGGCCGCCACCGAGACCAGCTCGAAGTTGGTCGCGCCGTCGTTGTGCAGGATGAGGAGGCGGTCGTCGCCGCCGAGCACCGCGTGCGAGACGGAGTACTCGACGCCCTCCCGCCGCGGCCACACGACGCGGAACTCCCCGGTCGGGTCGTCGGCGGGCAGCAGCCACACCTCGCTCGTGATCTTCGAGTCGAGCTCGAGCGTCAGGTAGCGGCGCGAACGGCTGATCCCGATCCCGACCCAGAACCGCTCGTCCGGCTCCCGGAACACCACGACATCCTCGGAGTCGCCGCCGATGCTGTGGCGCCAGACGGTGTCCGGCCGCCAGGACTCGTCGACCGTCGTGTAGAAGACGTGGGCTCCGTCGGGCGACAGGACCGCGCCCGGCGCCGTGCCGCGGACCTCGTCCGGACGGTCGACGCCCGTCTCGAGGTCCCGGATGCGTAGCGTGTAGCGCTCGTCGCCGACCACATCGGTGGCGTAGGCGAGCAGGCGGCCGTCGGCGGACACATCGAAGGTGCCGAGGGAGAAGAAGTCGTGCCCCTCCGCCTCGACGTTCGAGTCGAGCAGCACCTGCTCGCCCTCCACGGGGGTGCCCGGCTCGAGCACCGGGGGATCCCAGTCCTCCGCGTCCGCGATGGGCGCCCGGCAGGAGATGCCGTACTGCTTCCCCTCGACGCTCCGCGTGTAGTACCACCACGCACCCTCGCGCAGCGGCACGGACAGGTCGGTCTGCTGGATGCGCGAGGAGATCTCGTCGAAGATGCGCGTGCGCAGCGGCTCGAGCGAGCTCAGCTGATCCTCGGTGTAGGCGTTCTCGGCTTCGAGATGGGCGAGGACCTCGGGGTCCTCCTTCGCGCGCAGCCACTCGTACGGGTCGGTGACGACGTCGCCGTGGTGCTCCCGCGTGGTGGGGACGCGCTTCGCGACCGGCGGGGTGCTCATGCGGCGCCGCCGACCAGCCGGTCGATCGCCGCGGCCGGGATCGGCAGCCAGTCCGGTCGGTTGCGGGCCTCGTAGACCGCCTCGTAGAGGGCCTTGTCGAGCTCGAGCGCGGCCAGGAGCCGCCCTTGCTCGGCGAGCGGATGCCCGATGCGGGTCTCGTAGCCCTCGAGGAAGGCGGCGCGGGCCGCGCGCGCCCACTCCTCGGTCGCGGCCGCGTGCTCGACTCCCGGGTTCCCGGCGCGGGAGGCTCCGGCCGCGTAGTCGAAGGAGCGGAGCATGCCCGCGACGTCCCGGAGGGCGAGGTCGGGCTGCGAACGCTCGTCCATCGGCCGCAGCGGCTCTCCCTCGAAGTCGAGCAGGACCCAGCCGCGGTCGGGCACGAGGAGGACCTGGCCGAGGTGGTAGTCGCCGTGTACGCGCTGCAGGCGCGGCCACGACTCCTCGGCGGCCGCCGTGAACACGGCGTCGATTGCGTCGGCCCGGTCCGCGAGCCCGTCCACGACCTCGGTGGCGGCGGCCAGCCGCGATCGCATGCTCGTGAGCAGCGCGGCGCGACGCTCGTCGTCCGGCGCCGCGGTCTCGAGCGACCGGGCGAGCACCTCGTGCACCTCCGCCGTGGCCTCGCCGAGCAGCCGGGCGCGCTCGGTGAAGTCCTCGCCGGCGTCGACGGCCGCGGTGGCCACGCGCCACGCGTCCTGGGTGCCGGGCAGGAACTCCTGCGCGAAGGCGAGATGCCCGGTCGCGCCGTCGTTCCACGTCCCGCGCACGGCGCCGATCGAGCGGGGCACTCGGTCGGAGCCGGCGCCCGCGATCGCGGTCTGCAGCACGACGTCGGGGTTGTCTCCGGGGTGCAGCGCCCGGAACACCTTCACGATGACCGTCGCGGCGCCGTCGCCGCCGTCGGTGTCCACGATGATCGACGTGTTGGACTGCTCGCCGCTCAGCACGCGGGAGGATCGATAGCCGCCGACGCCGGACACGGCCGGCTCGCCGGTCGCGCGTGCGCCGTGGCCTCCCGTCTCGCCGCCCGCGGTGACCAGCTCGAACAGCCCGCGCACGAAGGCGGGGTCGTGCGGTCCGTCGTAGCGGTGCCCGCCGTCGAGGGGGACCGGTCCGCGACCGGCGCCGTCCGGGTGACGACCGGCACCTGGTACAGGGTTCCTCCGGTCCGATCCTCGACGAGGAGGACGTCCGCCTCGACGCCCGCCTCCCCGGTGCCGACCGACCAGCGGCCGATCTCATGCAGGTCGGGGGTGCCGCCCTTGCCGCTGAACCAGCGCTGGCGCGCGATCCACTCGGTGAGCTCAGGGTCCAGGGGAGTGTCCTGCGCCATCGGGCGGCTCAGGCGGCGGGGGCGGGGCCGTCGGGCGCGGTGCCCGTCGGGAGGGGCGGGAGGTCGTGCTCCTCGAGCTCCTCGTTGACCGTGTTGTCAGGCCGGTCGGTCTGGTCTTCGGGGGAGATGTCCTCGTCGCCGTTCCGCCCGGCGTCGCCGATGGTGTCCATGTCAGGAGCCTACGCGCGGCGGTCCTTCTGGGGCTCGCGGCCCTGCACGGTTGACAGCAGGGCGGGGACTCGGGCAGGGGAGGCTGCGCGGGCGGCGAAGCCGTGCCTCAGCCGACGGCCTGGAGGGCGGTCATCGCGACCGCGAGAGCATCGACGAGCAGCGCCCACACGGTCAGCCCGCGTCGTGGATGGGGGCTGGCCGGCCAGGCGAGCCCGCAGACGAGGGTGAGCAGGGCGACCGCCCCGGTCCCCGCGAAGGCGAACAGCGTCCCCGTGAGGGTCGTCGCGGAGCGCCCCGCCGCATCGAGCAGCCCCACCTCGGGCGAGACGATGATCGCCACGGTGGCGAGCACGAGCATCGCGAGGGCCAGCAGCAGCTGGACCGGCGCGCTCCACCGGGCTCGGCCGGGACGCTTGACGCGGACGCGCGCGTCGAGGATCACGATCGTCGCGACGGCGAGCATCGCGAGGAACGGCACATAGCGGAGGGCGAGTGCCCCAAGTTCCACCCTCCACCTCCTGCTCCCGACGCTATCCCGGGAGCCCCGGGGCAGGCTGTGCGCGCCCTGAGGGTCAGGCGATAGGCAGGCCGCCGATGGGGTCGTTGTACCCGTTCTCGCTCTCCGCCTGGGCCTGCTCCTCGACCTGCTGCTCGTGCGACGGGGTCGTCTGCTCGTTCTCGTCCGGCTCTCCGCCGGTTCGCTGCTCGTCCATGCAGCGACCGTACGCCGGCCGTTCCGCCGCGAACAGGGGGAGGGACGGCCGGGTGAAGTACCGCTAGAGTCGAGCCGTGCCCACCGGGATCGACGACGCACAGGACGGGTCTGCACCGTGGACCTGACCTTCATCCTCGTCCTCGTCATCGCTCTGGCGCTGTTCTTCGACTTCACGAACGGCTTCCACGACACGGCGAACGCCATGGCCACGCCGATCGCCACCGGGGCGCTCAAGCCAAAGGTCGCCGTCGGCCTCGCCGCGGTCCTCAACCTGGTCGGCGCGTTCCTCTCGACCGAGGTCGCCAAGACCATCTCGGGCGGCATCATCCGCGAGGGCAGCGGCGGCGTCCAGATCACGCCGGAGTTCATCTTCGCGGGCCTCATCGGCGCCATCGTCTGGAATCTCGTCACCTGGTTCTTCGGCCTGCCGTCCTCCTCGAGCCACGCTCTGTTCGGCGGGCTCATCGGCGCGGCGATCGTCGGTGCGGGCCTCCAGGCCGTGGACTTCGGCGTCGTCGTCTCGAAGGTCCTGCTGCCGGCACTCTTCGCCCCCGCGATCGCCGGCCTCACCGCCTTCACCGCGACGCGCATCGCGTACGCCATCACGCGGCGCTATGACGGTCGTCCGGACGGGCGCGGTGTCTTCCGCTACGGCCAGGTCTTCTCCTCCTCCCTCGTCGCCCTCGCCCACGGCACGAACGATGCGCAGAAGACCATGGGCGTCATCACGCTCGCCCTCATCGCCGCCGGTCTCCAGGCGCCGGGGTCCTCGCCCGAGTTCTGGGTGATCGGCGCCTGCGCCCTCGCGATCGCGATCGGCACGTACTCCGGCGGATGGCGGATCATCCGGACCATGGGCACCGGCCTCACCGCCGTGAAGCCGGCTCAGGGCTTCGCCGCGGAGGTCAGCACCGCCGCGACGATCCTCGCGTCCTCGCACCTCGGCTTCGCGCTCTCGACGACGCACGTCGCGTCCGGCTCCGTGATCGGCTCGGGCCTCGGCCGGCGGGGCTCCTCCGTGCGGTGGTCGACCGCGCGCCGCATCGTCGTCGGCTGGCTGTTCACACTGCCGGCCGCCGCCATCGTCGGCGCGGTCGCGGCCCTCCTCGCCTCCCTCGGCCCCGTGGGCATCATCATCGACGCGATCCTCGGCGTCGCCTTCATCACCGCCATCTTCGTGCTCTCCCGCAACGACCGCGTCGACAGCGCAAGCCTTGAGAAGGAGGTCAACGCGGCGGGCCAGATCGTCAAGATCAAGAAGGTCAAGCCGAAGAAGAAGCCGAGGAGCCAGACCGCGTGAACATCGACTGGCTCGCCCTGGTCGTCGTCGCCGTCGCCTCCATCGTCGGCGCGGCAGTGACGGTCACCCTGATCGCGACAGGCATCAAGCTGCTCGCCGTCCCGCCCGCCGGGTCCGCCGCGGTCGCCCCCGCGCGCGACGACGAGACCGACGACGTGGCCGCGGCGACACGGCCGGCCATGGCGACGATCGGCGGCATCGCCTGCTTCACCCTGGGCTCGCTCGTCGTCCTGTACGGCGTCTACCTGATCGTCCCCTTCTTCCACCGAGGCTGAGCGGATGGTCCGGGCCGTCCGGTTCTCCCGCTTCGGCGGGCCGTCCGTCCTGGCCTACGAGCCGGTCGACGACGTCGCCACGCCTGCTGGTCGCATCCGCGTGCGGGTGGAGGCGGCCGGGCTCAACGTGTACGACACGAAGCGCCGGGAGGGCCGCGAGGGCGACGTCCGCTTCCCGGCGGGCAACGGCAGCGAGTTCGCCGGCGTCGTCGAGGAGCTCGGCGAGGGAGCGACCGGGTTCTCGGCCGGCCAGCCCGTGCTCGGCAGGGCGTACTTCCGCTCCCAGGCCGACGCCGTACGGGTGAAGCCCGAGGAGATCGTGGCGAGACCGGCGGCACTCCCGGTGGAGGTGGCGGGAGGGCTCGACGTGGCGGGGCGGACCGCCGCCGAGCTGGTGCGCTTCGCCGGGATCGGCCCCGCCGACACGGTGCTGGTGAGCGCCGCCGCAGGCGGAGTGGGATCGGTGGTCGTGCAGCTCGCGCGACTCGCGGGCGCGACCGTCCTCGGCACGGCCGGCGACCGGAACGCCGACTTCCTGGAGTCGGTCGGCGTGCTCCGCGTGCCGTACGGTCCCGAGCTCGCGGAGCGCGTCCGCCGGGCTGCGCCGGGGCCGGTCACGGCCGTCCTCGACCTGCACGGCCGCGAGACCATCGAGGCCGGCCTGGCGCTCGGCGTGGCGCCCTCGCGCATCGTGACCCTCGCAGACCGCCCGGCCGCCGAGGAGCTCGGCACCGCTGCCCTCCCGTCCGGCCCGGCCGACTCGGCGGACCTCGCGCGCGTCGCGTCCCTCGTGGCGGCGGGGGAGGTGGTGCTCCCGATCGACCGCGTGTTCCCCGTCGAGGATGTCGTCGCGGCCTACGAGCACTTCGAGGGCCGTCACCTGCGCGGCAAGGTCGTCCTGCGCTTCTGAGGAGAGGGGGCGTGGTCCCGGACCCACCCGTCGGCAGGGCGGATCGGCGCGCGTCGGCGCCCGGCGGTAGGGTCGGCTCCGTGGACAGCGACGCCCTCGACCCCATCCCGATGCGCACCGAGACCGACTCGGTCGGATCGGTGCAGGTCCCCGCAGACGCGTACTGGGGAATCCACACCGCCCGAGCTCTGGAGAACTTCCCCATCTCGCGGCGGCCGATCTCGGTGTATCCGAACTTCGTCCACGCCCTCGGCGCCGTGAAGCAGGCGGCGGCCCGAGCCAACGCGGAGCTCGGCGTGCTGCCGGCCGACAAGGCCGAGCTCATCGATGCCGCCTGCGCGGACGTGCGAGCCGGGCTGCTCGACGAGCAGTTCGTCGTCGGCGTCGTGCAGGGCGGCGCGGGCACCAGCACCAACATGAACGCCAACGAGGTCATCGCCAACCGGGCACTGGAGCTCGCGGGACGCCCGAAGGGCGACTACGCGTTCCTGCACCCGATCGACGACGTCAATCGCAGCCAGTCGACCAACGACGTCTATCCGACGGCGCTCAAGGTCGCGCTCTGCATGGGCGTCGACGCGCTGCTCGACGAGCTCGACCGCCTGCGCCTCTCCTTCGCCTACAAGGGGCAGGAGTTCGCGCACATCCTCAAGGTCGGGCGCACCCAGCTGCAGGATGCGGTGCCGATGACGCTCGGCCAGGAGTTCCGGAGCTTCGCGGTCACGCTGGGGGAGGACCACTCCCGCCTGAGGGAGACGACGCCGCTGCTCTACGAGCACAACCTCGGCGCGACGGCCATCGGCACCGGGATCACCGCCGACCCCGGCTACGCGCCCGCCGTGAACCGGCACCTGCGCGCCATCACGGGATTCGACCACGTCACCGCCCAGGACCTCGTCGAGGCCACCTCCGACGCGGGCGTCTTCATGTCCCTCTCGGGCACGCTCAAGCGGTCGGCGATCAAGCTCTCCAAGATCTGCAACGACCTCCGGCTGCTGTCATCCGGGCCCCAGGCGGGCTTCGGCGAGATCAACCTGCCGCCGCGCCAGGCCGGGTCGTCCATCATGCCGGGCAAGGTGAACCCGGTCATCCCGGAGGTCGTCAACCAGATCGCGTTCTCGATCGCGGGCGCCGACGTCACCGTCACGATGGCCGCGGAGGCGGGGCAGCTGCAGCTCAACGCGTTCGAGCCGATCATCGCCCACTCGCTGCTGCAGAGCCTCACCTGGCTGGAGAACGGCTGCCGCACTCTGCGGGTGAACTGCGTGGACGGGATCACCGCCAACGAGCGGCGCCTCAGCCAGATGGTGGGCGCCTCGGTCGGCATCGTGACGGCACTCACCCCGTACATCGGCTACGCCGCCGCGGCCGCCCTGGCGAAGCAGGCTCTGGCCGGGCACCGGGACGTCGCCGACCTCGTGGTCGAGTCCGGCCTGCTCACGCGCGAGGAGGTCACCCAGCTGCTCGCGCTCGAGCGGCTGGCGGGGCAGCCGACCGCGACGGCGCCCATCCCGGTCCTGCCGCCCGTGCAGCAGTTCCCGGCGCCCGCGGAGCGCTAGCCGCGCGGGCGCCGGGCTCGAGCCTCAGCGCCCGGAGGGACCGGTCTCGGAACCCGTGGCCGTGGCCGCGTCCGGGACCTCGTGCGGGTCGCCGGTCGTGACGCCGTCGGCGTCCACCGCGAAGTCGGCCGCCTCGGACCCGCCCTCGGCTGCCGCCGCGTCGCCCGAGGGGATCTCGGCGGCGTCCGGCTCGGACGCCTCGGTCTCGAAGGCGGTCTCCGTCTCGTCGTCCTCGTCGTCGAGCGCCGCGAGCGCCTCGTCCCGCGCCTCGGCGGCGCTGCGGATGGCGCGGTCGCTGCGCTCCTTGATCTCGTCGGCGCGGTCGGTGACGCGCTTCTGCACGTCCGTCGCGGTGTCCGACACCCGCCCCCGGGCGTCGGTCGCGGCGCCGGTCACCTTGGACGCGACATCCTTCGCCGTGGTCGAGGTCCGATCGACGACCTCGCGCGCGGTGGTCGAGGTGCGGTCCGCGACCTCACGCGCCGCCGTGGCGGTCTTCTCGGCGAGCTCGCGCGCGACCTCGGCGGCCCGGGCGGCGGCCTCCTTCGCGGCCTCGCTCGTCTTCGTGGCCGCGTCCCGCAGGACGGGAGCCTGTTCGCGCGCGTACCGGGCGGCGTCCTCGCGCGCCTTCGTCACGCGCGGGTCGCTCCAGACCTCGTCCGCGCGCTCCTTCAGCTGCAGGTACCGCTCGCGACCGGCGCGAGTGCCCAGCACGTAGCCGAGGGCGCCGCCGAGGACGAAGAGTGCTCTGAGTCGCACGGTCAGCGCTCCTCGAGAGGATCGCCGGGGGTGGCGTCGCGGCGGTCGCCCCGGACGTCGTCGAGCGGGTTCAGCGGGTCGCCGGGGAGGTCCGGCGGTTGGTCTCCTCGAGCCCGTCGTCGGTGAGGGGATCGCCGGGCGTCTCCGGCTTGCGGGTGGCCTGGGCCTCGTCCAGCTCCTCGAGGTGCTCCTCGCTCTGGATCGGGTTGCCCGGCGTGGTGAAATCGGCGTCCGCCGGAGTGGAGAAGTCGGAGACGACTGCAGCCTCGTCCGGGGTCTCGTATTCGCGTGAACTCATGCACTCAGCCTACGCCGGGGGCGCTCTCCCGTACCCGGGAGGATCCTCCCAGCCTGCTCGCGGGGGAGTGCGGAAGCGGACTCAGCCGGGCTGGACCTCGGGGCCGGGCTCGACCCCGCCCAGGTCCCCCCGAGCCTCGGGGGAGGCGGCGGACTCCTCACGGATCGCGCGACCCTCGGCCACGTCCCGCGCGAGGGACCGGGCGATGATGAGGTTCCGCGCGGTGTCCCGCATGGGCACGCGGATGGTCGCCTCCGACTCGATGCCCTGGCGGAGCTGCGTCATGCGCGTGAGCTCGGCGTCGAGTCCCGCGCCGAGCACCAGCATCAGGTTGCTGAGGTACAGCCAGAGGAGCACGACGAGCGCACCGCCGACCCACCCGTAGAGCTCGTTGTAGTGGGCGATCCCGGTGACGTAGAGCCAGAACCCTATGGTCGCGAGTGTCCAGCCGCACAGGGCGAGGATCGCTCCCGACGAGAACCAGGGCACGGTCTGCCGGTCGACCGTCGGCGTCCAGAAGAACAGGAGCGCGATGAGCGCGGCCGCGAGGAGGATCAGGACCGGCCAGCGCGCGAGGTTCCACACCGAGACCCACGGCTCTCCGATGCCGGCCACCTCGGCGGCGGCCGCGGCGACGCGGGGCGTGCCGAGCAGCAGGAGCAGCTCGAGCGCGAGACCGCAGGTGAGCAGCAGGGTCACGACGATCATGAGGGCGCGGAACTTCCAGATCCGCCGGCCCTCCTGCGTCCCGTAGAGCGTGTTCACCGCGCGCCCGAACGCCGTGGAGTAGGCGGATCCCGTCCAGAGCGTCAGCACGACGCCCACGAGGAGAGCGCCGCCCGGATTCCCGAGCTGGGTGAACTGCTCCAGCGGGCCGCGAACCGTCTCCACCATGCGGTCGGAGGCCACCTCGCTCACGACCTTGAGCACGAAGTCCACCGCGCGGGATCCGTCGAGGAGGGCGAGCGCCGACATCACGGTCAGGGCCGCGGGGAACAGGGTGATCGCCGAGAAGAAGGTCAGTGCGGCTGCGGAGTCGATGCCCCGGTACCGCACGAACGAGTGCCCGGTGCGCCGGAGGACGTAGGACCAGTCGCGGGGGCGGACGAGCCGGGGGCGGCGCGTCACGCGTCTTCCCGGACGACGTCGCCCGGAGCCTTGTCGGTGCGCCACCCGCGCCAGGAGGGCTGCCGCAGCCGGCCCGGCCCCGTCCACTCGGCGAACTCCACCTCGCCGACGAGTTCGGGTGAGACCCAGTGCGCGTCCTTCGCGTCGGGGCGCGGGATGTCGAGGAAGGGGTTGTCGGTCTGCTCGAGCGGCGCCAGCCGGGCGCCGATCTCGGCGAGCGAGCGGCTCGTGAAGCCGGTTCCGACCTTGCCGACGTACGTCAGGCCGCCGTCGCCGGGGATGCCGAGGAGGAGCGAGCCGATGGCTCCGCTCCGTCCGCCCTGTCCGGGACGCCAACCGCCGATCACGACCTCCTGCATCAGGTGATGCTTGATCTTCACCCACGACGGGGATCGGCGGCCCGCCGAGTAGAGCGAGTCGCGCTTCTTGGCGACCAATCCCTCGAGCCCCAGCTCCTTGCTTGCGGCGAGCGCCTCCTGGACGGTGCTCTCGGCGCCCGAGAACTCCGGCGGGACCTGCACGACCCCGGTGGATGCCACCGTGCGCGCGAGGAGCTCGCGGCGCTCGGAGTACGGCCGGTCGAGGAGGGCGCGCCCGTCGACCTCGAGCAGGTCGAAGACCATGAGGTGCACGGGCACGGACCGGCGCGCGGCCTGGATGTCGGCCTCGCGCTGCAGGTTCATGCGCTGCTGCAGCAGGCCGAAGTCCGGTCGTCCGCCTCGGCCGATGGCGACGATCTCCCCGTCGAGCAGGGCCGTGCCGGCCGAGACGGGGGCCGGCACGCCGGCGAGCTCGGGATAGCCGGCGGTCAGGTCGTTCCTATTGCGGCTGACCACGCGAACCCGGCCGTCCCGCACTTCGACGAGCGCGCGGATGCCGTCCCACTTCATCTCGAACGCCCAGTCGTGACCGCTGCCCACCGTGTCCTCGGTGCCGAGGGTGGCGAGCATGGGGCCGCGCTCGAGGAGATCCCGGATCGCCGACCTGTCGGCTTCTGCAGCACCTCGCGCCGATTCCGCGACAGGGCTGGGCGGGTCCTGCGTGCCCGGGGCCGCCACGACGGGTTCCGCGGCAGCGGGGGAGCCGTGCTCGGGCTTCATGCGATGCATCAGCCAGTTCTTCTCGTCACCAGGCGCTCGCCCGGTGCGGATCAGCGCCACGCGCACCGGGCCGCCGAGGGGTCCGCCGGGGCGGCCGTGCAGCGTCACGATGACCTCGGAGTCGCGCCACTTCTCGAGCTCGTAGGTGCCGGCGTCCCAGATGGTGACCTCGCCGCCGCCGTACTCCCCGGCCGGGATGCGGCCCTCGAAGGTGCCGTACTCGAGCGGGTGGTCCTCGGTGTGCACGGCGAGGTGGTTCTCGCTGACGCTCTCCGGGACGCCCTTGGGGACCGCCCAGGACACGAGGACGCCGTCGCGCTCCAGCCGGAAGTCGTAGTGCAGGCGGCGCGCGTGGTGCTCCTGGATGACGAAGCTCTGCCCGTCGGAGGGCAGCGCCGGCTCGGCGGGGACCGGCTCCGGCGTCTTCGACGCATCCCGCATGCTCCGGTACTTCGCGAGCCGGTCGGCGCTCTCGGGAGTGGTCTCGAACGTGGCCATGCGCTCCGGCGTCGGCTCGAGGACCCGGGGCGGATCGAGAGCCGCCAGCAGGTCGCCGTCCCGGGCCACTCGCTCGAGCACCTCTGAGAAGAGGAGGTGGGCAAGGCCCGGATCGTCCAGCTCCTCCCACGTGCGCGGCGCGGCGACCGTGGGGTGCGCGCGCCCGCGCAGCGAGTACGGCGCGATCGTCGTCTTCGCCGCGCTGTTCTGGCTCCAGTCGACGAGCACCTTGCCCACCCGCAGCGTCTTCTTCATGTCGCTGACGATGAGGTCCGGATCATCGGCCTCCAGGGCGCGCGCGAGCTCGTGGGCGAAGGCCGAGATCTCGTCGCTCGTCTGACTGCCGTCGAGATGGGCATAGAGGTGGATGCCCTTGCTTCCGCTCGTCACGGGAAACGGGCGGAGCCCGACGCCCTCGAGGATCGGGCGCACCCGGCGCGCGATCTCCGCGCACTCCTGCAGCCCCGTGCCCGGGCCGGGGTCCAGGTCGAGGACGAGGCGGTCCGGGTTCTGGGGCGTGCCCTGGGCGTCGAAGCGCCACTGCGGCACGTGGAGCTCGAGGGAGGACACCTGAGCGGCCCAGGCCAGAGTCGCGCGGTCGTTGAGCAGCGGGTACTCGATCGTGTGCGACTTGTGGTGCTGGACGCGTCGCGGGATCCAGTCGGGAGCGCCGTCGTCGACGTTCTTCTGGAAGAACACCTCGCCCGGCGCCGACTCCGTGCCGACGCCGTTGACCCAGCGCTTCCGGGTCAGCGGACGCTCCCGGGTGTGGGGCAGGAGCACGGCGGCGACCCGCGCGTAGTAGTCGATCACCTCGGCCTTGGTGGTTCCCGTCTCGGGGTAGAGCACCTTGTCGAGGTGGGTCAGGCGGAGGCGTCGACCGTCCACGACCACCGCGTCCCCGCTCGAGCGCGCCATGCGACCTCCTCCGGCATGCCGTCAGCCGGATTGTCAACGCTACCGCTCACCTGATCAAACGCGGAATACTGGGGGCATGAGGTCCATCTGGAAGGGCGCGATCACATTCGGCCTGGTCAACGTGCCGGTGAAGGTCTACAGCGCCACGGAGGACCACGACGTCCCCATGCACCAGGTCCACGACGCCGACGGCGGACGCATCCGCTACCAGCGCATCTGCGAGATCGACGGCGAGGTCGTCGAGTTCAGCCACATCCAGAAGGCGTACGACGACGGCGACCGCACGGTCGTCATCACGCCGGACGACCTGGCCTCGCTCCCCGTCGAGCAGAACCGGGAGATCGACGTCGTCGAGTTCGTGCCCAGCGACCAGGTCGACCCGATCATGTACGAGCGCAGCTACTACCTCGAGCCGGACTCGCGCTCGCCGAAGGCCTACGTGCTGCTGCGCGAGACGCTGCAGCAGACGGACCGGACTGCCATCGTCAAGTTCGCGATCCGTCAGAAGATGCGGCTCGCCGCACTGCGGGTGAAGGGCGACGTGCTCGTGCTGCAGACGCTCCTCTGGGGCGACGAGGTGCGGGAGGCCAACTTCAAGTCGCTGAACGAGAAGGTCGACATCTCCGAGAAGGAGCTGAAGATGTCCTCCTCGCTCGTGAAGAGCTTCGAGAGCGACTTCACGCCGGAGAACTTCACCGACGAGTACCAGGAGCAGCTCCGCAAGCTCATCGACGCGAAGCTCGAGCAGGGCGAGGCGATCGACAAGGAGAAGACGTTCGGCGAGACGGCCGACGAGGCGGACGGCGGCGAGGTCCTCGACCTCATGGAGGCGCTCCGCCGCAGCGTGGAGCGGAACCGGTCCTCTAAGAAGGACGACGCGGCGCCGGCCGACGCGGGCGACGACGAGCCGCCGGCCGAGGACAAGAAGGACGGCAAGGGCAAGAAGAAGGGTGGCGGCAAGGGCAAGAAGGCCGCGTCCGAGGGCGCGGAGGAGCCCGCCGAGACCGCGCCGAAGCGCAAGCGCGCCTCCGCCTGACGCCGCCTAGCGGCGGCGTGCGGTCGCGGGCAGCGCGAGCCAGACGAGGACGACGACCACGGCCGTGACGGCGGCCGACACGATGCCGACGGTCCGGCCGAGCACGACGTCGAAGATGAGCAGCACGACGCCGGTGATGACCAGGCCGACGCAGAGCAGGATCGCCTGCAGCAGCCGGTCGGCGATCCGCACCACCTCGGCCTTCCGCTGCTTCCGGAACAGTGCGCGGTGCAGGCTCACGGGCCCGAGGCCGAGCGCCGTGCTGAGTGCGGCGAGGCCGATCAGCGCGAGGTAGACGCCGACCTGGAAGCCGTCGAGGTCCGTGAACTTGGGCTGGAACGCGAGGGTCAGCAGGAATCCCGTCAGGATCTGGGTTCCCGTCTGCGTGACGCGCAGCTCCTGGAGGAGCTCGTTCCAGTTCCGGTCGAGCCGCTCGTTCTCGGTCTCGTCCCGGCCGTCGCCGGCCACCGCGTCCTCGCGCTGCCGATCCGGTGCCCCCGCGCTGTGCGACATGCGCTTCAGTCTAGGAAACGGGGGCGTGTCAGCGCAGTACGACGCGCCCCCTCGCCGCGAGGGCGGAGGCCCTGGGCAGGGGTGGGCCGGGCGACCTAGGCTGACGCCCATGGACTTCCTCCCCATCCCGCAGGCGGACGACCTCAGCGCCGAGGCCCGCACCGCTCGAGCCCAGCTGATCGAGTCGCACGGCCGGATCTCGAACCTGCGAGCGGCACTCCTCGGGCACGTGCCGAGCTTCCGCGCGTACCTCGAGTGGTACACGCTCAAAGACGAGCTCGTGGCCGTGATCGGGGAGCGGGCGGTCAGCCTCTTCTCCTACGCCATCTCCGACGAGTACGGGTGCGACGCGTGCTCGCTGTTCTTCCGGCGGGTGCTCGAAGGAGCGGGGAGGACCCCGACGGCACGCCCGCCGGCGAGCGGGACCGCGTGCTGATGGAGTTCGGCCGTGAGCTGGTTCGAGCGCCGCACAGCATCCCGGAGCCGCTCTACGCCAGCCTGTCGCGGCAGTTCGCGCCGGCCCAGCGTGTGCTGCTCGTGGCCTTCGCGGGCCTCATGGTCGCCACCAACGTCGCGAACGCGGTCGGCCGGGTCCCGGTCGACCCCGAGCTGCACCGAGCTGAGGACGCCGAGCCGGAGCTGGCGATGAACGCGCTCGAGAGCGGAGCGGAGTGAGCTCCGCGCGAGCGCTCGACTGACGACGCTCGCGCACGGAGAGCTCATCCGCCACGGACAGGAGAAGGCCCGGACGGTGGACCGTCCGGGCCTCGAAGGGGAAGTCTCAGCGCCGCGCCGACTCGTGCCAGCGCAGCCAGGAGACGGCGTGGAAGAGCGTCGGGTGAGACCCGTCGAACTGCCGGACCGTAATCGACTCGTCGTGCCACGGGAACACCACGAACTCGAGGGTTCCGCCCGCGGTCGTCCTGGACTGCACGAAGCCGAGGGGACGCAGTGCTCCGGGCTCCTCGACGATCCACTGGCCATCGTCGATCTGCCGGGCGTAGGGGTGGTACGGCTTCGACTGGTCGTACTGCTCGACCGGCCGTGCTATCTCTCGAATGCTCATCAATACGCTCCTCGCACCGCGTCGTGCGTGTCAGACGCTACCCCGGGGCAACCGGGGTACAAGCAGGTCTACAGCACCTTCTCAGTGGGCCGAAAGGGCTTGCGAACGGCCCGAAGTTCATGCAGATGCTGAGAGCGCGATCATCCTCCGGCTCTCGAGAAACCTTCAGGAATTGGGGGACATCGACGGGTCCACGGTTACATGCCGGCCGAGCTGCGGGAACGTCAGCGCATGCCGCTCCGGGGATGAACTCACGACACTCTTCCGTGAGGGGGTGTCAAGGAGCGGCTCGTGCCCTCCGCCGTCGCTATCGTGTGGCCATGACGATGACCCCGGGGGCGCCCGCGCCCGCCGCCTCGCCCACTCCCGTCGCCCCGCTCTGGCAGCAGTCCCCGCACCGCGGCGCCGGAACGGGCACCGTCGTGGCCACCGCCATCGGGATCGCGCTGGGCGCTCTCCTGCTCCTCGTCGTGATCGGCTACTTCATCCTCGGCTTCGGAGTCGGCGGCGTGCTCATCGCGGCGGTGGCGGCGATGGTCCCGCTCCTCATCGTGCTCCTGACGATCCGGTGGATCGACCGGTGGGAGCCCGAGCCCCGGGCGGCGCTCTGGTTCGCCTTTCTCTGGGGAGCGGGCGTCTCGGTGGTCGTGGCGCTCCTCGTCGACTTCAGCGTCACCATCGCGGCGCAGGTGGCAGGCAGGCCGGCGGTCGGGGAGATGGCCGGCGCCGTCATCCAGGCTCCTCTCGTGGAGGAGGGCGCGAAGGGCTTCGGTGTCCTGCTGATCCTCTGGGTCGCTCGGCGCTACTTCGACGGACCGCTGGACGGGCTCGTCTACGCCGCGACGGTGGCAGGCGGATTCGCCTTCTCCGAGAACATCCTCTACTTCGGCCAGGCCCTTCTCGAGGGCGGCACCAGCGGTCTCGCCGTCACCTTCGTCGTGCGCGGCCTCTTCTCACCCTTCGCCCACGTCATGTTCACCTCGTGCACCGGGCTGGCGCTCGGGATCGCCTCCCGCCGGACCGGCGCTCTCGGCGCCTTCGGCTTCTACCTGCTGGGCCTGATCCCCGCCGCCCTGCTGCACGCTCTCTGGAACGGCGCGTTCTTCCTCTTCTCGGACATCCTCAGCTACTACGCGCTCGTCCAGGTCCCGCTGTTCCTCGGCGCCGTCGCCCTCGTCATCGCGCTGCGGGTGCACGAGCGCCGGCTGACGCGCGAGCGACTGGGGGAGTACGCCTCCGTGGGCTGGTTCACGCCAGGCGAGGTCGATCTGCTGTCCACCTGGAACGGCCGACGGCACGCGCTGTCCTGGGCTCGATCCCAGCCGCCCGTGCCTGGCGGCGGCAGCCGGGTGCAGGCCATGAAGCGCTTCGTGCGCGACTCGACGCGCCTTGCCCACACCCGTCAGCGGCTGCTCGTTGGCCGCTCGGCCATCGGTGCCGCGCCGGACGAGCAGACCCTGCTCGCCTCGATCAGCGAGGACCGGCGCGCCCTGCTCGCCTAGCGCTCACCAGGGCGGCGGCAGACGCAGCAGGAGCAGTGCGCCCGCCCCCGCGCAGGCGAGCGCGAGCAGCAGGAAGAAGCCGACCCAGAGCAGGCCGGGCAGCCCGGCGACGCGCGACAGCTGATCCGCGTCCGTCGTGCCTCGGCGCCCGCGCCCCAGCCGCCGTCGCGCCGACTGGAGCTCGAGAACGGTGCGCACCCCGCCCAGCAGCAGGAAGCCCGACACGGCTACCGCGCCGAAGCTCTGCCACTCGGCCGGACCCCACCAGGTGAGGGCGAAGACCGCGGTTCCCGCGACCAGGATCGACCACAGGCCGAACCAGTTCCGGATCTGCACGAGCACCAGCACGAGCAGTCCGAGGAGGGCCCAGAGGGCTCCCGCCGGGTGGCCGAGCCCGACGAGCGCGGCGGCGCCGAGCCCCACCGCCGCCGGCCCTGGATAGCCGGCGAGCAGCGTGAGCGCCATCCCGAGCCCGCTGGGCCGGCCGACGCTCACGGTCACGCCGGACGTGTCGGAGTGCAGGCGGATCCCGTTCAGGCGGCGTCCGGTGAGGAAGGCGGCGAAGCCGTGGCCCGCCTCGTGCACGATCGTCACGCCGTGCCGGCTCAGGCGCCACGCCGGCGTGAGCACGGCGGCCGCTGAGACGGCCAGGGCCAGCCAGACGAGGGGCGCGTCGAGGGCGGGCTGACTCGCGGTCACCCGTGACCAGAGGTCCGCGAGTTGCTCCACTCCGCCATTGTCGCTTGACTTGCCGTATGAGCAACGCAAGCGAGAAGCCCGAGATCGACGCCCCCGAGGGCCCCGCGCCCAGCACCCTCGAGGTGACCGACATCGTCGTGGGAGACGGCCCGGAGGCCGCCCCGGGCGCCACGGTGAACGTGCACTACCTGGGTGTCGAGTACGACACGGGCGACGAGTTCGACTCCTCCTGGAACCGGGGCCAGTCCATCAACTTCCCGCTCCGCAACCTCATCGCCGGGTGGCAGCAAGGCATCCCGGGCATGCGCGTCGGCGGCCGTCGCCAGCTCGTCGTGCCCCCGGCGCTCGCCTACGGGCCCGCAGGCGGCGGGCACCGCCTGAGCGGCAAGACGCTGATCTTCGTCATCGACCTGCTGGGCGTGTCGTAGGGGATCCTCCACCCCGCTGATTGAGGAGCTCGCGGAGCGACGTCTCGAAATCCACGCGTCGTGCGACGGAAGCTCCGCGGGGTTCCTGTCGAGGCTTGATACGAGGGTGTGGGGCTCGGGCTGGCAGGGCCCGTTTCGTTCCAGCGTGTTCCGCGTGCCTGTCGCGGGCGGTGTCGCGTGCCGAGCGCGGTGCGAGACGCCGCCGCGGTGCACCTCTCCCGTCGAGCGCGGTGCGAGACGCCGAGCGCGGGGTGTCTACGGGGCGCGCTCGTCGTTACGGGGCGCGGTCGGTGAGCGCGGTGCGAGACGCCCGCGCCATCCCCCTCTCGTCGAGCGCGGTGCGTGACGCCGCCGCGGTGCACCTCTCCCGCTGAGCGCGGTGCGAGTCGACGAGCGCGGGGTGTCTACGGGGGCGCGCTCGTCGTTACGGGCCGCGCTCGGTGAGCGCGGTGCGAGACGCCGGCGTGCATTCTCGCCCGTCGAGCGCGGTGTGAGACGCTGCCGCGGAGCCCCTCTCTCGCCGAGCGCGGTGCGAGTCGCCGAGCGCGGGGTGTTTACGGGGCGCGCTCGTCGTTACGGGCCGCGCTCGGTGAGCGCGGTGCGAGACGCCGGCGTGCATCCCCACTCGGTGAGCGCGCAGCGAGACGCCGCCGCCCAGCACCTCTCCCGCCGAGCGCGGTGCGAGACGACGAGCGCGGGGTGTTTACGGGGCGCGCTCGTCGTTACGGGGCGCGCTCGGTGAGCGCGGGGCGGGTACGGGGCGCGCTCAGCGGTGCCGGCAGCTCAAGACGCAGAAAGAGAACTCGTCGGGCCCGATGGCCGGGGCGCTGCCTCCGGCTCTTCCGACTCCCGACGAGTTCTCTTGTAGGACTTCAGAATGCGCCCCTCCGTGCCGAGCCGACAAGACGCGGGGACGCCCCAATCCGGGCACGTGGGGGCGTGCGGCACTCGTAGGCTGAAGGGATGACGGCGATCGACACCCTGACCCTCAATGACGGCCGCTCCATCCCCGCGGTGGGCCTCGGCACCTACGGCCTGCGCGGCGAGGAGGGCATCGCGTCGCTGCTCGCCGGCATCGAGGCGGGATACCGGCTGCTCGACACCGCCATGAACTACGGCAACGAGCGCGAGGTGGGCGAGGCCGTGCGGCGGTCAGGGGTGCCGCGCGAGGACTTCGTGATCACCAGCAAGCTCCCCGGCAGGCACCACGGCTACGAGGAGACGCTGGCCTCCTTCGAGGAGAGCCGGCAGACGATCGGCCTCGACTACCTCGACCTCTACCTCATCCACTGGCCCCTGCCCAAGGTCGACAAGTACGTGGAGTCGTTCCGCGCCTTCCTCAAGCTGCGGGAGGACGGCGTCCTGCGCTCAGCGGGTGTCTCCAACTTCACTGAGGCGCAGCTGCGCCGCGTCGTCGAGGAGACCGGGGTCGCTCCCGCCGTCAACCAGGTGGAGCTGCACCCCTACTTCCCCCAGGCCGCGCTCCGCGCCGTGCACGCCGAGCTGGGGGTGCAGACCGAGAGCTGGAGCCCGCTCGGCAAGGGGAGCGACCTCTTCCGCGCCGAGCCCGTCGTCCGGGCGGCGGAGGCGCACGGCGTCACGCCGTCCCAGGTGGTGGTGCGCTGGCACGTCCAGCTCGGGACGATCCCGATCCCGAAGTCCGGCAACCCGGACCGGCAGCGCGAGAACCTCGACGTCTTCGGCTTCTCGCTCGACGACGACGAGGTCGCCGCGATCTCCGGCCTCGAGAACGGCCGGCTGTGGGACGCCGATCCGGACACGCATGAGGAGTTCTGACCCGGTCTCGCGTCGCACCCGCGGCGCAGCCCCGCGCTGACCATGCCGTTCGCGCGTGAGGACGGCAAGCGGCTGGATCGCATCGCCCTGATCCAGCGGGCGCCGGGAACCTTCCAGCTGGCTCGGCCGTTCACGTTCCTGGAGAAGGGCCGGCCCGAGTCCGAGCGGATCGTCGTGCGCGCGCACGACCCGTCGCGCCCGGCGAAGGGCTCGAACGCGAGCGACCTCGCCTCGGTGCCGCCGTTCCTCTGGGGCCTGATCGCCAGCCACGGGCGCCAGACCGCTCCCGCCCTCCTGCACGACCAGCTCTGGTGGGAGGCGCTCAACCCCGATCCGGACGTCTGGATCGCGCAGCGGCGGGAGGCCGACCGGCTGTTCCGCGTCTCCCTGCGCGAGTCCGGCAGCACGCCCCTGCGCACCTCACTCCTGTGGGCCGCGGTGACCTTCGAGCGCTACTGGGGCCGCGCCGCTGGCAGACGGTGGCGATGGCCGCTCACGCGGTCCTCGCGGTCCTCGCGATCTGGGCCGGACTGCTCGGGATCCTCGGCTGGCTCGGCGTCCTGGTGATCCCGGTGGCCGCCGCATCCTCGCTCCTGTGGCGGAAGGACGTCGGACCGGCGATGGCGGTCCTCATCTGTGCGGGAGTCGTGTTCGGGCCGGTCGCGCTCGTCGCGCTGTTCGGCCAGTACCTGCTCGCGGCACTCGAGCTCGCTGGCTGGCTGCTCGGCGGGAGGAAGGGCCCCATGCCGAAGGCGGGACCCCTGGGCCGGACGCGCCGGTCGAAGGTGCGTGCCCGCCGCCGGACGCGTGCGGCCGTCGAGCGGCACGAGTCCGCCGAGCACTGACCGGGCGGC
Organism: Naasia aerilata; assembly: GCF_030296595.1. Taxonomy (GTDB): domain Bacteria; phylum Actinomycetota; class Actinomycetes; order Actinomycetales; family Microbacteriaceae; genus Naasia; species Naasia aerilata. The sequence goes on along the minus strand of NZ_AP027731.1, from coordinate 3,290,490 downwards.
CGCACGTGCGTGCGCGGGCCCCGGACAGACTCGTCGCCCGGGGAGACGGCTGAGCCAGGTCTCGCATCCGGGCGACGAGCGAACCCCTTCAGGTTCCTCCGGTCAGGCGCCGACCGCAACCTCCGGCTGGCGGACGGTCTTCATCGCGCCGGCCCACGCCTCGAGCTGGTCGAACATGACCTGAGCCGAGGCCGCGTGCTGGGGCCCGGGCGCGAAGGTGCTGAAGTTCTCGAAGTCGGTGAAGAGCGAGAAGCTCAGCTGCTGGCGGACGTGCGCGAGCTGCAGCTCGGAGGAGATGCCGCGCAGGTGCTCGACGGCGCGCGCGCCGCCGACGGTGCCGTACGCGACGAACGCCGCCGCCTTGTTGTTCCACTCGGTGTACAGGTAGTCGATCGCGTTCTTGAGGACGCCCGACGTGCTGTGGTTGTACTCCGGGGTCACGAAGATGTAGCCGTCGTAGGCGGCGATCTTCTCCGACCAGGCGAGCGTGTGCTCCTTGGAGTACTGGGCCATCGACGGCGGGATCGCCTCGTCGAGGTGGGGCAGCGGGAAGTCGGCGAGGTCGACGAGCTCGTAGCTTGCGGCAGTGCGCGTCGACGCCTGCTCGAGAACCCACGAGGCCACAGGCTCGCCCTTCCGGCCGGGGCGGGTGCTGCCGAGGATGACGGCGATCTTGAGGTCGGACACGGTTCTCCTAGTCGTTGTTGGATGACGTGTCACCATTATGCGCCAGGTGGGTGACATGTCAACTTCACGGGTGTAACGTGTGGCGCATGAGCGAGGTGAGCGAGATCGGCGAGGCGGACTGGTCCGTCTGGCGCGCCTTCCAGGCCATGCGCCGCGAGCTCGACCGCGCCGTCGAGCAGCGGCTGCACGCCGACGCGGGCATCTCCGGTCCTGACTTCGAGATCCTGCTGTCGCTCTTCCGTGCCGCCGACAACCAGCTCCGGGCCCGCGACCTCGGCGAGCTCCTCGGCTGGGAGAAGAGCCGGGTGTCCCACCAGGTCACGCGCATGGTGGCGCGCGGGCTGCTCGAGCGCCGGGAGTGTCCGACGGACCTCCGGGGAACCTGGGTCGTCCTCCTGCCCGAGGGCCGGCGCGCCGTGCTCCGGGCCTCTCGCGGCAACGCGACCGAGCTGCGACGCCTGTTCTTCGACGTCCTCACGCCGGCGGAGAAGGCGACGCTGAATGAGCTCTCGGAGCGGATCGTCGACATCGCCAACCCGGCCTCCTGCGCGCGTGCCGACGAGATCCTGAATGGCGAGCAGGAACAGCAGACCGCCTCCTGAACCCCGGTAGACTCGATCCCCGGTTTTCGTGCGGACAGCGCGAACCGGAGCACTGCGCGCGGACGTGCGTGGACCACGAGGGCGGGGTGAGGGCGTGACCACCGATTCCAGCACCGCGCATGCGGGCATGGCGCGGGAGCTCGATCGCGAGCAGGCGTACCTCTCGCTCCTCTACGCCCGCCTCGACGCCGTGAAGGCGGAGGCGGCCCGCGAGCTGGACCGGGTGCGGCTCGCCCCGGTCGGCGGAACGCACCAGAACCGGTCCGAGCGCGACGCCATGGCGCGCATCTTCGAGGACCGGATCGCGCAGCTGCGAGAGGTCGACGACCGGCTCGCCTTCGGCCGACTGGAGACCGAGGAGGGGGACCTCCGCTACATCGGCCGTATCGGCCTCCGCGACGCGGACCTCCAGCCGCTGCTGCTCGACTGGCGCGTGCCGCAGGCGAGCGCGTTCTACCAGGCGACCGCCGCGCAGCCGCTCGGCATCCGGGCCCGGCGTCACCTCAGCACGGAGGGGCGCGCCGTCACGCGCATCGAGGACGAGGTGTTCGGCGCGACCGCCGACGACTCGGATCGCCCGCTGACGGGGGAGAGCGCGCTCATGGCGGCGCTGACCGCGCAGCGTACCGGTCGCATGCAGGACATCGTCGGCACCATCCAGGCCGAGCAGGACCGGATCATCCGGTCGGACCTCCGCGGAGTGCTCGTCGTCCAGGGCGGTCCGGGCACGGGCAAGACGGCCGTGGCGCTGCATCGCGCCGCGTACCTCCTCTACACCTTCCGCGAGCGGCTGTCCTCCTCCGGGCTGCTCGTCGTCGGCCCGTCGCGGAGCTTCCTGCAGTACATCGAGCAGGTGCTGCCCTCGCTCGGCGAGACGGGCGTCGTGCTCTCGAGCGTCGGCCAGCTCTACCCGGGGCACGACACCCAGGAGGAGGATCCGCCGGCCACCGCCGCGCTCAAGGGCTCGCTACGGATGGCCGAGCTGCTGAAGCGCGCGGTCCTCGCCCGGCAGGTCCCGCCCGCCGAGCCGCACACGATCGAGGTGAACGGCGAGCGGCTCGTCGTGGAGCCCGAGCTCATCGCCCGCGCGATCCGCCGCGCCCAGGACACCCGCAAGCCGCACAACGAGGCCCGCGTCACCTTCGTGTCGCACGCGCTCTCCGCTCTCACCGCGGCGCTCGCGTCGCAGCTCCGTGAGGACGGCGACACGCTCGAGGACGACGACCTCCGGATGCTGCGCGAGGACCTCCGCTCGAGCGAGGACGTCCGGGTGCTCCTCAACACGGCGTGGCTGCCGATGAGCCCCGAGAAGCTCCTCGGCGACCTGTACTCGCGCCCGTCCTGGCTCGCCTCGCTGACCCCCACCTGGCCCGAGAGCCGTCGCGGCCTGCTCGCACGCCGACGCGACGCGCCCTTCACGGTGTCGGACGTCCCGCTCCTCGACGAGGCCGCCGAGCTCCTCGGCGATGCGCCGAGCGCCTCCGGAGCGCAGGAGGCCGCAGCGCGGCGGCAGCGCCAGCTCGATCTGGAGAACGCCGAGAACGCGATCCGCAACATGGGCGTCGAAGGGATGGTGAGCGCCGAGGCGCTCGCCGACAACTTCGCCGCGTCGGGTCCTCGGCTGACGGCCGCCGAGCGCGCGGTGACCGACCGCACGTGGACGTACGGGCACGTGGTCGTCGACGAGGCCCAGGAGCTCTCGCCCATGCAGTGGCGTCTGCTGCGCCGGCGCGCCCCCTGCGCTCGTTCACCATCGTGGGCGACATCGCGCAGGCGAGCTCGATGTCCGCCGCGTCGAACTGGGCCGACGCGGTCAAGCCGCTGACCTCGGACTTCCGGCTCGAGGAGCTGACGGTCAACTACCGGACGCCGACGCAGATCGCCCTGCTCGCCGAGGCCGAGGCGCGCCGGCACGGCCTCGAGGTCACCCCGTCGCGGTCCGTCCGCGATTCCGAGTGGGAGCCGCGGCAGCTGTCCGTGCCGGCGGCGGAGATCGTCGCCGCCGTGGTGGACGCCGTGGCGCACGACCGTGGCATCGACTCGGCGGGCACGCTCGCCGTCATCGCGCCGGACGTCGCCATCGGGCAACTGCATGCGGCGCTCACTGCGGCGTTCGGCGACCAGGTGGTGGGCCGCGGCCTCGACACCCTCTCGCGGCAGATCACGGTGCTCGGCCCCCGCACCGCGAAGGGTCTCGAGTTCGACGCGGTCGTGGTCGCGGATCCCGAGGGCATCGTCCGCAACGAGCCCCGGGGTGCCGGATCGCTCTACGTCGCGCTGACGCGCGCCACCCAGCGCCTCACCGTCGTCACACCGGAGTAGCGACAGCGGTCGCCGCCCGCTCGGCGATTCATCGAACCCTCCCAGGTACCGCCCCGCGCGTCCCCGGGAGGCATGACAGAGGATGGAGAGATGTTCCGGCGCCATCCCCTCCTCAGCGTGGTGACGTTCGCCTACCTGGGCTTCGTCGGCTGGGTGACGCTCTCGCCCGCGCTGCCGTTCGGGGACGGGACCGACGGGTTCGTCTGGACCGTGCTGGACATCCTCGACCGCATCCCCGGGACGCGCTGGATCGACTACGCCGACGTGGAGTTCGCCGCGAACATCGCGATGTTCTTCCCGGTCGGCATGTTCTTCGTCCTGCTGCTCGGCCGCGGCAAGTGGTGGCTCGCGATGCTGCTGGGCTTCGGGCTCTCGGTCGCGATCGAGCTCGCCCAGCTGCTCTTCTTCACGACGCGGGTGGCCGACATCCGGGATGTGACGTCCAACAGCATCGGCGCGGTCCTCGGCGCGCTGGCCGTGCTGATCCTCACGGCGGCGAAGGCGCGCGAGCTGCGCCGTGCGGCGCGCGCCCGGCAGGTCGAGCAGCGGCACCCGGTCCTGCAGCGCTGACCCTCACCCGCTCCCCGAGGCGGCAGTCGTCGCTCCATCCCGGCGTCTGAAAGAGCACCACGTGCCACCTCGCGGGGTGGGCTGGCCTATCGTGGACGGGTGACGAGCGCATCGGCGGCGGACCTGGTGCGCAGCCTCACCACCACCACTCCGGACTTCCCGACGCCGGGCATCCTCTTCCGGGACCTCTCAGGGGTGTTTGCCGACGGAGCCGCATTCCGGACCGTCGTCGCCGCCATGGCGGAGCCGTTCGCCGGCCGCTTCGACGCGGTCGCCGGCGCCGAGGCGCGCGGGTTCCTCTTCGCCGCCGCCCTCGCCCATTCGGCGGGGACGGGGGTCCTCCCTCTGCGCAAGCCCGGCAAGCTGCCGCCGCCCGTGCTGACGGAGGAGTACGACCTCGAATACGGCTCGGCGGAGCTCCAGCTGCGCACGAGTGTCGCCAGCGGCCTCCGGGTCCTCCTGGTCGATGACGTGCTCGCGACGGGCGGCACCCTCGCCGCCGCCCGGCGCCTGCTCGAGAAGGCAGGCAACGTCGTCGTCGGCGCGACCGTCGTCATCGAGCTCTCCGGCCTCGGCGGCCGCGCGGCGGTCGAGGGCCTCGAGGTCGCCGCCCTGGTCGCCGAAGGCTGAGCCGCCCGTCAGCCCGGCCGCGCCCGCCCGCCCGCCGCACCCAGGGGCGTCCCGGGTGTCCGGCTCAGTCCTCGGGATGCTCGGGGTCGAGCGGGGCGTGGTGGTCGAGTCCGGCGACCCCCTCGCGCCAGTAGCCGTCGACCTTCGCCCGGTCCTTGCCGAGGCCCAGCTCGCGCAGCCGCCGGCGGACCGGGATGAGGGCGGTCGCCTCTCCCGCCGCCCACACGTACGCGGTGTCCAGGTCCGGACCGCCGAGCGCGACCAGCGCATCCTCCGCGCTCCTGCCGATCCGCGTCACCGCGACGCGGTCTCCGGTCGGGAGCGGGTAGTCGAGCACGTCGTCGGAGTCGCTCTGCACGAACGCGAAGACCTCGGCCTCGAAGCGGACCGCCTCGATCCAGCGGGCGAGCGCCGGCAGCGACGACTCGTCGGCGAGGAGCACGAACTTCGCGACGCCCTGCGGCGCGAGCCGGGATCCCCGGGGCCCCGCCACCACGAGCGCATCCCCGGGCGCGGCGCTGCGAGCGAAGCGCGTGGCCGGACCCGAGTCGCCGTGCACCACGAAGTCGATGTCGAGCTCGCCGCGATCCCTCGAGTGGCGGGCGGGCGTGTAGTCGCGCGTGATGCGCTCCCCGGCGGGCGAGGGGAAGACGAGCTTGACGTGGTCCTCGGGCCCCACCGCGCGGAACCCGGCCAGCTCGTCGCCGCCGAGCGTCACCCGAGTGATGGTGGAGGTCAGCCGCTCCGTGCGGACCACCCGCAGCGTGCGGGCGACCGGCTCATGCCGGATGGACTCTCGGACGATGGGCGCGGTATCCGTCATGCCCTCATTCTGCGCGCTCCGCCTCAACCCCGGACGCAGCTGCCCGGCGAGACGGGATCGCTGAGCACGGGCGCCTGCGCGAGCACGGGGAGAGCTCCTCCATGGTCATGGCATAGCCGACATTGGCCGTGTCGGCGCTCTTCGCGAAGACGAGCCCGGCCACCTGCCCCACGGTCGTGAGGAGAGGGCCGCCCGAGTTGCCCTGCTGCACGTTGGCGGCAAGCGTGTAGACGTTCCGCGGCGTCTCGCTGTCGCCGTAGATGTCCGCCACGTCGAACGTCTCCACGCTCATCACCTGGGCGCCCTCGGAGGTGAAGGGACCGCCGAGCGGGTAGCCGTCGACCACGGCGGGGCTGGTCGGGGGAAGCGTTGCGCTGAGGGGGAGCGGCGGCGTGCCGAGGCCGTCGACGGCGAGGACGGCGAGGTCGTCGACCGGGTCGAAGTAGACGACACGGGCGGCGGCGGTGCCGTCCTGCGGCGTCTCCACGACGGGCTCGTCGACGCCGGAGACGACGTGCGCGTTGGTGAGGATCCGGCCGGGCGCCACGACGAAGCCGCTGCCCGTCTGGCTCTGCCCGCAGGCGTAGGCGTTGCCGCTGATCCGGACGACGGAGCGGGACGCCTTCTGCAGGGCGTCTCCGCCGGTGTCCACGTCGGGCACAGGAGGCGGGGTCCGCGGACCGCCCAGCGCCTCGGTGATGCGCGGGATGCCGTCGTCGATCACGAGCGAGCGCAGCTGCGCCATCGCGCCCTTGACCGGACCCGGTGTGAGGGCGCCGATCGTCCGCAGCACCGCCGAGTCGGCGATCGGGGCGGTGAGGAAGGGGACGCCGAGCGAGCCGACGCCCGAGGCGACCATCGACGTGACGAGCGCCGCGACGACCACCGTGACGATGCTGCCGAGCAGACGGTCGACGAGCCGCAGCGGCCCGTGCACGAGGACGCGCGAGGCGACCGCGCCGAGGAGAGCGCCGAGGCTGTTGCCGACGGCGATCAGGCCGAGCACCAGCAGGATCGACGCGACCACGCGCCAGGCCGGGTCGGGGACGATGGAGGTCAGCACCGGCAGCAGCAGGAAGCCGGCGATGCCGCCCACGATGACGCCGACAATGGGGAAGATGCTCCGCAGCAGCCCCGCCCGGTACCCGTACAGCAGGTACCCGACAAGGAGCAGGGTCAGGAGGATGTCGAGGATCAGCGTGATCGACATTCCCCTCCTTCTCCCGCTCGGCCCGTCCGTGCTGAGGCCTTCGCCGTCTCGGGCCTTCCTGCTCGGGCCGCTCGGCGCAGACTCTCAGCGTGACGCATCCCGACCCCGGGAACGCCGAGAATCGCGGCGCGAGGCGGTTCGCGTCCTCAGCGGAGCCGGGTGCCGCGGGAGCCGGCGCCCCGAGGGACGCCCGCCACACGTGACAGCATGGACGCATGGGACACCTCGTCGAACTCGAGACCACCGGCGGCACCATCGACGTGTACCGGGCGGACCCGGATGGTGAGCCCAAGGGCGGCGTCGTCGTGATCTCCGAGGTGTGGGGGCTGGTCGCGCACATCAAGGACGTGGCCGATCGGTTCGCGGCCGCAGGCTATCTGGCGGTCGCGCCGGACATCCTCAGCAATGCCGGCGTCTCGCCCGAGGTGGGGCAGGAGCTGCAGTCCCTGATCCTCGGAGCGGACGACTGGGCACGCGCGACGGCGCAGCCGCGCATGCGGGAGGCGCTCAGCGTCGCCCATGCCCCGGAGTACGCGGAGTGGGCGATCGACGTGCTCACGCAGATCGTCGACTACCTCGCAGCACAGGGCGGTGTTGGGGAGCGGATCTCCGCTGTCGGGTTCTGCTTCGGCGGAAGCTACGCCTATGCGGTCGCGGCCAACGACACGCGGGTTCGTGCCGTGATTCCGTTCTACGGCTCCGCGCCTCCGTACGCGACGCTCGGCGACATCCAGGGCCGGGTCCTCCCCTTCTACGGCGAGAAGGACGAGCGCATCACCGGGACGCTGCCGGAGCTGCGTGCGGCGATGGCCGAGGCGGGGGTCGACTTCACGCCTGTCGTGTACCCCGGCGTCGGCCACGCGTTCTTCAACGACACCAATCCGGTGACGTTCGACGCCGACACCGCGGACGACGCCTGGCGCCGCACCCTGGACTTCCTCGCCTAGGAGGCGGGGCGGAAGCGGCGGTCAGGCGCTCGGCTCGGCGCGCGAACCGGGACGAGGCGCGTCGCCCTCCACCGTCCGCTCGAGGATGTCGGTCGCGGCATCGAGGGTGTCCATCGCCTCGTCGTCAAGGCCGGCCAGCAGCACGCCCAGGCGGCGGGCCCGGTGTGCGCGAGCACGCAGGACCGCCTCGACGCCCGCGGGCGTGGCACTGAGCAGCGCTGCCCGCCCGTCGTCGGGGTCGGCGGTGCGCTCGACGAGGCCCGTCGCCTCGAGGCCGCCCATCAGGCGGGTCATGCTGGGCGGGGTCACCGACTCGATCCGAGCCAGGTCGCCGGAGCGGAGCGGCCCCAGGCGCACGATGCTGGAGAGCGCCGACAGCTGGGACTGGGTCAGGTCGCCGGTCGTGGGGCGGATGAGGCGGTTGAGTCGCCCGAGCACGAGGGCGAGCCGGGCGGCGACCTCGTCGCGCTGAGGTCCTGTCGCGTCGGGCTCGCTCACCTCTGCTCCTGCCGTCCGCCCGAGGAATTCTCGGGATCACGGGGAAGTCTTGCACGGACGGGGTGGCGCGACCCGATCCTTCGGCGCTGGGGGAGGGAACCGACAGGAGGATCCCGGCCGGAGGCCTCTCCCGCCGGAGCACGTGCGGTGCTTTGATGTGCCCGACCTTGGAGGCCCTGTGCGCCGTACCGTCTTCGTCCTGCTGCCGCTCGCCGTCGCCGCGCTCGCGGGATGCTCCTCGCCGTCGCCGGCCCCTGGCGCCGTGGTCAGCGAAGGGCCGCTCGACGACTCTCCCGCCTCGGCGGCGCCCAGCGAGGCGCCCGCCGCGGCCCCCGCCCCTCTCGACGCGTGTGCGCTCCTGCCGCAGCAGGAGGCCGAGGCGCTCGCCGGCACCCCGCTCGACCCGGCCGTTCCCGGGAACCCGAGCGAGCCCTCCTGCTCCTACACGGGTCCCGTCGAGGGGCCCACGGCGCAGGTCGAGATCTACGCAAGCGCGGGGGCCAAGAAGTTCTACGAGGTCGACGTGGACCTGCAGCACACCTTCACCGACGTCCCGGGCATCGGTGACGAGGCTCACGAGGAGGAGAACGCCATCTTCTTCCGCAAGGGCACCACGTGGGTGGCGATCCGGCTCGTGCTCCTCAACGACCCGCTCGAGAACGTGCCGCGCATCGAGGAGGCCGCGCGCGCCGTCGCCGGGCGGCTCTGACAGCGTCGGCCGCCTGCCGCCGTCTCAGGGCTGGGGTGCCAGCGAGTCGTAGGAGCGGAACGAGCGCGACCGTGCCACGAGCAGCGCGACGAGGACGAGGATGAGCACCCCGCCCGCGACCGGGGGCAGCCAGAGCAGGCCCAGCGACGCGGTGAGCCCTACGTAGAGGTCGCCGATCCGCGGGCCGCCGGTGACCACGACGATGAAGACGCCCTGCAGCCGTCCGCGGTACACGTCCGGGACGGCGGCCTGCAGCATCGTCGACCGGTAGACGGCGCTCACATTGTCCGCGGCACCCGCGGCGGCGAGCAGGAGGCCGGCGAGCACGAGCGGAAGGGTCGACGCCGGCTCTCCGTGCGATCCCACGTTGCCGCCCAGCAGCATCGAGAAGGCGACCACGAGCCCGAAGCCGAGGATCGCCGCTCCGTAGGCCTCCACGGCGAAGCCGATCGCCCGGCCGTGGGCGCGCACTTCCCCGAGCCGGCCGGAGAAGAGCCCGGAGAGAAGGGCGCCCGCTGCGAAGGACGCGGTCAGCAGCCCCACGGTCACAGGGCCGCCGCCGAGGACGAGCGCCGCCAGCGCAGGGAAGAGCACGCGAGGCTGGCCGAAGACCATCGCGACGATGTCAACGAGGAAGTTCATGCGGATGTTCGGAGCGCGCGTCAGGAAGCGGAGACCATCCGTCACTGAGCGCAGCCCCGGACGGCTCGCGCTCGGGTCCGGAGCCAGGGCGGGCAGCGTGACGATGCCGGTGAACGCCGCGACGAAGAGCACGACGTCGAGGGAGTAGGTCCACGCGTAGCCGACCGCCGCGACGAGGACTCCCGCGATCGCCGGCCCGACCGTGATGGCGATCCCGCTGCTGATGCCGCCCAGCGCGGAGGCGGCGGGCAGCAGCTCGCGGGGGAGGAGTCGGGGCGTGATCGCGGCCGAGGTCGCCGAGAGCACGGTGCTCGCCGCCGCTGTGATGGCCGTCAGCACGTAGAGGGTGCCCACCTGTTCCGCACCTAGCCAGGCCAGCACCGCGATCGTCCCGGTGCTCGCCCAGGCGACGCTCGCCGCCAGGATCGCGAGCCGCCGCCGGTCGAGTGCGTCGGCGAGCGCGCCGCCGTACAGTCCCGCGAGGACTGTGGGTCCCAGCGCGATCACGCCGACCAGCGCGACGGCGAGGGTCGACCGCGTCAGCTCGTAGATGTGCAGGCCGACGGCCACGATCGTCAGCTGGCCGCCGATGCCGCCGATCGCCTGGCCGGACCACATCCGGGCGTAGGCCGGGTTCGCGCGCAGCGGCGACACGTCGAGGAGGTGGCTGCGCGGCACCTGTCCATCCTGTCGGACCGAGGAGCGGTCATCGCCCGACTGGGGCCCCGCGGCAGTGCGGGGTTCAGCGCCTGGTATGCTCGTACGTCGCCGTCGAACGGCCGCGGATCAAGAGAGCTCGCACATCGGGTGACGAGCACCGCGCAACGAAGAGGAAGGGGATCGAATCTATGGCACTGGAAGCAGACGTCAAGAAGGCGATCATCGAAGAGTACGCAACCCACCCCGGTGACACCGGATCCCCTGAGGTCCAGGTCGCGATCCTCACCAAGCGGATCAAGGACCTGACCGAGCACCTCAAGGAGCACAAGCACGACCACCACTCGCGTCGTGGTCTGCTGCTCCTCGTGGGCCAGCGTCGCCGGCTCCTGGGCTACCTGCAGGACATCGACATCAGCCGCTACCGGTCGCTGATCGAGCGTCTGGGTCTCCGCCGCTAGCTTTCGCTGAGGCGAGCCGCAGGCTCTTCGCGGACACCGCGAGCTTCTTCCAGACGGGCCGTCCACCTTCGGGTGGGCGGCCCGTTCTGCGTCTCCGTGCAGAGGCGGCCGACCGCATCACTTCGGACCATCCGCATCGGTCTCCGGTTGCGGTTAGTCCGAAGTGATGCGGGAAGCCGGCGACCGCGCTCAGCGGGGCGTGCCCGGCGGGGTGACGAGCGCCCACCAGGCGATGGACGCCGACACGGCCCGCACCCGGAAGGTCGAGTCGTCCTCCCAGCGGGCGACGTCATAGGCGAACGAGGTGATCTGCTCGGAGGAGACGAAGGCGGCCGTCTTCGCCTCCCGCCACGCCGCGCCGCAGCCGCTCGTCGTCGCGGCCACCTCGCTCGCCGCTGCGCCGATCGCCGGAGCGGGGTCTCCGGTGGCCAGCACCGGCTCGGGGTCCCCGAGATGGGCGATGACGGCATCGGTGCAGCGGAGCAGCGCTGCTCGCGCCCGGCCCGAGCGCTGCTCGAGCGCCGCGTTGAGGAGGCCCTCCTCCTGGTCTCCGAGGGAGCCCGCGATCTCGTCGTGGGCGAGCTGCGCGACCGTCAGGAGCGGATCGATCCGGAGCTCCAGGGTGCCGGGGGAGCGGGGAACGATCACCGACACGCCCGCGGGCAGCACCGGCACGGGGGAGTCGACGTAGCGGAGGAACGACGCCGTGAGGGACGAGGAGCCGAGCCGCTGCATCGGGATGTCCTTCGGAGCGCGCACGACCCAGACAGCGTCGGTGCCGTTGGACAGGAAGGTGCGCGTGCCGTGGGTGTCCGTGCAGACGAGGAATGCCGCGAGCGACCGGTCGTAGAGGCTTCCGCTCGGCGTGGGCGTCAGCCGGTGCGGGAACGCGGACGGGCAGCCCTCGTCGGCGGGTGCTCCTGCAGGCGGCGACGGCATCCGGCCGACCAGTGCGCCCAGGAGCCCGGTCACGAGCAGCGCGGCGGAGAGGAATCCGCGGCGCCGCATCATCGGGACGCCGCCACGTCTGCGCTCGCCGAGATGCCTCGGTAGGTGTCGCCCGCGGAGACGACGTAGGCGGCGAACCGCCGGTCGTCTCCCCAGTCCAGCACGTCGTCGGCGAACGGGGTGCCGTCGGCCGGGGCGTCCCCCACTCGACCTTCGCCTGCAGCCAGTCGAGCGCGCACGCCGACGACGGAGCAGCGGCGACGCGGCCGGTGGCGTGGACGAGGGAGGCCACCGGGTCGCCCCAGAGCGCACGTTGCGGCTCGCCCACCTCGCCGAGGATCGCGTGCAGGCAGCTGCCGAGCGCCCGGCGGGTGCTGCTGGGGGACGTCGCGAGCGCGGTCCTGCGCAGCTCGCTGGTCGTGTCCATGGAGGAGAGGAGCTGGTAGTAGACGAGCTGGGCGACGGTCAGCCGGGCGTCCACCCGGAGCCGCGTGGTCGCGGAGGGCGCGAGCGAGATCACCGCGGCGCCGCTCGGGACGGCGGTGGCCACGCGGCTCACGAGGCCGAGATCCTCGGGCCCGACAAGATCGAGGAACGACTCGTCGACCTCGGTGGTGAACAGCCGGTGGTGCGGACGTGGGGTCGGGGTGTCGATCACCCAGACCGCCCGGGTCCCGTTGAGGGTCAGCGTGGCCGTCCCGGCCCGATTGGAGCACACCAGCAGCTGCTGCAGCCGCTCCTCGGTCTGCGACTCGGGGAAGAGCCGGACCGGGAAGGCCTCCGTGCACCTGCTGTCCTGCCGGGTGGTCGCCGGCTCCTGGCGCGGGACGGTGACGGCCGCCAGCGCGGCGGCGACGGCGAGCGCCGCAACGGCGACCACCGCCGCCGAGCGGCCGGAGCGAGGGGGATGGGAGGAGGCGCCCCGCCGCAGCCTCACCGGGCCGCCTCGGCGTCGGCCCCGGCCGAGACGCCGCGGTAGGTGTCGCCGGCGGAGTCCGCGTAGCGCGCGAAGAGGAGTCGCGGCTCCAGCCGAACGCGTCGTAGGCGAACGGCGTGATGTCCACGCTCGGGACGCCGGCGTCGATCTGCGCCTGCAGCCAGTTCAGCACGCAGTCGGAGGACGGCGCCGATGCGGCCCGTCCGGCGGCACCCGCGAGATCGTTCGCGGGGTCGCGGGAGCGGAGGGCCAGCTGAGGGTCGTCGACCTGCGCGAGCACGGCCGCGAGGCAGGTGCTCAGGGCGCGCCGTGCGCTGCTGCCCTCGGGGCTGACGGCGGCCCTGCCCAGGCTCTCCGTCGATCCCAGCGCCGCGACCAGCTGGTCGTGCGCAAGCTGCGCGAGGGTGAGGCCGGCGTCGACGCGGATCCTCGTGGCCGTGGGCGGGCCCAGCGAGACCACCGTGGCCCCGCTCGGGATAGCTCGGCTGTGCGGGCCGATGAGGTCGAGGAACGACTCGTTGGCGTCCGAGGTGTGCAGCCGATAGAGCGGACCGGACGCGGGCTCCGTGACGAGCCACACGGCGCGGGTCCGGTTGAGGAACATGGTGGCCGTTCCGGCCCGGTTGGAGCAGACGACCATCTGGCGCAGCCGCGCCTCCGTGTGCTCCGCGGGGAACAGCTTGACGGGGAAGGGAGCGTTGCACTGGCTGTCCTGCGCGACCGATGCCGGTCCCCGGTGGGGCACGACCGTGACGCTCAGCAGGGCCGCCACGGCGAGCCCGACGGCGGCGACCAGGACGCCGACGCGCCCCACGATCCTCCGCACGTCGCACTCCTTCGCGCTCCCGAGGACTCCAGCGTGACGCCGAAGCGGCGATTAGCCAAGCGGCGGAGGTCCGGAGATCCGCCGCCCGGCCATCGGATCACGCCGCGCGGAGGTCGCCGGTGTGCGGTGCGCCGACGCGGGAGCCGGCGGGGAGGTGGGTGTCGTGCGGGATGCGGGCGGCGGCGCCGATCGTGCTGCCGGCTCCTACGCGGGAGTGGCTGCCTATCTTGGCGCCCGGGCCGATGACCGAGCCGGCGCCCACGCGGACGTTCGCGCCGAGCACAGCGCCCCGGCCCACGATGGCGTCCCGCTCGATCCAGCTGCCCTCGCCGATGCGCACGTCGCGGTCGACCCGGGAGTCGGCCTCGATGTAGGCGGTGGAAGCGACGTAGGCGGACGGGTCGGCCTTGGCTGTCATGGCGACGAGGCCGCGGCCGTTGATGTGACGGCGGTACTTGAGGACGACTCCGCCGTCCTCGAACTCTTCGAATTGCTTTCCCATATCACAAGGAACAACACCGACCGGACGCGAGGGATTCCCGGCGGGGCGCAGGGGTGGTAGAACCGGCGCATGGCTGAAACCCCTGATCTCACCGCCTGGCTGGAGGGCTACCTGCGTGCCTGGACGAGCAACGACGAGGCCGACGTCCGCGCCCTCTTCACGGAGAGCGCCGAGTACCGCTACGAGCCGTGGGAGAAGCCGATCGTGGGCGCCGACGCGATCGTGAAGAGCTGGATCGAGCGCCAGGACGGTCCGGAGGAGTGGACGTTCGAGTGGACCGCCGTCGCTCGCGAAGGGGCGACCGCGGTGGTGGAAGGGCGCACGGTGTACCTGGACGGGCGCACCTACCGGAACCTGTGGGTGATCGTGCTCGAGGAGGACGGCCGCGCCTCCTCGTTCACCGAGTGGTACATGAAGGAGCCGGCGGAGATCCCCTCGGTGAGCTGAGCGCGCCCGTGGGCGCCGAGCGCGGCCCATACCGACGAGCGCGCCCTGTCTACGCCCCGCGTTCGTCGTCACGCGCCGCGCTCGGCGCACGCACCGCCCAGGAACACCCGGTGCACCCGGGGGTAGGGTCGGACCATGGCTGAGAACACCTACCAGGCGACCCTCGACGGCGGGGACTCGACCGAGACGGTCGAGCTCGAGCTGATCCAGGGCGAGCCGCAGCGGACGATCACCCGGTCGGTGGAGATCGACGGGGAGACCGTCGAGGAGCTGTGGGAGCTCGACCTCAGCTCCCCGGAGTACACGTACCGCCGCGAGGGCTACGAAGGCCGGGACTACTCCTAGCGCCGCTCGGGCGCAGCGCCCACCGGGAGGCCGCGACTACTCCTAGCGCCGCTCGGGTGCAGCGCGTCCGCACTCGGTCGCATCCCGACCCCTAGGCGGCTGCGTCCGGGCCTTCCGCGGCGTGGAAGTCCGCCGCCGCCTCAGCGGGGGCGCTCGGCTCTCCCTCGACCGCCCTGCCCACGACGTCGAGCAGCTCGCGCGTGCCGAAGATGCGGAAGTGCCCGGACGCCTTCAGCAGGATGTTCGTCGCGCCCTCGAGCCGGCTGCCGCCGGGGATGTGCGGGTCGAACGTTCCCCAGATCGAGGTGATGCGCGCGTTCACCTCGAGGTGCTCGCGCATCATCTGGAGCGTCGTGTCCATGGGGGAGAAGTCGCGGATGGAGCGCATCAGGAAGTACCGGGCGTAGATGGATCCGGAGAACGGGCTCGAGATCGCGACCATCCGGTCGATGCGGCCCTCCGGATCCTTGCGCAGCATCGCGTACTTGCCGATGAGTCCGCCCTTGCTGTGGGCGACGACGAGCACGTTCCGGAGGTCCTGCTCCTCCAGGTAGGCGGCGACGAGGTCCGCGCTCGCCGCGATGGTCGCCGTGTTCCAGCCGAGCTTCGTCACCACGTAGACCGGATGCCCCTTTGCGCGCATCAGGTTCGCGACCGGGCGCATGAACTGCCAGGTCTCGTAGATCCCGGGCAGCAGCAGCACCGCGGCCGGTGGCGCCGGGGGAGCGGTAGGTCGACGGGTCGACCCGGAAGAGGAACCCCTGCACCTGCCAGTAGGCGACGTAGAGGTAGTCGAGGAACCAGAACCAGCCGTTCGCGATCAGGCGGAGCATCAGCGGGCCGCCGCGTCGGTCGCCGCGAGGCCGGCGAGCTCCAGGATCGGAGCGAGCACCGCCTCCGGAGCCGAGTACATGACGACATGCCCTTTGCGCGGGATCTCGACGAACCGGGCCAGCGGGATGAGCCGCCGCATCTGCAGGTTCCAGTCGTGACGCGAGATGGGGTCGCGGCCGCCGCGGATGACGAGGGTCTCGGCCGTCAGCCGCCGCAGCGCATCCTCGGTGTGGTAGCCGAGCATCGCCGGCAGGGTCGCCGCGTACCAGCGCACCCCGGTGCGCACGTAGTCGCGCAGCACGACCCAGTTCGACGTCGGCGTCTCGAAGAACATGCAGTCCTGCAGCAGGCGGAGACCCTGGTGCAGGGCGGAGCGCTCCCGAGGATTCACGACGGCTCCGATCAGCACGACCCGGCGGAAGAGGTTCGGGTGCTGCAGGGCGGCCTCGGTCACCACCTGCGTGCCCATCGACTGGCCCACGAGGATCGGGTCGACGAGCCCCTGCTGGATCACGTACGCGGACACCACGCCGGCGTAGTCCTCGATCGACATCGGCTCGGCGGGCTTGGGCGCGCCGCCGTGGCCGGGGAGCTCCACCGCGTGCACGGCCCCGTGCGGGGCGAGGGCGCGCGCCAGTCTGCGGTAGTAGGCGGATGCGACCCCGATGCCGTGCACGAGCACGAAGTGCGGGCCTTCGTCCGCGCCGAGACGCTTGACCAGCATCGTCCGGCCCGCGTGCTTGAATGCCGAGACGGTCCGCCAGCGCATGGGGTCGAGCCTACGGCCGCCTCCCTGTGCTTCCCGCCGGGGGCGAGCAGGGCCGCGACGTTCGGGGGGACGACATGACGATTCGGGTGCGCATCGGCACGCCACTGCGCGAGATGGAGGCTCCGGCACCGCCGCTGCCCACGCTCCGGGGACGCCCAGCGGGCTTCGCGCCTCTGGTGGAGTCCGTCGCCGTGGAAGCCGCGGCCCGGCCGCGCCGTGCGGTGGAGCGGATCCTCGGCATCGCCCCGATCAGGCCCGCCGTGCAGGCCCTCTACGAGCGGGCCCTCCTCGAGGAGGAGACCGCGACGCTGCTGAGGCGCCTGCCCGCCGACTGGACCGTGCTCCACTCGGTGCCGACCGGACCCGCTGTCATCCCGCATCTCCTGGTGGGACCGGCCGGCGTCTTCGCGGTCTTCCCGCAGGACGAGCGGGATGCCTCGGTGTGGATCTCGGCCGACCTGCTCTCCGTCGACGGGGTCGGCTCGCAGGCAATGGCGATGGCGGACGAGGCGGTCGGCGAGGTCGAGGAGCGCCTCGTCGAGCACCTCCGGCCGGGTGTCGAGATCGTTCCGGTCGTCGTGTTCTCAGCGCCCAAGCGCGTCCTGGTGCGCACGCCGCCCGACCGCGTGCACGTGCTCGCGGCCGCGGACCTCCTGCCCTGGCTGCGCTCGCTGCCGGAGGTGTGCTCCGCCCTCATCGTCGACCGCCTCGCCGACGCCGCCGAGCTCCCCGCCACCTGGGGGACCGCGGCGGACGCGGGCGAAGGTGTCCGGCACCGGCAGCGCCGCGAGAGCATCGAGGGCGCCGTGGCGGACGCGGACCGCCGGTGGCGCCGGGCGGCCAAGACGGTGGCAGGTGCGGGTGTGGTCGTGACCGCCGCGTCGATCGCGGCGCTCGCCGCACTCGTGCGCAGCCTCGGCGGCTGACCCGCCCGCTACCCTGGCCGCATGGCATGGTGGCGCCGATCCGAGCCCAGCGACTTCCCGAAGGGGGACGAGGGGTCGGGCTCGCTCGACTCGTTCCGGTTCGATCTGACGCCCAAGAACTCGCGGGTGCGGATCCGGCTCGCGGGCAGCGATCCGCACCAGGACCTGCTCCGCACGCTCGTGGGCGAGGACGTGTCCACCGCGGGCGGTCAGCGCACGCTCGAGGAGGAGCGCACCGACGCACCCGTGCAGATCCGCCTGTTCGTGGACCGGCGGATCGTGGGCCCGGTCGGCACCGTTCCCCGGGGGCTGGAAGGTCCGGTCCTCGACGCCCTGTCCCGCCTCGAGCGTGCAGGGAAGCCGCAGCGCATCCCCGTGGAGATCGTCGAGACGAAGCAGGGCCTCCGCGTGGAGCTGCTGCTCGGACAGGTCGGCTGAGCCGGGAATAGCGGAGCACCCTCGCCGGTTACAGGCTCCAGTCGATGCAAACGCATTGACCAAGCAGAGAGGGATGCCATGCAGTTCGGGATCTTCACCGTCGGGGACGTCACGCCGGATCCGACGACGGGACGCACGCCGACCGAGGGGAGCGCATTCAGGCGATCCTCACGATCGCGCAGAAGGCCGAGGAGGTCGGCCTCGATGTCTTCGCACTCGGCGAGCACCACAACCCGCCCTTCATCCCCTCCTCGCCCACCACGATGCTCGGCTACCTGGCCGCCAAGACGTCGAAGCTGATCCTCTCGACCAGCACGACGCTCATCACCACGAACGACCCGGTCAAGATCGCCGAGGACTACGCGATGCTGCAGCACGTGTCCGACGGTCGGATGGACCTCATCCTCGGCCGCGGCAACACAGGCCCGGTCTACCCGTGGTTCGGCCAGGACATCCGGCAGGGCATCCCGCTCGCGATCGAGCACTACGCGCTCCTGCACAAGCTGTGGCGCGAGGAGGTCGTCAACTGGAGCGGGAAGTTCCGCACCCCGCTGCAGGGCTTCACCGCGACGCCTCGCCCGCTCGACGACGTTCCTCCGTTCGTCTGGCACGGCTCGATCCGCTCGCCGGAGATCGCCGAGCAGGCCGCCTTCTACGGCGACGGCTTCTTCGCGAACAACATCTTCTGGCCGAAGGAGCACTACATGCAGCTCATCGGCTTCTACCGCCAGCGCTTCGAGCACTACGGGCACGGCACCGCCGAGCAGGCGATCGTCGGCCTCGGCGGCCAGGCGTTCATGCGCAAGAACTCGCAGGACGCCGTCGACGAGTTCCGCCCCTACTTCGACCAGGCACCCGTGTACGGCAACGGCCCGTCACTGGAGGACTTCACCGAGCAGACGCCGCTCACCGTGGGGAGCCCCCAGCAGGTCATCGACCGGTACGCGGCCATGCGGGACCACTTCGGCGACTACCAGCGCCAGCTCTTCCTCATGGATCACGCCGGCCTGCCCTTGAAGACCGTCCTCGAGCAGCTCGACCTGCTCGGCGAGGAGGTCGTCCCGGTGCTCCGCAAGGAGCTCGAGAAGAACCGCCCCGCGTCGGTGCCCGACGCGCCCACCCACGAGTCCCTGGTCGCCAAGCGCGACGCCGAGCGCGCCGCCCAGCTCGCGCCCGCCGCCGTCTGAGAGGAGCAGCCATGACCACGCGCACGATCGCCGTCGTCTCCGGCGGCCTCAGCAAGCCCTCGTCGACTCGGATGCTCGCCGACCGCCTGGCGGAGGCGACGGCGAGCCGGCTCCGGGAGACCGGGGACGACGTGACGGTCGAGGTGGTGGAGCTGCGCGAGCTCGCGCAGGACATCACGAACAACCTCCTCACCGGATTCCCGAGCGGCCGCCTGGCCGCCGCCATCGACAAGGTCACCTCGGCGGACGGCCTCATCGCCGTCACGCCGATCTTCAGCACGAGCTACAGCGGACTGTTCAAGTCGTTCTTCGACGTGCTCGAGCCGGGCTCCATCGCGGAACAGCCCGTGCTGCTGGCGGCGACCGGCGGCACCTCCCGCCACTCCCTCGCCATCGACTACGCCATGCGCCCGCTCTTCGCGTACCTGCACGCCGCGGTGACGGCCACCGGGGTCTTCGCGGCGACGGACGACTGGGGCGAGGTGGATGACGCGGTGAAGCCCCTGCCGGAGCGCATCGACCGTGCCGCCGCCGAGTTCGCGGAGGGGATCCGCCGCTCCACCCGATCGTCCACTCTGCGCGACCCGTTCGCGCTCCCGTCGGGGTTCGATCCCACCGGGGTCGGCGGCGTGCAGTAGCAGCGCGGCCGCGGAAGGGCGCCGGGATCCTCCCGGCGCCCTTTCGCATCCCTGTCGGTGGTGCGGGGCAGGATCATTCAGTCGCGCGGGAATCGCCGCGCCGGAAGGGCATTCCATGGACTTCGCTTCGATCCGCATCATCACCGACGACGTCGACCGGCTCGCCGGGTTCTACGAGGCGGTTACGGGCATCCCGGCCGTCCGTCCCGCGCCCGTCTTCGCCGAGTTCCGGACGGGCGGCGCCGCTCTGGCCATCGGCAGCACGGCCACCGTGGCGATGCTGGGCGACCACGCGCCCCGGCCCGGTGCGAACGACTCCGTCCTGATCGAGTTCCTCGTCGACGACGTCGACGCCGAGTTCGAGCGTCTGCGGCCGGTGCTCTCTGACGTCGTGCTGCCGCCGACCACCATGCCGTGGGGCAACCGGTCGGTCCTGTTCCGCGATCCGGACGGCAACGTCGTGAACCTGTTCTCGCGGCCTTCCCGCTGACCCCGACGGACCCGGCGGCGGCGTACAGTAGCGCCTGCGATGAAGCGGGGCGCCGGGGATCTCCCGGCGCCCCGCTTCCGCGTTCCGTGCGGCCCTCCGTCGTCGAGCGGGGGAGGACGGGGGAGCAGGAGAGCGTGAGCGAGTCGATCGCAGTCCGCCGGCGCGCGCTGTCGGCCGGCACGGGTTTCTGGGTCGTCGCCGTGGCGTTCCTCGCCGTGATGGCCTTCTCGACCGTGCCCACTCCGCTCTACTCCATCTATCAGGAGCGCGACGGCTTCCCGACCGTCGTGATCACCGTGATCTTCGCGGCATATGCGGTCGGCGTGATGCTGAGCCTCTACCTCGTCGGCCACATCAGCGACTGGGCAGGCCGGCGCCGGATGATCGTGCTCGGCATTCTCGCCGAGCTGCTGGCCGCGGGCGTGTTCCTCGCGTGGCAGGCGGTTCCCGCCCTCCTGATCGCCAGGGTGGTCTCCGGGATCGGGGTGGGCGCCCTGACCGCGAGCGCCACGGCGTCCCTCACCGAGCTCCGGACGGCGACGCGACCCGAGGGAGCCGTCGCGACGGCATCGACCGTCGCGACACTCGTCAACGTCGGCGGGCTCGCCCTCGGCCCGCTGCTGGGCGGCATCCTCGCCGAGTACGCGCCGCTGCCCCTGACCGTGCCGTACCTGGTCTTCGTGGTGCTCCTGGTCCTCGCCGGCGCCGCGGTCCTCCTCGTGCCCGAGACGATCGACTCCTCGCGCGGCCGTCCTCCGTACCGGCCGCAGCGGATCTCGGTGCCCCCGGCCTCCCGCAACCTCTTCGTCGCGGCCGGCGCCGGCGCGTTCGCCGCGTTCGCGATCTTCGGCCTCTTCACCTCGCTGGCGCCGAGCTTCCTCGCGGGCCAGCTGCACGAGACCTCCCGCCTGGTGGCCGGACTCGTCTCCTTCGGCGTCTTCGCCGCCGCCGCGGTCACGCAGGTCTTCCTCGCCCGGCTGCCGCTGCGCCGGCAGGTGATCCTCGGAGTCGTGCTCATGGTCGGCGGTCTGAGCGCCGCCACGCTCGGCGTGCTCCTCACGAGCCTCGCGGCCTTCATCGTGGGCAGTATCGTCGCGGGAGCCGGGGTGGGCCTCGTGTTCCGCAGCTCACTCGGGGTGGCGGGCTCGGTCGCGGAGCCGGCGCGCCGTGGTGAGGTACTCGCCGCCATGTTCCTCATCGCGTACGGCGGGCTGGTAGTGCCCGTGCTCGCCATCGGGGTCAGCCTGGCCTTCTTCCCGGCGACCGCCACCCTCGTCGGGTTCTCCGCCGTCATCCTGGTGCTCGTCCTGGTGTCCGGCGTCCGAATGGCCCGCGCCGTCCCCTGACCGCCGCCGAGGTCGCTCCAGCTCTCGCTCAGCAGGCAGGATCCTGCTCCAGCAGGCCGAATTGCCGGTTTTCGGCCTGCCGAAGGAGGAAAGCGCCTGCTGAGGGAGGGGATGACTTGGGACGGTCGGGCGCCCGCGCCCGTCGGCTGAGCCCCCGCGTACCCTCGGAACGTGGGGATCGGACGCGAGCTGAGGCGGCTCGTCGAGGTTCGTCCTGCCGCAGCCCGGCGCTGGCCGACGGCCCTCAACGCGTCCGTCGCCCTCGCGCTGCCGGCCCTCGTGCTCACGCTCGCGGGGGAGCCGAAGCTGGGTCTGCTCGCCTCGAACGGCGCGTTCCTCACCCTCTACCTCGGTGACCGGCCGCTCGGCCACCGCGCGCGCCGGCTGCCGCTCGTCGGCGCCGGGCTCTTCCTGGCCGCCGCCCTCGCGACCCTGACCGCGGGCAACACGGTCGTCGCCACCGTGGTGGTGGCCGCCATCGCCCTTGCCTCGGCGATCCTCACGCTCGGGCTGCGCGTGGGGCCGCCCGGAGGCGTGTTCTTCGCCATGGTGCCGGGGCTCGCCGCAGCACTCGTCGCTCCCATGGCGACGGGCGGCTCCGGGATGTCGCCGGTCACGCTGCTCGCGGTCCTCGCGCTCGGGCTGGTCGTCGGCTACCTCGTGGTGATCGCGCCCTCCTCCTGCCGGGCGTGCGGGCGCGCTCGGCCTCCGGCGGACCGGCGGCCCCGCTGCGCTTCGCGCTGACCGCCGAGTCGAAGATCGTGCTCGCGCGCCTGACCGCGGCGATCGTCCTGGCGGCTGCGGTGAGCATCCCGCTCGGGCTGCACCGCAGCTACTGGGTGATCGTCACCGTGATCGCCGTGCTTCAGAGCGGGGTGCTCCGGCGGCTCACCACGGCTCGCGCCGCCAACCGCATCCTGGGCACCGTCCTCGGCGCCGCGATCTTCGTGGCGGTCGCCCTGGTGGTGCCCGACGGGGTGGGCCTCGTGCTCGTCCTCGCCGGCCTGCAGTTCCTCGTAGAGCTCGTGATCGTCCGCCACTACGGCATCGCGCTGATCTTCATCACGCCGCTCGCGCTCCTCGTCGCGGTGCGTCAGCCGGGAGTCAGCGCAGGCGGCATCGCGCTCGAGCGGATCATCGACACGGGCATCGGCGCAGCTCTCGCCGTGCTCGTCCTCGCGGGCGAGTTCCTGATCGAGCGCCGCGCGACCCGGCGCCGGATAGCTGACGTGCCGGAGGCCGTGCAGTAGAATGGATGCGTTGCCCGCCCTTCGCGGCGGGCCACCACCGGAGCAGATCGGCGGGAAGCTGGTCGTTAGTGGTGGGTTTCCGTTCGGCATTCGGCCCGGCACGGCGGCTTTCTACTGATGACCAGAAGTCCGGAATCGGACTTGCCACGCTCCTTCCTGCCGTCGTATCTGCTCTCACCTGAGTGATGTGAGGAGACAGACCTTTTGGAAGGTCCAGAAATCAAGTTCGCCGAGGCCGTTCTCGACAACGGCAAGTTCGGCAAGCGCACCATCCGCTTCGAGGCCGGTCGGCTCGCCCAGCAGGCGCAGGGCGCCGCTGTCGCGTACCTCGACGAGGACACGATGCTGCTGTCCGCGACGAGCATCAGCAAGCAGCCGAAGGACCAGTTCGACTTCTTCCCGCTGACGGTCGACGTCGAGGAGCGGTCCTACGCGGCCGGCAAGATCCCCGGCTCGTTCTTCCGTCGTGAGGGCCGCCCCTCCACCGAGGCGATCCTCGTCTGCCGTCTCATCGACCGGCCCCTGCGCCCCTCGTTCGTCGAGGGCCTGCGCAACGAGGTCCAGATCGTCATCACGGTCCTCTCGATCGCGCCGGACGAGTTCTACGACGCTCTCGCCATCAACGCGGCGAGCATGTCGAGCCAGATCTCGGGCGTCCCGTTCGACGGCCCCATCGCCGGTGTGCGCCTCGCGTTCATCGACGACCAGTGGGTCGCCTTCCCGAAGCACTCCCAGCTCGAGCGCGCGGTCTTCGACCTCACGGTCGCGGGCCGGGTCGTCACCGACTCCAAGGGGGTCGAGGACGTGGCCATCATGATGGTCGAGGCCGAGGCCACCGAGGGCTCGTGGGCCCTCATCCAGGGCGGTGCGACCAAGCCGAGCGAGGACATCGTCGCGCAGGGCCTCGAGGCGGCGAAGCCGTTCCTCAAGCAGCTCGTCGAGGCTCAGGCGAGCCTCGCCAAGCAGGCCGCCAAGGAGGTCCGGGAGTACCCCGTCTTCCTGCCCTACTCGGACGAGGCGTTCGAGGCCGTCAAGGCGATCGCGTTCGACGAGCTGACCTCGATCTACCAGATCGCGGGCAAGACCGAGCGCCAGAACGCCGACGACGCCCTGAAGGACCGCGTCAAGGCCGAGATCGCGCAGAAGGTCGAGGCCGGCGAGCTCGGCTCCGAGATCCTCGGGCAGGTCAGCGGCGCGTACAAGGCCGTCACGAAGAAGGTCGTGCGCGACCGCATCCTCCGTGAGGGCGTCCGCATGGACGGCCGCGGCCTGGCGGACATCCGTCCGCTCGACGCCGAGGTCGCGGTCATCCCGCGCGTGCACGGCTCCGCCATCTTCCAGCGCGGTGAGACGCAGATCCTCGGGGTCACGACGCTCAACATGCTCAAGATGGAGCAGCAGATCGACTCGCTGTCGCCCGTCACGAAGAAGCGCTACCTGCACCACTACAACTTCCCGCCCTACTCGACGGGTGAGACCGGCCGCGTCGGATCGCCGAAGCGTCGCGAGATCGGGCACGGCTTCCTCGCCGAGCGCGCGCTCGTGCCGGTGCTGCCCTCCCGCGAGGAGTTCCCCTACGCGATCCGCCAGGTGTCCGAGGCTCTCGGCTCCAACGGCTCGACGTCGATGGGCTCCGTCTGCGCCTCCACCCTCGCCCTGCTGAACGCCGGTGTGCCGCTGCGCGCGCCGGTCGCCGGCATCGCGATGGGCCTCGTCTCCGACACGGTGGACGGGGAGACCCGCTACGCGGCGCTCACCGACATCCTGGGCGCCGAGGACGCGCTCGGCGACATGGACTTCAAGGTCGCCGGCACGAGCGAGTTCGTCACCGCCATCCAGCTCGACACCAAGCTCTCCGGGCTCCCGTCGAGCGTCCTCCAGGGCGCGCTCAAGCAGGCGAAGGAGGCCCGCACGGCCATCCTCGCGGTGCTCAACGCGGCCATCGACGGACCGGACGAGATGGCGCCGACCGCGCCCCGCGTGATCAGCGTGCAGATCCCCGTCGACAAGATCGGCGAGCTCATCGGGCCCAAGGGCAAGACGATCAACCAGATCCAGGACGACACGGGCGCCGACATCTCCATCGAGGAGGACGGGACCGTGTACATCGGCGCCGTCGACGGCGAGAGCGCGGAGGCTGCGCGTGCCGCGGTCAACGCGATCGCGAACCCGCACAACCCCGAGGTGGGCGAGCGGTTCCTCGGCACGGTCGTGAAGCTGGCCGCCTTCGGCGCCTTCATCTCGCTCATGCCGGGCCGCGACGGCCTCCTGCACATCTCCGAGGTGCGGAAGCTCGCGGGCGGCAAGCGCGTCGAGAACGTCGAGGACGTGCTCGGTGTCGGCCAGAAGATCCAGGTCGAGATCACGAAGGTGGACGACCGCGGCAAGCTGTCGCTCAGCCCCGTGGTCGAGGAGACCGCCGAGGCTGAGGAGCCCGCGGCAGCCATCTGATCCGGCCCCCGTCGAAGGCCCGTTCCGCGTCCGCGCGGGGCGGGCCTTCGCCCTTCCTCCGCCATTCCCGGGGAGTCTCCTGCCAGATGCCCTCACAGGGGGCGCGAACGCGGCCGAATCCGCATAAAATCCAACGACGAGCCGTCGGGAGGAGACGAGATGAGCCCCGTGGCCCCAGCTCCGGTCCGACGACAGATCGGCACGACCGGCATCGGCGTCTTCCCCTACGGGATCGACGGCTCCGTCTTCGGCTGGACCGCCGGCTTCGAAGCCGCCATCGACGTCCTCGACGAATTCCACGGCGCGGGCGGCACCCTGATCAGCACCGCCGACCACTACGCCGGCGGGCGCAGCGAGGTCATGATCGGCGCGTGGCTGGCACGCCAGCCCGCACGCGAGCGCCTCGTTCTCGCCACCAAGATCGGCCGCCACCCGGACACCCCCGGCCTGAGCGCGCGCAACATCCGGGCCGCGGTCGACAACTCCCTCGAGCGCCTGCGCACCGGCTACCTCGACCTGCTCTCCTTCGACGGCGACCACCCCGAGACACCCCTCGAGGAGTCGCTCACCGCGGTCGCCGACCTGATGGCCTCCGGCAAGGTCCGCCACCTCGCCGTCTCCGACTTCTCCGGAGCGCGCCTGATCGAGGCCCGCGCCGTCGCCGGGTCCCTCGGCCTTCCCTTCCCCGAAGCCGTGTTCGCCGAGTACAACCTCATGGAGCGCCGGCGCTACGAGTCGGAGATCGCGCCGATCAGCCACGCCCAGCAGCTCGGCGTGCTGGCCAAGCTGCCGCTGGCGAGCGGCTACCTCCGCGGCGACTTCCGGAGCCGGGACGACCTGCCCAGCTCGCCGATGTTCGCGGCAGCGCTCCGCTACGTCGGGCGCCGCGGCAACAAGGTGCTCGACACCCTCGAGACGATCTCGCACGAGGTGGGCGAGAACATCGGGCGCGTGGCCATCGCGTGGGTGCTGAGCAAGCCGGGCGTGGCGGCAGCCGTCGTCCGGGCCAAGGACGGCCCCGCACTGCTCGATCTCATGCCGGCGGCGGAGCTTCAGCTGACCCGTCACCAGCTCGCTCTGCTCGACCGCGTCACCGCCTGAACTGGGGGCATTCGGCCCCCGGCTCCGCCGCCGGGGCCGCCCTAGAATCGCAACCCGGGGTCGCACATCGGCGCCCCGGGCCGCCTGGAATCCTTCGCGAACAGGCTGTGCGGGGACGGAGGGGACGCCATGGCGGATCCTCAGCGCGCGCCCCGCTACGAGCAGCTTGCGCTGTGGGACTGGCCGATCGACGAGCTCGAGCCGAGCACTGTGGAGGGCACGAGCCCCGCGGTGGCTGAGGCGATCGAGGGTGCCGTCTCCTCTGCGGCGGCAGTGGGATCGGCCCCGGAGGCGTCGGCAGCCGTCCTCGCGGTGACCGAGCGCGAGGCCGAGCCCGCCGTCGGCGAGGCCTACTCGGTCATCGCCTCCACGCTCGCCGCCATGGCGGCCGAGGAGACCCGGCCGCTCCTCGACGAACCCGCGCGCCGATTCCGCGCGCGCAGGATCAGCGGCACCGACCTCGCGGTGTTTCCCGTCGTGCTCGGCGGCAGCACCTTCGGCTGGACGGCGAGCGCCGACGCGACGGCGCAGATCCTCGACGCCTACGTGGAGGCGGGCGGCAACGCGATCGACACGGCCGACTCGTACGCGGCGGGCCGCAGCGAGACTCTCATCGGCGCGTGGCTGCAGTCGCGCGGACTGCGCGACTCCGTCGTGCTCTCCACGAAGATCGCGCAGAGCGCGGAGAATCCCGGACTGTCGGCGCAGAGCATCGTCCGCTCGGCCGAGGCATCTCTCTCCCGGCTCGGGGTCGAGTCGGTCGACCTGCTGTACTTCTCCGCCGACGACCCCGCGGTCCCGCTCGAGGAGAGCCTGACCGCGGCGGACGCGCTCATCCGCAGCGGCAAGGTGCGCTACCTGGCGGCGTCCGGGTTCTCGGCCCAGCGCCTGATGGAGGCCCGCGTCACGGCGGGCCAGCTGATGCTGCCGCTGTTCGCCGGCATCCAGGCGCACTACAACCTCGTGCACCGGGACGAGTTCGAGCAGGAGCTATTCCCGGTCGCCCGGGTCCAGCAGCTCGCCGTCCTGCCCGCGGTGTCCCTCGCGAACGGCTTCCTGTCCGGCAAGTACCGGGGGAGGGGCGCGCGCAGCTCGGACGCGCACTCGCGCGCCTCCCGCATCGAGCCCTACCTCAACAAGTGGGGCTACCGCGTGCTGTCGGTCCTCGATGACGTCGCCGCCCAGCAGGGCGTCGCACCCGCGGCGGTCGCGCTCGCCTGGCTGCTGACCAAGCCGCTCGTCACCGCCCCGGTCGCGAGCGCCAGCCGGCCCGAGCAGGTCGCCGACCTCGTCGCCGCGGCGCACGTGCACCTCACCCGGGCGCAGGTCGCCGCGCTGGACCGCGCCTCGCGGCACTGAGGTCGGCACGCCGCTTCCCGGCTCGGCTTCTGCGCGATTCAGGCAATGCCCTCCGCGCGACGGCGTGTCGTCCTGAACCGCGTGCGAAAACCGGCCTTCGTCCTGAGCGGCGTGAGAATTCCTGATCCGCGCAAATGGCGTTCGTGGAGGAGGCGGACGTCCCTGCGCGCTCGGGCGAGCGGGTCAGGCGTTCTGGGACTGCTCGCTGAGCACCCGCTCCGCCGCCCGGGTGAGCGCGGAGGTGGCGGCGATCGGGTCTCCCGCGTAGCCGCCCGACATGGCGCCGTCCCGCAGCAGGTAGAGCTCGTCGGCGGCCGCGCCAGGAGCGGGGTGCCCGATCTCCTCCAGCAGCTGCTCGAGGAAGCCGGTGAACCAGTCCCGGTGCGCGACGATGGCCCGGCGGACCGGGTGCGCGGGGTTCGGGAACTCTGCGGCGGCGTTGAGGAACGGGCAGCCGCGGAAGTCCATGCGGCTGGTGTCCGCGATGATCGTCTCGACGAGAGCTCGCAGGGTGGTCCGCGGGTCGGGCGACGTCCGGGCCAGGTCGGTGAGCGACTCCCGCACCTGCCGGTCCCGGCCGGTCACGTACTCCAGGATGAGCGCATCCTTGGAGCCGTACTGCTTGTAGAACGTGGCCTTGGTCACGCCGGCGTGCGCGATGATCCGGTCGATGCCGACCGTGTTGATGCCCTCCGCGTAGAAGAGCTCGTCGGCGACTTCGAGGAGGCGCACCTTGGCGGCGGAGGGGCGCCGGGCGGCTGGGATGGGGGCGTCAGCCGCCACGGCGTCTCTCCTTCGGTCACCGAGGTGACCATCCAGTCGGCCGGGCAGAGCCTCGGGCCGAGGAGGTGGGCCGCGGGTGTGGGGAGCACCGTTGACCCGTGAAAACCAGGGTGGGTAGCCCTGGCCGATCCGGGGGATCATTGGCTCGACAGTAGCAGAGCGTCTGAACAGACCAGTCTGTTTGTCCTCATTTCGACCCACCCCAGTTCGGGTGCCTGCGCTCCGCCCTCCCGCCGCCGTTACCGTCGCGTGACATAGGCTGAAGAGGATGTCAGGCCCAGTCGCACTCCTCCTCGACGAGCCGGAACTCACCCTCCCGCAGCCCGCCTCCACGATCCGGCGCAGCATCCTCCCGTCGGGGGTCCGGGTGCTCACCGAGCAGGTGGCCGGGGCGCAGAGCGCGACCGTGGGATTCTGGATCCCGTCCGGGTCCCGAGATGAGACCGTCGGCTCGCTCGGCTCCACGCACTTCCTCGAGCACCTCCTGTTCAAGGGGACGGCGCGGCGCACCGCCCTCGACATCGCGATCGCCTTCGACGCGGTCGGTGGCGAGCACAACGCGGCCACCGCCAAGGAGTACACCTGCTACTACGCCAAGGTGCGCGATCGGGACCTGGCCATGGCGGTCGACGTGCTCGCCGACATGGTGGCCGCGTCGGTCCTCGATCCCGAGGAGTTCGAGCTCGAGCGCGGCGTCATCCTCGAAGAGCTCGCGATGGCGGAGGACGATCCCGCGGATGTCGCGAATGAGCGGCTCTTCGAAGCGGTCCTCGGCGACCATCCCCTGGGGCGCCCCATCGGCGGCAACCCCTCCACGATCGAGAGCGCGACGCGCGACGGCGTCGCTGAGCACTACCGCCGCAGCTACCGGCCCTCCCGGCTCGTCGTGACCGCGGCGGGCGGCGTCGACCACGATCAGCTGGTCCGCTGGGTCGAGGACGGTCTCTCCGGCGCCGGGTGGTCTCTCGACCTCCCGGCCGCCCCGCAGGCGCGGCGTCCCGCGGTCCCCGCCGTGCTGTCGCAGGGTGCCGCGTGCACGGTCATCGAGCGTCCGCTCGAGCAGACCCACCTGCTCCTCGGCGTGCCCGGGCTCCTCGCCGACGACGATCGCCGCGCCACCCTCGCGGTGCTCAACGCGGTCCTCGGCGGCGGGATGTCGTCGCGCCTGTTCCAGGAGGTGCGCGAGAAGCGGGGCCTGGCCTACTCGGTGTACTCCTTCGCGACCTCCTTCTCGGACGCGGGACTGATGGGCCTCTACGCCGCGACGGCGCCGCAGAACGCGGTGACCGTGGCCGAGCTGATGCTCCGCGAGTTCACCGAGCTGGCCGAGCGCGGCGTGACCGCCGACGAGCTGCGGCGCTCGGTGGGCCAGCTGTCCGGTTCCTCCGCGCTGGCACTCGAGGACTCGGACGTGCGGATGTCCCGGCTGGGCCGCGCCGAGATCGGCACCGGCGAGTTCCTCGACCTCGACGAGCAGATCCGGCGCTTCGAGGCGGTGACGGCCCCGCAGGTGCAGGAGCTCGCGGGGGAGCTGCTCAGCCGGCCCCTGTCGCTCGCCGCCGTGGGATCCGCGGATGCCGCCCAGCTCGAGGGTCTCCTCGGCTCGCGCACCGCGTCCGTGCCGGCCTGACTCCTCCTCTCCTCCTCCCGACCTGAAACCGAAGGGACAACGGTGTCTCACTACCTCTACCTCGTCCGCCACGGCGAGCAGCAGGATGCCGAGCACGGCATGCCCGACGGCCCGCTCTCGGCGCGCGGCAAGCGCCAGGCGGAGCTGATCGCCCACCGGCTGAGCGGCGTGCCGTTCACGGGCGCGTGGCACTCGCCGCTGCGGCGCGCGGAGGAGACGGCCCAGGTCTTCGGGCAGCTGCTGCCCGCCCTCGAGCCGCAGCCGTCCGCCCTGCTCTTCGACTGCGTGCCCTCCGGCCCCAGCCCGGACATGCCGCACGCGTTCGACTCCTGGTTCCACTCCGTCACGGAGGCGGAGATCGACGCTGGTCGCGCCCAGATGGCGGATGCGGTGGGGGAGTGGTTCTCGCCCGCCCGTGAGGATCGGCACGACCTGCTGATCACGCACAACTTCGTGATCGCCTGGTTCGTGCGGCACGTGTTCGACGCGCCCGAATGGCGCTGGCTCGGCGTCAACCAGGCCAACTGCGGACTGACCATCATCCGCGTCCGCTCGGCCAAGCCGCCCGTCCTGGTCGCGCACAACGATCTCGCGCACCTGCCCGTCGAGCTCCGCACCGGCCTGCCGGAGCCGCAGCCGGTGTGAACCTCCCGATCCGAGCCGGGGTTAGCCGGCTTGGATCGGTTCCGCTGTCTTCGCGCGCTTCGAGGGGCTCGCGAAGCGTACCCGCCCGAGCACGATCGCGGCCGCGACCATCATCGCGAGGCCCAGCCAGTACGGAGCGGAGTGGGCGATGCCCGCGTAGAGGGCGCCCGCGAGCAGCGGCGCCACCATGCCGATGCCCGAGGACAGCGACTGGGTCGTGCCGGCGAGCCAGCCCTGCTCATCCTCGCCCACCGAGTTCGACAGCACCCCGTCCATCGCCGCCGTCGCCCCGCCCTGGCCCGCGGCGAGTAGCAGGCAGCCCAGGATGAGCAGCCAGGGGGCCGCGAACAGGGAGCCCACGATCGCGAGCCCGAGGAGCCCGGCCGCCTGCACGGTCACGCCTGCCACCAGGACGCCGCGTTCGCCGATGCGGGGAAGCAGGAGGCCGAGCAGGACGCCCTGCACCACGATGTCGATGATGCCGATCGAGGCGATGACGAGGCCCACCTGCGTCGGGTTCCAGTGCGCCGCGTCGAGGGCGAGCACGCTGAAGTTGTTGACGAAGAACATGAAGGAGGTCGTCACGAGGGTGAAGCCGATGAGGAGACCCCGCAGCTCCTTCCGCCCGAAGGCGGTCCGGAGGACCTTCACGGGGTGCAGCCCGGCGATGTCGAGGCGCGTCGTCCGCTTGTCCGGCGCGAGGCTCTCCGGGAGCGCGACGATACTCAGGACGGCGATGGTGAGCGCGATGCCGGCGGTCACGAAGACGGGGAGGTCGACGTCGATGGCGGCGAGCAGGCCGCCGGCCGCCGGACCGACCATCATCCCGATCCCCGAGAGCGCGCCGAGGAGGCCGAACCGCTTCGCGCGCTTCTCGGGCGGGGTGATGTCGGCGACATACGCGAAGAGCGCCGGCAGGTCGCCGGCGGTGATCCCCTGGATGATCCGGCCGAGCAGCAGCATCCAGATCGATCCGCCGATCCCGAACAGCAGGTAGCCGAGCGCGGCGCCGAACGCCGCGACGATGATCACCGGGCGCCGGCCGTAGCGGTCGGAGAGGCTGCCGAGGAACGGTGCGACGAGGAAGGCGCAGAGGGCGTTGACCGACTCCAGCACGCCGACCCACACCGCGAGATGCGACTGGTCCTCCACATAGCGGAGGACCACGAAGGGGAGGATCGGGAGCACGACGGTCATCCCGGCCGTCGTCAGCATGGTGAGGACGATGAGCATCGTCCAGGCGCGGCGCGCGCCCGCGGGGAGGAGGAAGGAGAGGTCACCTGCGAAAGTGTATCGGTACCAGTTTTGGTGTCAATACACTTTCCTACCGATTCCAGTAGAGTGTCTGCATGAGCGACTCAGAGCCGGCCGGACGCCGGGAGCGCAAGAAGGCCGCGACGCGCAAGGCTATCTCCGACGCGGCCACGATGCTGTTTTTGGAACGCGGTTTCGACAACGTGAGCATCCGCGAGGTGGCGGACCAGGCGGATGTGTCGCCGACCACCGTCTTCGCTCACTTTTCGCAGAAGGAGGCGCTCGTCTTCGACGAGGACGAGGAGCAGCGGGACCAGCTCGTCGCCGTCGTCCGGAATCGTCCGGCCGGCACCTCCATCACGGCCGCCCTCCAGGGGTACTACCGGGCGGAGATCCTGGACATCGAGCACGACCACGACGGCTCCGCTCGGCGGCGGTTCATGGAGTTCGTCGAGTCGACCCCCGCGCTCAACGACTACGCGGCGCGCATGTGGCTGCGCCACGAGGACGCCCTGGCCGCCGTCGTCGCTGAGGAGGCGTCCCTGCCGGCTCCCACTGAGGAGATCCGCGTCTTCGCCCGCTTCGTGCTGCAGATCCAGCTCCTCGCCACGAGTGGGCCGGATGCGCTGGCGGCGATCGACGCGGGGTTCCGCATCCTCGACCACGGGTGGAGCGCGTACGAGGCGCAGCTCGGTGCGGCTGCGCAGCACTAGGTCTCGCTGGCCCAGCCTCGGCGCCGGTCAGAGTCGGCGCTTGTCCATCCACCGGTACACCGGGATCGAGATGGCACCGAGCGCGATGACGACCAGCGCAGCCACGAAGGCCCAGGTGCTTCCTCCGCTCGCGAAGCGAACGGCCAGCATGATCCCGCCCAGGATTGCCGCGGCCGAGTAGACGTACCGGATTCCCGGGCGCCGGCGATGCCAGAACGACTCTTCGTCCCGAGGTCGATCGCTGTCCGGACGGCTCATGCCAGTACCTTGCGCAGCCAGAGATTGGCGTTGGGGTTGTCGTTGTACGGCGGCACGGAGACGTAGCCGGACGAGCGGTAGAGGCTGCCCGCCGCCGCGAGGGTCGCGTTGGTGTCGAGCACGATCGTCGCCGCGCCGAGGTCGACCGCGCGGCTCTCGAGCTCGGCGAGGAGGGCGCGTCCCCAGCCGCGGCCGCGAGTCCCCGGGCGCAGCCACAGGTGCTTCACCTCGAAGCGGGGCCCGCGCTCGTCGTCCGGGAGGCGGCGGACTCCGCCGCAGCCGACGACTGCGCCGTCGTCGTCCTCGACGAGCACGAAAGCGCCGGCCGGCGGGACGAAGACCTCGGGATCCGGGGTGGAGACCCGGTAGGTGCCGCCCGTGAAGCTCAGCTCCCGAGCTGAGAAGTACTCCGCGAGCATCCGCCGCGCATCCGGCGAATCCGACCGGGCGTCGACGAAGCGCATTCCCTCAGCGTAAAGGGGGCCGTTGCTAGGGTTGAACGATGCAGCAGGGGCCGGGGACCACACGGGTGGCGGTGGCGGGAGCCACGGGACGCATGGGCCGGCTCGCCTCCCGGATCGTCGAGGAGACCGACGGCTTCGAGCTGGTCGCGTCGCTCGGCTCGAGCTCCGAGCTGGACGAGATGGTCGGTGCCGATCTGCTCGTCGAGTTCACGCTGCCCCAGGTGTCCCCGCGCCTCGTGGAGTTCGCCGTCGACCACGGCATCCGCGTCCTCGTCGGCACGTCCGGGTGGTCCAGCGAGCGCGTGGAGTCCCTCCGCAGCCGGGTGGACAAGGCATCGGGTGGCGTCCTGATCGTGCCGAACTTCTCGATCGGCTCCGTCATCGCAAGCTCCATCTCGGCGATGGCGGCCCGGTACTTCGACTCCATCGAGATCGTCGAGGCCCACCACGCGGGCAAGATCGACTCGCCTTCGGGCACGGCCGTGCGGACCGCGGAGCTGATCGGAGCGGCGCGCTCCGAGCTGGGTCCCGTCGCGGCCCCGCACGCCGACCAGCGGGCGCGCGGCCAGCAGGTCGCGAGCATCCCGATCCACTCGCTCCGGCTGCAGGGCGTGCACGCCAAGCAGGACGTCCTGTTCGGCGGCACCGGCGAGGTGCTCACCATCAGCCACGAGACGCTCGCCCCGACTGCCTACGAGGCCGGCATCCGCATCGCCCTCCAGGCGGCCCGCACCACTCGCGGCGTCTCGGTGGGCCTCGACCGGCTGCTGGACCTGCGCCCGGCACCGGTGAAGGACGCCGGGACGAGCCGGCCACCGGGCGGCGAGACGTCGGGTCAGGCGGCGACGGCGACCACGCCGTGACCGACGCGCCCCGTCGGCGGCTGCCGCCCGGCCTCATCGGTGCCGGGCTGATGGCGTTCCTCCTCGTGCTCTACCTGGTGCTCGCCGGGCAGCGCGCCGTACTCTTCCTCACATCCGGCGAGCCGGTGGCGGTCGCCATCGGCGTCGCCCTCACTGTGCTTCCCCTCCTCGGCGCCTGGGCGCTCATCCGAGAGCTCCTGTTCGGCGTGCGGTCGCAGCAGCTCGCCGACCGCCTCAACCTCGAGGGACAGCTGCCCGCAGCGGACCTGCCGCTGCGCCCGAGCGGACGGCCGGAGCGCGCCGCCGCGGATGCCCAGTTCCCGGCCTTCCGTGAGGCGGTCGAGCAGGCGCCGGAGGACTGGCGGGCCTGGTTCCGGCTCGGGCTCGCCTACGACGCCTCGGGCGACCGGCGGCGGGCCCGCCAGGCGGTGCGGCAGGCGATCGCGCTGTCGCGGCGCTCCCGCACGTAGGCGTCAGCGCGCGTAGTCGTCGACCGCGGCGTCGCTTGTGGAGTGCCGGAAGGTGAACCCGTCGCCGAGCAGGCGCGTCGGGGCGATCTTCTGATCCGACAGCAGGAGGTAGCGGGCCGCGTCCTGCAGCGCCAGCGTCAGGAGCGGTGCCGGCGCCGGGATCACGAACGGGCGATGCAGGTCGGCCGCGAGCCGGGCGCCGATCTGCGCCGCTGTGGCGGGCGTCGGCCCGACGAGGTTCACGGGGCCGACCACGCTCGAGGTGAGCAGGTGGACGATCGCCGCCGCCTCGTCGTGGAGGCTGATCCAAGGCCAGTGCTGGGTTCCGGGGCCGAGCGGGCCGGACACGCCGAGCCGGGTGAGGAGCCGCAGCGGCGCCATCGCGCCGCCGTGCGAGGAGATGACCACGCCGGTCCGGAGCAGCACCGTGCGCGTCGCGGCGGGCGCCAGGGCGGCGACCGACTCCCATTCCTGGACGACGTCGGCGAGGAAGCCGCTTCCGGCGGGCGAGTCCTCGGTGAGGCGCTCGCCCGGACGGTCGCCGTACACACCGACCGCGGACCCGCTGAGGAAGACGGCGGGCGGACGCGACGCCATCGACATCGCCTCGGCGAGCGCGCGCGTCGCGTTGACGCGGGACTGGCGGATCTGCCGACGCCAGCCCGGAGTCCAGGGGAGGCGGTTGAGGAGGCGCCCGAGAGGTTCACGACCGCGTCGACGTCATCGAGGAGCCGGAAGTCGAGGATCTTCGCGTCCGGCGCCCACGTGAACTCGGTCGGGCTTGCGGGGGCGCGGCGCACCAGGGTGAGGACCGTATGACCGGCCGCGGTCAGCTGCCGCTGCAGCTCCGTGCCGATCAGCCCGCTCGCGCCGGCGATGAGGACGCGGAGCTTGCTGTCCTTCGTGATCTTCGGGCGCGGCTCCGGCTTGGGCGCGGCCGGCTTCTCCGGCACGCGCGGCTTCGCCGCCGGTGCGGGGGCGTCGCGGCGGCGGGCTTGGCCGTCGGCTTGGGCTTCGCGGGAGGAACCGGGATGCGCTTGGGGGCCGCCATGCGCTCAGCCTAGGGCGGGCGGTCCGTGCCCATGGATAGGGTGGGGCCGTGGCAGCGAATGAGACGCCGAACGACCAGACCGCCGAGATCGAATTCCGCAGCGATGTGACTGTGGAACTGGTCCGCTCCAGTGCCCAGGACTCCGACGTGGTGTTCGCCGCGCGGGTGTCCACCCAGGGCGAGCAGACCCTCGAAGAGGCCCAGGAAGGCGTCGACGCCTCCGAGAAGCGGGACAAGGGCCTCATCAACTTCCTCATGCGCGACCGGCACGGCACACCCTTCGAGCACAACTCGCTCACGTTCTACGTGCAGGCGCCGCTGTTCGTGTTCCGCGAGTTCCAGCGGCACCGCATCGCGTCCTACAACGAGGAGTCGGGCCGCTACCGCGAGCTCCGCCCCGTCTTCTACGTGCCCGGGCCCGAGCGCAACCTCATCCAGATCGGCCGGCCCGGCGCCTACGAGTACGTGCCGGGCGAGCCGGAGCAGACCGCCCTCGTCGAGGCCGAGTCGAAGGCCGTCGCGACGGAGGCCTACGCCGCCTACCAGCGGATGCTCGCCGCCGGGGTCGCGCGCGAGGTCGCCCGCATCGTGCTGCCGCTGAGCCTCTACTCCTCCATGTACGTCACGATGAACGCGCGGTCGCTCATGAACTTCCTGTCCCTGCGCACCAAGCGCGAGGACGCCCGCTTCCCCTCGTTCCCCCAGCGGGAGATCGAGATGGTGGCGGAGAAGATGGAGGACCTGTGGGCGCCGCTCATGCCGATGACCGCCGCCGCCTTCAACGCCCAGGGCCGCGTCTCGCCCTGAGGCCGGCTGTTCTCTGACCCCATCGAGGAGGTCCGGTCAGGGAGGCGCTCCGATCGGCATCGCCGGCGGCGAGCGCCGCGTTTCTCCTCGAGTCGGTCAGCGAAGGCGGTCCCGGTGTCCCGAATCTCAGGTCGAGCGCTCGTGACGGGCGCGACTGCAGGCCTGGGTGCCGAGTTCGCCCGGCAGCTGGCAGCCCGCGGATGCGACCTGGTGCTGGTCGCGCGCGACGAGGAGCGCCTGACGGCGTTCGCCGCCGAGCTGAGCTCCACCTACGGCTCGCACGCCGAGGTCCTCCGCGCCGACCTGTCGGTGCGGGCGGACATGGAGCGCGTGGAGGCCCGTCTCGCTGATGCGACCAGCCCGATCGGGGTCCTCGTCAACAACGCGGGATACGGACTCCGCCACTCGTTCGAGGAGAACCCGATCGAGGTGGAGCAGGCGCTTCTCGACGTGCTTGTGACCGCACCGATGCGGCTCATGCACGCGGCCCTCCAGCCGATGCTCGCGAGAGGGTCGGGCACGATCGTCAACGTCGCGAGCGTGGCCGCGTACACGCCACGGTCGACCTACGGGGCCTCGAAGGCGTGGGTGCTGTCGTTCAGCCGCTGGGCCAACATCACCTACGGCAAGCGCGGGGTCACCGTCACGGCGGTGGCACCAGGCTTCGTGCACACCGAGTTCCACGACCGGATGCGCGTGTCGAAGGGCGGGGTCCCCGGTGTCCTGTGGCTGCGTCCGGCGCGGGTGGTGCGCGCCGCACTCAGGGCGGCCGACCGGGGTCGCGCGGTCACGGTGCCGAGCCTCCGCTACACGGCACTTGTCGCCCTCTCCCGCATCCTCCCGCCGCGGCTGGCCGCGAAGGGCGCCCTCCGCGCCCGCTGACCCGGCCGCCCCGGACTGCGTCAGGCATTGACCTGACCAAATCAAGGAGAAACGCCCACGGAGGGTCGGGGATGCGCATGGTCTCGTCGACGACGGCCCGGATCTCCTTGATTTGGTCAGGGTCAGTTCGAGCGGGAGCGCGAGCGGCACAGAAGAGCGGCGGCCACGTCAGGCGCGCAGATGGTCGCCTCTACTGATGGCGGCCAGCACTGCACGCTCGACCTCTTTCCAGTGGTGCACGACCTGGCTGTACATGAACCGGAGCACCCGGTATCCAAGGGCGCTGAGGAGGGCATCCCTTCGCCGGTCCGTCGTCGGGTCCGAGTGATGAGCCGCGCTATCCAGCTCGATCACGAGCCGCTCTCCGATCAGACAGTCGACGAAGCCGACACCCGGCACGCGGACCTGCTGGACCACCGCGATCCCGGCCTTACGCATCCTGTGCACGAAGAGGCTCTCGGTGCCGCTGTCCGACTTGGAAGTCGCGTGCCGGAGGACGGTCCGTGCCGGAGCAGGAAGGGACGCGACCAGGAGGGTCCAGTCCGCTCGCGACACCAGTCCACGATTCAGGGCCGACTCCGCCACGACGAGGGCGGCCTCGAGTTCGCAGCAGGCCACGACCTGTCGGAGGCACGCGACGGGCGGGACCACCACTCGAGACAGGGAGGTGTCCGTGCCGGTCCAGTGCACCGCGACATCCTGGGCCTCGGAAAGTGCCAGCCTCGTGCGATAGCTGGTTCGGTTTCGC
This sequence comes from Naasia aerilata, assembly GCF_030296595.1. Lineage (GTDB taxonomy): Bacteria > Actinomycetota > Actinomycetes > Actinomycetales > Microbacteriaceae > Naasia > Naasia aerilata. The sequence continues at coordinate 3,252,370 of NZ_AP027731.1, read as the reverse complement.
AGCTGGCAGTCGTTGGGATCAACTGCGATATGCAGGCGGCGGTCCTCCAGATGCCAGAGGTTCCAGTGGGCTGCCGCGCTGAGACACGCCAACTGACCGCCCACACGTGCCGCCTGTTGAGCGGGCACGGCGAGCCACGGATTCGCATACCAGCCCTGGCGAATCCGGACGATCTCCCCGGCCGCGATCGCCCTGGAGACGTCCGCCTTCCGGAGGCCGAGACTCAGGAGCTCGTGGGTGGCGATCAGCGATCCTCGGGCCTCGATCTCACGCTGCACAGGCGTCACGCCGCCGACCATGGCCGAGGGGAGGCGCCCGGAGCGGACAGGACTGCTTCCCGGGGAATCGGGGCCGCCTCCTTCCGCTGTGGAGGACGCCTCCTTCGCCGCTGGCGCTCGCCCCAACGGACCAAATCAAGGAGATTCCGGCCGGCTGCTGCCCTGCTATGCGCCTCCGAGGCTGTCGCGCTTTGAATCTCCTTGATTTGGTCAGGACGGCTCGCGCCGGCGGCCCCGACACCGCCGGGGCGCGCGGGCGGACGGGCCCCCGGTAGCCTGGGGGGCGTGCAGGTGCAGGACAATCCCTTCGGACAGGTGCTCGTCGCACTCGTGACCCCGTTCACGCCCGACGGCGAAGTGGACTGGCCCGGCGTCGAGAAGCACATGAACGACGTCATCGAGGCGGGGGCCGACGGCATCGTCGTCACCGGCACCACCGGCGAGACGAGCACCCTCACCGACCCCGAGAAGGTGCGCCTCGTCGAGGTCGGCAAGGACGTCGCCGCCGGCCGCGCGAAGATCATCACGGGCGGCGGCTCCAACGAGACCGCCCACGCCATCGAGCTCTACCGCAAGAGCGAGAAGGCGGGCGCCGACGGCGTGATGATCGTCACGCCGTACTACAACAAGCCCACCCAGGCGGGCATCCTCACCCACTTCCGGATGATCGCCGACGCCACCGACCTGCCCGTCATCCTGTACGACATCCCGGGCCGCACGGGAGTGCAGATCCGCTACGAGACGATCCTCCGCGCCTCGAAGCACCCCAACATCCTGGCCATCAAGGACGCGAAGGGTGACCTCAGCGAGGTCAGCCGCGTGCTCAACCAGACCGACCTCATGTACTTCGCCGGCGACGACGCCAACGCGCTGCCGACGCTCGCGATCGGCGGCACCGGCCTCATCGGCGTCACCGCCAACATCGCGGCCGGGCCGTACCGCACGATGGTGGACGCCGTGAACAGCGGCGACCTGCACACCGCGACGCAGGCGCACAAGGCGCTCGAGCCGCTGGTGCGCGCCGTCATGACCCACGTGCCCGGCACCGTGGCGACCAAGTACATCCTCCACGGCCTCGGCCGCATCGGGTCGCCCCGCGTTCGCCTTCCTCTGGTCGGCCCCGAGGAGTGGGAGGCCGCCCAGATCGAGGACGAGATCTCTCTCGTCCGCGAGGTGCCCGGGATCACCACCAAGAACTTCCGACCCGACCGCAACGCCGCGGCCGGGGAGCGCTGCCGAAGATCGCCGGCACCACGCGCTGAGCTCGTCCCCGCCGCCTCGAGGCGGCCGATCGGCGTCGACCCGACGCCTCAAGGAGTACCCATGCAGGAGCAGATCTCCGCGCCCCCGCACTCGACCGTGGAACCCTCCGCGTGATCCCGCTCGGCGGGCTCGGCGAGGTCGGCCGCAACATGACCGTGTTCGAGTTCGGCGGCAAGCTGCTGATCGTCGACGTCGGCGTGCTGTTCCCCGACACCGACCAGCCCGGGGTGGACCTCATCCTCCCCGACTTCTCGCCCATCCGGGACCGCCTCGACGACGTGCTCGGCATCGTGCTGACGCACGGTCACGAGGACCACATCGGCGCGGTGCCCTACCTGCTGCGCCTCCGGAAGGACATCCCGCTGCTCGGCAGCGCGCTGACCCTCGCGCTCGTCGAGGCGAAGCTCAAGGAGCACCGGATCCAGCCGTACACGCTGACCGTCAAGGAGGGGCAGAAGGAGGACCTCGGGCCGTTCGCGCTCGAGTTCGTCGCGGTCAACCACTCGATCCCGGACGCCCTCGCCGTCTCCATCTCGACCCCGGCAGGCCGCGTGCTGCACACGGGTGACTTCAAGATGGACCAGCTTCCCCTCGACGGCCGCCTCACCGACCTCCGCGCCTTCGCCCGCCTCGGCGAGGAGGGCGTCGACCTCTTCCTCTGCGACTCGACCAACGCCGACGTGCCCGGGTTCACGCCGCTCGAGCGCTCGATCGGCCCGGTGCTCGAGCAGGTCATCGCGAAGGCGCCGCGCCGCGTCATCGTGGCGAGCTTCTCGAGCCACGTGCACCGTGTCCAGCAGGTGCTGGATGCCGCGGCCGCGCACGGCCGGAAGGTCGCCCTGATCGGCCGCAGCATGGTCCGCAACATGGGCATCGCGGAGCAGCTCGGCTACCTCCGCGTGCCGACTGGGGTGCTCATCGACGCGAAGAAGGCCGCAGACCTGCCCGACGACCGCATCGTCTACATGTCGACGGGATCCCAGGGCGAGCCCATGGCCGTGCTCGCGCGCATGGCGAACCTGGAGCACCAGATCGAGATCGGCCAGGGCGACACGGTGATCCTCGCCTCGAGCCTCATCCCCGGCAACGAGAACGCCGTCTACCGCGTCATCAACGGGCTCACCAAGCTCGGCGCCAACGTCGTGCACAAGGGCAACGCGAAGGTCCACGTCTCCGGGCACGCAGCCGCCGGCGAGCTCCTCTACTGCTACAACATCCTCAAGCCGAAGAACGCGATGCCGGTGCACGGCGAGATCCGGCACCTCGTCGCGAACGCGAAGCTGGCCCAGGACAGCGGCATCCCGGAGACGAACACGATCGTGGGCGAGAACGGCATCGTCGTCGACCTGCGTGACGGCGTCGCCCGGGTCGTCGGCCAGCTGGACCTCGGCTACGTCTACGTCGACGGGTCCTCGGTCGGTGAGATCAGCGACGCGGACCTCAAGGACCGCCGCATCCTCTCCGAGGAGGGCTTCATCTCGATCTTCGCGGTCGTCGACACGCAGACCGGCCGGATCGTCGCGGGCCCCCACCTGCACGCCCGCGGCTTCGCGGAGGACGACGCCGTCTTCGACGACGTGATCCCGAAGGTCCGGAAGGCGCTCCTCGAGGCGGCGGAGAACGGCACGCACGACATCCACGCGCTGTCCCAGGTCGTGCGGCGCACGGTGGGCCGCTGGGTCAACACGCAGCACCGCCGTCGCCCGATGATCGTGCCCGTGGTCATCGAGGGCTGAATCATCCGCGCGGCGTCGGCGGGTCGTTCGTGAGGATGACTCGCCGACCGCCGCCGCGCCCCTAGCCTGGGACCGCACGGGGCGCGAGCGCGCCCCGGCGGGTGCGGAGGTGCGTGCGTGGCGCGGAGATTGATCTTCCCGATTCTGCGGATCGTGCTCTTCGCGCTGATCGCGGCCGCCCTCGTCAAGCTCGCATTCTTCGCCGATGCGACCAAGGCCGACTCTCCTGCGTCGCCCACCGGCTCGGTCACGGACCCCGTGGTGACCGTCGAGCTCGGCACCATCGTGAACGACGTGACCCTGCAGGGCACCGTGGCGGCCGACCCGGCCGTGTCCGTCCGGGCGACCGGCGCGGGAACGGTCGACGAGATCTTCCTCAAGCAGGGCGCCGCGGTGAACCAGGGCGACAAGATCTTCGACATCAAGGTCGAGACTCCGCAGAATCCGGTCGAGACGACGGACGAGCAGGGCAACGTGACGGTCACGCAGCCGAAGCCGCTCGTCAGCTACGCGAAGGTGTACGCACCCGTCTCCGGCACGCTGACCTCGCTCACCGTCCTGTCCGGTCAGGCGGTCGCGGTCGGCGACCAGGCGGGCGCCGTCGCTCCGCCCAGCTTCTCCGTCTCGGGACCCCTGAGCCCCGAGCAGCAGTACCGTCTGCTCGACAGGCCGACCGAGGCGACGGTCACGATCGCCGGCGGGCCCGCGCCGTTCCAGTGCACGGGGTTCACAATCACGGCCCCGCTGCCGGGAGAGACTCCGGCGGAGGGCGAGGCGGCACCGCCCGCGGGCGCAACGGTGCGCTGCGCCGTCCCGTCGAGCGTCACCGTCTTCTCGGGCCTCACCGCGTCGATCACCATTCCCGCGGGCAAGGCGGAGAACGTCCTGGTGATCCCGACAACGGCCGTGGAGGGCGGCGCGCAGACGGGCGTCGTCTACGCCGCACTGCCCGAGGGCGGCTCGGAGCCGCGCGACGTGACGCTCGGGATGACGGACGGCGCGATGGTCGAGGTGACGGGCGGGCTGGCGCAGGGCGACACGATCCTCCAGTTCACGCCGAACGCGAGCGCGCCGCCCGGCGGCCCCTGCGTCGACGACGGCTCCGGCTGCGGCGGGGTCGGGATCGCCAAGTGACGATCATCCGGCTGGAGGACGTGACCCGCACCGTCGCCCTTCCGGACGGGCGCCCGCTCACGATCCTCTCCGGCATCGACCTCGAGGTCTTCGAGGGGGACCGCGTCTCGATCGTGGGCCGCTCGGGCTCCGGCAAGTCGACGCTGCTCAACCTCCTCGGGCTCATCGACAGCCCGACCTCGGGCGAGGTCTGGTTCGAGGGCGCTCCGGCGCGGAGCTTCTCCGCCGCGGGCCGGGATCGCCTGCGCGGCCGCCGCATCGGCTTCGTGTTCCAGCAGTTCAACCTGCTCGCCCGCCGCACCGCGCTCGAGAACGTGATGACGCCGCTGCTCTACGACGGCGGGCGGGACTTCTGGCGGCGCCGGCAGATCGCCACCCGGATGCTCGAGAACGTCGGCCTCGGCCACCGGCTCGACTTGCCTCCCGACCGGCTGTCCGGTGGCGAGCAGCAGCGCGTGGCGATCGCCCGCGCCCTCGTGCGCCGCCCGCGGCTCATCCTCGCCGACGAGCCGACCGGGGCGCTCGACCTGGAGACCGGGTCCACGGTCATGGAGCTGCTCGAGCGGGTCGCCGACGAGACGGACGCCGCACTCGTCACGATCACGCACGACCCGAACATCGCCGGCCGGTCGACCCGCCACTACCGGCTCGACGCCGGCGTGCTCAGCATCCGGGACGAGGCGCGCCGGTGAACGGCCTGCCGTCACGGTTCCTCACCGGCCTCGTCGGTGCGGTGTCCGAGGCGTGGTCGGAGCTGCGGGTGCACCGCGGGCGGGTGCTGCTGTCCCTCATCGGCGTCGGGGTCGCGGTCTGCGCGCTGACCGGCGTCGTGGCGGCCGGCAGCATCGCGGAGCAGGCCCTCCGGGAGAGCAGCGAGCGCAGCGGCGGCCGTGCGGCCACGATGTCGGTGAGCGCGTACAACCCGAGCGGTGCGCAGATCCCGGTCGCCGACGTCCGTGCCGCCTTCCAGGAGGCGGTCCGGCGCTACGACATCACGTATTCGAGCGAGCACGGCTACAGCCAGCAGCAGATCCGATTCCCGGACGGCCGCCGTCTGGTCTCCGTCGAGACGGTGGAGGTGCCGTTCGGGCAGATGCACCGGGTCGAGACGATCCACGGCGCGTGGTTCACCGACGCCGACGAGCGGCGGCTCGCACCGGCGCTGGTCGTCAACCAGCGGTTCTGGGAGCTGATCGGGTCACCCGACCTCCGCACGCACCCGACGGTCGCGCTGACCGGGTCCGCGACCGACGTGACGGCGCTCGTCGTCGGGGTGACGCCCTCGTCCAGCTTCGAGACCGAGCCCACCTCCTTTCTGCTCGCCTCCCAGGCGCTCGCGCTGCTCGGACCGGCCGACCAGGAGATGTACGGCACGCCGCAGTTCGAGGTCTGGGTGCCGCCCGCCATCTCGCAGGAGCTCGGACAGCGCCTCTCCGCCGACATCTCGGGCCAGCTGGGCGACGACGTGCAGGTCGACGTCTACCGGAACGACTACGCGGAGCAGAACGCGGAGTCGCTCCGCCAGGTGCAACTGCTCGTCGGCGGCATCGCGCTCCTCGTGCTGCTGCTCGGCGCGCTGGGCCTCGTCAACATCGCCCTCGTGACCGTGCGCGCGCGGATCCGGGAGATCGGCATCCGGCGCACCTTCGGCGCCACCGCCGGGCGGGTCTTCTTCGCGGTCATGATGGAGAGCGTCGTCGCCACCGTCGCCGCCGGAGTGGTCGGCGTCATGCTCGCGATCCTCCTCATCCGCAACCCGATCACCACCGGGTACATCGCGCAGGGGGTGACCGATGTGCCGCCTTTCCCGATGGAGGCCGCTCTGCTGGGGCTCGTCGCGGCGAGCGCCGTGGGTGCCCTGGCCGGCCTCGTCCCCGCGCTCGTCGCGGTCCGCGTGAAGGTCATCGACGCCATCCGGTACTGACTCCACCGCGAGCGATGCCCCCGTGGCCCCGCGCTCCGCCCGGCTCTGCAAGAATCTCCGGCATGGCGGGCTATCGCATCCGGGAGGCAGGGCCCGCCGACGCCCTCGCGCTGACCGAAGCGCTGGTCGAGGCCGCGAACTGGAACCCGGATCGCGCCCGGCCCCGCGTCGCCGTCCTATCGGACCCGATCCGCCGCCAGTACATCGCCGGCTGGCAGAGGCCCGCCGATGCGGGCTTCATCGCCGAGGACGAGCTGGGCGAGCCGATCGGCGCGGGCTGGTACCGGCTCTTCTCGGCGGACCGGCCCGGCCTCGGCTTCATCGGAACCGGCGTCCCCGAGCTGATCGTCGGCGTGCGACCGGTGTGGCGCGCCCAGGGCGTCGGCCGCAGCCTGCTGCAGCACCTGGTGGCCCGGGCGGCGGCGGACGGCCATGCCCGCCTCGGCCTCAGCGTCGAGCGCGGCAACTTCGCCCAGCGCCTCTACACGAGCGAGGGCTTCACGCTCCTGGAGAACCGCGGCTCGACGGCCGTGATGGTGCGCTCGGTCGCCTGACCGCGCGCCCGTCCGGGCGGTCCTGACCAAGTCACGGAAACTCGACCCGCAAGCCTGGCGCCGAAGCCGATCCACGGCCCTCGCCGGAGGGATCTCCGTGATTCGGTCAGAGGACGGGGAGAGCGCGGCGCCCCTCCCGCACTGACGCCGCCGAGCGTGTCAGCCGTCGCGCGACGGGGGAGCGACGTATGGTGGCCGCATGGCTGGAGGCACCAGGACGACGAGCCGTGCCCGCACGACGGCGACGCGGAGCACCGCGGCGAAGCCGCGCAGTCGCTCGACCGCGACGCAGCGCACCAAGAAGTATCCGGTCGCCGAGGAGCAGGGCCTCCTCGCGAAGGGCTGGATGGGGCTCGCGCACGGCGCGGGCGCCGCAGTGCGCGCGCTCGGCCCGGAGACGCTCGCGAAGGAGGAGCGCCGCGACGGCATCCCGTTCCTGCTGCTCGTCTTCGCGATCCTCGGCGCGGTCGTCGAGTGGTTCGGCGTGCACAACTCGGTCGCGCTCACCCTCGACGCCTGGACGTTCGGCGGGCTCTTCGGACGCGTGGCGTTCGCGCTGCCCGTCGTCTTCTTCATGTTCGCGATCTGGCTCTTCCGTCACCCGAGCTCGGTGCACGACAACGGGCGGATCGGCATCGGCCTCGCCATCCTGATCGTCTCCATCTCGGGGATCTGCTACCTCTACACCGGCATGCCGGCGCCCTGGGACGGTGTCGAGCTCATCGCGCACGGCGGTGGGGTCTTCGGCTGGCTGACGGGAGCGCCGCTGAGCGCCCTCATCACGCCGCTCGGCGCGACGCTCGTGCTCTCGCTCCTCGCGCTGCTCTCGCTCTTCATCATCACGCGCACGCCGCCGAACCGGGTGCCCGAGCGCCTCGGCCAGCTGTACGCGTACCTCTTCGGCGCGGAGACCGCCGAGGAGCCGGCCGCACCGGCCCCGGCGAAGAAGGGCGCGAAGGGCGCGACGGCGACCACGACGCTCGAGGACTTCCTCCTCGACTCGGAGGAAGAGGTCGACCCGGAGAGCCTGCCCTGGTGGCGGCGGGCCAAGGCCAAGAAGGACGCCGAGCAGGCGTTCGACACTCCGCTCGTGAAGCCCTCGTTCACGGAGGTGCTCGACGTCGCCCCGAAGGCCGGAGACACGGCTGCGACGGCGGAGTCCGGCCAGGTGGCCGAGGCCGACAGCGCCGACTTCGGCATCGAGCTGCTCGAGGATCTCCTCAAGGCCGGCGACGCGCCCGCGCCCGCCGCGAACGCGACCGAGATCCTCACGCCGGTCGGCGCCATCCCGGCCCCGGTCGAGCCGGAGCCCGAGCCCGAGTTCGCGACCCCGATCCCGTCCGGCCCATACCGCCTGCCCCCGGTCTCGCTGCTGACGCCCGGTCCGCCCGCCAAGGCCGCCACCGCCGCCAACGAGGAGGTCAAGCGGGCGATCACCGGCGTCCTCAACCAGTTCTCGGTGGACGCCACGGTGACCGGCTTCTCGCGAGGTCCCACGGTGACCCGCTACGAGGTCGAGCTGAAGGCCGGCGTCAAGGTGGAGAAGGTCATCGCGCTGGAGAAGAACATCGCATACGCGGTGGCCTCCAACGAGGTGCGCATCCTGTCGCCCATCCCGGGCAAGAGCGCGATCGGCGTCGAGATCCCGAACCCCGACCGCGAGACGGTCGCGCTGGCCGACGTGCTCCGCTCGTCCAACGCGACCAAGAGCAAGCACCCCATGACGATCGGCGTCGGAAAGGACGTCGAGGGCGGATTCGTCGTCGCGAACCTCGCGAAGATGCCCCACCTCCTCGTCGCAGGCTCGACCGGCTCCGGAAAGTCCAGCTTCGTCAACTCCATGATCACGTCGCTCCTCATGCGGGCGACGCCGTCCGAGGTCCGCATGGTCCTCGTCGACCCGAAGCGCGTCGAGCTCACGGCCTACGCCGGCGTCCCGCACCTCATCACGCCCATCATCACGAACCCGAAGAAGGCGGCGGAGGCGCTGCAGTGGGTCGTGAAGGAGATGGACATGCGCTACGACGACCTCGCGTCGTTCGGGTTCAAGCACATCGACGACTTCAACGCCGCCGTCGTCGGCAACGAGATCATCCTGCCCGCGGGCAGCGAGCGGGTCCTCAAGCCGTACCCCTACCTGCTCGTCGTCGTGGACGAGCTCGCGGACCTCATGATGGTCGCCCCGCGTGACGTCGAAGACTCCATCGTCCGCATCACGCAGCTGGCGCGCGCGTCCGGCATCCACCTGGTGCTCGCGACGCAGCGCCCGAGCGTCAACGTCGTCACGGGGCTCATCAAGGCCAACGTGCCGTCGCGCCTGGCCTTCGCCGTCACGAGCGTCACCGACTCCCGGGTCATCCTCGATCAGCCGGGCGCCGACAAGCTCATCGGCCAGGGTGACGGCCTCTTCCTGCCCATGGGCTCCTCGAAGGCCATCCGGGTGCAGGGCGCCTGGGTCACCGAGGCGGAGATCCAGAAGGTCGTCGAGCACTGCACCCTGCAGGGGCGGCCGGAGTACCGCTCCGACGTGGCCGCCGTCGTCGAGCGGAAGGAGGTCGACGCCGACATCGGAGACGACCTCGACCTGCTCCTGCAGGCCACCGAGCTGGTCGTCACCACGCAGTTCGGCTCCACCTCGATGCTGCAGCGGAAGCTCCGCGTCGGCTTCGCGAAGGCCGGCCGCCTGATGGACCTGCTCGAGTCGCGGGAGATCGTCGGCCCCTCCGAGGGTTCGAAGGCCCGCGACGTGCTCGTCACCGTCGAGCAGCTCCCGGAGACCCTCGCTCGCCTGCGCGGCGAGGACGGCGCCCCCGGCGGTTCCCCCGGCCGCCTGCTGCCGTGCAGATGCCGCTCGGCTCCTCGGGGCCGACGGGCGGTGCGTCCCGCGACGCGGTCGAGGACATGTTCGCCGGCTACGAGGTCGTGGACGCCTCCGACTCCGAGGACGCCTGGGGCCTCACCGGCCGTGACTAGGCCTTCCCGGCGGCTTCCCGGCTCGCCGGTTACGATTACCCGACGGCTCCTCCTCATCGAGGCGCCTCCGGCGGCAGGGAGCGACGCGTGTCTCGGAACCAGGGCGGCAGCACGGGCGGCAGGGCGGCGACCGCCCGGCAGAGCGCACGTGACGCCCAGCTCCGCGCACGCGCGAGCTACGTCCGCGGTCAGGCCAAGGTCGTCGAGCGCGCCCGCGGCCGCGTGGTGCAGGCCGGAGACACGAAGGTCAGCGACGGCAACCTCGCGAACCTGATCACGGTCGTCCGGATCCTCCTCGCGCCGCTGTTCTTCTGGCTCCTCGTGGCGGACGACGGACAGGGCGGTGCGCTCCGCTGGATCGCCACCGCGCTCTTCGTGCTCGCGATCGCGACCGACGGCGTCGACGGCCACCTCGCCCGCCGCCGCAACCTCGTCACCAACGTCGGCATCCTGCTCGATCCCATCGCGGACAAGGTGCTCATCGGCGGCGCTCTGATCGCCCTCTCGGTCCTCGGCGAGCTGCCCTGGTGGGTGACCGTGCTGATCCTCGTCCGCGAGGTCGGCATCACGGTGTTCCGGTTCATCGCCCTGCGGGACCGCGTCATCCCCGCCTCTCGCGGCGGCAAGCTGAAGACGGTCATCCAGTCGGTCGCCATCTCGGTCCTGCTCGCCCCCTTCCCGCCCTCGCCGACGGTCTCGGGCTGGACGCCGCCGTGCCGTGGATCGTCGGCTTCGGAGTCGCGCTGATGTCCCTCGCGGTCGTCCTGACGGTGGTCACGGGCGCGGACTACCTCTGGCAGGCGTGGCGCCGGAACCGCCCGGCGTGACGCCGGCCGCACAGCTGCTCGCGGTCCTCGGGCGGCGGGGGCTCACCCTCGCCGTGGCGGAGTCGCTGACCGGGGGACTCGCATCCGACGCCCTCGTGCAGGTGCCCGGCGCCTCGGCGGTGCTCCGGGGCGGCATCGTCGCCTACGCGACCGACCTCAAGCACACCCTGCTCGGCGTCGACGGAGCGCTGCTCGCGGAACACGGCGCGATCCACCCGGAGGTCGCGCGCCAGATGGCCGAGGGGGTCCGCGCGGCATGCGGCGCCCGGGTCGGGATCGCCACGACGGGCGTGGCCGGGCCCGACCCGCAGGACGGGCACCCGCCGGGCGAGGTGTACGTGGCGGTGGCGGGACCGGCCGGCAGCGCCGTCCTCCCGCTCCAGCTCGCAGGGGACCGCCCCGCGATCCGCGCCGCGGCGGTCGACGCGGCCCTCCGTTTCGCCCTCGAGCACCTCGCCGAGGATGAGCCGGAATAACGCAGGTTTCGGTCCCGTTACATCCGATGTGTTCACAAGCAACGCACACCGCGCCTCAGTAGGGTTTGGGGCACGACGAGGGTATGGTTTCCGAACCGTCCGCAATCACGAGGCAACGCACAGTAGGGGTAGGGAGGGACAGTGGTTCTAGTTCGTCAGGAGCTTGGCGACGTTCTGCGCGACTTCCGTCTGCAGAAGGGACGCACCCTCCGGCAGGTGGCCAGCAAGGCGAGTGTCGCACTCGGCTATCTGAGCGAGGTGGAGCGCGGCCAGAAGGAGGCCTCCTCCGAGATCCTCGCGTCGGTGGCCGATGCGCTCGACACGCCCATCTCGGTCATCATGCGCGAGGTCGGCGACCGTCTCGCCGTCCTCGAGGGCATCGACGTCATCCCGGACACGGTTCCGGCCGATCTCAGCGACTCGTTCGCGAAGGACCTGGTCGCGCGCTGACGCCGGCTCGACAGCATCAGAACGCCCCGCCTCGGCGGGGCGTTCGTCGTTTCTCCGGCCCCGGCTGTGCGTCTTCTCTGGCGGGGCATTCGTCGTTTCCGGCCCGTGTGGGCCTTCCGAGAGGGATTGGTAGCGTGATCGTGTGCGACTGAGCGAGTTCCGGATCGCCGTCACCGAGGAGTTCGGCGAGGCCTATGGGCGCGCGCTCGTGCGCGACCTCGTGATCGATGAGCTGGGCGGCCGGACGCCCGAGCAGGCACTCGAGGCGGGGATCAAGCCCGGCGAGGTTTGGGTTGCCCTGTGCCGCGCGAGCGATGTGCCGCAGGAGCGCTGGCACGGCCGCGGACGCCCTCTCCGCGCCTGAGGTCGAGGTTTCGCATATTCCGCTCGACGACACGCCGCGCCGCTCTCGAAGATGTGTTCGAACGGTCGTAGTGTCCTTCACAGGTGCCCGAGCAGCGGAGTCGTCCACGGATCGCGGCCCTTCCGACCGGGTGTCGGAGGTGCCGCCTAACGTCGAGGTCAACCGGCGAGAACACCGAAGCCTTGTCGGGCCGCTCCGGTCTCCGGAGCGACGCGACAGCCTATAGGCGCTCAACCATCGACATCCAGGAGATCCCATGCCCTCAGCAGCAGACCGCGAGAAGGCCCTCGAGACCGCTCTCGCCCAGATCGACCGCCAGTTCGGCAAGGGCTCCGTCATGCGCCTCGGCAGCGACGAGCGAGCCCCCATCGAGATCATCCCCACGGGGTCCATCGCGCTCGACGTCGCGCTCGGCATCGGGGGTCTGCCCCGCGGCCGCATCGTCGAGATCTACGGCCCGGAGTCGTCGGGAAAGACCACGCTGACGCTGCACGCCATCGCCAACGCCCAGCGTGCCGGGGGCATCGCCGCCTTCATCGACGCGGAGCACGCGCTCGACCCCGAGTACGCCAAGAAGCTCGGCGTCGACATCGACTCCTCCTCGTCTCGCAGCCGGACACCGGTGAGCAGGCGCTCGAGATCGCCGACATGCTGGTGCGCTCGGGCTCCATCGACCTCGTCGTCATCGACTCCGTCGCCGCGCTCGTTCCCCGTCAGGAGCTCGAGGGCGACATGGGCGACTCGCACGTCGGCCTCCAGGCCCGCCTGATGTCGCAGGCGCTGCGCAAGCTCACCGGTGGCCTCAGCCAGACCAAGACCACGGCCATCTTCATCAACCAGCTGCGCGAGAAGATCGGCGTGTTCTTCGGCAGCCCCGAGACCACGGCGGGCGGCAAGGCGCTCAAGTTCTACGCTTCCGTCCGGCTGGACATCCGCCGCATCGAGACGCTCAAGGAGGGCACTGACGCGGTCGGCAACCGCACCCGCGTCAAGGTCGTCAAGAACAAGATGGCGCCGCCCTTCAAGCAGGCCGAGTTCGACATCCTGTACGGCGTGGGCATCAGCCGCGAGGGCAGCCTCATCGACTTCGGTGTCGAGCACCTCATCGTCAAGAAGTCCGGCGCCTGGTACACCTACGACGGCGACCAGCTGGGGCAGGGCAAGGAGAACGCCCGCAACTTCCTGCTGAAGAATCCCGACATCGCGGCCGAGATCGAGAAGAAGATCCTGGCGAAGCTCGGTGTCGGAGCCGAGGGCGCCGCTGCGGCCGCCGCTGCGGCCGCGGACGGCTCCGCGACGGTCTCGATCGAGCCCAAGCTGGCGGCCCGCAAGGCCGTCGGAGCCTGACCTCGTGAGTGACGAGTGGGTCGCCCCGGTCATCTCGCTGTTCGGCTCCGGCCGGAGCGAGGCCGGGGCGACCCGCGCGGCGCAGGAGGATCCGGTTGCCCGCGACGAACCGCGCCTCGCCGCGGTCCTGGCCGAGCCGGGGCCAGCGACGGGCGCCGAGCGCGCGGAGGGGCTCGCGTGCGGGCTGCCGAGAAGGCGGAGCGGCGCGCGCAGAACGTCAGCGTGGCGGCACTGACCCGGCGCGGGATGTCGGTCGCGGAGCTCCGCGACCGCCTGGCGGAGCGCGGCATCGAGCCCGACGAGGTCGAGTCGGAGATCGCCCGCCTGCAGGACGCCCGCTACCTCGACGACGCCTCGCTGGCCGTGTCCGTCGTGCGCGCCGAGTCGGAGCGCAAGGGCAAGGGCAGGTCTGCCGTCGCGGCGGAGCTGCGGAGGCGACGGGTCGACGACGCGGCGATCGAGGCGGCCCTTGAGTCCCTCGACGATGAGGGCGAGCTGGAGCGCGCCGTGGCGGTGGCCGAGCAGCGCGCCCGCCAGCTCCGCAGCTACGACGCCGAGACCGCACGGCGCCGGCTGTACGGCTTCCTGCAGCGTCGCGGCTTCTCGGGCAGCGTCGTCTCGCGAGCCGTCGACACGGCGCTGGCCTCCGACTGACCGAGCGGCGCAGCGCCGTCCCGGAATTACACTGGCCGATCATGAGCATGACCGCCGAACGGACCGACGAGCTGCGCCTCGAGCGCCCGCGCACCTACGAGGTCCGCACCTACGGCTGTCAGATGAACGTGCACGACTCCGAGCGACTGAGCGGCTCCCTGGAGGCGGCGGGCTACGTTCCCGCCGACGGCGCAGAGGCCGACGTCGTCGTCATCAACACCTGCGCGGTTCGCGAGAACGCGGACAACAAGCTCTACGGGAACCTGGGGCACCTGGCGTCTGTGAAGCGGCGGCACGCCGGCATGCAGATCGCCGTTGGCGGCTGCCTCGCGCAGAAGGACAAGAACGTCATCCTCGAGAAGGCGCCGTGGGTCGACGTCGTCTTCGGAACGCACAACATGGGGTCGCTGCCGAGCCTCCTCGAGCGCGCCCGCCACAACGGCGACGCCCAGCTCGAGATCCTCGAATCGCTCGAGGTCTTCCCCTCGACCCTGCCGACCAAGCGCGAGTCGACCTACAGCGGCTGGGTGTCGATCTCGGTCGGCTGCAACAACACCTGCACGTTCTGCATCGTTCCGTCGCTGCGCGGCAAGGAGAAGGACCGCAGGCCGGGGAGATCCTCGCCGAGGTGCAGGCCCTCGTCGACGACGGCGCGATCGAGGTAACGCTGCTCGGGCAGAACGTCAACTCGTACGGCGTCGAGTTCGGCGACCGTCAGGCCTTCGGCAAGCTGCTCCGCGCGGCGGGCGCCATCGAGGGGCTCCAGCGGATCCGCTTCACGAGCCCGCACCCCGCGGCGTTCACCGACGACGTGATCGACGCGATGGCGGAGACGCCTGCAGTGATGCCGCAGCTGCACATGCCGCTGCAGTCCGGCTCGGACCGCATGCTGCGGGCGATGCGCCGGTCCTACCGCTCGGAGCGCTTCCTCGGCATCCTCGACCGGGTGCGGTCCCGCATCCCGGATGCGGCGATCAGCACCGACATCATCGTCGGCTTCCCCGGTGAGACCGAGGAGGACTTCCAGGACACGCTGCGCGTCGTCGAGCAGTCGCGGTTCGCCTCCGCCTTCACGTTCCAGTACTCCATCCGCCCCGGCACGCCGGCGGCGACCATGCCCGACCAGGTGCCCAAGGAGGTCGTGCAGGAGCGCTACGAGCGCCTCGTGGCCCTTCAGGAGCGGATCTCCTGGGAGGAGAACGCGCGACAGATCGGGCGCCGCGTGGAGGTGCTCGTGGCCATGGGCGAGGGCCGGAAGGACGAGGCGACGCATCGGCTCAGCGGTCGCGCACGCGACAGCCGGCTGGTGCACTTCGAGGTGCCCGCCGGATCGGAGCTCCCGCGGCCTGGCGACCTCGTGGACGTGACGGTGACGCACGCCGCTCCCTTCCACCTCCTCGCCGACGACCCCACCGGTGCGCCCCTCCACGTGACCCGCACGCGCGCGGGCGACGCGTGGGACCGGGCTCAGGCGGACTCCTGCGGCGTCCCCGCCGGCCCCGCACCGGCGCGGCGAGGCGCGGTCGCCTTGGGCCTGCCGACGCTCCGCGGAGGGCGGTGACCGAGCCTCCCGAGCTCGTCGCGATCGTCGGCCCGACCGGGACCGGCAAGAGCGCCCTGTCGCTCATGGTCGCCGAGGCGCTGACGGCACAGGGGAGGGCCGCCGAGATCGTCAACGCCGACGCCATGCAGCTCTATCGGGGCATGGACATCGGCACGGCGAAGCTGCCCCCTGCCGAGCGCCGGGGCATCCCGCACCATCTGCTCGACATCCTCGAGGTCACCGAGCCGTCGACCGTCGCGGACTACCAGCGCGACGCCAGGGCCGCCATCGCCGAGATCCAGGGCAGGGGAGGCGTGCCGATCCTCGTCGGCGGCTCCGGCCTCTACCTCTCCGCCGTCCTGCACGACTTCCGCTTCCCCGGGACCGATCCGGAGCTGCGGTCGCGCCTCGAGGGCGACCTCGAGGAGTCCGGGGCGCCCGCCATGTGGCATCGCCTGCGCGAGCGGGATCCCGACGCCGCGGCCGCCATCGACCAGGGGAACGGGCGCCGCGTCGTGCGGGCGCTCGAGGTGATCGAGCTCACAGGGCGGCCGTACGCCGCAAGCCTTCCCGACGAGTCGCGCCTCTGGCAGCCTGCGCGAGTGGTGCTCCTCGACGTTCCGCCCGGGCGCCGTCCCGCTCTCAAGGAGCGGCTCGCACGCCGGGCGCGGCAGATGTTCGACGAGGGCCTGCTCGACGAGGTGCGCACGCTTCTCGACGCCGGACTGGAGCGGGGGACGACGGCCCGGCGGGCGATCGGCTACGCCCAGGCGGTGGACGTGCTGCGCGGCCGCGCCGACCTGCCTGAGGCCGTGGACGACACCGTCCAGCTGACCCTCCGGTACGCCCGCAGGCAGCGCTCCTGGTTCGCGCGATGGGGAGAGGCGGTCCGCCTGGACGCGGAGGATCCGGAGCTGTCGCGGGTCGCTCTCGACGTGGTCGGCGACGGAGCCGGTCGGGGCATCAGTCCTTGAACTGCAGCGTGGCGAGCATCGCCTCGAACGTCCGGAAGAACTCCTCGTCCGGCTGATCCGCGAGCGTTCTCGCCCAGAGCAGGAGCGGCGTGCCGCCGTGCTCGACCACCGCGATGCGCAGGGCGAGGTCGGCCTGGGGGCCGTAGCAGGGGTCGTCGTCGGGAGCAGCGTCGGCGGCCCAGCAGCCGAGGGCGCCGTCCAGGTCGGTCGTACCGACGAGGGTGCCCACGCGCACCGCATCCCCGGCCACGGTGACGGTCTCGGTGTCGTCGAACTGTGCGCCCTCGGCCACCAGATCGTCCAGGTAGGCGTCGTAGTCCGCGGGCGGGGGAGCCGAGCTGTCGCTGCCCGGCGGGTAGTAGACGATCGGGGCGAGGAAGCGCACGCGCTCCTCGGGATCCGTCGAGGACTGCCAGGTCACGAAGCGCTCCTCCTCCTGATCGAGCGCGAGCGTCGGCGGGACCTCGACGGTGAACGGGACGAGGAACGCGGTGCTCGCATAGTCCGTGGAGGCGGTCGCCGAGTCCGGGGACGGGGACGCCGACGCGGCTGGGGACGCCGAGCCAGCCGGGGACGCCGAGGGGCCGGCGGCGGCCGCTGTGCAGCCGGTCAGGAGACAGCTCACGGCGAGGACGGCCGCCGCCGCTCCGGGGCCGGCCCTCATGGTCACGCGCCCACCCTCGGGCGGTCCGCCGTCTCCGCCAGCTCGGCCATCAGCGCCCGCTCGTCCTCGGCCGTGAGCCCCGCCTGCCGCGGACGGTCCGCCGGCCGGGTCAGCTCCTCGGCCAGGATGTCGGCGAGCGTCTCACCGAGCGGACGCACGCTGAGGCCGTGGTGCCACGCCAGGGAGCCGTCGGCGGCGTTGAGGCCCTCCCACCCGGGCGGCAGCCAGAGCGGAAGCGATCGCGGCCCCATCCACGGCTCCACTCCTCGGGCACGGAGCCAGTCGGGGGACGCCGCCACGGCGTGGCCGTGACCGCTGCCGACATCGTGCGCGAGGGTGAGGTGCTCGCCGAGGGAGACCGTGTCTCCGGTCGCGTTGAAGATCCCGGCCCGCTCGACCTCCGCCGACTCCACCAGCCAGGCGGCCAGGTCGCGCACGTCGAGGACCTGCGTCGGCAGGGACGGCGCGTCCGGGACGAGCACCGATCCGTCGTCGGTGACGGGCCGCGCGAAGCGGAGCGGCCAGTATCCGGTGCGGTCGAAGGGATCGCCCGGTCCACCGAGCAGGCTCGCCCGGGCGATGAGCGACCGGCTGGGCCCGAAGCCGCCGAGGACCGCCTGCTCGCACGCGACCTTCGCCTGGCCGTACTGCTCCATCGACGGCAGGACGTCGCCCGCCAGCGGAGGGACGAGCGCGACATCCTCGCGGTGGCCGTAGGCGGCGGTGTCGGCGTAGACGTTGACCGAGGAGACGAACAGGTACTGCCCGGCCCCGGCGAGGGCGGCGACCGCCCGGCGCACCTGGCCGGGCTGCCGGGAGACGTCGATCACCGCATCCCAGATTCCGTGCAGGTCGTCGAACGCGGTCGAGGAGTCCCGGTCGGCGCGGATCAGGTGGGCCCCCGGGACGACCGCCCCGGACTCGCCACGGGCCAGGCACGTCACCTGGTGGCCGCGGGAGAGCGCGGCGGCGGCGATGTGCCGGCCCACCCAGGCCGTCCCGCCGAGGAGGAGGAGATGCATGCGCACATCCAGGCATGCACGCCCTCCGTGCACCAGAGGCCTTGCTCCCGGCGCGCCCTAGGGTGGGAAGCATGACCACACTCGCGTTCACGAAGGGGCATGGCACGGGGAACGACTTCGTGCTCTTCGCCGACCCCGACGGGGAGCGCGACCTCACCCCGGCCCAGGTCGCGGCGATCTGCGACCGGCACTTCGGCGTCGGAGCGGACGGCATCCTGCGCGCCGTGCGCTCCCGCAGCCTCCAGGCGGGGGCCGCCGCCCTCGCCGAGGAGCCCGACGCGGAGTGGTTCATGGACTACCGCAACGCGGACGGCAGTCTCGCCGAGATGTGCGGCAACGGCATCCGGGTCTTCACCCGCTTCCTGCTCGAGGAGGGTCTGGCCGAGCTCTCCGAGGGCGACACCCTCCCGATCGGCACCCGAGGGGGCGTTCGGGACGTGCAGCGCAGCGGCAGCGGCTTCTCGGTCGACCTCGGCCGGTGGCGGCTCGAGCCGGGGGACCCTCTCGTGCACGTGAAGAGCCTGCCCGTGGCCCGGCCGGGACTCAGCATCAGTGTGCCCAATCCGCACGTGGTGCTCGCGGTCGCGGACCAGGAGGAGCTCGAGTCGGCCGACCTCGCCTATGCACCCGTGATAGACCCCGCACCCGCCGATGGGGCGAACGTCGAGCTCGTTCTGCCCCGCGAGCCCCTCATCCAGGACGGCATCGGCCGCATCCGGATGCGCGTGCACGAGCGGGGCAGCGGCGAGACCCTCTCCTGCGGGACGGGCGCCGCCGCGGCCGCCCTCGCCACCCGGCACTGGGCCGGACCGGCGGCTCCCTCCGCCTGGCGGGTGGAGGTGGCGGGAGGTGTCGTCGGAGTCCGGATGTTCCCGGCGCAGGACGGCGAGCACGTGGCGCTCAGCGGTCCCGCGGAGCTCGTCTTCTCGGGCGCGCTCGAGGTCTGATCCACCGGATCGAGGGAGGGACACCGTGAGGATCGAGCTGCCGTTCCCCGAAGCCGTCGCCCTCGCCACGGCGGAACGACCGCTGCCGCCCTTGGTGACGTTCCTGTCCGCGAGCGAGGAGTCGGTGCTCGCCGACATCGACCTGCGGGAGCTGCATCCGGAGTCGTTCGTCCTGGCTCTGGCCTTCGCGGCGGCAGGCACGGTGGCGGTCACCGCCCGGTTCACCGGCTTCGCGGAGGGCATCGCGACGTTCGCGGTCACCGGTCACGCGCGCGGCCTTCCCGCCCACAAGGTGCTGCCGTACGTGCTCGGCACGGTCAACGCGGCGATCCAGCGCGCCGGCGTGCCCGAGGGCGTGGTCCGGGTGGCCGAGGACGCGCACGAGCCGGTCGTGCGGATCGACCTGCAGCGCGCCGTCGAGACGGCTGTGCTCGGCATCCGCCTCACCTCGTTCCAGCTGCGCGGCGCGCGCATCATCGTGGACGCGGAGGTCGGCACCATCCAGCGCGTGGAGCCGCCGGCACCGGCCCCGGCCGAGGCTACGCCCGAGGCCGAGGCCGACCGGTCGTAGCGCGGGGGAAACGCCCCTGCTGCGGGTGTTGTTCCACCCGCGGGATGGCGGGGACACCCGCGGGAAGCGGCCGGCTGCCGCGTGCGTCGCTCAGTCCCGGTCGACGCGGAGGACGCGGAAGCCCTTCTCGGACGCCACTCGAGTGGTGGAGAAGCCGGGGAACTCCTCGTCGAGCCAGCGGTGCAGCGAGTCGGCGCCCAGATTCTTCTGCACGACCAGCCAGGCCGTGCCGTCCGGCGCGAGGCGGGGCAGCCACCGGCCGAGGAGCGCGTGCAGCTCGGCCTTGCCGATGCGGATCGGCGGATTCGACCAGATGGTGCCGAAGGCGACCGTCTCGGGAACATCCTCGGGCAGACGTGCGTTGACCCTGATGAGCCCCAGATCGCCGGCATTGCGGCGGGTGAGCTCGAGAGCCCTCTCGTTGACGTCGACCGCCCAGACGGTCGCGCCGGGGGAGGACAGGGCGAGCGTGAGCGCGACGGGACCCCACCCGCAGCCGAGGTCGAGCAGGTCGCCGTCCGCGGGCGGTTCGGGAACCGTCTCGAGCAGCACGCGCGTCCCGGTGTCCAGATGGTCGGGGCTGAAGACGCCCGCCCCTGTCGTCACCTCGAGCTCGCGGCCCGCGAGCACCGTCCGGATCCTCCGGGCGCGCAGCGGGCCGGACGGCGCGGACGAGAAGTAGTGCCCGTCCGTCACCGCATCCTCCGGACCACCCGGTCCCGGCTGGGGCATCGCACCAAGGAAACCTAACGGATGGAACACATAGTCTTGTCGCCAATGGAACCGAGCCTTCCCGACACCCCCGCCGACACGGACGTCGACACGCGCGCGGACGACGTCGTGGCTCGCGTGCTGGCCGCCGCCGATCGCCGCGCCGCCGGTCACGCCGTCTTCGGTCCGACCGCGCCGATCGCCCCCGTCGAGCCCGCGCAGCCCGTGCAGAGCACGGACGGCGAGCAGTTCGACCTGGAGGAGCGCCAGGCGCTCCGCCGCGTCACCGGACTGTCGACCGAGCTCGAGGACGTCACCGAGGTCGAGTACCGGCAGCTGCGCCTCGAGCGCGTCGTGCTGATCGGCGTGCACCCGCAGGGCGGGACGGTCGACGCGGAGAACTCGATGCGCGAGCTCGCCGCCCTCGCCGAGACCGCGGGAGCCGTCGTCCTCGACGGTCTGCTGCAGAAGCGTCCCTTCCCCGACCCCGGCACCTACTTCGGCAAGGGCAAGGCGATCGAGCTGCGCGACCGCGTGAAGGCGCTCGGCGCCGACACCGTCGTCGCCGACACCGAGCTCGCCCCGAGCCAGCGACGTGCGCTCGAGGATGTGGTGGGCGTCAAGGTCATCGACCGCACCGCCGTCATCCTCGACATCTTCAGCCAGCACGCGAAGAGCCGGGAGGGCAAGGCCCAGGTCGAGCTCGCGCAGCTCGAGTACCTCCTCCCGAGACTCCGCGGCTGGGGTGACTCGATGTCCCGCCAGGCCGGTGGCCAGGTGGGCAGCGCGGGCGCCGGCATGGGATCGCGCGGACCCGGTGAGACGAAGATCGAGCTCGACCGCCGGCGCATCCACTCCCGGATGGCGCGCCTCCGCCGCCAGATCAAGGAGATGAAGCCGGCACGCGAGGCCAAGCGGGCCAACCGCCGGCGCAACGCCGTGCCCTCCGTCGCGATCGTCGGCTACACGAACGCCGGCAAGTCCTCGCTGCTCAACCGCATCACCCGGGCCGGCGTGCTCGTCGAGAACGCGCTCTTCGCGACCCTCGACGCGACGGTCCGCCGGTACGAGACGCCGGACGGGCGGCTGTTCACGCTCACCGACACCGTGGGCTTCGTGCGCAACCTGCCGCATCAGCTGGTCGAGGCGTTCCGGTCGACGCTGGAGGAGACCGCAGACGCGGACGTCCTCGTGCACGTCGTCGACGGCTCGCACCCGGATCCCGGGGCGCAGCTGGCGACCGTTCGTGACGTCATCGGCGAGGTGGGAGCTCGGGCCATCCCCGAGCTCGTGGTGTTCAACAAGTCGGACCTCGTCGGCCCCGACGACCGGATGGTGCTCCGCGGTCTCGTGCCCGACGCCGTGTTCGTGTCGGCCCGCACGGGGGAGGGCATGAGCGAGTTGCTCGCGCACATCACGACGCTGCTCCCCACGCCCCAGCTGGAGGTCGACGCCGTCATCCCGTACGAGCGCGGGGACCTGGTCGCCCGCCTGCACGAGCGCGGCCAGGTGCTGAGCCTCGACTACGAGGAGGGCGGCACCCACGTGCACGCTCGCGTCGACGCCGAGGACCACGGCGCGCTCGAGCAGTACCTCGTGAGCCCGTCGAAGGAGTCGGCGGCGTCCTGATCGAGTACGTTCCGGCCCAGGTGGTGCGCTCCAGCGCAGCATCCGGGCCGGAACGCACCGGCCGAGAACGGGTCAGACGGCGCGGAGGACCGCGACCACGCGGCCGAGGACCTCGGCCTCGTCTCCCAGGATCGGCTCGAACGCGCTGTTGCGCGGGAGCAGCCAGGTGTGGCCGTCGCGCTGCCGGAAGACCTTGACCGTCGCCTCGCCGTCGAGCATGGCGGCGACGATCTCGCCGTTCTCGGCGGTGTGCTGAGCGCGGATGACGACCCAGTCGCCGTCGCAGATCGCGGCGTCGATCATCGACTCGCCCACGACCTTGAGCATGAAGAGCTCGCCCTTGCCCACCAGCTGGCGGGGGAGCGGGAAGACCTCGTCGACCATCTGGTCGGCCGTGATCGGGATGCCGGCGGCGATCCGCCCGACCATGGGCACCATGGCCGCATCGCCGACCGGGATGCTCGGCTCGGCGTCCTGCTCAACGCTCGACGGCGCGACGTCGATGAGAACCTCGAGGGCTCGAGGCCGGTTCGGGTCGCGCCGGAGGTAGCCGGAGAGCTCGAGCTGGTTGAGCTGGTGGGTCACGCTCGAGAGCGAGGAGAGCCCGACGGCGTCGCCGATCTCGCGCATGCTCGGCGGGTAGCCGCGGGTCGAGACCGACCGCTGGATCACCTCGAGGATGGCGTGCTGCTTGTCGCTGAGACTGGTGCGCCGCCTCGTCCCACTGCGTTCCGCGGTCATCGCCGTTCCCCCTGTTGCGCCCCTCGGCTCCCTGTCGGAGCCGATGTCGGTGGCTGCTGATTGCCTTACGGCGAACATCGAAACTGTATCCGGTCAGGCCTTCCGCGACAACGACATATTCGTGTGTGTCTTCGAACGGGCCCTGTGGAAACGCGGCGGATCTGATGCTTGCAGTGTTCGACGTTCGAAGATACGTTCGGAACACACTTCCGCGGGTGGCACTCCCGGCCGAGCGCCACCCGCGGGAACATCAAGGAGGAACCCGTGAGCAGCATCACCTTCGCCCCCGCTTCATTCGCGGCGCCGACGTCCGTCGCCCGCCCTCTGCGCATCACGCGCCGCGGCCGCATCGTCCTCGGCGCCCTGATCGCCGCCCCTCTCGTCGCCGGCCTCGTGGTCGCCTCGGTCAACGCCCCGGCCGTGGCCGGCAGCGAGTCCTCGTCGGCCACCTTCCAGACCGTCACCGTGGCGGCGGGCGAGTCGCTCTGGTCGATCGCCCAGCGCGTCGCCCCCAGTCGGACCCCCGCGAGGTCGTCGGCGAGCTCGAGCGCTTCAACGGCCTCGAGGACTCGGCCGTTCTTCCCGGCCAGACGCTGGCGATCCCGGCGCAGTACGCGCACTGAGGATTTCGAGGCGCCGTCCTTCGGCCGGCTCCTCAATCACCGCACGGGGTGAGGGGTGCGTCCCCGCATAGGATTCTTCGGTGACTTCGCTGGAGGACCTGCCGCTTCGGGACGACCTGCGAGGGCGTTCGCCGTACGGAGCTCCGCAGAAGGCCGTCCGCGTCGCCCTCAACGTCAACGAGAACACGCACGGGATCCCGGACGACGTCGCGGTGGACATCGTCGCCGCACTGGCCGAGGCCGTCACCACGCTCCACCGCTACCCGGATCGGGAGTTCACGGTGCTCCGCGAGCGGCTGGCGGGCTATCTGGGTCACGGGGTGGAGTCGACCCAGGTCTGGGCCGGAAACGGGTCCAACGAGGTCATCCAGCAGGTGCTGCAGGCCTTCGGCGGCCCCGGACGCTCCGTGCTCGGCTTCCTCCCACCTACTCCATGCACTCGATCCTCGCCGGCGCCACCGGCACGACCTGGGTCGAGGGCCGCCGGGACGCCGGCTTCGAGATCTCGCCGGACACGGTGGTGCGGGAGATCGAACGCATCTCACCCGACCTGGTGTTCCTCTGCGGCCCCAACAACCCGACCGGCACGGGGCTCGGCCTGGACACCATCCGGGCCGCCTACGACGCGACGGACGGCATCGTCTTCGTGGACGCCGCGTATGCGGAGTTCATGCCGACCGACGAGGAGAACGCCCTCTCACTCCTTCCGGGCCGCGAGCGGCTGATCGTCTCGCGCACCATGAGCAAGGCCTTCGCGTTCGCCGGCGCCCGCGTGGGCTACATGGCCGCGGACCCGGCCGTGGTCGACGCGCTGCGGCTGGTGCGGCTGCCCTATCACCTGTCCGCGCTCACCCAGGCGGCGGCCATCGCCGCCCTCGCCCACGCGGGCGAGATGCTCGCCATGGTCGACGAGATCAAGGCGCAGCGCGACCGCATCGGCCGGGAGCTGCCGGCGCTCGGGTTCTCCCCGTGGCCGAGCGAGGCCAACTTCGTCCTGTTCGGGGGCGTCGCCGACCCCGATCGCACCTGGGCCGACCTCCTCGAGAGGGACGTGCTCGTCCGCAACCTCAGCATCCCCAACACCCTGCGCGTGAGCGCAGGGACCGAGGCGGAGACCTCCGAGTTCCTCTCCGCCCTCGCCGGCGTGGGCGGCGCGGCGGCCTGACCCGGACTGGGGCGGCGCCCACCGCTCCCACGCCCCCGTAAAATCGAAGGATCATGGCTACCGGACAGCGGACCGCCCAGCTGGCGCGCGAGACGAGCGAGTCCTCCGTCGAGCTCTCGCTCGACCTCGACGGCAGCGGCCGCTCGCACATCTCGACGAGCGTTCCCTTCTTCGACCACATGCTGACGGCGTTCGCGAAGCACTCCCTGACCGACCTCGATGTGACTGCGAGCGGCGACACCGACATCGACGTGCACCACACCGTCGAGGACACCGGCATCGTGCTGGGCACCGCGATCCGTCAGGCGCTCGGCGACAAGGCGGGCATCGCGCGCTTCGGCGACGCGACCGTCCCCCTCGACGAGGCGCTCGCCCGCGCGGTCGTCGACATCTCCGGACGGCCGTACCTGGTCCACGGCGGCGAACCGGCCGGGTTCGAGCTCCACCTGATCGGCGGACACTTCACCGGATCGATGGTGCGGCACTTCTTCGAGGCGCTGACCTTCGCCGCAGGGCTGACCGTGCACCTCGACGTCCTCGCCGGACGCGACCCGCACCACATCGCCGAGGCGCAGTTCAAGGCGTTCGCCCGCGCGTTCCGCCAGGCGAAGGAGCTCGACCCGCGGGTCTCCGGCGTGCCGTCGACCAAGGGCGCGCTGTGACGAGCCCGTCCGTCGTCGTCCTCGACTACGGCAGCGGCAACGTGCACTCCGCGGTCAAGGCCCTGCAGCTGGCGGGTGCGGACGTGACGCTGACCGGGGACCGTTCGGCCGCTCTCGAGGCCGACGGCCTCGTGGTCCCCGGCGTCGGCGCCTTCGCGGCGGTCATGACGGCACTCCGGGATGCCCGCGGCGACGAGCTCATCGACCGGCGCCTCGCGGGAGGCCGGCCCGTGCTCGGCATCTGCGTCGGCATGCAGGTGATGTTCTCGCGCGGCGTCGAGCGGGGCGTCGACACCCCCGGGCTCGGCGAGTGGCCGGGGACGGTGGACGAGCTGCACGCTCCCGTCCTGCCCCACATCGGCTGGAACACGGTGGAGGCGCCGGAGGAGAGCGTGCTCTTCGAAGGGCTCCACGACGAGCGGTTCTACTTCGTCCACTCCTACGGCGCCCGGGAGTGGAGCCTCGAGATCGAGAAGCCGTTCCGTGCGCCGTCGGTCACGTGGGCCTCGCACGGGGAGCCGTTCGTCGCCGCCGTGGAGAACGGGCCGCTCTCGGCCACGCAGTTCCACCCGGAGAAGTCCGGGCAGGCGGGCATCCGCCTGCTGTCGAACTGGATCGGCAGCCTCGCGGCCTGATCCGCCGCCACCATCATCCCCATCCCTAGGAACCCATGAGTCCGTTCGCGACCAGTCCCGCACTCACCCTGCTCCCCGCCGTCGACGTCGCGGCGGGCAAGGCGGTCCGCCTCACCCAGGGCGAGAGCGGCAGTGAGACCGATTACGGCGACCCGGTCGACGCCGCCGCGGACTGGGTGAGCCAGGGCGCGGAGTGGATCCACCTCGTCGACCTGGACGCCGCGTTCGGGCGCGGGTCCAATGCCGCCGTGATCCGCCGGGTCATCCGCGCCGCGAAGCGCGTCAAGGTCGAGCTCTCCGGCGGTATCCGCGATGACGCCTCGCTGGACGCCGCACTCGAGACCGGTGCGACGCGCATCAACCTCGGCACAGCGGCTCTCGAGAACCCCGAGTGGGCCGCCTCCGTCATCGCGCAGTACGGCGAGGCGGTCGCCGTCGGGCTCGACGTGCGCGGGACCACGCTCGCCGCTCGCGGCTGGACGCGCGAGGGGGCGACCTCTGGGAGGTGCTCGACCGCCTCGAGGACGCGGGCTGCGCCCGGTACGTCGTGACCGACGTCACCAAGGACGGAACCCTCCGCGGGCCGAATCTCGAGCTCCTCGAGGAGATCGCCCGCCGCACCGAGCGGCCCGTCGTCGCCTCCGGCGGCGTCTCGAGCCTCGACGACATCGCCGCGCTCCGGGAGCTCGTGCCCCTCGGCATCGAGGGCGCGATCGTCGGCAAGGCGCTCTACTCGGGCGCGTTCACGCTCGCCGAGGCGCTCGACGTCGCCGCCGGCTAGGCATGGCCCTCGCCGACTCGGCCGGTCAGCCGTGGGCCGGCCGGCACCTTTCGACCCCCGCCTTCGACGGCGATGACGGCAGCGCGCCGCCCGCGCTGCTCGCCGCGCTGACCGCGTTCCGCGCCGGGGCCGGGTCCGCCGCGGAGGTCGTCGACGCGGCTCGCGGAGTGCGGCTGCTGGTGCCCCTGCTCGCCCGGCTGGGGAGTCCGGCATCGGCCCGACCGGCCTGCGCGTCGACAAGAGCGCCGAGCTCGCCCTGGTCACAGTCGCCGGGCCCGACGGCCGCACCGTGCTGCCCGCCTTCACCTCGGTCGATGCCATGCGCGCGTGGAATCCGAAGGCCCGGCCCATCCCCGCCGAGAGCGAGCGCATCGCCCTGGCCGCCGCCGCGGAGGGGACCGACCTCCTCGTTCTCGACCCCCTGTCGGACACCGAGTTCGTGCTGCGCCGGCCCGCCGTCGAGGCGCTCGGCCGCGGCACCCCTGGCGTCCGCCGGCCGAGGACCCCGAGCTGGAGCAGGAGTTCCGGCGCCTCTCCACGGAGCCCGACGTGCTCGGACTGCGCCTGCTGAACGGCGACCCCGGCGCCCGGCTGCAGGGCCCGGAGCTGCGGGTCGAGCTGCGGCTCGCGAACGGGCTCGACCGGGAGGGGCTGGAACGGCTGATCGGCCGACTCGGTGCGGCCTGGTCCGGCAGCAGGCTCATCGCCGACCGGGTGGATTCACTCACGGTCGCTGTGCTCCCGCCAGGGCCATCCGGCACTTGATCCCTCAGGGGCCCGAGACGAGAGTCGAAGGCGCCATGGATGCCGACGACGCCGTTCTCGATTCCGCTGCCGCTCACGCTCGACGCTGGCTCTCCGGCCTCGACGAGCGCCGCATTCCCGCAGCCGGCACCGCCGAGGACGCGGCGGCGCGCCTCGGGACGGAGCTGCCCGAGCGGGGCAGCCCGGCGGCACAGGTGCTCGAGCGGCTGGTCGCCGCCGTCGAGCCCGGCCTGATGGCGAGCGCATCCGGGCGCTTCTACGGCTGGGTGATGGGGTCGACCTTGCCGGCGGCCATCGCGGCCGACTGGCTGGTCTCGGCCTGGGACCAGAACGCCGGGATGCGCGACGCGACCCCGGGCGTGGTCGCGGCGGAGGAGGTCGCGGCGTCGTGGCTCGTCCGGCTGCTGCGATTCCCCGACGAACCGGCGGTCGGCTTCACCACGGGGGCCACCACCGCGAACTTCGCCTGCCTCGCGGCCGCGCGGGGGCGAGTGCTTGCGAGGGCCGGCTGGGATCTCAACGAGGGGCTGTTCGGGGCCCCGCGCATCCGCGTGCTGGTCGGCGCGGAGCGGCACAGCTCGGTGGACCTGGCGCTGCGCTACCTCGGCCTGGGCGTCGCGGAGGCGGTCGGGGTCGACGCGCAGGGGCGCCTCGACGCCGCCCAGCTGCGTGAGGCGCTGGTGGGCTGGCACGGGCCCACGATCGTCTGCCTGCAGGCGGGGAACATCCACTCCGGCGCCTTCGACCCGTTCGAGGAGGCCATCGACGCCGCGCACCGGGTCGGCGCCTGGGTGCACGTGGACGGCGCCTTCGGGCTGTGGGCCGCCGCGACGCCGACGCTGCGGCACCTCGTCGCAGGGCTCGATGAGGCCGACTCCTGGGCCACCGACGCCCACAAGACCCTCAACACCCCGTACGACTGCGGCATCGCCCTCGTCGAGGACGGCGACGCCCTCCGGGCGGCGATGGGCGTGCACGCGAGCTACCTGCTGACGTCGGCGTCCTCCGTCGACCCCTTCGAGCAGGTGCCGGAGATGTCCCGCCGCGCCCGGGGCGTGCCGGTGTGGGTCGCCCTCGCCACGCTCGGCGCGGAGGGCGTGCGGGGACTCGTGGAGGGGCTGGTCGAGTCGGCGCAGGCCCTGGCCGAGGGGCTGAGGCGCATCCCGGGAGTGCGCGTGCTCAACGACGTCGTGTACACGCAGGTGAGCGTCGCGTTCGAGTCGGACGAGCGGACCCGGGAGGTCTACCGCCGGCTGGTGACCGAGGGCACCGTGATGCCGTCGGCGAGCGTGTGGCACGACGAGGCCGTGATCCGGTTCTCGGTGAGCTCCTGGCGGACCGGATCGGCCGAGGTCGCGGAGACGCTGGCCGCCGTGGAGCGCGCGGCGCTCGTCGGCGTCGCGGTCAGATGACGGAGCCGGTGTACTTCTCGCCCGGGCCGGCCCCCGGCGCGTCCGGGTAGGCGGACGCCTCGCGGAAGGCCAGCTGCACCGAGCGCAGCCCGTCGCGGAGCGCACGGGCGTGGTGGTCGCCCAGGTACGGCGCACTGGCCGTGACGAGCCCGGCGAGCGCGTCGATGAGCTTGCGCGCCTCGTCCAGGTCCGTGGTCGCGTCCGGCTCGTCGCCAAGACCGCACTTCACGGCCGCGGCGCTGAGCAGGTGCACGGCCACGGTGTTGATGACCTCGACGGCGGGCACGTCGGCGATGTCGCGGACGTACTCGCCCGCGGTCTCGGGCGCCGGATCCGCCGAGTCGAGGTAGGGCGAGAACGGCTCGTCGGCGGCCGAATCGTGCTGCGGAGCGTCGGACATGGCGGATCCCTTCGATCGGTCGTGGACAGCCCTCCCGCACCGACGAGGGCGACCCCTTCGATCGCCGGGCGCGCTCTGCTATCCTTGTGCGGGCCCCGGGAGCGATCCCGGACAGAAAAGTGGAGAAGATCTCCCACCCGCGTCGACCGCTTCATCAGGTTACCGGGTCTTAGGCACTCCCTTCGCAGTGGTCGGAACAGACCGCGCGAGGTGTCGGGTGCCGGAGTGCGCGCGCACGCGTGCAGGAAATCCGCTCTGCTCTTCTCGGCCGATCCGTGCCCACCGCACGGACGCGAAGAAAGAGTGAAGGAGCAGCGCATCAGCGATCCCCGTACCAACGACCGCATCCGAGTGCCGGAAGTCCGGCTCGTCGGGCCGGCAGGCGAGCAGGTCGGCATCGTGTCGATCGACGTCGCCCTCCGGCTCGCCCGCGAGGCGGACCTCGACCTCGTCGAGGTCGCCCCGAACTCTCGGCCGCCGGTCGCGAAGATCATGGACTACGGGAAGTTCAAGTACGAGACGGCGCAGAAGGCCAAGGAGGCCCGTCGCAACCAGGCGAACACCATCCTCAAGGAGGTCCGGTTCCGCCTGAAGATCGACAACCACGACTACGAGACCAAGCGCAAGCGCGCGGAGGGCTTCTTGAAGGCGGGGGACAAGGTCAAGGCGATGATCCTCTTCCGCGGTCGTGAGCAGTCGAGGCCCGAGCAGGGCGTGCGACTGCTGCAGCGTTTCGCCGAGGACGTCAGCGAGTTCGGGTCGGTCGAGTCCACCCCGACGATCGACGGCCGCAACATGGTGATGATCATCGGACCCATGAAGAACAAGGCGGATGCCAAGGCCGAGGCCCAGGCCCGCAAGACCAGCAGCAGGACGGCGGACACCTCCGCCGCCCCAGAGACCTCCGGCGCCGAGCCCTCGGCCGCCGCGACACCCAAGGAGACCAATGCCTAAGCAGAAGACCCACTCCGGGGCCAAGAAGCGCTTCAAGCTCACCGGCAGCGGCAAGCTCATGAAGCAGCAGGCGGGCCTTCGCCACAACTTCGAGGGCAAGCCCACGAAGCGCACCCGCCGTCTCGGCCAGGACCAGGTCCTGTCCGCGCCGGACACCAAGGTCGCCAAGAAGCTCCTCGGCCTCTGAGCCGCCCAACCCCTTAGAAGGACGAAGAAATGGCAAGAGTCAAGCGGGCCGTCAACGCCCACAAGAAGCGCCGGGTCATCCTCGAGCGCGCCGAGGGCTACCGCGGCCAGCGTTCGCGCCTCTACCGCAAGGCGAAGGAGCAGGTCACCCACTCCCTCGTCTACGCGTACCGCGACCGCCGCGCCAAGAAGGGCGACTTCCGCCGCCTCTGGATCCAGCGGATCAACGCCGCCGCCCGCGCGCAGGGCCTCACCTACAACCGGTTCATTCAGGGCCTCGGCCTCGCCGGCATCGAGGTGGACCGCCGCATCCTGGCCGACCTCGCCGTGAACGAGCCCGCGACTTTCGCCGGTCTCGTGGAGGCCGCTCGCGCGGCGCTCCCCGCGGACACCTCCGCCCCGGCGGCTCCCGCCGCGTAACACCCTCGAACTGCCCAGTTCTGCAGCATCTCCTCCGGAATCGCCGCAGAACTGGGCAGTTCGGCGTTTAAGTAGGCTGGTCGGATGCTCGAGAACCCCCGGTCGCCGCGCGTTCGGGCCGTCGCCAAGCTGAGCGGCAAGCCGGCGCGCACCGACACCGGCACCTTCCTCCTCGAGGGACCGCAGGCCGTCCGCGAGGCGCTCACCTGGCGCCCCGAGCTCCTCGTCGAGGTGTTCGCGACGCCGACCGCGGTCGAGCGGCACCCCGAGATCGCCGACCTGGCTTCCGCCGCCGACGTCGAGCTCGAGTTCGTCGCCGAGGCGGTGCTCGACGCGATGGCCGACACGGTGACGCCGCAGGGCTTCGTCGCCGTGTGCGAGCAGTTCCCCACCTCCGCCCGCGCGATCTTCGCGGACGGACCCCGCCTCATCGCGATCCTCGAGGAGGTGCGCGACCCGGGCAACGCCGGCACCATCATCCGGGCGGCGGACGCCGCGGGCGTCGACGGCGTCGTGCTCACGGGCCGGTCGGTCGACCTGTACAACCCGAAGGTGGTCCGCGCCACCACGGGCTCGCTGTTCCACCTGCCGGTCGCGATCGGCGTCGATCTCGCGACCACGGTGGGGCGCGCCCGGGAGGCAGGCCTCCAGGTGCTGGGCGCCGACATCAAGGGCTCCGATCTACTGGCCGCTCGCCAGGAAGGCGCTCTCGCCGCGCCGACTGCCTGGGTGTTCGGCAACGAGGCCCGGGGACTGGATGACGCCGACCTCGCCCTCCTCGATCGCTCGCTCGCCGTGCCGATCTACGGCTCGGCCGAGTCGATGAACCTCGCGACCGCCGCCTCCGTCTGCCTCTACGAGAGCGCCTTCGCCCTCCGCGGCTGACCCCGGTCGGCGCCCACCGGGCCCCTCCTCTCGCCCAGCAGGCACTTTCCGTCTCGGGCAGGGCGGATGGAGCTCTTCAGGCCTGCTGAACACGGAATCCGCCTGCCGAGCGCGGGGGAGTGGGGCCGGTCCACGCCGCGGAGGTCCCGACGGCGACTCGGTAGACTCGTCCACCGTGTCCGACGCGCCCTCTGCCGCCCCTGACGGCGGCAACCCCATCTCTCCCGACGCGGTCGAGGCGGCCGTCACGGCCGCGCTCGTGGCGATCGAGTCCGCCACCACGACCGCGGAGCTGAAGGCCGCCCGCACCGCGCACGCGGGGAGGGCTCGCCGCTCGCGAAGCTCAACTCGCTCCTCCGTTCGGTCCCCGGGCCGGAGAAGGCGGCGACCGGGAAGCTCGTCGGCGGCGCCCGCGGACGCGTGAACCAGGCGATCGCCGCCCGGGAGGCGGAGCTGGCCGAGGCAGAGACCGCCGCCCGCCTCGCCGCGGAGCGCGTCGACGTCACTGCGGCGTCCACCCGCTGGCAGCCGGGCTCCCGGCACCCGCTGAGCCTCCTCCAGGAGGAGGTCGCCGACATCTTCGTCGGCATGGGCTGGGAGATCGCGGAGGGCCCCGAGCTCGAGCACGAGTGGTTCAACTTCGACGCCCTCAACTTCGACGAGGACCACCCCGCCCGGGCCATGCAGGACACGTTCTTCGTCGACCCGCCCGAGCGGCACCTCGTGCTGCGCACGCACACGTCGCCGGTGCAGGTCCGCTCGCTCCTCGAGCGGCCGCTGCCCGTCTACGTCCTCTGCCCGGGCCGGGTCTACCGCACCGACGAGTTCGACGCGACGCACCTCCCCGTCTTCTCGCAGTTCGAGGGGCTCGCGATCGACAAGGGCCTGACGATGGCGCACCTCCGCGGGACCCTGGAGCACTTCGCGCGCATCATGTTCGGCGACGAGGCGAAGATCCGCCTGCGCCCCAACTACTTCCCGTTCACGGAGCCCTCCGCCGAGATGGACGTGTGGCAGCCGAACGCCAAGGGCGGCGCGCGCTGGGTGGAGTGGGGCGGCTGCGGCATGGTCAACCCCAACGTGCTCCGCGCCGCCGGCATCGACCCCGACGAGTACCAGGGCTTCGCGTTCGGCACCGGGATCGAGCGGACGCTCCAGTTCCGCAACGAGCTCAACGACATGCGGGACATGGCCGAGGGCGACGTCCGCTTCAGCGCCCAGTTCGGGATGGTGATCTGATGCGCGTCCCGATCAGCTGGCTGGCCGAGTACGTCGACCTGCCCGAGGGCACGACCGTCGCCGACCTGCATGCCGCCCTCGTCAAGGTGGGCCTCGAGGAGGAGGACGAGCACACGTTCGGGGTGAGCGGACCGGTCGTCGTCGGCGAGGTCCTCGAGTTCACGCCCGAGCCGCAGTCGAACGGCAAGACCATCCGCTGGTGCTCGGTGCGGGTCGCGCCCGAGGGACAGATGGCGGCCGACGGCGGCGCGGATGTCCGGGGCATCGTCTGCGGCGCCGGCAACTTCGAGGTCGGCGACAAGGTCGTCGTGACGCTGCCCGGATCGGTCCTGCCCGGGCCGTTCCCGATCGCCGCCCGCAAGACGTACGGCCACGTGTCCGACGGCATGATCGCCTCGGCCCGCGAGCTCGGCCTCGGCGAAGAGCACGACGGCATCCTGCGCCTCGCCACCCTCGGGCTCGACCCGGAGGTCGGCACCGACGCGCTGCAACTGCTGGGGCTCGACGACGCCGCCGTGGAGGTGAACGTCACGCCGGACCGCGGCTACGCGTTCTCCGTGCGCGGCATCGCCCGCGAGTACGCCCACTCGACGGGCGCCTCCTTCCGCGACCCGGCGGCCCTCCCCGTCCCCGCGACGGGCGAGGGGTTCTCCGTCACCATCGACGACCGCGCCCCGATCCGAGGCCAGGTCGGCGCGAGCGTCTTCGTCACACGGGTCGTCCGGGGCATCGACGCGACCCGGCCCACGCCGCCGTGGCTCGCCTCCCGTCTGCGGCTCGCGGGCGTGCGCTCCATCTCTCTGCCCGTCGACATCACCAACTACGTGATGTTCGAGCTGGGCCAGCCGATCCACGCCTACGACCTCGACCGGCTGCAGGGCGGCATCACCGTGCGCCGTGCGACCGAGGGCGAGAAGCTCACGACGCTCGACGGCCAGGTCCGGACGCTGTCGGCGGAGGACCTGCTGATCACCGACGACTCGGGCCCGATCGGCCTCGCGGGCGTCATGGGCGGTGCCACGACCGAGGTGTCGGACGCCACCCGGGACGTGCTCATCGAGGCGGCGAACTTCGACCCCGTGTCGATCGCGCGCACGGCTCGCCGGCACAAGCTGCCGAGCGAGGCCTCCAAGCGCTTCGAGCGCGGGGTGGACCCCGCCGTGGCGGATGCCGCCGCCGCGCGCGTCGTGCAGCTGCTCGTCGACCTCGCGGGAGGAACGGCCGACCCGCTCGGCTCGACCCACCGCACGACGCAGCCGCCCGCGCCCATCCGCCTGCCCGACGGCTTCGTGGCCCGGCTGATCGGCGTCGAGTACGGGCAGGACGAGATCCGCTCGGCCCTCGCCGAGATCGGGGCGCAGGTCGAGGAGGCCGAGGGCGGCCTCTCCGTCACGCCGCCGACCTGGCGTCCCGACCTCACCGACGCCCCCTCGCTCGCCGAGGAGGTCGCGCGGCTGGCCGGCTACGACCGGATCCCGTCCGTGCTGCCCGTGGCTCCGCCGGGGCGCGGGCTCACCCGGGGCCAGAAGCTCCGCCGCGCCGTCGCGCAGATCCTCGCGGCGAACGGCGGCGTCGAGGTGCTCGCCTTCCCGTTCGTCGGGAAGGACCGCAACGACCGGTTCGGCGCGCCCGAGGCCGGCGAGGTGCCAGCCATCCGCCTCGCGAACCCGCTGGACGGCGAGGCGCCCTACCTGCGCACCTCGCTGCTGCCGGGCCTCGTCGAGATCGCGCACCGCAATCGCGCCCGCGGCTTCGCGGATGTGGCGCTCTTCGAGATCGGGTCCGTCTTCCGCCCCGAGGCCGGGGTCACGTACGGGACCGCCGGCATCCCGCCCATCGCCGCACTCCCCACGCACGCCGTGCTGGAGGAGATCCAGGCCGGCATCCCGCCGCAGCCCCGCCACGTCGCGACGCTGCGGATGGGCTCGGCCGTTCCGAAGCAGCCCGGCCAGGAGGCCGTGCCGGCCGACTGGCGGGACGCGCTGACGAGCGTGGAGCAGGTCGCGGCCGCCCTGCGCGTGCGCATCCGGCCCGTGCGGGGCACGCACCAGGCCCTCCATCCCGGCCGGACCGCCCGTCTCATGGCCGACGGCCCGTCGGGGAGGAGACGGTCGGCTGGGCCGGCGAGCTCCTGCCCGCCCTGGCCGAGGATGCCGACCTGCCGAGCGTCGTCGCCGTCGCCGAGCTCGACCTCGACCGGCTGCTGGCCCTCGCCGATCCGGACGCCCACGCGGTGCCGATCCGCGCGCTGCCCGCAGCGACGCAGGACCTCTCACTGGTCGTGGCGGTCGAGGTGCCCGCCGCCGACGTGCGTGCCGCGGTCGCCGAGGGTGCAGGGACTCTGCTCGAAGACATCCGGCTCGTCGACGACTATCGCGGCGCGGGCGTCCCGGAGGGGTCGAAGTCGCTCACGTTCGCGCTGCGCTTCCGCGCCGAGGACCGGACGCTCACCGCGGGGGAGGCGACCGAGGCGAAGCTCGCGGGCGTCGCCGTCGCGGCCGAGCGGCTCGGCGCCTCCCTCCGGGAGTAGCGCCGGCGCGGGTCCTGCGGACAACACACGACCGGGTGCGGGGGTGCGGATGTCCGCACGACCCGCGCCTGCTGTCGCCCCCCACGGCGGAGCGCCCCTCCCCGCGTGGCTAAGGTGGAATCCATGCCTCTGTCCGTTGCCGTAGCCGGGGCCTCCGGCTACGCCGGGGGCGAGCTGCTGCGGGTCCTCGCCGCTCATCCGGAGCTCGAGGTGCGCACCGTGACGGCGCACACGTCGGCCGGCCGGAGCATCGGCGAGGTCCAGCCCCACCTGCGGTCCCTCGCCGACCTGGTGCTCGCGGAGACGACGCCGGAGACGCTCGCGGGACACGATGTGGTCGCGCTCGCGCTGCCGCACGGGGCGTCCGCCGCGCTCACCGCTCAGCTCCCGGCCGACACGATCGTCGTGGACTGCGGCGCCGACCACCGGCTCGAGTCCGCGGCGGACTGGGCAGCGTTCTACTCCGGCGAGCACGCCGAGGCGTGGGCGTACGGCGTGCCGGAGCTTCCCCTTCGCACAGCGGACGGGGCCGGCAAGCAGCGCGACCGGCTGGCCGGCGCGACCCGCATCGCGGCGCCCGGGTGCAATGCGAGCACCGTCGCACTCTCCCTGGCGCCCGGGATCGCGGCCGGCGTGATCGAGCCCACCGACCTCGTCAGCGTCCTCGCCGTGGGTCCGTCCGGCGCGGGCAAGACCCTGAAGCCCCACCTGCTGGCCGCGGAGGTGCTCGGCAGCGCGAATCCGTACGCCGTCGGCGGCACGCACCGGCACATCCCGGAGATCCTGCAGGCGATCCGCTGGGCGGGCGCCTCGGAGGCCACCCTGTCCTTCACGCCGGTCATCGTCCCCATGTCCCGTGGCATCCTCGCGACCTCCACTGCCCGGCTCGCCCCCGGCGTGAGCGCGGCGGAGGTGCGCGCGGCCTGGGAGCTGGCCTACGCGGGGGAGCCGTTCGTGCAGCTCCTGCCGGCCGGATCCTTCCCCCGCACCGCGGACGTCCTCGGCGCCAACACGGCGCTGCTCGGGCTCGCCGTCGACGAGGCCGCCGGACGCGTGGTGGTCGTCGCCGCGGTCGACAACCTGATGAAGGGCACGGCCGGCGCCGCAGTCCAGTCGCTGAACCTGGCCCTCGGCTTCCCGGAGACCCTCGGCCTGACCATGGACGGGGTAGCACCGTGAGCGTCACCGCGCCCGCCGGCTTCGAGGCAGCCGGTGTGGCCGCCGGCCTCAAGACCACCGGCAAGCCCGACCTGGCGCTCGTGGTCAACCGCGGGCCCCTCCAGCACGCCGCCGCCGTGTTCACGAGCAATCGCGCCAAGGCCAACCCGATCCTCTGGTCGCAGCAGGCCATCGCCGACGGCACTGCCTCAGCAGTCGTGCTGAACTCCGGCGGAGCGAACTGCTTCACGGGCGCCCAGGGCTTCCAGACCACGCACGCGACCGCCGAGGCCGCCGCTGGCGCGCTCCAGGTGTCGGCCGGCGACGTGCTCGTGTGCTCGACCGGACTCATCGGCGACCAGCTCGACCGCGCCAAGGTCCTCGCCGGCGTGGAGGCCGCGGTCGCCGCGCTGACCGCGGACGGCGGCGACGATGCGGCGCGCGCCATCATGACCACCGACACCGTGCCCAAGACGACCGTGGTGTCCCGCGACGGCTGGAGCATCGGCGGGATGGCGAAGGGCGCCGGGATGCTCGCACCCGGCGTCGCGACGATGCTCGTCGTGATCACGACCGACGCGGCGCTGGAGCCGCCCGCGCTGGACGCTG
Organism: Naasia aerilata; assembly: GCF_030296595.1. Lineage (GTDB taxonomy): Bacteria > Actinomycetota > Actinomycetes > Actinomycetales > Microbacteriaceae > Naasia > Naasia aerilata. The sequence continues at coordinate 3,215,164 of NZ_AP027731.1, read as the reverse complement.
CGCTGCGGTCGGCCACGCGCGTCACGTTCGACCGGCTCGACTCCGACGGGTGCATGTCGACCAACGACCAGGTCACCCTGCTCGCCTCCGGCGCATCGGGCATCACGCCCGACCCCGCCGAGTTCGCCGCAGCGCTCACCGAGGCGTGCGCCGACCTCGCGCGGCAGCTCCAGCACGATGCGGAGGGCGCCGCGCACGACATCGCCATCCGGGTCGTCGGCGCGGTCACCGAGGACGAGGCCGTCGAGGTGGCGCGCTCGGTCGCCCGCAACAACCTGTTCAAGACCGCAGTGTTCGGCAACGACCCCAACTGGGGGCGCGTCCTCGCCGCGATCGGCACGACCTCGGCGGAGTTCGATCCCTACGCGGTCGATGTGTCGATGAACGGCGTGCGGGTCTGCTCCGCCGGCGGCCCCGACCGTCCGCGCACCGAGGTGGACCTCACCCCGCGCGCGGTCGACGTGCTCATCGACCTGCACGCCGGCGGCGCCACCGCCACGGTGCTCACCAACGACCTCACGCACGACTACGTGCACGAGAACAGCGCCTACTCGAGCTGACCATGGCCGCCGACAACCTCCCCGTCCAGGACGTGAGCCCCGCCGAGGCCGCGGCGAAGGCCGCGACCCTCATCGAGTCCCTGCCCTGGCTCATGCGGTTCGCGGGCCAGATCATCGTGGTCAAGTTCGGCGGCAATGCGATGGAGGACCCCGGGCTGATGCGGGCGTTCGCCGAGGACATGGTCTACCTGCGCTACGCCGGCATCCGGCCCGTCGTCGTGCACGGGGAGGCCCGCAGATCACCGCGATGCTCGAGCGCCTCGACATCCCGAGCGAGTTCCGCGGCGGGTACCGGGTCACGACGCCCGAGGTCATGGAGGTCGTTCGGATGGTGCTCACCGGCTCGGTCAGCCGCGACATCGTCGGCCTGATCAACGAGCACGGCCCCCTCGCCGCCGCCGTCTCCGGCGAGGACGCCGGCCTGTTCACGGGCCGGCGCCGGGGTGCTGTCGTCGACGGAGCGGAGGTCGACCTCGGCCTGGTGGGCGATGTCGTGTCGGTCGATCCCGACCCGATCTTCGCGCTGCTCGAGTCCGGCCACATCCCCGTCGTGTCCTCGATCGCGCCGGACGGCGCCGAGCCGGGGCAGTCGCTCAACGTGAACGCCGACTCCGCGGCCGCCGCCCTGGCGGTCGCGGTGCGCGCGGCGAAGCTCGTCATCCTCACGAACGTGCCGGGGCTCTACAGCGACTGGCCCGACCGCGGGTCGCTCGTCTCGCACCTGACGGCTGCGGAGCTCGGCGCGCTGCTGCCGAGCCTCGACGCGGGGATGATCCCCAAGATGGCCGCGTGCCTCGAGGCGGTCGAGAACGGCGTCGAGAAGGCGGCCGTCATCGACGGCCGCGTGCCGCACTCGGTCCTGCTCGAGATCTTCACGGGCAGCGGAATCGGAACGGAGGTCGTGCCGTGAGGCACATCGCGGAGGCCGCAGAGGCCTACACCGAACGTCACCGGGTGGCGCTCATGCGCACGCTCGGCACTCCGCTCGCGGTGCTCGAGCGCGGGGAGGGCTGCTGGGTGTGGGACGTCGACGGCAGGCGCTACCTCGACTTCCTCGCCGGCATCGCCGTCAACTCGCTGGGCCACGCCCACCCCGTCGTCGTCGAGGCGGCGTCCCGGCAGGCCGCCGCGCTCGTGCACGTCTCCAACTACTTCGCCACGCCTCCGCAAATCGACCTCGCCGAGCGGCTCCGCCGCCTCACCGGCGCGGGCGACGGCGGCCGCGTGTACTTCGGCAACTCCGGCGCGGAGGCGATGGAGGCGGCGTTCAAGCTCGCCCGCCGCAACGGCGACGGCGGCCGGCACCGCATCCTGAGCCTCAAGAACTCGTTCCACGGCCGCACCATGGGGGCGCTCGCGCTCACCGGGAAGCCGACCATGCAGCAGCCGTTCGCGCCCATGGTGCCGGGTGTCGACCACATCGACTCCACTGTCGAGGCCCTCGAGGAGGAGCTGGACGACACGGTCGCGGCCGTGGTGCTCGAGCCCATCAAGGGCGAGGCGGGAGTGCTGCCGCTGCCGGATGGCTACCTGCGGGCCGCGCGCGAGCTGACCGAGCGCGTCGGTGCTCTCCTCATCGTCGACGAGATCCAGACCGGCGTCGGCCGCACGGGGAGTGGTTCGCCTACCAGCACGAGGGGATCACGCCGGATGCGGTCGCCATCGCCAAGGGGGTCGGCAGCGGCATGCCGATCGGCGCCCTGGTGACGTTCGGACGCGCGAGCGACCTCCTGCAGCGGGGCGACCACGGCAGCACGTTCGGCGGCAACCCGTTCGCGACGGCGGTCGCCGGCGCCGTCGTCGACGAGATCGAGCGGGCCGGGCTCGTGCAGAACGCGGCCCGCCGCGGCGTCGAGCTGCGCGACGCGATCCTCGGGATCGGCTCTCCGCTCGTCACCGAGGTGCGGGGCCGAGGCCTCATGGTCGGCGTCGGCGTGGCCGGCGGGCGAGCGTCTGAGGTCGCCGAGCGCGCACTCGCGAACGGCCTCATCCTCAACGCGCCGAACGAGGACAGCCTCCGGATCGTCCCTCCGCTCATCGTGGGCGACGAGGAGCTCGCCGAGTTCACCGAGCTCTTCTCCCGCACGCTGAACGACCTGGACGGAGCCCGATGACCCGCCACTTCCTGCGCGACGACGACCTGAGCCCGGACGAGCAGGCCACCATCCTCGACCTCGCGGTCGAGGTCAAGCGCGACCGGTTCGCGCAGAAGCCGCTCGCCGGGCCCCAGACGGTGGCCGTCATCTTCGACAAGTCCTCGACCAGGACCCGGGTGTCCTTCGCGGTCGGCATCGCCGATCTCGGCGGCAGCCCGCTCATCATCTCGACCGCCAACAGCCAGCTCGGCGGCAAGGAGTCGCCGAGCGACACCGCGCGGGTCCTCGAGCGCCAGGTCGCCGCCATCGTGTGGCGCACCTACGCCCAGGCCGGCCTCGAGGAGATGGCGGAGGGGACCACCGTGCCGGTCGTCAATGCGCTCTCCGACGACTTCCACCCTTGCCAGCTCCTCGCCGACCTGCTGACGATCCGCGAGCACCGGGGGACCCTGGCGGGCCTCACGGTCGCATTCCTCGGCGACGGAGCGAGCAACATGGCGCAGTCCTACCTGCTGGCGGGCGCGACGGCCGGCATGAACATCCGCATCGGGGCGCCGCTCGACTACGAGCCGGCAGAGAGCGTCGTCGCCGATGCCATCGCCATCGCCGAGCAGACGGGCGGATCCGTGGCAGTGCTCGCCGACCCCCTCGCCGCCGTCGGCGGTGCGGACGTCGTCGTCACAGACACCTGGGTGTCCATGGGGCGCGAGGACGAGAAGGCGGAGCGCATCCGCTCCCTGGGCGGGTACAAGGTGACGCCGGAGCTGATGGCGGCGGCCGCAGACGGCGCGCTGTTCCTGCACTGCCTCCCCGCCGACCGCGGCTACGAGGTGGACGCGTCGGTGATCGACGGTCCGCAGAGCGTCGTCTGGGACGAGGCGGAGAACCGCCTGCACGCCCAGAAGGCCCTGCTGGTCTGGCTGCTCCAGCAGCAGTGACGCCCCGCCGTCCTGGTCCGGCCGCTCCAGCGGCGGTGACGCCCCGCCCCTAGGGTGGAACGGGACACCGGAGGGCTGATGGCAGGCGAGAACGACGAACACGGCGGAGCAGCCGCGCAAGACGGCGGAGCCCGCGAGGGAGCGCTGTGGGGAGCGCGCTTCGCGTCCGGCCCGTCGCCGGAGCTCGAGGCGCTGAGCCGGTCCACCCACTTCGACTGGCAGCTCGCGGCGTACGACATCGCCGGGTCCCGGGCTCACGCCCGCGCGCTCGCGGCGGCCGGGTACCTGGACGCCGACGAGCTCCAGGCCATGCTCGGCGCGCTCGACCGCTTGGAGGCCGACGTCGCATCCGGGACCTTCGGCCCCGCTCCCGGTGACGAGGACGTCCACTCCGCGCTCGAGCGAGGGCTGATCGAGCGGGCGGGCCCCGAGATCGGCGGCAAGCTGCGCGCCGGCCGCAGCCGCAACGACCAGATCTCGACGCTCGTCCGGATGCTGCTCCGCGTGCACGCGCGCACCGTGTCGCACCTGCTGGTCGACCTCGTCGATGCGCTGGCCGCGCAGGCGGACCGGCACTTCGACGCGATCCTCCCCGGTCGCACGCATCTGCAGCACGCGCAGCCGGTCCTCCTGGCCCACCACCTGCTCGCGCACGCGTGGCCGCTGGTGCGCGACCTCGAGCGGCTTGCCGACTGGGGGAGGCGGGCGGACGCGTCCCCCTACGGCTCCGGAGCACTGGCCGGCAGCACGCTGGGGCTCGACGCGACCGCCGTCGCCGCCGAGCTCGGCTTCTCCCGGGTCGTCGAGAACTCCATCGACGGCACGGCCTCCCGCGACGTGGTGGCGGAGTTCGCCTATATCGCCGCGCAGATCGGCATCGACCTCTCCCGGCTCGCCGAGGAGATCATCCTCTGGAACACGCGCGAGTTCGGCTTCGTCACGCTGAGCGACGCATACTCCACCGGGTCGAGCATCATGCCGCAGAAGAAGAACCCGGACATCGCCGAGCTCGCCCGCGGCAAGGCCGGTCGGCTCATCGGCAACCTCACCGGGCTGCTCGCGACCCTCAAGGGCCTGCCGCTCGCCTACAACCGCGACCTCCAGGAGGACAAGGAGCCGGTCTTCGACTCCATCGCGACGCTCGAGGTGCTGCTCCCGGCCTTCACCGGGATGGTGGCGACCCTGCACTTCGACGTCGAGCGGATGGCGGCCCTCGCCCCGCAGGGATTCTCGCTCGCCACCGACGTCGCCGAGTGGCTGGTGAAGCGAGGCGTGCCGTTCCGCGAGGCGCATGAGATCACGGGAGCCATGGTGCGCGCCGCCGAGGTGCGGCAGGTCGGGCTGGAGGACATCGGCGACGACGAGCTGGTCGCGATCTCGCCGCATCTCGACCCCGAGGTGCGGTCGGTGCTCACGGTGGCGGGATCGGTTGCCAGCCGGGACAACGCGGGCGGCACCGCGCCGGACCGGGTGCGCGAGCAGCTCGCGGCGCTGACCGAGCGCGTCCGTACCCTCGCGGCGGACGCGCGATGAGGGCCGGACCCCGCGAGCGGCCGGAGCCGCGCTACCCGTGGCTAGTGCGGGTGATCGCGATCCTCGCCGCCCTCGTGGTGCTCGGCGCGATCGTGATCTCGGTCGTCAACGGGACCTTCTTCTGAGCGACAGTCCGCGGTCGCTCCTCGCCCAGCCCGCGGAGGTCGTGGCTCCGCTCCTGCTCGGCGGCATCCTTCGCTGCCGCGGCGCGGACGGCACCGTGTCGCTCCGGCTCACGGAGGTGGAGGCGTACTCCGGGGAGGGCGAGGACCCGGGATCCCACGCGCACCGCGGTCCCAGCAAGCGCAACGCGGTGATGTTCGGGCCGCCCGGGCACCTGTACACCTACTTCACCTACGGGATGCACGTGTGCGCCAACGTCGTGTGCCTGCCCGAGGGACGCGCTGCCGGGATCCTGTTCCGCGCGGGCGAGATCCTCGAGGGCGAGGAGCTGGCGCGCTCACGCCGGACGACCAGCCGCGCGCGGAAGGACCTCGCGCAGGGACCCGCCCGGCTCTGCGTCGCGCTCGGGATCGAGCTGGGCGACTACGGGCTCGACCTCTTCGATCCGGCGTCACGCGTCACGCTGCAGCTGCCCGAGGCGCCCCTCGGGGCGGAGCAGGTGGGAGTCGGCCCGCGGACGGGAATCGCCCAGCCGGGCGGCGCGGAGACGCCGTGGCGGTTCTGGGTGCTCGGTGACCCCACGGTGTCGCCGTACAAGGCCGCGGCACCCCGTCCGCCTCGCGGCTGATCCGGCTGGCGCGGGTGAAACCGCCATTCCGCGGGTGCACTGACACCCGCGCTGAGGCGGTTTCCCCGCGGTCGACCGGAGGCGTCGCGGTCAGGCGCGGGCCAGCACCGCGATACCGGCGCAGGCGGCCGCCCAGATGAGGCTCGCGAACGTGCCGATGATGAACCGCTCGCGGGGCGCGGCCGCGTCCAGCTCGGTGAAGCGGCCTACGCCCTTGATCGCGACGATCACGGCGAGCCCCTCCGGGAAGCCCGCAATGATGACCGCGGCGACGGCGAGGCGCTCCAGCAGCCCGATCGCCGTGCCGCCGCGCAGCACCTCGCTGCCGTCCTGGATGATGCCGCCGTGGTCGCCGTCGGCCACCGATCCGCGCGTGGCCATGCGGAGGGCCGTCGTGGCAGCGGGCCCGCCGCCGACGATCGCCGCGGCGAGAGCGAGCACTGTGATCAGCGCATCCACGGCGAATCCGGGGTCCCCGGCCGGCACGGCGGACAGGAGGAGCGCCGCCGCGACCGCTGCGACCGACGCGTAGACGAGGGGCGGAGTAGGCCGCCACCATGCGGCGACGCTGAGGCCCGCGGCGGCCGCGGCCGCCAGCACCAGGAGCACGACGTAGAGCACCGCGAGGACTGAGGGGATCATGAGGCTCCTGGAAGAGGGGCCGCCGAGTCGCTGACCCCGCGGTCGAGGTCTTCCAACAGTAGGACGAGAGCGGGGAGCGCGGCCTCCTCCACACGCCAGTGCGCCGCGGAGAGCCGGAGGCTCACGGCCTGCGGCGTGATGCCGAGGCGAGCCGCTGCGGACGCCTGGTTGTGTCCTTCCCGAAGAAGGTCGACCACCGCCCAGCCCTCCTCGGATCGGCGCGATCGGACGGTGAGCACGAGCTCGATCAGGGCGCGCACCTGGGTGTCGTCGAGGAGGCCGCGGGCCTCCGCCGCCAGCCAGAATCGGTGCGCCGCCTTCTTGGCCGCATCCACTGCGGCCCGGGCGGCGATGAAGGCCGGTCCCGATGCCTCCCGGACGGTGGTCGGCAGCGGCATCCGCACGGTCCCGACTCCCAGTCCCACGCTCCAATGACCGGTGCGGGCGAGCGCGAGGGCGGCATCGAGGGCCGTGGAGGCCGATGCCGTCATGGCCTGCAGCTCATCACCGGCGTTGCGGTCGGGGGCAGGACCAGCTCGTCGCCGTAGGCATCGAGAAGCCAGGCGAGCGCGCCCGCGACACGATCGGTATCGTGGCGGCTGTCGACCTGGTCGGCGGTGAGAACGAACACGACTCAAGCTTGGCGCATTGCGCTACGGTAGGTCAAGCTTGTAGGCATGATCATCAGGCTCGTAAGCTCCGGACCTTGTGGGCGCGGATTGCTAGCGTAAAGGCGTGTCCGCCGACCTCAGCTCGCAGTCCAATGACCCGTCCTTCCCGTCCGTCTGGGACGAGCTCCTCTGGCGCGGCCTCGTCGCGGTGTCCACCGATCAGGACGAGCTCCGCACCCTTCTGGCGGGCCCGCCGATCGCGTTCTACTGCGGCTTCGACCCCACGGCGCCGAGCCTGCATCTCGGGAACCTCGTGCAGCTGCTGACCATGCGCCGGCTCCAGCTCGCCGGGCACTCGGCCATCGGCCTGGTGGGCGGGTCCACGGGGCTCGTCGGCGATCCGCGGCCGAGCGCCGAGCGCACGCTGAACACCAAGGAGACCGTCGCCGAGTGGGTCGGCTACCTTCGGGCCCAGATCCAGCGCTTCCTGGCCTTCGACGGGGACAATCCCGCCCGGATGGTCAACAACCTGGACTGGACCGCGCCGATGTCGGCGATCGACTTCCTCCGCGACATCGGGAAGCACTACCGGGTGGGCACCATGCTGAAGAAGGAAGCCGTCAGCGCCCGGCTCAACTCCGACGCGGGGATCAGCTACACGGAGTTCAGCTACCAGATCCTGCAGGGACTCGACTTCCTCGAGCTCTACCGCACCTACGGCTGCGTGCTGCAGACCGGTGGCAGCGACCAGTGGGGCAACCTCACGAGCGGCACGGATCTCATCCACCGCGTGGAGGGCGCCTCCGCCCACGCGATCGGCACCCCGCTCATCACGAACTCGGACGGCACCAAGTTCGGGAAGAGCGAGGGCAACGCGATCTGGCTGGATCCGCTGCTCACGAGCCCGTACGCCATGTACCAGTTCTGGCTCAACACCGACGACGCGGATGTGATCGAGCGACTGAAGATCTTCACGTTCCTGACGCGCGAGGAGATCGAGCGTCTCGAGCGCGCCGTCGCCGACGAGCCCTTCCGCCGGGAGGCGCAGCGACGGCTGGCGCGTGAGGTGACTGCCCTGGTCCACGGGGAGGAGGCGGCGGACGCCGTGATCGCCGCGTCCGAGGCGCTGTTCGGTCAGGGTGACCTGTCCGCCCTCGATCCCGCGGTGCTGGCGGGCGCGCTGCGGGAGATCCCGAACACCACGACGCTCGGCTCGACGACCGTGGCGCAGGCGCTCGTCGACACCGGACTCTGCAGCAGCCTGAGCGAGGCCCGCCGGGCCATCGCCCAGGGCGGCGTCCACCTCAACAACGTCAAGGTCGCCACCGACTCCGCCGCGGTGGGGGAGAACGCGCTGCCCGGGGGAGTGGCGGTGCTGCGGCGGGGAAGCGCACGCTCGCGGGCGTCTTCCTCGAGACAGCCTGACCAGGGGATATCCGCGGCGGAGAAGCGCTGAACCCATGCCGGGCAGCGGGTCCAGTGACCCGCGACCGGCGTGCGGTCGAAGATGCGAATCCCGATGACACGCCCGGGTTTCGGGAAAGTTGCGGAGCCCGAAACAGGAACGTAATGTTGTTCCACGTCGCCCCAAAGGTGCGGGAGAGCCGAAGAGCTCCCCGGCCTCAAGCGGGACACAACCCCCACAACGCTCCGGCTCTGGAAGCCTCTTCTGAGGCGTGCCGATCGGGCTGGGAGGGGAACTTCGAGAGAAGCAGCCGGTTTGACCGGCGCGGATTGAGAAGGTAAGTTGGACAAGTTGCCCACGGGCCGAAGCCGCGAGGCGGAGGACGTAAGGCGTCCGATCCTTGAGAACTCAACAGCGTGCACTAAGTCAATGCCAAATTATCCTCGTCATCCTGCTTCGGTGGGGTGTTGAGAATTCCTTTGGATTAAATGAATTGTCAGTAGACAGTTCTTTAGTCAGAATCAACTCGCTCGTGTCGCCCTATTCCGGGTGGCCGGGTACATGGTTTGTCAGCCGGTTCGCTGGTTGGCTATCAGACATCTACGGAGAGTTTGATCCTGGCTCAGGACGAACGCTGGCGGCGTGCTTAACACATGCAAGTCGAACGGATCAAGGGAGTTTGCTTCCTTGGTTAGTGGCGAACGGGTGAGTAACACGTGAGCAATCTGCCCTTGACTCTGGGATAACTGCGGGAAACTGTAGCTAATACCGGATACGACGCGCGAAGGCATCTTCTGCGCGTGGAAAGAATTTCGGTCAGGGATGAGCTCGCGGCCTATCAGCTTGTTGGTGAGGTAATGGCTCACCAAGGCGACGACGGGTAGCCGGCCTGAGAGGGTGACCGGCCACACTGGGACTGAGACACGGCCCAGACTCCTACGGGAGGCAGCAGTGGGGAATATTGCACAATGGGCGAAAGCCTGATGCAGCAACGCCGCGTGAGGGACGACGGCCTTCGGGTTGTAAACCTCTTTTGTCAGGGAAGAAGCGAAAGTGACGGTACCTGAAGAAAAAGCACCGGCTAACTACGTGCCAGCAGCCGCGGTAATACGTAGGGTGCAAGCGTTGTCCGGAATTATTGGGCGTAAAGAGCTCGTAGGCGGTTTGTCGCGTCTGCTGTGAAAACGCGAGGCTCAACCTCGCGCCTGCAGTGGGTACGGGCAGACTAGAGTGCGGTAGGGGAGATTGGAATTCCTGGTGTAGCGGTGGAATGCGCAGATATCAGGAGGAACACCGATGGCGAAGGCAGATCTCTGGGCCGTAACTGACGCTGAGGAGCGAAAGCGTGGGGAGCGAACAGGATTAGATACCCTGGTAGTCCACGCCGTAAACGTTGGGAACTAGATGTGGGGTCCATTCCACGGATTCCGTGTCGCAGCTAACGCATTAAGTTCCCCGCCTGGGGAGTACGGCCGCAAGGCTAAAACTCAAAGGAATTGACGGGGGCCCGCACAAGCGGCGGAGCATGCGGATTAATTCGATGCAACGCGAAGAACCTTACCAAGGCTTGACATACACCGGAAACGGCTGGAAACAGTCGCCCCGCAAGGTCGGTGTACAGGTGGTGCATGGTTGTCGTCAGCTCGTGTCGTGAGATGTTGGGTTAAGTCCCGCAACGAGCGCAACCCTCGTTCTATGTTGCCAGCGGGTTATGCCGGGAACTCATAGGAGACTGCCGGGGTCAACTCGGAGGAAGGTGGGGATGACGTCAAATCATCATGCCCCTTATGTCTTGGGCTTCACGCATGCTACAATGGCCGGTACAAAGGGCTGCAATACCGTAAGGTGGAGCGAATCCCAAAAAGCCGGTCTCAGTTCGGATTGAGGTCTGCAACTCGACCTCATGAAGTCGGAGTCGCTAGTAATCGCAGATCAGCAACGCTGCGGTGAATACGTTCTCGGGCCTTGTACACACCGCCCGTCAAGTCATGAAAGTCGGTAACACCCGAAGCCAGTGGCCCAACCGCAAGGAGGGAGCTGTCGAAGGTGGGATCGGTGATTAGGACTAAGTCGTAACAAGGTAGCCGTACCGGAAGGTGCGGCTGGATCACCTCCTTTCTAAGGAGCTTCTGGATGCTTCGGCATCCCAGAGCCACTACGCAGGCATACGTTCTGCGGTGGTTTGCTCAAGGGTGGAACATTGACTTTGGTCGTCGGTTGAATGCCGGCAGTCAGTACGGTCGCAGCTCTTCGGAGCGCCTGACCTGGAACGCTGCTGAGAGGATGCCGGCGACATGCACGCTGTTGGGTCCTGAGGGACCGGGCCTCGCTGCTGCTCGAGAGAGTGGTGGGCGGGAACGGACCTCCGGACCTCGACGTGTTTCCCCAATGGGGGAGCGCGCGGGGTACCGCCCGTACTTTGAGAACTACACAGTGGACGCGAGCATCTTAGATTCCGATCTTTCGGGATCGGGATCACAAAGACGACGCATCTTCAGATGCGTCTTCATTGGTCAATTTCTTTCAGCCGGTTCCTTCGGGGGCTGGTTGTGAGCAATCGATTCATACTCATGTGGTCAAGTTTCTAAGAGCAAACGGTGGATGCCTTGGCATCTGGAGCCGAAGAAGGACGTAGTAATCTGCGATAAGCCTCGGGGAGCTGATAAACGAGCTTTGATCCGAGGATCTCCGAATGGGGAAACCCCGCCGGGCGCAGCAATGCGACCCGGTGACTCCCGCCTGAATATATAGGGCGGGTAGAGGGAACGTGGGGAAGTGAAACATCTCAGTACCCACAGGAAGAGAAAGCAACCGCGATTCCGTTAGTAGTGGCGAGCGAAACCGGAACAGGCCAAACCGATCGTGTGTGATAGCCGGCAGGCGTTGCACGATCGGGGTTGTGGGACTCTCACGCTGATCTGCCGATCAGCACAAGTTACAACGCGATATAGACGAATGGCATTGAATGGCCAATCACAGAGGGTGGCAATCCCGTAGTCGAAATGTCGCAATGGCTTGGAGATCATCCCAAGTAGCACGGGGCCCGAGAAATCCCGTGTGAATCTGGCAGGACCACCTGCTAAGCCTAAATACTCCCAGATGACCGATAGCGGACAAGTACCGTGAGGGAAAGGTGAAAAGTACCCCGGGAGGGGAGTGAAATAGTACCTGAAACCGTTTGCTTACAAACCGTTGGAGCCAGCTTGTACTGGTGACAGCGTGCCTTTTGAAGAATGAGCCTGCGAGTTAGTGATACGTGGCGAGGTTAACCCGAGAGGGGAAGCCGTAGCGAAAGCGAGTCCGAATAGGGCGATTCAGTCGCGTGTTCTAGACCCGAAGCGAAGTGATCTACCCATGGCCAGGTTGAAGCGACGGTAAGACGTCGTGGAGGACCGAACCCACTTCAGTTGAAAATGGAGGGGATGAGCTGTGGGTAGGGGTGAAAGGCCAATCAAACTTCGTGATAGCTGGTTCTCTCCGAAATGCATTTAGGTGCAGCGTTGCGTGTTTCTTGCCGGAGGTAGAGCTACTGGATGGCCGATGGGCCCTACAAGGTTACTGACGTCAGCCAAACTCCGAATGCCGGTAAGTGAGAGCGCAGCAGTGAGACGGTGGGGGATAAGCTTCATCGTCGAGAGGGAAACAACCCAGACCACCGACTAAGGCCCCCAAGCGTGTGCTAAGTGGGAAAGGATGTGGAGTTGCATAGACAACCAGGAGGTTGGCTTAGAAGCAGCCACCCTTGAAAGAGTGCGTAATAGCTCACTGGTCAAGTGATTCCGCGCCGACAATGTAACGGGGCTCAAGCACACCGCCGAAGTCGTGGGATTCGCATCATTGGTTAGCCTTCGTGGTTCAGCCGTGCGGATCGGTAGGAGAGCGTCGTGTGGCGAGCGAAGCGGCGGAGTAATCCAGCCGTGGACGCCACACGAGTGAGAATGCAGGCATGAGTAGCGAAAGACGGGTGAGAAACCCGTCCTCCGAAAGACCAAGGGTTCCAGGGCCAGGCTAATCCGCCCTGGGTAAGTCGGGACCTAAGGCGAGGCCGACAGGCGTAGTCGATGGACAACGGGTTGATATTCCCGTACCGGCGAAGAACCGCCAATGCCAATCCGGTAATGCTAAGAGTCCGAAGCCGTGGTGAAGCCCTTCGGGGTGAAGCCGCGGTGGAGCACTCGAACCGAACTGGGGCGGCAAGCGTATTAACAGGTGTGACGCAGGAAGGTAGCTGAGCCGGGCGATGGTTGTCCCGGTGTAAGGACGTAGGGCGAGGGATAGGCAAATCCGTTCCTCACATAGCCTGAGATCCGATGCGTAGCCCGATTGGGCGAAATCAGTGATCCTATGCTGCCAAGAAAAGCATCGACGCGAGGTTCAAGCCGCCCGTACCCCAAACCGACTCAGGTGGTCAGGTAGAGAATACCAAGGAGATCGAGAGAATCGTGGTTAAGGAACTCGGCAAAATGCCCCCGTAACTTCGGGAGAAGGGGGCCTGAGGCGTGAACGGACTTGCTCCGGAAGCGCTGTATGGCCGCAGAGACCAGTGGGAAGCGACTGTTTACTAAAAACACAGGTCCGTGCCAAGTCGCAAGACGATGTATACGGACTGACGCCTGCCCGGTGCTGGAAGGTTAAGAGGAGCGGTTAGCCGCAAGGCGAAGCTGCGAATTTAAGCCCCAGTAAACGGCGGTGGTAACTATAACCATCCTAAGGTAGCGAAATTCCTTGTCGGGTAAGTTCCGACCTGCACGAATGGCGTAACGACTTCCCAGCTGTCTCAACCGCGAACTCGGCGAAATTGCACTACGAGTAAAGATGCTCGTTACGCGCAGCAGGACGGAAAGACCCCGTGACCTTTACTATAGTTTGGTATTGGTGTTCGGAGTGGCTTGTGTAGGATAGGTGGGAGACTTTGAAGCTCGGACGCTAGTTCGGGTGGAGTCATTGTTGAAATACCACTCTGGTCACTTTGGATGTCTAACTTAGAACCGTGATCCGGTTCAGGGACAGTGCCTGATGGGTAGTTTAACTGGGGCGGTTGCCTCCCAAAATGTAACGGAGGCGCCCAAAGGTTCCCTCAACCTGGTTGGCAATCAGGTGTCGAGTGTAAGTGCACAAGGGAGCTTGACTGTGAGACTGACAAGTCGAGCAGGGACGAAAGTCGGGACTAGTGATCCGGCAGTGGCTTGTGGAAGCGCTGTCGCTCAACGGATAAAAGGTACCTCGGGGATAACAGGCTGATCTTGCCCAAGAGTCCATATCGACGGCATGGTTTGGCACCTCGATGTCGGCTCGTCGCATCCTGGGGCTGGAGTAGGTCCCAAGGGTTGGGCTGTTCGCCCATTAAAGCGGTACGCGAGCTGGGTTTAGAACGTCGTGAGACAGTTCGGTCCCTATCCGCTGCGCGCGCAGGAAATTTGAGAAGATCTATCCCTAGTACGAGAGGACCGGGATGGACGAACCTCTGGTGTGTCAGTTGTTCTGCCAAGGGCACCGCTGATTAGCTACGTTCGGAACGGATAACCGCTGAAAGCATCTAAGCGGGAAGCCGGCTTCAAGATGAGATTTCCATCCCTTCGGGGGAGAGGCTCCCAGTAGACGACTGGGTTGATAGGCCGGATGTGGAAGCAGGGACTAAAGACCTGTGCAGCTGACCGGTACTAATAAGCCAACAACTTGACAACACACTCTCTTCGAGAGAGTAATGCGTATGAATCGCACGACTGTTGCTCGCGTCCACTTTGTGGTTCCCGATGTACGGGACACCGCAGCACCATCTCGGTGGTTGAGGAGCGCCCCTCGGGGCGCGTCTCGAAACCAGAGATGGGCTAGAACTTCTGAAACATCGACAGTGTTTCGGCGGCCATAGCGAGAGGGAAACGCCCGGTCACATTCCGAACCCGGAAGCTAAGACTCTCAGCGCCGATGGTACTGCAGGGGGACCCTGTGGGAGAGTAGGACACCGCCGGACTCCTTTTACAGCAAAGGGCCGCCCCACTTGGGGCGGCCCTTTCGCCGTTAACCCACCGCCCGCATGACCCCCTCAACCGATGATTGAGGAGCGCCGCAGGCGCGTCTCGAAATCAGGCCGCCGCCACCTCGAGAGGGAGGTGACACATCCGAGCCGACATCGCCGGAGCCGGACCCTCCCAGTCGACGAGTGCGATGGGCCGGCTCTCCGCTCTCTGCGAACGCATCGCCGAGGGGCAGCTGCAGGGAACTCGAGGCGCTTACGCCGGGGAGGACGCTTTCACCGCCCGGTGATCCCGACTCCCGGCGGACATCCCACCGGAACCGCACTGCGGCACCAGCATTGGAGCAGCCGCAGGCGATCGTGCAGGAGAAGCCGCCGCCGGCATCACTCCCAGCACGTGGACCCGCCTCAGGCGCCCGCGACTCCTGGAGCTCGAAGGCACTGTGACCGCCTCGGATGCGCGCAGTTCCGCCACGCCGCGCAGGCGGCGACAGCGACGACACGCCCGGGTCGGTCGCGAGTTGCGGAGGGTCCGATCGGCACGTAATGTAATTCCTCGTCGCCCCAAAGGTGCGGGAAGCGGAAGAGCTTCTCGGCCTCAAGCGGGACTCACTCAGAACCTCTGGTTCGACCGCAGCTCGTCTGGTTCAGACTTGCTGGGATCGCCGATCGGATGTAGTCTGAGTGGGCTGTTCGGGGGAGCGTAACGCTCTCCACGGCCGAACGGATCCGTCCGACCGGCAAGAGCGCGCTGAGCGCAGCTCCACACGAACGCAGAATCAGTTGCCCATACGACCCCGGCGAACCGTCGGAGTGTGGTGCGTCCGATCCTTGAGAACTCAACAGCGTGCACTAAGTCAATGCCAAATTATCCTCGTCATCCTGGCTGTGTTGAATAGACGCAGTGTGGGGTGTTGAGAATTCCTTTGGATTAAATGAATTGTCAGTAGACAGTTCTTTAGTCAGAATCAACTCGCTCGTGTCGCCCTATTCCGGGTGGCCGGGTACATGGTTTGTCAGCCGGTTCGCTGGTTGGCTATCAGACATCTACGGAGAGTTTGATCCTGGCTCAGGACGAACGCTGGCGGCGTGCTTAACACATGCAAGTCGAACGGATCAAGGGAGCTTGCTTCCTTGGTTAGTGGCGAACGGGTGAGTAACACGTGAGCAATCTGCCCTTGACTCTGGGATAACTGCGGGAAACTGTAGCTAATACCGGATACGACGCGCGAAGGCATCTTCTGCGCGTGGAAAGAATTTCGGTCAGGGATGAGCTCGCGGCCTATCAGCTTGTTGGTGAGGTAATGGCTCACCAAGGCGACGACGGGTAGCCGGCCTGAGAGGGTGACCGGCCACACTGGGACTGAGACACGGCCCAGACTCCTACGGGAGGCAGCAGTGGGGAATATTGCACAATGGGCGAAAGCCTGATGCAGCAACGCCGCGTGAGGGACGACGGCCTTCGGGTTGTAAACCTCTTTTGTCAGGGAAGAAGCGAAAGTGACGGTACCTGAAGAAAAAGCACCGGCTAACTACGTGCCAGCAGCCGCGGTAATACGTAGGGTGCAAGCGTTGTCCGGAATTATTGGGCGTAAAGAGCTCGTAGGCGGTTTGTCGCGTCTGCTGTGAAAACGCGAGGCTCAACCTCGCGCCTGCAGTGGGTACGGGCAGACTAGAGTGCGGTAGGGGAGATTGGAATTCCTGGTGTAGCGGTGGAATGCGCAGATATCAGGAGGAACACCGATGGCGAAGGCAGATCTCTGGGCCGTAACTGACGCTGAGGAGCGAAAGCGTGGGGAGCGAACAGGATTAGATACCCTGGTAGTCCACGCCGTAAACGTTGGGAACTAGATGTGGGGTCCATTCCACGGATTCCGTGTCGCAGCTAACGCATTAAGTTCCCCGCCTGGGGAGTACGGCCGCAAGGCTAAAACTCAAAGGAATTGACGGGGGCCCGCACAAGCGGCGGAGCATGCGGATTAATTCGATGCAACGCGAAGAACCTTACCAAGGCTTGACATACACCGGAAACGGCTGGAAACAGTCGCCCCGCAAGGTCGGTGTACAGGTGGTGCATGGTTGTCGTCAGCTCGTGTCGTGAGATGTTGGGTTAAGTCCCGCAACGAGCGCAACCCTCGTTCTATGTTGCCAGCGGGTTATGCCGGGAACTCATAGGAGACTGCCGGGGTCAACTCGGAGGAAGGTGGGGATGACGTCAAATCATCATGCCCCTTATGTCTTGGGCTTCACGCATGCTACAATGGCCGGTACAAAGGGCTGCAATACCGTAAGGTGGAGCGAATCCCAAAAAGCCGGTCTCAGTTCGGATTGAGGTCTGCAACTCGACCTCATGAAGTCGGAGTCGCTAGTAATCGCAGATCAGCAACGCTGCGGTGAATACGTTCTCGGGCCTTGTACACACCGCCCGTCAAGTCATGAAAGTCGGTAACACCCGAAGCCAGTGGCCCAACCGCAAGGAGGGAGCTGTCGAAGGTGGGATCGGTGATTAGGACTAAGTCGTAACAAGGTAGCCGTACCGGAAGGTGCGGCTGGATCACCTCCTTTCTAAGGAGCTTCTGGATGCTTCGGCATCCCAGAGCCACTACGCAGGCATACGTTCTGCGGTGGTTTGCTCAAGGGTGGAACATTGACTTTGGTCGTCGGTTGAATGCCGGCAGTCAGTACGGTCGCAGCTCTTCGGAGCGCCTGACCTGGAACGCTGCTGAGAGGATGCCGGCGACATGCACGCTGTTGGGTCCTGAGGGACCGGGCCTCGCTGCTGCTCGAGAGAGTGGTGGGCGGGAACGGACCTCCGGACCTCGACGTGTTTCCCCAATGGGGGAGCGCGCGGGGTACCGCCCGTACTTTGAGAACTACACAGTGGACGCGAGCATCTTAGATTCCGATCTTTCGGGATCGGGATCACAAAGACGACGCATCTTCAGATGCGTCTTCATTGGTCAATTTCTTTCAGCCGGTTCCTTCGGGGGCTGGTTGTGAGCAATCGATTCATACTCATGTGGTCAAGTTTCTAAGAGCAAACGGTGGATGCCTTGGCATCTGGAGCCGAAGAAGGACGTAGTAATCTGCGATAAGCCTCGGGGAGCTGATAAACGAGCTTTGATCCGAGGATCTCCGAATGGGGAAACCCCGCCGGGCGCAGCAATGCGACCCGGTGACTCCCGCCTGAATATATAGGGCGGGTAGAGGGAACGTGGGGAAGTGAAACATCTCAGTACCCACAGGAAGAGAAAGCAACCGCGATTCCGTTAGTAGTGGCGAGCGAAACCGGAACAGGCCAAACCGATCGTGTGTGATAGCCGGCAGGCGTTGCACGATCGGGGTTGTGGGACTCTCACGCTGATCTGCCGATCAGCACAAGTTACAACGCGATATAGACGAATGGCATTGAATGGCCAATCACAGAGGGTGGCAATCCCGTAGTCGAAATGTCGCAATGGCTTGGAGATCATCCCAAGTAGCACGGGGCCCGAGAAATCCCGTGTGAATCTGGCAGGACCACCTGCTAAGCCTAAATACTCCCAGATGACCGATAGCGGACAAGTACCGTGAGGGAAAGGTGAAAAGTACCCCGGGAGGGGAGTGAAATAGTACCTGAAACCGTTTGCTTACAAACCGTTGGAGCCAGCTTGTACTGGTGACAGCGTGCCTTTTGAAGAATGAGCCTGCGAGTTAGTGATACGTGGCGAGGTTAACCGAGAGGGGAAGCCGTAGCGAAAGCGAGTCCGAATAGGGCGATTCAGTCGCGTGTTCTAGACCCGAAGCGAAGTGATCTACCCATGGCCAGGTTGAAGCGACGGTAAGACGTCGTGGAGGACCGAACCCACTTCAGTTGAAAATGGAGGGGATGAGCTGTGGGTAGGGGTGAAAGGCCAATCAAACTTCGTGATAGCTGGTTCTCTCCGAAATGCATTTAGGTGCAGCGTTGCGTGTTTCTTGCCGGAGGTAGAGCTACTGGATGGCCGATGGGCCCTACAAGGTTACTGACGTCAGCCAAACTCCGAATGCCGGTAAGTGAGAGCGCAGCAGTGAGACGGTGGGGGATAAGCTTCATCGTCGAGAGGGAAACAACCCAGACCACCGACTAAGGCCCCCAAGCGTGTGCTAAGTGGGAAAGGATGTGGAGTTGCATAGACAACCAGGAGGTTGGCTTAGAAGCAGCCACCCTTGAAAGAGTGCGTAATAGCTCACTGGTCAAGTGATTCCGCGCCGACAATGTAACGGGGCTCAAGCACACCGCCGAAGTCGTGGGATTCGCATCATTGGTTAGCCTTCGTGGTTCAGCCGTGCGGATCGGTAGGAGAGCGTCGTGTGGCGAGCGAAGCGGCGGAGTAATCCAGCCGTGGACGCCACACGAGTGAGAATGCAGGCATGAGTAGCGAAAGACGGGTGAGAAACCCGTCCTCCGAAAGACCAAGGGTTCCAGGGCCAGGCTAATCCGCCCTGGGTAAGTCGGGACCTAAGGCGAGGCCGACAGGCGTAGTCGATGGACAACGGGTTGATATTCCCGTACCGGCGAAGAACCGCCAATGCCAATCCGGTAATGCTAAGAGTCCGAAGCCGTGGTGAAGCCCTTCGGGGTGAAGCCGCGGTGGAGCACTCGAACCGAACTGGGGCGGCAAGCGTATTAACAGGTGTGACGCAGGAAGGTAGCTGAGCCGGGCGATGGTTGTCCCGGTGTAAGGACGTAGGGCGAGGGATAGGCAAATCCGTTCCTCACATAGCCTGAGATCCGATGCGTAGCCCGATTGGGCGAAATCAGTGATCCTATGCTGCCAAGAAAAGCATCGACGCGAGGTTCAAGCCGCCCGTACCCCAAACCGACTCAGGTGGTCAGGTAGAGAATACCAAGGAGATCGAGAGAATCGTGGTTAAGGAACTCGGCAAAATGCCCCCGTAACTTCGGGAGAAGGGGGCCTGAGGCGTGAACGGACTTGCTCCGGAAGCGCTGTATGGCCGCAGAGACCAGTGGGAAGCGACTGTTTACTAAAAACACAGGTCCGTGCCAAGTCGCAAGACGATGTATACGGACTGACGCCTGCCCGGTGCTGGAAGGTTAAGAGGAGCGGTTAGCCGCAAGGCGAAGCTGCGAATTTAAGCCCCAGTAAACGGCGGTGGTAACTATAACCATCCTAAGGTAGCGAAATTCCTTGTCGGGTAAGTTCCGACCTGCACGAATGGCGTAACGACTTCCCAGCTGTCTCAACCGCGAACTCGGCGAAATTGCACTACGAGTAAAGATGCTCGTTACGCGCAGCAGGACGGAAAGACCCCGTGACCTTTACTATAGTTTGGTATTGGTGTTCGGAGTGGCTTGTGTAGGATAGGTGGGAGACTTTGAAGCTCGGACGCTAGTTCGGGTGGAGTCATTGTTGAAATACCACTCTGGTCACTTTGGATGTCTAACTTAGAACCGTGATCCGGTTCAGGGACAGTGCCTGATGGGTAGTTTAACTGGGGCGGTTGCCTCCCAAAATGTAACGGAGGCGCCCAAAGGTTCCCTCAACCTGGTTGGCAATCAGGTGTCGAGTGTAAGTGCACAAGGGAGCTTGACTGTGAGACTGACAAGTCGAGCAGGGACGAAAGTCGGGACTAGTGATCCGGCAGTGGCTTGTGGAAGCGCTGTCGCTCAACGGATAAAAGGTACCTCGGGGATAACAGGCTGATCTTGCCCAAGAGTCCATATCGACGGCATGGTTTGGCACCTCGATGTCGGCTCGTCGCATCCTGGGGCTGGAGTAGGTCCCAAGGGTTGGGCTGTTCGCCCATTAAAGCGGTACGCGAGCTGGGTTTAGAACGTCGTGAGACAGTTCGGTCCCTATCCGCTGCGCGCGCAGGAAATTTGAGAAGATCTATCCCTAGTACGAGAGGACCGGGATGGACGAACCTCTGGTGTGTCAGTTGTTCTGCCAAGGGCACCGCTGATTAGCTACGTTCGGAACGGATAACCGCTGAAAGCATCTAAGCGGGAAGCCGGCTTCAAGATGAGATTTCCATCCCTTCGGGGGAGAGGCTCCCAGTAGACGACTGGGTTGATAGGCCGGATGTGGAAGCAGGGACTAAAGACCTGTGCAGCTGACCGGTACTAATAAGCCAACAACTTGACAACACACTCTCTTCGAGAGAGTAATGCGTATGAATCGCACGACTGTTGCTCGCGTCCACTTTGTGGTTCCCGATGTACGGGACACCGCAGCACCATCTCGGTGGTTGAGGAGCGCCCCTCGGGGCGCGTCTCGAAACCAGAGATGGGCTAGAACTTCTGAAACATCGACAGTGTTTCGGCGGCCATAGCGAGAGGGAAACGCCCGGTCACATTCCGAACCCGGAAGCTAAGACTCTCAGCGCCGATGGTACTGCAGGGGGACCCTGTGGGAGAGTAGGACACCGCCGGACTCCTTTTACAGCAAAGGGCCGCCCCACTTGGGGCGGCCCTTTCGCCGTTAACCAGGGATGCTCAGAGCGGGTACTGGCCCGGCTCCCGGCGCAGGGTGATCCAGCGCGTCTCTGTGAAGGCGTCGACGTTCGCCTGGGCGCCGCCGTGACGTGACCCGGTGCCCGACGAGCCCGTGCCGCCGAACGGGGCGTTCGCCTCGTCGTTGACCGTCTGGTCGTTGATGTGCACGATCCCGGTGGGGATCCGCTGCGCGAGCGCGAGCCCTGCCAGAGCGTCGGCCGTCACGATGCCGAGCGACAGCCCGTACTCGCCCTCCGAGGCCAGTTCGACGGCCTCGTCGTCGGTCGAGTACGACACCACGGACGCGACCGGGCCGAACACCTCGTCGGCGTAGGCCGCCGCCGTGCGCGGAGTGTTCGCGAGGACGGTCGGACGGTACAGCAGGCCCTCGTACGTGCCGCCCGCGCGCAGCTGCGCCCCTGGGCGACGGCGTCCTGGACGAGCGTGTGCACGCGGTCGCGCTGCACCTCGTCGATGAGCGGGCCCAGGTGCACCTGACCCGCTGCCGGGTCGCCGACGTGCATCGAATCGGCCTTCGCCGCGAGCTTCTCCACGTACTCCTCGAACACGGACTCGTGCACGATGTGGCGGCCGACCGTCATGCATATCTGCCCCTGGTGCAGGAAGGCTCCCCAGGTCGCCAGGTTCACCGCCTTGTCCACGTCGGCGTCGGCCCGGATGAGGAACGCGGAGTTCCCGCCGAGCTCGAGGTGGGCCCGCTTGAGGTGGCGGCCGGCCAGCTCGCCGACGATGCGGCCGGCGCGGGTCGAGCCCGTGAAGGCGATCACGCGCACGCGCGGGTCGGTGACGAGCGCCTCGCCGACGTCGGCGCCGCCGGGCACCAGCTGCAGAAGGCCCTTCGGCAGACCGGCCTCCTCGAAGATGCGCACCATCGCGACCCCGCCGGTGATGACCGTGCGGGGGTCGGGCTTGAGGAGCACTGCGTTGCCGAGGGCAAGGGCCGGCGCCACGGCCCGGATGCCGAGGATCAGGGGCACGTTGAAGGGCGAGATGACCGCGACCACCCCGACCGGCACCTGCTGAGCGAGGGAGAGACGAGGCTCTTCGCTGGAGAGGATCGAGCCGAGGGGCGCCGACGGGAGTGCCGACGCCTCATAGCACTCGGCCGCCGTGACGTGCAGGGCGAACCCGGCGAGCGGGGGAATGGCGCCGACCTCGCGGATGTTCCAGCCCGAGATCTCCTCCGCGTGCTGCTCCCAGAGCTGGCCCGCGCGACGCAGCACTGCGGAGCGCACCGGGTGCGGCGTGGCCGCCCACTCCTTCTGGGCTCGCGCCGCGCCCTCGGCGGCCCGGCCGACGTCGGCGGGGCCGGCGATCCCTACCATGGCGAGCGTCTCGCCGGTAGCGGGCTCGACCGAGGCGATCTCGCCGCCTGCGCCGGGCACCCACTCTCCGTCGATGTAGATCCTGCCCGCGAAGACGCTCTCGTCGAGCAGGACCTCCCGGGTCTCTGTGGTGATGGTCATGATGTTCCCTCCTGGATGGTGCTCATGGCGTCCGCGGCGAGCCGCGCGCCGTCCTCGTAAGTCTCCCGCCAGATGGCGAGCATGTCCCCGACGAACTCGGGCAGGATCGGCCTCGAGAAGGCCTCCAGTCCGAAGCGGCCGGTGTAGCCGTCGCGAAGAGCCCCGCGGACCACGGCCGGGATGTCGACCACGCCCGTGGCGAGGGGGCCGCGGCCCGACTGGCCGAGCTCGAGGTACCCGAGGCGAGGGAGCGCCAGCCGGATGGCCGCAGCCATGTCGGCCTCCTCGATCGCCATGTGGAACGTGTCGAGGTGGATGCGGAGGTGATCCGATCCGCTCGCGGCGACGTAGTCGAGCGCTTGGGCGGCGGTGTTCACGAGCGACGTCTCGTAGCGGTTGAGCACCTCGAACGTCATGGTGACGCCGCGCTCGTGGGCCTCGTCGGCGACGCGACCCACCTCGGCCGCCGACCGTTGGAACGCCTCCCGGCTGGTCGGCGACGAGGGATGCCCGAAGAGCCCGTATGGCACGCCGTTGAGCTGGTCGCTGCCCACGGCGACGGTGAAGTCGAGCGTGCGACGCAGCGCCGCGACGCCGGCGGCCCGCACCCCGGAGTCCGGCGAGGACACATCGGCATCGGGGCTCTGGCCGCACATGGTGAGAGGGAGAGCCCCGATGCCGCCACGATGTCCCGCAGTGCGGCGGCATCGGTCGTGTCCGGGTCGAGAGGTGGGAGCACGACGCGGCGGTATCCGGCAGCGGCGATCGCCTCCAGAGCCGCGGGAAGGCGATCCGGTGCGGCGTCCGGCACCAGGACGTTGAGGTGACAGGCGACGTCCAGGTCGGCGGTGATCACGGGTGCCTAGAACGTCGGCAGGTCGAAGCGCTGCTTGAAGGAGGAGTAGCCGTCGTCGACGTGGACGACCGTGCCGTTGATGACGTTGGACTCGTCGGAGGCGAGGAAGGCGACGACGTTCGCGATCTCCTCCGGCTCGGTCATCTTGTTCCGCAGCTGCTCGGACGCGAAGAGGGCCCGCAGCTCCTCGCTGAACTGGTTGATGATCGGGGTGCCCACGCGTCCGGGGGTGATGGCGACGGCGCGGATGCCGTGCTCGGCCAGCTCGTAGGCGGCGGAGCGCGTGAAGGAGATGACCGCGGCCTTCGCCGCGCTGTAGCTGAAGGCCAGCTCGGCGGCCTGCTCGCCGTAGATGGACGACGTGCTGATGATGACGCCGGGCGTGCCCTGCTTCACGAACTGGCGGCCGGCCGCGAGGATGCCGTAGTACACGCCGTCCTGATCGACGCGGATCATCGGCGCGTAGTCCACCTCGGGGTCGTGGTCGAGGAGGGCCTTCCCGCCGGCGATCCCCGCGTTGTTGAAGATGACGTCGATCTTCCCGAAGACGTCGACGGCGCGCTGCACCATCGCCTCCACCTCGGCGAACTTCGACACGTCGACCTGCGCCGCAGCCGTGGCCCCGGGAGAGCCGGCGGCCTCGAACTCGGCGACGACAGCCTCCGCCCGCTGCAGGTTGATGTCGGCGACGAGCACCTTGGCGCCTTCGCTGACGAACTTGCGCGCCGTCGCCAGGCCGATTCCGCTGGCGCCGCCGGTGATGATGGCGACCTTGCCGTTCAAACGCATGAGTCCACTTTCTGGTGAGAGTTCGACGAGAGGGGAGCGGGGGCGGAGACTCGGTCCCCGCCCCCGCTGGTCGAGGGCCTAGCCCAGCTTGTCCGAGGGCGTGATGTCCGCGGCGTTCTCCGAGGTCACGAGCGTCGTCTCGACCGCCTCGAAGTTCTTCTTCGGGAGGGTTCCGTCCTTCTGGTAGGCGGTCATCGCCTCCATGAGGGTGTCGAGGATCGACGGCCAGGGCTGCTCGATCGTGGCGAGGAAAGCGCCTCCGCTCTGGATCCCCGCGATCGCCTCGCTCGTCGCGTCGACGCCCGTCACCTTCGCCTGGGAGCCCGCCTCCGTGATGGCCTGAGCGGCGCCGAGGGCGGCGTCATCCCAGCCGACCCACACCGCGTCGAGTCCGTTCGGGTGCGCGGTCAGGTAGTCGGCGACGATGGCGAGCGCCTCGGTCCGGCCGGTGGCGGGGGACTTGACCTTCTGGATGTCGCCGCCCGCGATGTTGGCCCCGGCCTTCTCGAGAGCCTCCTTGGCGAGTCCGGCCCGCATGCGGATGCCGGGGTGCGGGTCGTGGCCGATGACCATGACGTTCTTGCCCTTGAGGCCTCCGAGCGCCTCGTCGAACGCGCCCATGGTGCTGTCGACGATGCCCTGCTGGTCGGTGGTGACGTTGAGGACGAAGGCGTCGGTGGCCTCCGTGCCGCTGTCCATCGCGAACATCGGGATCTCCGCGTCCTTCGCCGCGGTGACGATGGAGGAGATCGACGCGTAGTCGGTGTAGCCGTCGAAGATCGCGTCGGCGCCCTGGCCGATCGCACTCTCCACCTGCGGATTCATCTTCTGGAAGTCGAAGTCGCCCTGGATCATCGTGAGATCCCAGCCGGCCTCGTCGGCCTTGGCCTGCACCGCCTTGACCCACCAGGCGCCGATGGGCGTCTGATTGCCCGACGTGAAGGCGATGACCTTGAACGGCTTGTCGCCGTCCCCGCCGCCCGAAGCGGAGCCGCCGCCGCCTCCGCCGCCGCCCGAGCAGCCGGCGAGGGCCAGCGCCGCTATGGCGCCGATGGCCGCCAGTGTGGTGAATCGTGTGCGCATCTCTTACTCCGTTGTTGTGATCGCATTCCGGTGGGGGTGCCTGAGCGGACCAGCGCCGCTCAGCTCTTTCGTGGACGGGCTGTTGCGCTACCGCTCACGGGTCTTGAGGGAGGACAGGGTGACGGCGGCGATGATGATGAGGCCGGTGACCACCTGCTGGACGTAGGAGTTCACGCCGATGATGTTGAGGCCGTTGCTCAGGACGCCGATGATGGCGACGCCCACCATGGTGCCGACGAGGTTCGCCTGTCCGGACTTGATGACGGTCATGCCGAGGAAGACGGCCGCGACCGAGAAGAGCAGGTTGTCGCTGCCCTGGACCGCGCTCGCGCTGCCGAGGCGCGCTGCCAGCAGGATGCCGCCGATCGCCGAGATCAGGCCGGCGACTGCGAAGGCCAGGAGGCGGCCGCGGCGGACGTTGACCCCGGACAGGCGCGACACCTCGGCATTGCCGCCGACCGCGTACCACTTGCGCCCCGTGGTCGTGAACCGGAGGACGGCCCACAGGATCACCGAGATGGCGATGGCGATGTAGACCGGCAGCGGGATGTTGAGGAACCGGCCCTGGCCGAGGGTGGTGAAGTCCCCGGGGAGGTTGAACAGCGTCGTCCCCTCGGTCACGAGGTACGCGAGGCCGATCACCGAGGTCATCGTGGCGAGCGTGGCGACGAAGGCCGTGAGATTCAGATAGGCGACCAGGAGTCCGTTGGCGATGCCGATGAGGAGCCCCACCACGAGTGCGACGAGGATGGCGACCGGTGTCGGGACACCGCCGAGCATGAGGGAGGCCGCGACCGCACCGGCAAGGCTCGAGGTGGCGGCGAGCGACAGGTCGAAGTCGCCGACGACCATGACGACGGTCTGCGCCCCCGCGATGATCGCGAGGATCGAGACCTGGAACAGGATGTTCCGCACGTTGGTGAAGCTGAGGAAGACGTCCGGGCGCATCGCGAAGAAGAAGAGGACGAGTGCGATCAGCGCGATGGTCGTCCCGCCCTGGACCAGGAACTTCCCGATCGAGGTCCGCGGCTGAGCCGGCACCTTGGTGGGCGGCGGCTGGGTGTTGGTGGTCGTCATGTCACCGTGTCTTTCCGTAGCAGTACGCGAGCAGGATTTCCTCGTCGGCGTTCTCGGCCGGGACTTCGCCGGAGATCCGGCCTTCGTGCATGATCAGGATGCGATCGCTCATTCCGATCAGCTCCGGGAGCTCCGAGCTGACCGCGATGATGGTCGTTCCTCCGGCCGCGAGCGCCCGGATCAGCCGGTAGATCTCCGCCTTGGTGCCCACGTCGATCCCGCGGGTCGGCTCGTCCATCAGCAGGACCTTCGGCTTGCGGGCCAGCATCTTGGCGAGCACGACCTTCTGCTGGTTTCCGCCCGACAGCTCGCCGACGTGCTGGCGCGGACTGCGGGCCTTGATCTGCAGGTCGGCCATCCCGCGCTGCACGATGTCGGCGATGCGCCCGCCCGAGACCACGCCCGCCGAGCTGACCGCCGGGATGTTCGCCAGGGCGATGTTGTCCTGGATGGTCGCGCTGAGGATGACGCCCTGGCTGCGGCGCTCCTCGGGGACGAGCGCGATTCCGGCGTCGAGCGCCCTGCCGACGCCAGGGGAGGCGGGCAGGGTCGTGTCGCCCACGCTGACGGTGCCCGCCACGTGCTTCTGGGCTCCGGCGAGGATGCGGAGCAGCTCGCTTCGCCCGGAGCCGGCGAGTCCGCCGATTCCGAGGACCTCGCCCTTCCGCGCGACAAAGGACACGTCCTTCACGCGGCGCCCGTCGAGGCCCTCCACCCGGAGTGCCACCTCGGAGGTGGCCGTGCCACGAGCGGGGAACAGCTCCCCGGCCGCGCGTCCCACCATGGTCGAGATGACCTCATCGATGTGGGAGTCGGCCACCGCCTTGGTGAGGACGGTCTCGCCGTTGCGCATGATCGTCAGGCGGTCGCACAGCTCGAAGACCTCCTCCAGACGGTGCGAGACGTAGACGATCGCCACGCCCTCCGCCCGCAGCGAGCGCAGGACCGAGAAGAGCTCGATGATCTCGGTGTCCGTCAGGGAGGCGGTGGGCTCGTCGAGGATGAGGACGCGGGCGTCGTTGGCGAGCGCGCGGGCGAACGCGACCATGGTCTGCTGGACGGGGAGAGGTCTCCCGCGAGCTGACGCAGCGGGATCCTCTGGTTCAGCCGGTCGAGCTGCTCCTTCGCGCGGCGCCGCAGCTCCCTGCCGTTGACGATGCCTCCCCGGCTGGGGATCTGGTCGCCGAGCAGGATGTTCTCGGCGACGCTGATCGTGGGGATGATGGAGAGCTCCTGATAGAGCGCGACGATGCCCGCCCGATTGGCGACGCGGACGTTCGCGAACTCGACCTGCTCCCCGTCCCGCAGGATCCGGCCCGCGTCCGGCGTGTAGATCCCGGTGAGCACCTTGACGAGGGTCGATTTGCCTGCGCCGTTCTCGCCGAGCAGCGCGTGGATCTCGCCCGGCAGCACGGACAGCCGAGCCGCGTTGAGGGCGAAGACGCCGTCGAAGTGCTTCGAGATGCCGTCGGCCTCGAGGGCGGGGATCGTGCCGACGATCGGGGGCTGGTCGAGGATCGTCATCGGATACCCTCCGCGCCCTCGAGATCGTTGCAGCGGATCACGACCTTGGGATAGCGCCCGCTGAGGTGGACGGCGAACGCCTCCTCCGCGTCCTCGAGTGCGAAGACCGCCTGCGTCAGCTCGTCGAGGGAGAGCTCGGGCAGGAGCTGCAGCGCCCGCGGGAACGCGTACGGCGAGACGAACACCCCGGTGAGGGTGAGCTCGCGGAGGTAGAGGTAGTCGGAGAGGTTGAGCGGCATCTCGAACTTCTCGGGGTACATCGCGCCGTAGATGACGGTGCCGCCCTTGGCGGCGAGGTCGAGGAGTCCCTTGACCGCGCGCGGCGACCCCGAGGCGTCGATGACAACGTCGTAGCCGCGGCCGCCGGTGATCTCGTCGGCGCGCGCGTACTGGTCCTCGGCGATCGGGTCGATGACGTGCTTCGCGCCGTGCCGCATCGCCATCTCGCGCCGCTCGGCGATCGGCTCCACCATGGTGAGGCTGGTGGCCCCGTTCCTCCCCATGACCTGGAGGGCGAGCTGGCCGATCGGGCCGCCCCCGCAGATGAGGACGCGGTCGCCGACCCGGATGCGGGTCTTGTCCGCGATGCGCACGGCGACCGAGGTGGGCTCGAGGAGGCAGCCCTGCAGCAGGGAGACCTCGTCCGGGAGCTTGTAGACCTGGGACTCGTGCCACACGATCTGCTCGCTCATGCCCGGCCGGTTGTAGTCCTGAATGTTCTCGCAGAACTGCTGGCGGCCGTCCTGGCAGGGGCGGCAGGTGCCGCAGAAGCGCAGGAAGTTGCCGGCCACCCGGTCGCCGACCTGCAGCCCGTTGCGGTGGGCGCGCTCGCCGAGCTCCTCGATCACTCCGGAGATCTCGTGCCCGAGGCCGATCGGCACGTCGGTGCCGAAGAAGCCCTCGGCGAGGTGGGGGTCCGATCCGCAGATCGCCGCGTAGGCGACCCGGATCCGCACGTCCTCCGGCCCGAGCTCCTGCTCGGGGAAGTCGACCAGCCCGACCCGGCCGCGCGACGACTCGTCGGGGTCGCGCAGGCTGCCGATCTTGGTGACGGCTACTGTTCTCATCTGTCTCTCCGTTGAGCGCCGATCGAGTGGGGGAGCGGGTCAGGCCTTGGCCGCGATGACCTCTCGAGTCGCCGCGATGGTCGCGGCCAGTCCGTAGCCGAACTTGTCGCGCAACTGCTCGTCCTCGCCGAACCCCGCGTAGACCTGCGGGATCCCGAGCCGGCGGAAGGCCGTGAGCCGGATGCCGCGGTCGGCGACCACGTCGGCGATGCGGCTCGCCAGCCCGCCGTAGGCCAGGTGGTCCTCCACGACGACGAAGCGCCCGCCGGTCTCCTCGGCGCACTGCGCGATCAGGTCCGCATCGATGGGCTTCAGCGTGAACATGTCCACCACCCGCACCGAGCGGCCGTCCTTGGCGAGCTCGTCCGCGGCCTGGAGCGCTTGGGAGACCACCGTGCCGTGCGTGAAGATCGTGGCGTCCGTGCCCTGCCGAGCCGTGATGCCCTTGCCGATGCGGATGTCGTGCTCGCCCTCGCCGTAGAGGACCATGTCCTTCTTGCCCACCGCGAGGCGGATGTAGATCGGCCCCTCCATGCTCATCGACTGGCGCAGCACCTCACCGACCATGAGCGGATCGCCGATCGAGGTGACCGTCATGTTCGTCAGCGCGCACATCAGCGCCAGGTCCTCGACCGCGTAGTGGGTCGACCCGCCGTTGCCGACCAGCCCGCCGTGGGTGCCGATGATCTTCACCGGGAGGTTTGGATAGCAGACGTCGGTGCGCACCTGCTCGAGGGCCCGCATGCTGAGGAACGGGAGCATTCCGGAGACCACGGGGATGTTGCCGTCGTAGGCGAGGCCGGCCGCGATCCCGACGCAGACCTGCTCGGCGAGGCCGACGTCGAGGAAGCGGTCCGGGTACTTGTCCCGGAACTCGACCAGTGTCGCCCCGATGTCCGGGGTCAGCACCCAGAGGTTGTCGTGGGTCTCCCCGAGCTCGGCGAGCGTGGTCCCGATGACCGAGCGAGCCGAGAGCATCTCGCCGAAGGTGAACGTCACGGGCATCAGGCCATCTCCTTCTCACGGTTCGCCTCGAGCGACGCGAGCGCGCGCTCCAGATCCTTCGGGCTCAGCGACCCGGCATGCCAGGCGAGGTTGTGCTCCATGAAGTCGACGCCCTTGCCCTTCACGGTCTCGCAGATCACCACGGTCGGCTTGTCGCTGTCCGCACCGGGCAGCGCGTCGATCGCACCCACGAGCTCGCCCATGTCGTGGCCGTTGATCTCCACGACGTTCCAGCCGAAGGCGCGCCACTTGTCCGGGTAGGGCTCGAAGGAGATCCGCTCCTCGGCGAAGCTCGTCATCAGCTGCCGGTTGCGGTCGATGAAGGCGACCAGGTTGCCGAGCCGGTTGCTGTTGGCCGCCATCGCCGCCTCCCACACCGACCCCTCGCCGGTCTCGCCGTCACCCAGGAGACACACGACGCGGTGCGTCTCGCCGCGGTGCCGCGCGCTGAGCGCCATGCCCACCGCGATCGGCAGGCCGTGGCCGAGCGACCCGGTCGAGGCCTCGACGCCCGGGAGCTGCACCTTGCACGGGTGCATCCCATAGGCGCTGTCGAGCTGCCCGTAGGTCTCGACGATCCCCTCGTAGGAGAAGAACCCGCGCATCGCCATGGCGATGTACATGCACACCGCGGCGTGCCCCTTGCTGAGCAGGAAGCGGTCGCGCTCGGGATTGCGGATGTCGGTCGGATCCACGTGCAGCCCGTAGTGGAAGAGGGCCGTGAAGATGTCGGCGGCCGACAGGTCCCCGCCGATGTGCACGGCGCCTTCGTAGGTTCCGCACAGCTGCAGCAGCTTCGTCCGCAGCTCGAAAGCCCGGTCCTCGAGCTCTGCGACGGTGGGGCGCTCGTCCTGCGCCGGAAGTGCGTTCTGTTCCATCTCATGCCTCCTCATCGATGCAGTGAGATCCCGGTCGCGGCCGGATTTCTCGTGTCGTCTTCGACTCGTTCCCGCCCGCTCGACCGGGGCCGCCGGGGGAGTGGGAGCGACGGTAGCACAGCACTGTTTACAGGTAAACACCCCCGGGCTAGCATGGCCGCCACCACAAGGCACAGAGAGGTGCGGATCGATGACGAACACGTTGAGCACAGCGGCCCCGGTCACGACGGGGCTGTACATCGGGGGACAGGAGCGGTCCACGGCGGACACCCTGGAGATCCCGGACCCGGCGCACCCGGGCGCCATCGCCGGCTACGCGGCGGCCGCCACCAAGCAGGACGTGGCCGACGCGGTGGCCGCCGCGAAGGCGGCCTTCCCCTCCTGGTCCCGGCTGTCCGCGAAGGAGCGCGCCGCCGCGATGGGGGCCGCGATCGAGGGCATCGCGGATCAGCGCGATGAGGACGCCGCCGTCCTGACGATGGAGAACGGCAAGATCCGCTTCGAGTCGTGGGTCGACGCGCTCGTCTTCGAGATCCGCTGGCAGCTGGCCCTCTCCCTGGTCGACGAGGTCGAGCAGGGCAAGGTGCTCGAGCCGGCCCCGGGCATCCCGGTGCGCACGACCGTGCAGTATCAGCCGCTCGGCGTCGTCACCGTGATCGTGCCGTTCAACTGGCCCATCGCGATCCTCGGCGCCGCGCTGCCGCACGCCCTGCTCGCCGGCAACACCGCGATCGTGAAGCCGCCGCCCTCGGCGCCGCTGGCCACCACTCGTCTCGTCCAGCGCGTCGCCGAGAAGCTGCCCCCGGGCGTGCTCAACGTGGTCACCGGCCGCGACAGCGAGATGTCCGGCCTGATCGACAACGAGGACATCGCGAAGGTCTGCTTCACCGGCAGCGTCAACGGCGGCAAGCGCATCATGGAGATGGCGTCACGCACGCTCACTCGCGTGACGCTGGAGCTCGGCGGCAACGACCCGGCGATCCTCCGGAAGGACGCCATCCTCGACGACGATCACCTCGACCGGCTCTTCGGCGCGATCTTCGACACCACCGGGCAGATCTGCATGAACGCCAAGCGCCTCTACGTCCACCGGTCGCGCATGGACGAGCTCGTCGACGGCCTGGCGGCGCGCCTGGACAAGGTGGTCCTCGGTCACGGGCTCGCCGAGGGCACGACCATGGGGCCGCTGCACTCGCCCGTGCAGAAGGCGTTCGTCGCGGAGATCATCGAGGAGGCGAGGGACTCCGGCGCGGACGTCCGCGAGTTCGGCCGGCTCCCCGAGGGTGACCTCGCGGGCGGCAACTTCCTGCGGCCCGCGATTGTGGTCGACCCGTCCCCGACGCTACGCGTGGTCACCCAGGAGCAGTTCGGGCCGGTGATCCCGGTGATCCCCTTCGACGACGACGAGGAGGCGGTGCAGCTCGCGAACGACACGTGGGGCGGCCTCTGCGCCTCGGTCTGGACCGCGGACACCGACGAGGCCGCGCGGCTCGGCGCGCGGCTCGAGTGCGGCTACGTCTGGATCAACGATCACGGCGCGGCGCGGCTGGACCTGCGGGCTCCCTTCGGCGGCATGAAGCAGTCGGGAATGGGCCGCGAGCAGGGCATCGAGGGCGTCCGGGCCTTCCAGGACAGCCGCGCGATCGCCCTGCCCGTTCCGCCGCCGGCGAGCTGAACCGGCGGAGGCCGGAGGGGTCGACGGGGGCGGCGCTCCCGACGGGCCCTCCGGCCTCGCGGTTAGAATGAGGTCATTGTGCCGCCCTCCGATCCGCACCGAGGCCTGGGATTCACGGCCCCGATGAAGGAATCGTCCATGGAGCTGCCCCGCGATGCCGTCGCCGACCCCCTGCCGAACGTGATCGACAGCGAGAACTTCACGCCGCGTCTTCTGGCCCTGCTGTCCAACAGCCTCGTATGGCGCGAATCCCGGACCCTGCGAGCCCGCTTCGGCCTCGGCACGAACGACTGGCGCGTCATCTCCGCTCTCGCGATCCGGCCGGGCGTCACGGCGAGCGAGGTCGCGGAGTTCCTCGCCCTCAACAAGGCCATCGTCTCCAAGAGCGTCAACGTGCTCACGGATCGAGGCCTCCTGGTCCAGGCGGAGGGCGGGGGACGCAGCCGCCCGCTGTACCTCACCCCCGCGGGCGCGGAGATGCACGCGGCCATGCTTCCGATCTCCATGCGAGGGCAGGAGATGATCTCCGAGGGGCTGTCGGCGCATGATGTCTCCCGGCTGAACGACCTGCTCCGCAGGCTCCTGACGCGGGCCCGCGAGCTCCAAGCGGAGGACGCCCTCGAGGAGCTCGCCGACGAGGACGCCGAAACCCTGGTCGAGGCCGAAAGCGCCTGACCGCGCCCGGAAGAATCGGGGGCGGAGAGGGCCCCCGTAGACTGGAATCCGCACGCCGGGGCGGCGCCGGAGATCCCGGCGGGACGCCGGGAGCGCTGAGGCGCTCCGCCGGCGCAGTGCGCAGGAAGCGAGAACCACCGTGGCCGAAGAGCCTGGCTCCGACGAGCCCCGCCGCCCGCACCGCGGCGAACGCCGTCCCAGCGAGGGACCGCGCCGCGGTCGCCCCGACGGGGGTCGCGGAGATTCGCCCCGGGGGAGCGACGCTCCCCGCCGCGGCGACGGCCCGCGCCGCGACGATGCCCCCGGCCGTGCCGACTCGGCGCGCCGCGCCGATGGCCCCCGCTTCCCGCGGAGCGGTGACGCCGGCCGCGGGAGCGATTCGCCTCGCAGGGGGACGCGCCCCGCCGCGGCGACGCCCCGCGCGGGAACGCTCCTCGCGGGGGTGACGCACCGCGTCGCGGGGATGCCGCACGTGGCGGCGATGCGCCTCGGCGCACCGACGGTCCGCGTCGCTTCGACGCAGCACGGGGTGAGAGCCCCCGTCGCGGCGACGCCCCTCGCGGCGACGGTCCCCGACGCGGCGATGCGCCGCGGGGAGACGGTCCGCGTCGGTTCGACGGTGCGCGCGGCGACGCTCCCCGGCGCACCGACGGTCCGCGTGGGGACGCTCCGCGGCGCGGTGGCGCTCCGCGGGGGACGCTCCCCGTCGCGGCGACGCGCCGCGGGGAGACGCTTCCCGGCGTGGGGATGCGCCGCGCCGCTTCGAGGGCCCGCGCCGCGGCGACAGCCCGGCAGGAGAGGCACGCGGGCGTCGCGAGGCGGGCGACCGCCCGGCCTGGACTCCGCGTGAGTCGGGCCGCAAGCACGCCGCGCGTCCGGGCGACGCCCGCCGTGACGACCGTCGAGGCGGGGCACCCAGCCGCCCCGGTCTCCCCGAGCACGACGGCCCGGACCTCCGTCCCGTCCGCCCGCGGCACGAGGATCCGATGATCCCCGCGGACGTCACGCCGCAGGACCTCCCCAAGGCGGCCCGCATCGAGCTCAAGACGCTGACCAAGGAGAACGCCGACTGGGTCGCCACGCACATGGTGATGGCCGCGAGGCTCCTCGACGAGGACCCGCAGCTGGCGCACCAGCACGCGCTCTCGGCGGCGCGCAAGGGCGGCCGGATCGCGATCGTCCGCGAGACGCTCGCCATCACCGCCTACACGGTGGGTGACTTCGCGCTCGCGCTGCGCGAGCTGCGGACCTTCCGCCGGATCTCCGGCTCCAACGACCAGCTGCCGCTCATGGTGGACAGCGAGCGCGGAGTCGGACGCCCGGATCGGGCTCTCGAGCTCGGGCGCTCGGTGCCCCGCGAGACGCTGCCCGTCGACGTGCAGGTCGGCCTCTCGATCGCGATGTCGGGTGCCCGGCTCGACCTCGGCCAGACCGAGCTCGC
Source organism: Naasia aerilata (assembly GCF_030296595.1). Taxonomy (GTDB): domain Bacteria; phylum Actinomycetota; class Actinomycetes; order Actinomycetales; family Microbacteriaceae; genus Naasia; species Naasia aerilata. The sequence continues at coordinate 3,180,619 of NZ_AP027731.1, read as the reverse complement.
CCTCGCCGAGCTCGAGATCCCGCAGCTCGATCCTGACCGCGCCTTCTCCTACAGCCCGCCGCTGTTCCGGGCCTACGCGGAGGTCCTCGACGAGGTGGGCCGCACGGACGAGGCCGAGCAGTGGCGCACGCGGGCCGACATCGCCGAGGACGCCCTCGAGCCGGAGGACGACGAGGTCGTAGAGATCGAAGAGCTGGACGACGAGGACGACGACATCGAGTACGCCGCGGAGGACACGGCGGAGGGGTTCGGCGAGACGGACCTCGACGACGAGGCGGAGCTCGAGGACGACCTCGACGGGAGCGACGAGAGCGTCATCGATACGGAGGTCACAGACGAGCCCGGACCTGCCGAGGCCGGAGCGATCCAGGAGCTCGACGGGTTCGCCGAGCTCGAGGACTCGTCCGACGCTGCAGGCGAGGAGCCGGATGCGCCGGACGCGCGCTGAGGGCCCGGCGCCGCTCGACGGCGTCGACGTCCTCCTCGCCGACCTCGACGGCGTGGTCTATGCCGGTCCGGACGCGATCCCGCACGCGGTCGACAGCCTCCGGGCCGCCGCGGCCGACGGCCGCCGCGTGGGGTACATCACGAACAACGCGTCGCGCAGCGACGCCGTCGTCGCCGCCCACCTCGCGGAGTTCGGCCTGGACGTGAAGGCCGAGGACGTCGTCACCTCGCCGCAGGCCGCCATGCGGCTCCTCGCGGACGTGGTGGAGCCGGGCTCGCTCATCCTCGTCGTCGGCGGCGAGGGACTCGTGACCGAGGTGGAGCGCGCGGGATTCCGCGTCACGCGCGCCGCAGCCGACCGTCCCGCCGCGGTCGTGCAGGGCTTCGCCCCCGAGCTCGGCTGGCGTGATCTCGCGGAAGCGTCGTTCGCGCTGGCCCGGGACCGCGACGGCAACGGCATCCCGTGGATCGCCACCAACACCGACTGGACGATCCCGGTGGCAGGAGGCATCGCGCCCGGCAACGGCACGCTCGTCTCCGCCGTGCACACCGTGGTCGGCATCCTCCCGCAGGTCGCAGGCAAGCCGGAGACGCCCATCTTCGAGGAGGCGGTTCGCCGCTTCGGCGCCCGGTCGCCCCTCTTCCTCGGCGACCGCCTCGACACCGACATCCTCGGCGCCCGGCGGGCGGGGATGCGCTCGGCGCACGTGCTCACCGGGATCGACACCGGCAAGCAGCTGGTCGCCGCGGCCGCCGACTCCCGCCCCGACTTCCTCCTCGAGGACCTGCGGCAGCTCTTCGAGCCCTACCCCGTGGTGGAGCGGAAGAAGGACGTCACCCGCGTCCGGGACGCACGGGTGGCCGTACGGGACGGCCGGGTCGAGCTGCTCGACGCCGGGTCGAAGATCGACGTCCTGCGCGCGACGTGCGCCGCCGTCTGGGACTCGGGCGTCCCGCTCTACGCGCTCGAGGTGCCGGCCGAGCTCTACCGCTGACCGCCACCCGCGTGATGCCGCCCGATCGGCAGCACGAGCGGGGTGCCCGAGACCGGGTCCTGCACCACCTGCGCCGGCAGGCCGAACACGTCGGCGACGAGGTCGACCGTGAGCACGTCCGCGGGCGCTCCTCGGCATGCACCCGGCCGTCCTTCATCGCGATCAGGACGTCGGCGTAGCGGGCTGCGAGGTTCAGATCGTGCAGGACGACCACGATGGTCGTGCCGCGCTCCCGGTTGAGGTCGGTGAGCAGGTCGAGCACCTCGACCTGGTGCGCGAGGTCGAGGAACGTCGTCGGCTCGTCGAGCAGGAGGACGTCGGTCTGCTGGGCGAGCGCCATGGCGATCCACACGCGCTGCCGCTGGCCGCCGGACAGCTCGTCGACCGGGCGGTCCGCGAGGGCCAGGGTGTCGGTGTCCCGCAGCGCGCCGGCGACAGCGGCGTCATCGGCGCTGCTCCACCGCCGGAACCAGCCCTGGTGCGGGTACCGCCCGCGGCCCACCAGGTCGGCGACGGCGATGCCCTCGGGCGCGATCGGGGACTGGGGGAGGAGGCCGAGGACCTCCGCCACCTCGCGCGTCGGGATGTCGGCGAGCGAGCGCCCGTCGAGCAGGACCCTGCCGTGGCGGGGCGTCAGGAGGCGTGCCATGGCGCGCAGCAGCGTCGACTTGCCGGAGGCGTTGGCCCCGACGATTCCGGTGATGCGGCCCTGGGCGACATCGAGGCTGAGGTCGGTGAGGACGGTGCGGTCGTCGTACGCGACGGTCACCCCGTCGACGGCCAGCGTGTGGGTCACAGGCTTCCTCCGGTCCGGTTGGTCCTCGAGAGGAGCCACAGCAGGTAGGGCGCGCCGACCGCGCCCGTCACCACGCCGACCGGGAAGCGCGTCCCGAGCAGGTGCTGGCCGATGAGGTCGGCGACGAGGACGAGGACGGCGCCGATAAGGGCGGCGGGCAGCAGCGGGATGCGCCCCGGCACGAGGCGCCCGGCGATCGGGCCCGACAGGAAGGCGACGAAGGCGATCGGCCCGGTCGCGGCGGTGCCGACCGCCACGAGGCCGACGGCCACCACGATGAGCCAGAGCCGGCTGCGGGCGGCGGGGACGCCGAGTGCCTCGGCGGCGTCGTCGCCGAGCTGCAGCGCCCCGAATCGCGGTGCGAGCAGCAGGGCCGCGGGAAGCAGCACGGCGACGGCGATCGCGAGCGGCGGGACGCCTGGCCAGAACGCCTCGTTCAGGCTTCCGGTGAGCCAGCGCAGCGCCTGGGAGGCCTGGTCGACACCCGCGCGAGTGAGTGCGTAGCTCACGACGGCGTTGAGCAGGGCGCCGACTCCGATGCCGATGAGGACGAAGCGGGAGCCCGCGATGCCGCGGCCGGCGAGGAGCACCAGCACGAGCGCGACCAGGATGCCGCTGGCGACGGCGATCGCCGACACGATCGGTCCCGAGAGCCCCAGGATGGCGATGGCCACGACCGCCGCGGCGCTGGCACCCGCGGAGATGCCGATGATGTCGGGACTCGCGAGGGCGTTCCGCAGCAGGGTCTGGAAGATCGTCCCGGCCGCCCCGAAGGCGAGTCCGACGAGAGCGCCGGTGAGGGCCCGCGGGAGCCGGAGGCGGGGAACGGTGAACGACGCCCCGGGCACGCGCTCGCCGAGCAGGGCGCGGATCACCTGGTCCGGCGCGTACACCCGCTCGCCCACGCAGAGCGTGACCAGCACCGCCGCGAGCAGGACCGCGGCGAGCACCGTGGCGACGAGGGCGGACCTTCGCCGGCGCGCGCGGCGGCCGGGGAGAGGACGGCGCTGGCCGTGGTGCTCACAGCTCGCGCACCCGCCTGCGCCGGACGATGGCGATGAAGACCGGCGCCCCGAGGACGGCCGTCATGATGCCCACCTCGATGTCTCCGGGGCGGGCGACGAGCCGGCCGAGCACGTCGGCGGCGAGCAGCAGGCCTGCGCCGAGCACCGCGGAGTAGGGGAGCAGCCACCGGTGGTCCGGTCCGGTGAACATGCGGGCCAGGTGCGGCATCGTGAGGCCGAGGAAGCCGATCGGCCCGGCGATCGCGGTCGCGGTGCCGCAGAGGAGCACGGCCGCGAGTCCGGCGACAGCGCGCGCGATCCACGTCCGGCTGCCCAGCCCGCGGGCGACGTCGTCGCCGAGCGCCAGGGCGTCGAGGCCCCGCGCGCTCGCGAAGGCGAGGACCGCCCCGAGGAGCAGGACGGGCAGGACCGGCAGCATCTCGCCGAAGCCGGTGCCACCGATGCCACCGACCTGCCAGAAGCGGAACTCGTCGAGCACATCGGTGCGGGACAGGAGGACGCCGCTGAGGAGGGAGTACAGCGTGGCCGAGGTGGCGGCACCCGCGAGAGCGAGCTTGAGCGGTGTGGCCCCCTCGCGCCCGAGGGAGGCGATGCCGTACACGACCACGGAGGCGGCGGCCGCTCCGCCGAGCGCCCACGGGACGTGGGAGGCGGCCGTGCCGGCACCGGCCACTGCGATGCCCACCACCACCGCAAGCGCCGCACCGTTGCTGACGCCGAGCAGCGCGGGGTCGGCGAGCGGGTTGCGCGTCGCGCCCTGCAGCACCGCACCGGCGAGCGCCAGCGACGCCCCGACGATCAGGCCGAGCACGGTCCGCGGGATGCGGGTCTGCACGGCGGCCTGCGCGATGTCGGTCGCCGGCCAGGTGGTGAGCCCGGCGATCACGTCGGGGACCGCCACGCTGCGCGAGCCGAGGAGCAGCGAGAGCGCGGAGAACACCACCAGCCCGAGTGCGCCGAGGAGGAGGCCGAGCATCCGCCGGTGAACGCGTGCGGAGGACGCGCCCTCGGCGGCTGCGGTCACTTGACCTTGTCGGCGGCGGCGCCGAAGAGGGCCACGTACTCGTCGAGCATCGCGGGGATGGAGAGCACGGTCGGCGCTGACGTCGCGGCGGCCAGCGGCGTGGCGTTCGGCACGATCACCACGGCCCCGTTCGCGACCGCCGGGATCGTGCCGAGGAGCGGATCGGCCTGCAGGGCGGCGAGGGTCGTGTCATCGCCGTAGGTCACGAGGATGTCGGCGTCGGCGAGCACGTCCGCATTCTCGCCCGAGATGGTCACGTAGAACGAGTCCCCGCCGAGATCCACGATGCTCTGCGGGGTCGACATGCCGAGGTCGTCCATAAACTTCACGCGGGCGTCGACCGGCGTGTAGACGTAGATGCTGCTCGTGTCGGTCGGGTCGATCATCGTGTAGGCGACGGTCTTGCCCTTCACCTGCGGGTAGTCCGCGAGGGTGTCCTGAATCTTCTGGTCGATCCCGTCGACGAGTGCCGTGGCCTGATCCTTCAGCCCGAGGGCCGTGCCGTCGAGGAGGGCGGTGTCGCGCCAGCTCGTGCCGAACGCGACCTCGGGGAACGAGACGGTCGGGGCGATCTCGCTGAGGGTCGACCAGTCCGCCTCGGTGAGGCCCGAGTAGGCGCCGAGGATGACGTCCGGCGCGGTGTCGGCCACCTGCTCGAATGCGATGCCGTCGGTCTCGTCGAAGAGGACCGGAGCGGGCCCGCCCGCGGTCTCGAGCGCCTCCTCGACCCAGGGGAGGATCCCGTCGCCGTCGTCGTCCCCGTAGGTGACGGCGGCCATGCCCACGGGGACGACCCCGAGTGCCAGCGCGACGTCCTGGTTCCCCCAGCTCACCGTGGCCACGCGCCTCGGCGCGGCCTCGACCGTGGTGGTGCCGAAGGTGTTCTTCAGCTCGACCGGGAAGGCGCCGGACGACGACGAGGGGAGGACGACTCGGCCGGACCCGAGGTGCCGCAGCCGGTGAGCAGCAGGGCCGCAGAGACGGTGAGAGCGGCCGCGACAGTCGTTCTGCGGGGGAGGCGCACGAGGGGGATCCTTCCGATTAGGTAAGGCTACCCTAACCAGGTCGGCGGCTCGGAGGCCAGGCCCGACCTTCCGAAGAGCCACCCGCCGGTACGGTGGAGGCGTGACCGAGGACATCGCGGAGACGCTCGCCGAGCTCGAGGCGCGCCCGCTGGCCGAGCGCGCCGAGCGCTACGTCGCCCTGCTGGACCGGCTGCGGCAGGAGCTCGAGAACCCGGACGGCCCTGCCGCGCGATGAGCTGCCGCTTCCGATGAGGACCGTCGCCTGATGTCGTCGCGACTCGACGCGGCTCTCGTGGAGCGCGGGCTCGCCCGGTCCCGCGCCGTCGCCGCGCGCCTCATCGCCGACGGCCTGGTGAGCGTCGACGACCGCCAGATCGTCAAGGCCGGGGTGCGGGTCGAGGACGACGCCCGCATCGAGGTGAGCGCCACGGACTCCTACGTCAGCCGCGCGGCCCACAAGCTCCTCGGCGCGCTCGACGCCTTCGCCGTTCCGGTGACGGGACGGCTGGCGCTCGACGCCGGCGCATCGACGGGCGGCTTCACCCAGGTGCTGCTCGAGCGGGGGCCGCCGAGGTGCTGGCGGTGGACGTCGGGCACGGCCAGCTGGCCCCGGAGATCGGCCGGGATCCGCGGGTGCGCTCCTTCGAGGGCGTCAACGTGCGAAGCCTGGACGCGGCGGCGCTCGCGGCACTCACGGGGTCCGACCGACGGCCTCAGCTCGTGGTCGCGGACCTGTCCTTCATCTCCCTGACCCAGGTGCTGCCGGCCCTCCGCGATGCCGCGGAGCCCGATGCCGACTTCGTCGTCCTCATCAAGCCGCAGTTCGAGGTCGGCCGCCAGGGGGTCCGCGAAGGCATCGTGCGCGACGCCGGGCTCCGCGCCGAGGCGGTGTCCGCGGTCCTCTGGGCGGCGTGGGACCTGGGGCTCGGCACGGCCGGGCTCGTCGCCTCCCCGCTCGTCGGGACCGGCGGCAACAAGGAGTATCTGGCCTGGCTGACCGCCACCCAGCCCGAGGCGCCCTCGGCGCACGTCGAGCCGTCACGGCTCTCGCGGCTCGTCGAATAGCGCCCCGGAGGGGCGGCGCCCGTCGCCGTCGCCGGCATCCGACAGAATGGGGGAGGACCTTTGCGATGGCAGGAGCGGAAACGGTGACCGAAGACCGCTACATGCTCGTCGTGTCGCACACGGGACGGCGCGAGTCGCTCGACGCGGCCGCCACCGTGGTGACCCGTCTCGTCGCCGCCGGCGTGACGCCCGTGCTGATCGAGGACGAGCGCGAGGACCTGCTGTCCGCGTGCGGCCCGTTCAACGGCGCCATCCGCATGCTCGACGAGGTCGACCGCTCGCAGCTCGAGCTCGTCATCGTCCTGGGCGGTGACGGCACCATCCTGCGCGCGGCGGAGATCGTCCGCGGCTCCGCCGTGCCGCTCCTCGGCGTGAACCTCGGGCACGTCGGGTTCCTCGCGGAGGCCGAGCGCGAGGACCTCGGCGAGACGCTCCGGCGCGTGCTGCTGCGCGACTACGACGTCGAGGAGCGCATGACGATCGACGTGTCGGTGCTCGTCGACAGCACGGTCGTCTACTCGAGCTGGGCCCTCAACGAGGCGACCATCGAGAAGGCGAGCCGGGAGCGGATGCTCGAGGTCGTCATCGAGATCAACGAGCGCCCGCTGTCCTCCTTCGGCTGCGACGGGGTCGTCCTCTCCACGCCGACGGGCTCCACCGCCTACGCCTTCTCCGGCGGCGGCCCCGTGGTCTGGCCGAACATCGACGCCATCCTGCTCGTGCCGCTCGCGGCCCACGCCCTCTTCGCGCGCCCCCTCGTCATCGCTCCGACCTCGGACATCGCCGTCGAGGTGCTCACGCGCACGAACGGCAGCGGCGTCCTCTTCTGCGACGGGCGGCGCACCTGGGACCTGCCGCCCGGTGCGCGCGTCGAGGCCCGCCGATCGGAGACCCCCGTGCGGCTCGCCCGCCTGCAGCGCGGCGTCTTCACGGATCGGCTCGTCCGCAAGTTCGACCTCCCGGTCACCGGCTGGCGGGGGCGCGCAGAGGCGTGATCGAGGAGATCGGCATCCGCGACCTCGGGGTCATCGGCGAGGCGACGCTCCCGCTCGGCCCGGGCTTCACCGCGCTCACGGGCGAGACGGGTGCGGGCAAGACGATGGTGGTCACCGCCGTCGGGCTGCTCCTCGGCGAGCGGGCCGATGCGAGCGCCATCCGCAAGGGCAGCGACCGGGCGATCGTCGACGGGCGCTGGCTGGTCCCCGAGGCGGGTGAGGTGGCCGAGCGCGTGCGCGACGCCGGCGGTGAGCTGGATCCCGCGGGACAAGGCCGCGCCGAGCTGCTGGTGTCCCGCACCCTCGCGGCCGAGGGGCGGAGCCGGGCGTCCGTCGGCGGCCGATCCGCGCCGGCCGGGCTGCTGGCGGAACTCGCAGACCGGCTCGTCGTCGTGCACGGGCAGTCCGACCAGATCCGGCTGCGCACCGCGGCGGCGCAGCGCGAGGCGCTGGACCGCTACGCCGGAGACCGCCTGGCCGGGCCCCTCGAGGCGTACCAGACCGCGTTCCGTCGCTGGCAGGCGAACCGGGATGAGCTCGACACGCTCATCGCCGAGCGCGACCTCCGCGCGGCCGAGGCCGACGAGCTGCGCGCCGCGGTCGCCGAGATCGAGGTCGTCGCGCCCCAGCCGGGCGAGCAGGAGGAGCTCGAGTCCCGTGCCCTCCGCCTCGGCAACGCCGAGGAGCTGCGGGTCGCCGCCGCCCAGGCGCACGAGCTGTTCTCCTCCGAGTCGCTCGACGAGACCCGCGATGTCCTGTCGCTCGTCGACACCGCCCGCCGCCTCCTCGACCGGGTCGCCGAGCTCGACCCCGAACTGTCCGCCCTCGCCGAGACCGTGGGGAACCTCGCGTTCCTGGCCGCCGACGCGGCGACCGAGCTCGCGAGCTACGCCGCCGGCTTCGACGCCGACTCCGCTCGCGAGCTGGAGGCCGTGCAGCAGCGCATCTCCGAGCTCGCGATCCTCGTCCGCAAGTACGGCCCCACCCTCGACGACGCCATCGCGTTCCTCGACACCGGCAGCCGGCGCCTGCTCGAGCTCGACACCGACGAGGACCGGATCGCCGCGCTGCAGTCGGACGTGGAGGCGGACGCCCAGGTGGTGGCCGAGCTCGCCGAGACCCTCAGCGTCGTCCGCAGCGAGGCGGGCGCCCAGCTCGGCGACGCCGTCAGCGCGGAGCTCGCGGCGCTCGCGATGCCGGACGCCCAGCTCCTCGTCGACGTGCGGGGCCGCGAGGAGTACACGCTCAACGGCCGCGACGCCGTCCAGCTGCTGCTGCAGGCCCATCCCGGCGCCGAGCCCCGGCCGCTCGGCCGCGGGGCGTCCGGTGGCGAGCTCTCCCGCATCATGCTCGCGATCGAGGTCGTCCTCGCCGCAAGCGACCCGGTCCCCACGTTCGTCTTCGACGAGGTGGACGCGGGAGTCGGCGGTGCGGCCGCCATCGAGATCGGGCGCCGGCTCGGCCGGCTCGCCGAGAGCGCGCAGGTCATCGTCGTCACCCACCTCGCGCAGGTGGCCGCCTTCGCCAACAACCACCTCCGCGTCGAGAAGGACCGGGCGGGCGCCGTCACCCTGTCGAGCGTGCGGCGGCTCGAGGGCGACGAGCGGGTGGCCGAGATGGCCCGCCTCCTGTCCGGACTGCCCGACTCGGAGACCGGCCTCGCCCATGCGCGGGAGCTCCTGGAGCTGAGCCGGCACAGCGGCTGAGCGACCGAGGGCACGCTGTTCAGGCCGGGACGCCGTCCTCCGCGCCGGCCGGCGCCTCTGCCGCCTCCGATGCGGGCTCAGCGGCCGGAGCGGACGGCAGGACGAGCCCGGACCACAGCACGACGCCCGTGAGGGCGATGACCGCCGTGCCGAGCACTGCGTCCCCGACGCCCGCGTACTCGTCCAGGTCGATGACGGCGTCGAGGTCCCGGGCCAGCGCGGCGAAGGCCAGCACGGTCACCCCGAACAGGCTGTTCGCGAGGAACAGGAGCACGCGGGAGGGGACGGGGAAGCCGGGCGAGCCGGTGCGCGTCGAGTCGGCGCCGGTGACGAAGCCCCACACGAAGCCGAGCAGGATGTAGGCGATCACGCTCGCTCCGAGCAGGGCGCTCAGCGGGTTGGCGAGCACGTCCCGCCAGGCGGCCGCCTCGGCCAGCAGCAGCGTCACGGACAGGGCCGCCAGCTCCGCCGCGCCGAGGCGACGGCGCACTGCGAGGACGGCGGCCAGCACGAGCGATCCCGCCGTGAGCAGGACGGAGGCCGCCGCGGACGACCAGGGACCGGGGATGCCGAGCAGGGCCGGCACGCTCGTCGCGCCGATCACGACCCCGAAGGCGAGGAGGAGCTCGGGGAGCCTCGCCGGCCTCTCCTCGCGAGCACGGCCGCAGCGATGACGAGGGCGACCGCGACCAGGGTGCGGACTACCAGGGTCACCGTCGAGCTCGACAGCACCGCGACGGCCAGCCCGGCGAAGAGGGCAGGTCCGGTGCCGGCCCCCACTCCATCAGGACCTGCCCGGCGAGGAGGAGCACGGTGACGGGGATGAGCAGGGCCGTCACGCCGGCGGCGACCGGAAGCGCCAGAGCCCCGACGCGGACGAGGGTCTCGTCGGCGCTGACCGGATGCGCGGCGCGGCGCAGCTTCCAGAGCCCTCCGACGCCGCCGGCCAGGAGGGCGAAGAGCACGGCCGTGCCGATCAGCTCGTCCAGCGGAGCGGCGCCGGAAGAGCCGAGGAGGTAGCGGAGGAGGGTCTCGAGCGGCAGCCAGACGGCGAGGATCCCGAAGGCCCAGCGGAGCAGCGCGCGGTTGGACGAGCGGCAGCGAAGCCGCTCCGGCAGAACGGGTCCGGATGGTCGCGACGATCGCGAAGGCGGCCGCGATGGCGAACTCGGCGACCGCGACTCCGGCCGCGAGTGCCGCCGGCGCGGCCAGCGTGCCGAGGGCGCCCATCAGGATGTTGGCCGTCGGAGGGCCGAAGTCGAGACCGAAGGGGATGCTCTCCGCGGCGGCGCGGGCCAGGGCGACGACGGCCGTGCCGCCGAGGAGCACGAGGACGAGAGCGAACTCCGCCCACGAGAACGGCCTCCTCCGGCGGATCACGAGCAGCACCACGAGCACCGCCACGGCGACGAGGGACGCGATCTTGCCCGGGGTGAAGGGGGTGGCGTCGAGGACCGCTCCGCCGTCGAGCCCGCCCAGGTAGAGGAGCAGGAGTGCGGTGAGCGCGGTGATGGGCAGGGCCGCCACCCAGCGGAAATGCAGCGCCGCCGTCTGCAGGAGCGCCGCCGAGAGCACGATGAGGGCGAAGAAGAGCGGCAGCAGCGGCCGGGGGAGCGAGAACGCCGCCGCGCCGTTCGACAGGGCGAGCGGCAGGGTCGCGCGGAGGAGCGGCGAGGCCACCACCAGTGCGACCGCGAGGACGAAGGCGCCGACGCTGCAGGCGACGATGACGCGCAGCCCGGGCGGCCAGCCGGTGTCGACCAGTCGCCCCTCCCTGATCGGCTCGACCAGCAGGCGGGAGGCGAAGCGGCCGGCGCCCCTCCGCGCACGGACGGCGATCGAGGAGGGCGTCACGGGAGCCCCACCCGCCACAGCTCCAGCGCCGGCCCGACGATCACCACGTCGTCGGAGGAGACGAGCAGGCGCGGGTCGGCAGGGTCGGTGCTGTCGGGGAGCGGCCACTCGCCCACCGCAGCGCCCTCCGCGTCCCTGAGCGTGACGGTGCGGCCGCTCAGGGTCAGCACGCGGTCGCCGGAAGCGGGCACCGCCGAGACGGCGCCCCCTGCCGTCCACACCGTGGCGCCGTCGGCGGCCCGGAACACCACGGTCTGCTCGTCGGTCGCGACGATCACCCTGCTCTCCGTGGCAGCGACCGTGCGGAGGATCCCGGTCACGGCACCGTCCCAGAGCTCTGCGCCGGAGCGGGCGTCCAGCGCCAGCAGGTCGCCGTCGGTGGTCACGAGGCTCACGACCGGGGCCTTCGCGTCCGGCGACGCGGCGATGCCGGCCGAGGTGCCCACGTCGGTGCGCCAGCGGAGGGCGCCCGTCGCCTCATCGAGTCCGGTGAGCCGGCCCCGCTCGTCCGCGACGATGACGGTGCCGCCGGCCACCGCGATCGGCCCGCGTGCGTCGGCCCCCAAGGCGACCGACCACACCTCGCGCCCGTCGGACGCCCGCAGCCGCGCCACGGTGCCGCCCCGCGTGGCGACGAGCACGTCGCCCGACTCGGGGACGGCGGCAGGCGGCGCAAGGACGAGGTCGTCGCCCGTCCAGCTCCAGACGCGGCGCCCCAGGTGGTCGTAGGCGCGCACCGCCCGCTCCTGGGTTGCCGCGAGGATCAGCTCGCCCACCGTCGACACGGTCGCGATCGTCCCTCCCGGATGCGCGACCCAGTCGAGGACCGCACGGGCACCTTGCGGCCGCCAGGCGAGGAGGTCGTCCCCGTGCTCGTTGGCCGCGACGACGAGGCCGTCGGCGGTCCTCACGGGCGCCGTCGTCACGGAGACCTGCCTGGCCGACTCCCCGAAGAACGGGTCGACGACCACGGCCTCGAGGGACTCGAGCCTGCCGGGCGTGCCCCTCCCCGAGTCGCCCGCCGGCGGAGCGGCCGAGGGCGCGGGCAGGGGAGTCCGGGCCGGCACCACGACGGACCCGGCGGGCTCGCCGTTTTGCGCGCCCGACGAGAAGATCCCACCGCGGCCGGGGCACCAGACGGAGGTGTCGGTGGAGGTGACGAGAACGCCCTCGCCCGGCTGCTCGATCGTCAGGGTGCCGTCGATGCGGAGGCAGCCGGGCGGCGGCATGAACGCCTCGCCGTCCGGCCCGGTCAGATCCTCGCCGGCCGCCGACGCCGCGAAGGTCGACGAGTAGGTGAGCGCGTCGTCCCCCAGGGCGGAGCCTGTGCTCGACCACTTCTCGCCCGGTGCGACGTCCGCCGGGAGCATCAGCAGTCCCGGGCGGAAGGTGAGACCGATGCCGCCGCCCCAGCCGGCGAGCTGGCGGAGTCCGTCATCGCCGAGCGCGAAGAGATCGGTGAACTGCCCGTCGAGGGCCGTCGTGAGCTGCCGCCAGAGGTGTGCGGTGGTGACGCCGTCGCCGAGTGTCCCGATCACGGCGGAGTTCACCGCGTCGGGGCCCGTCAGGGCGCCCACCGCCCCGACGGAGCGCGCGTGCTCCACGGTGCGCACGGTGCCGTCCTGGAGTCGCAGCCGCTCGGCGGCGCCGTCCGCGGGCACGTAGCGCGCAGCCGCACCGCCCGGCTCGCCGGCGAAGGGCAGGTCGACGGCCACGAGGGACCCGGTCAGGACCACCAGCAGGGAGGGGATGAGGACCGCGGGCAGGAGCGCGCGTCGAGGGCCTGATCGCTCGGCCCTTCCCTTCACGGTCGACAGTGTAGGGGTGGCGGGGGCCTCCGCTCACGCTCGCGCGGGCAGCGATTCCGCGCCCCCTTCCGGGCGCGCGCGCATCGCCGGAGGCGAAATCTCCCGGAACCGCCGGGAGTGTCGCATAGGATGGAATCCCGTGGCAGACGCGCATCTCTTGCAGCAGAGTCGGGGCATCACCAAGCACATCTTCGTGACCGGAGGTGTCGTCTCCTCGCTGGGCAAGGGCCTCACCGCCGCGAGTCTCGGACATCTGCTCACGGCGCGCGGTCTGCGCGTCGTCATGCAGAAGCTGGATCCCTATCTGAACGTGGATCCGGGCACCATGAACCCCTTCCAGCACGGCGAGGTCTTCGTGACCGACGACGGGGCGGAGACCGACCTCGACATCGGCCACTACGAGCGGTTCCTCGACATCAGCCTCGACTCCGCGGCGAACGTCACCACCGGCCAGATCTACTCGAAGGTCATCGCCAAGGAGCGCCGGGGCGAGTACCTGGGCGACACGGTGCAGGTCATCCCGCACATCACCGACGAGATCAAGTTCCGGATGCGCCAGCAGGCGACCGTGCCGGCGGAGTCGGGGGAGCTGCCGCCCGACGTCATCATCACCGAGGTCGGCGGCACCGTCGGCGACATCGAGTCGCAGCCCTTCCTCGAGGCGGCCCGCCAGGTGCGCCACGAGCTCGGCCGCAAGAACGTGTTCTTCGTGCACGTCTCGCTGGTGCCCTACATCGGGCCCTCGGGTGAGCAGAAGACGAAGCCCACGCAGCACTCCGTGGCCGCGCTCCGGTCGATCGGCATCCAGCCCGACGCGCTCGTGCTGCGCAGCGACCGCCCCGTCTCGGAGGGCGTGAAGCGCAAGATCGCGCTCATGTGCGACGTCGAGGAGCCGGCCGTCGTCAACAACGTCGACGTCGCGTCGATCTACGACCTCCCGCGGGCGCTGCACGACGAGGGGCTCGACACCTACATCATCGAGACCCTCGGCCTCGAGGCCGGCCCGGTGGACTGGACGTCATGGGGCGAGCTGCTGAGCGCCGTGCACGACCCGGCGTTCGAGGTGACGATCGCCCTGGTCGGGAAGTACGTCGACCTTCCGGATGCCTACCTCTCCGTCACCGAGGCCCTTCGCGCGGGCGGGTTCGCCAACCGTGCCAAGGTGAACATCCGCTGGGTCGCAAGCGACGAGTGCCAGACACCGGAGGGCGCCGCCCGCAACCTCGCCGACGTCGACGGCATCTGCATCCCGGGCGGCTTCGGCGTGCGCGGCATCGAGGGCAAGCTCGGGGCGCTCCGCTTCGCGCGCGAGAACGGCATCCCGACCCTCGGACTGTGCCTCGGCCTCCAGTGCATGGTCATCGAGTACTCCCGGAACGTGACCGGGCTCGCGGGGGCCTCGTCCTCCGAGTTCGACCCGGACACCCCGTACCCGGTCATCGCGACCATGGCCGAGCAGGTCGACATCCTGGCCGGCGGGGACCTGGGCGGCACGATGCGCCTCGGCCAGTACCGGGCGGAGCTCGCGGCGGGCTCACTCGCCGCCGATCTCTACGGCGCGCCCGAGGCGATCGAGCGACACCGCCACCGCTACGAGGTCAACAACCGCTACCGCGACCAGATCGCCGACAGCGGGCTGTCCTTCTCGGGCCTCTCGCCCGACAGCTCGCTCGTGGAGTTCGTCGAGCTGCCGCGCGACGTGCACCCGTTCTACATCGGCACCCAGGCCCACCCCGAGCTGCGGTCGCGGCCCAACCGGGCGCACCCGCTGTTCCGCGGCCTCGTGGCCGCCGCTCTCGAGCGTCAGCGCGCCAGCAGGCTCTTCGAGGTCACCTCCGACGACGACCTGCGCGAGGAGGTCCAGGTATGAGCGCCGAGCCGATCGCCGACGAGCCCGGCGCGGCCGAGCCGCTGCGCGACGAGCCCTTCACCCCGGAGATCCTCGAGCGGTCCACGCCGTTCCAGGGCAAGGTCTGGGACGTCGTGAGCGAGACCTTCCGCTACAACGGCGAGCCGATCACGCGCGAGTTCGTCGACCACACGGGCGCTGTCGCCGTCCTGGCGATGGACGACGAGGAGCGGGTGCTCCTGATCCGGCAGTACCGGCACCCGATCCGCTCGCGCGACTGGGAGATCCCGGCCGGGCTGCTCGACGAGGACGGCGAGCCGGCGCTCACGGCAGCCCAGCGCGAGCTCGCCGAGGAGGCCGACCTGGCCGCCGAGCAGTGGAACGTGCTCGCCGAGTACGTCAACTCGCCCGGCGGCAGCAACGAGACCGTCCGCGTGTACCTCGCGCGCGGCGTGTCCGAGGTGGACGCGTTCGAGCGGGAGGCCGAGGAGGCGGACATCGAGGTCCGCTGGGTCAGCCTGGACGAGGCGCTCGCCGCCGTGCTCTCGCGCGACCTGCAGAACCCGTCGACCGTCATCGGTGTCCTCACGGCGGCCGCGCATCGCGCGTCGGGCTGGGCGGACCTCGCGCCCGGCGACGCGCCGTGGCCACGGCATCCGAAGCTCGGCAGAGCCGACTGGTGAGCCGCCGGCTGTGACCCCGGAGGCGGCGGTCGCGGCCTACCTGCGGCATGTGTCGATCGAGCGGGGGCTCGCCGCCAACAGCGTGGCGGCGTACCGCCGGGACCTCACCGCCTACGCGGCGTTCCTCGGCGAGCGCGGCATCGACGACATCTCCCGCGTCGCGTCACCCGACGTCGCCGCCTTCTCGCAGCACCTCCGCGGCGCGGACGGCACCGCCATGCGCGCCTCCTCGGTGGGCAGGATGCTGTCCTCGGTGCGCGGCCTGCACCGCTTCCTCGTGGACGACCGGGTCGTGGACGCCGATCCGGCCGCGGAGGTGAAGCCGCCGAAGCTCGGCCTGCGCCTGCCGAAGGCCATCACGGTCGACGAGATGGCGGCCCTGCTCGCCGCGGTTGCGGGGAGGAGCCGGTCGCGCTGCGGGACCGCGCGCTGCTCGAGCTCCTCTACGCGACGGGCGCGCGCATCGGGGAGGCGGTCGGGCTGGACGTCGACGACGTGACCGACGAGGGCGTGCTGCGCCTGTCGGGCAAGGGCGGCAAGGAGCGCATCGTCCCGGTCGGGTCCTTCGCCAGAGCGGCGCTGGACGAGTACCTGGTCCGGGTCCGTCCCGAGTGGGCGACCCGGGGCACGTCGACGCCGGCACTGTTCCTCGGCCCTCGGGGAGGCCGCGTCTCGCGGCAGACGGCTTGGCTCGTCATCCAGGCGGCCGCCGAGCGTGCCGGCCTCACCAAGGCGGTCTCGCCCCACACGTTCCGGCACTCGTTCGCGACGCACCTCCTCGCGGGCGGCGCCGACGTGCGGGTGGTCCAGGAGCTGCTCGGCCACTCGTCGGTCGCGACCACGCAGATCTACACGCTGGTCACCGCTGACACCCTCCGCGACGTCTACCTCACCTCGCACCCGCGCGCCCGCTGAGCTCGCTGTCTGTGCATCCGCTGTATCCGGCCGACACGCGGCGTGGCCCCCGTCCGCGGGGTACGCCGCTCCTACACTGGCTCGCGGAACCAGGTTCGACCCAGGAGCAAGGGACGTCGGGATGACGCACATGACAGAAGCAGTCGCGGATGCACCCGTGGCGACCATCGCGGGTCGGGAGTTCCGGGACTTCCCCGAGCCGCCCCCGCTGCAGGGCCACGGGCCGGCACGGATCATCTCCCTCTGCAACCAGAAGGGAGGCGTGGGCAAGACCACGACGAGCATCAACCTCGGCGCGGCGCTGGCCGAGGCCGGCCGCCGCGTGCTGGTCGTCGACTTCGACCCGCAGGGCGCGCTGTCCGCGGGACTCGGTGTCCGGACGCACGACGTCGTGACGATCTACGACCTGCTCATCGGCACCGTGCGGGACCCGGCGCTCGCCATCCAGCACACGGGCATCCCCAACCTCGACGTGATCCCCGCGAACATCGACCTCTCCGCCGCAGAGGTCCACCTCGTCAACGAGGTCGCCCGCGAGCAGATCCTCGCCCGGGTGCTCCGCAAGGTGACGGACGCCTACGACGTCGTGCTGATCGACTGCCAGCCGTCCCTGGGCCTGCTCACCGTCAACGCGCTCTCCGCGAGCCACGGCGTGCTCATCCCGCTCGAGTGCGAGTACTTCGCCCTCCGCGGCGTCGCGCTCCTCGTCGAGACCATCGAGAAGGTCAAGGACCGGCTCAACCCGGCCCTCGAGCTCGACGGGATCCTGCCGACCATGTACGACTCGCGCACGCTGCATTCGCGCGAGGTCATGGAGCGCGTCGTGGAGGCGTTCGACGACAACGTGCTCAACACGATCATCGGACGCACCATCAAGTTCCCGGACTCCTCGGTCGCCGGCATGCCGGTGCTGCAGTTCGCCCCCGAGCACTCGTCGGCGCAGTCGTACCGGCGGCTCGCCCGCGAGCTCGTCGCGCGTGGCGCCGTCGCCTGAGTCCCCGGCAGTCCCCGAGGCGCCCGAGGCGCCCGGGTTCTCCGTGCGCGTCGGCG
Source organism: Naasia aerilata (assembly GCF_030296595.1). Taxonomy (GTDB): domain Bacteria; phylum Actinomycetota; class Actinomycetes; order Actinomycetales; family Microbacteriaceae; genus Naasia; species Naasia aerilata. The sequence goes on along the minus strand of NZ_AP027731.1, from coordinate 3,163,382 downwards.
GCTTCGACGGACCGTTCGACCTGCTGCTCACCCTGATCGGGAAGCACCAGCTCGACATCACCGAGATCGCCCTGTCGGTCATCACCGACGAGTTCCTCGCCTACCTGCGCGGCCTCGACACAGAGGACGAGCTCGAGGAGGCGAGCGAGTTCCTTGTCGTCGCGGCGACCCTCCTCGACCTCAAGATCGCCGGCCTGCTGCCGCAGGGCGAGCTCGTCGACGCCGAGGACGTCGCCCTGCTCGAGGCCCGCGACCTGCTGTTCGCCCGGCTGCTCCAGTACCGGGCGTTCAAGCAGGCGTCGGCGTGGTTCGCCAGCCGAATCGAGGAGGAGACGGCGCGGCACTACCGCTCGGTGCGCCTCGAGGAGAAGTTCCGCCGCTCGCCGAACGACGTGGCCTGGACCACGACCCCGGCCCAGCTGGCGGCGCTGGCGGCGCTCGCCCTCGCCCCGCGCGTGCTGCCGAGCGTCGCGACGGACCACCTGCACGTGCCGCGCGTGAGCATCCGGGAGCAGGCCGCGACCGTGGTCGCGCTGCTCCGCCGCGGTGAGCCGCTCAGCTTCCGCGCGATCATCGCGGGTGCGACGGGTCAAGGGATCGTCGTCGCCCGTTTCCTGGCGGTTCTCGAGCTGTACCGTAATGAGGCGATCACGTTCGAGCAGCTGGAGCCCTCGGCGAGCTGACGCTGCGCTGGACCGCGGACGTCTGGAACGACGACCGACTCGCCGACCTCGGAGCCGACTATGACGACTGACGCCGACCTCGACCGGGAGCCGGTCGCCCTCCTCCTCGGCCTCGGCCGCAATGCCCCGGTGTCCGCTGCCGCGCCTGCCGCCCGCCGCACCGAGCACGGCGAGCTCGACCGGGCCCTCGAGGCGATCCTCATGGTGTCCGACGAGCCCCAGCCGCTGGTTGCGCTCGCCAGCGCGCTGGAGCGGCCCGTCGCCGTGATCCGGCAGGCCGTCGAGCGGCTCGTGGCGGACTACGACGGCACCGGCGGAGGGGTTCGGCGCGGCTTCGAGCTGCGCGAGGTGGGCGGCGGGTGGCGGATCTACGTCCGCGCCGCGTACGACGACATCGTCCGCGACTTCGTGCTCACCCAGAGCCCCTCGCGCCTGTCCCAGGCCGCGCTCGAGACGCTCGCGGTGATCGCCTACAAGCAGCCGATCACCCGCAGCGCCATCGCCGCGATCCGCGCCGTCAACGTGGACAGCGTCGTGCGCACCCTGGTGGGGCGCGGCCTCATCGCCGAGGTGTCCACCGATCCGGAGACCGGAGCCATCGCGTACGGCACGACCGAGCTGCTGCTGAGCTTCCTCGGCGTCAACTCGCTCGACGAGCTGCCGCCGCTGTCCCCCTGCTCGCCGGGATCGAGGAGGTCGCCGATGTCCGCTGACCCGGTCGCCGCCGAGGGGTCCGGCTGCAGAAGGTCCTCGCCGCGGCGGGCGTCGCCTCCCGGCGGGTGTCCGAGGACCTCATCGGCGCCGGCCGCGTCGCGGTCAACGGCACCGTCGTCACCGAGCTCGGCACCCGCATCAACCCGGAGGTCGACAAGGTCGCGGTCGACGGCGTCGCCGTGCAGCTCGACACCACCAAGCGCTACCTCATGCTCAACAAGCCGGTGGGCGTCGTGAGCTCCCTGCGGGACGAGCACGGACGGCCTGACCTCCGCCGCTGGACCGGGCAGTTCGAGGAGCGGGTCTTCAACGTGGGCCGCCTGGACGCGGACACCTCGGGGCTGCTGATCCTCACCAACGACGGGGAGCTCGCCCACGTGCTCGCGCATCCGTCGTTCGGCGTGACGAAGACGTACATCGCCCTCGTGCGCGGGACGGTGCAGCCCAGGACGGTCGCGAAGCTCACCGCCGGCATCGAGCTCGAGGACGGGCTGATCACCGCCGACCGCGCGCGCCTCCTGCCCGGCTCGGGCGGGCAGAACAGCATGGTCGAGCTGACCCTGCACTCCGGCCGGAACCGCATCGTCCGCCGCATGATGGACGCCGTCGGCCACCCCGTCGTCGAGCTCGTGCGCCGCCAGTTCGGGCCACTGCACCTCGGCTCGCTCGCGTCGGGCGAGATCCGGGACCTCACTAAGGTAGAACTCGGCCAGCTGCTCACTCTCTCGCGGGGCGCGCCCGAATCGACCGATAGGCAGGCAGAAGAACCGTGAACGCCCGCACCGCCGGCCCCGTCCTGGTCGTCGGCACCGGGCTCCTCGGCGCGAGCGTCGGTCTCGCCCTCCGGGCGGAGGGCGTTGACGTGCTCCTCGCGGACGTCTCGCCGACCGCCCTCGACCTCGCCGTCGACTACGGCGCGGGCCGCCTGCCGGCTCCGGGGGATGAGCCCGCTCTCGTGGTGGTCGCGGTGCCGCCCGACCAGATCCCCGAGACCGTCGCGCGCGTGCTCGCGCACCACCCGGGCGCGCTCGTGACCGACGTGGGCAGCGTCAAGCAGCAGCCGCTCGAGGCTCTCCGCGCGCTGGGCGCCGACGACTCCCGCTACCTCGGATCGCATCCGCTCGCAGGGCGGGAGCGCGGCGGCGCGATCTCCGCACGCGCCGACCTCTTCCTCGCACGGCCGTGGGTGCTCACCCCGCACGAGCGGACGACCCCGGCGCAGGTGCGCGTGCTCGAGGACCTCGTGCTCGACCTCGGGGCTACGCCCGTCCGCCTCTCTCCGGAGGAGCACGACGCGAGCGTCGCCGTCATCTCCCACGTTCCCCAGCTGATCGCCTCGCTCATGGCGGCCCGGCTCGTCGACGCGCCCTCCGCGGCCGTCGGCATCGCGGGCCAGGGCCTGCGGGACGTCACCCGCATCGCGGCGAGCAGCCCCGAGCTGTGGGTGCAGATCCTCGGGGCCAACGCCGACGCGGTCGTCCCCGTGCTGGAGGCGGTGGGATCCGACCTTGCCGGGCTCGTCGAGGCGCTCCGCGGGCAGCACCGGCCGGGCGCGCGGCGGGCCGTGGCCGAGGTCCTCGCCGCGGGCAACGCCGGCGTCTCGCGTCTTCCGGGCAAGCACGGGCAGGACGCCCGCTTCGCCTCGCTCGTCGTGCTGATCGACGACCGCCCCGGCCAGCTGGCCGCCCTGCTCACAGAGATCGGGGAGGTCGGGGTCAACCTCGAGGACCTGCGGCTGGAGCACTCGCCCGGCGCGCAGATCGGCATCGTGGAGGTCGCCGTGCTGCCCGAGGTGCGCGATCGGCTGGAGCGCGAGCTGACCGAGCGCGGATGGAGGATCGCGGGATGACGCGCTGGAGCAGAGTCGTGGTCGCGGTCGACGGACCGGCCGGCAGCGGCAAGTCGAGTGTGAGCCGCGCCGCGGCGCGCGCCCTCGGCTACGAGTTCCTGGACACCGGCGCGGCCTACCGGGCGCTCGCCTGGCTCGGCCTCGACCGCGGGATCGACTTCGACGACGAGGACGCGATCGTGTCGCTCCTCGACGAGCTGGGCGACGGCATCTCGACCGATCCCGACGACCTCCGGGTGACGATCGGCGGCACCGACGTCACCGAGGACATCCGCCAGCCCCGCGTCAGCAAGGTCGTGAGCGCGGTCGCCCGCGTTCCGGAGGTGCGCACCCGGCTCAACGAGGGCTTCCGCTCGCGCCTCAACGCCCCCGGCCGACCCGGCATCGTCGCCGAGGGGCGCGACATCACGACCGTGGTCGCTCCCGACGCGCCCGTCCGGGTGCTGCTCACCGCGGACGAGGGCGTCCGCATCCAGCGCCGCCGGGCCGAGCTGACCGACCAGTCCGCCGCCGACGTGGCCAGATCGGTCACCGATCGGGACCGCAAGGACTCGAAGGTCGTCGACTTCATGACCGCCGCCGAGGGGGTCACGACCTTGGACTCGACCGACCTCAGCTTCGACGAGACGGTCGACGCGATGGTCGCCCTGGTCCGCTCCGCTGCGCCCTCCTGACCCCGTTCGTCCTGATCCCGCGCGAGAACAGGGCAGGATTGAGGACCATGAGCGACACCGAATGCGAGTACGACGCCGGCGACGACGACCTCGAGCAGCGGCTCGCCACTCTCGATGAGGACCTCGCGGCCCAGCGCGCCGCCTCCCTGCGAGTCGGCCTGCAGGACTACGAGCTCGAGGACGAGGACATCGATCTCCTCGACGCGTCCGTCGAGGACCCGGACGAGGTCCGCTACCTTCCAGCGCTTCCCGTGCTCGCCATCGTGGGCCGCCCCAACGTGGGCAAGTCGGCGCTCGTCAACCGCATCCTCGGCCGCCGCGAGGCCGTGGTCGAGGACACCCCGGGCGTCACGCGCGACCGGGTCAGCTACCGCGCCGAGTGGAACGGCCGTTTCTTCACCCTCGTCGACACCGGCGGCTGGGAGCCCGACGCCCGCGGCATCGACGCCTCGGTCGCCGCGCAGGCGGAGGTCGCGGTCGATCTCGCCGACGCCGTGCTGTTCGTCGTCGACGCGGTGGTCGGCGCGACGAGCAGCGATGAGCGCGTCGTCCGGATGCTCCGGCAGAGCGGCAAGCCCGTGCTGCTGGCGGCCAACAAGGTCGACGACGCCGTCCAGGAGCCGTACATCGCCGAGCTGTGGTCGCTCGGCCTCGGCGAGCCGCACCCCGTCTCCGCCCTGCACGGGCGCGGCGTGGCGGACCTGCTGGACGCGGCGCTGACCGTGCTGCCGGAGGTCTCCGCGGTGGCGAAGGAGGAGGTCGGCGGACCCCGCAGGGTCGCCATCATCGGACGCCCGAACGTGGGCAAGTCGAGCCTGCTCAACAAGACGGCGGGGGAGGAGCGCGTCGTCGTCAACGAGGTCGCCGGCACCACGCGGGACCCGGTCGACGAGCAGATCGAGCTCGGCGGCAAGGTGTGGCGGTTCGTCGACACCGCGGGCATCCGCCGGCGCGTGCACCTGCAGCAGGGCGCCGACTTCTACGCCTCGCTCCGCACGACCGCCGCACTGGAGAAGGCCGAGGTCGCCGTCGTCCTTCTCGACGTGAGCCAGCCCATCAGCGAGCAGGACGTGCGGATCATCGACCTCGTCCTCGAGTCCGGCCGCGCCCTCGTGCTCGCGTTCAACAAGTGGGACCTCCTGGACGACGACCGGAGGCGCTACCTGGAGCGGGAGATCGAGCAGGACCTCGCGCATGTCGCGTGGGCCCCGCGCGTCAACATCTCCGCGCGCACCGGACGGCACCTCGAGAAGCTCGTGCCCGCCCTGGAGCTCGCTCTGGCCAGCTGGGACACCCGCATCGGCACGGGCAAGTTCAACGCGTTCCTCGCCGAGCTCGTGGCGGCCCATCCGCACCCGGTGCGCGGCGGACGTCAGCCGCGCATCCTGTTCGGGACGCAGGCCGCGACGCGCCCGCCGACCTTCGTCCTGTTCACGACCGGCTTCCTCGACCCCGGCTACCGGCGCTTCATCTCCCGCCGGCTGCGGGAGATCTACGGCTTCGAGGGCACGCCGATCGTCCTCAACATGCGGGTGCGGGAGCGCCGCAAGAAGTAGCCGCGCCGCGGCGGCTGCTCACATCCCGCCGCCCATCTGGGCGTCGGTCGGCGAGCGGTCACCGCTGCGCATGCCGGCGTCGAGGCGCTGGGTCACGCAGAGGAAGTTGCCCTCGCTGTCGCGGAACCATGCCGTCCGGGACTCCTCGTCGGTCACGACGCCGTTCTCGGTCTTCATGACGCCCGGGATCTCGAACTCCTCGAAGACGACCCCGCGCTCGCGCATCGTCCGCATCTCCGCGTCGAGGTCGTCGGTGCCGAAGCACAGCTGGGTGTTCTTCGCGGTGCCCGCGTTCTCGGTCTGGTAGATGTCGAAGGCGGAGCCGTCGACGTAGTAGGTCAGGAGCTGGCCCTGCTCGTGCTCCTCGGCCGCGTCCATGCCGAGCACGTCGTGGTAGTACTTGCGGGCGCGCGCCAGGTCGGCGGCGGGCAGCACCGCGTGCATCTGCTTGAGCATCTGTCTCGTCCTTTCGATGCATTTGCGCGGATGGTACGCCGGGCCCCGCGGGACGGTGAGGGGCGTCGGTCCCGCCCTCGACCCCGGCTCAGCAGCGGGTGCCTACACTGGCTGCACCGCTGATCGAGGGAGACCGGGAGCCGCTGTGGATGACCTGCTCGCCGGCGACTTCTACGGCTTCCAGGGGCTTCTCACCGAGCGCGAGGATGCCGCCGTCCGCGCCCTCCGCGACTACCTGGAGGCGGAGGTGCGGCCGCTCGCCGACGACTTCTGGGCGCGGGCCGAGTTCCCCGTGCAGGTGGCGCGCCCGCTCGGTGGGCTCGGAGTGCTCGGGACGCTGTGGGAGGAGACGCGGGCCTTCCCCGGCAGCGCGGTCTACCGGGGGTGGCTGATGCTCGAGCTGTCCCGCGTCGACGCGGGAGTCGGCGCGTTCGTCGGGATCTCGAGCGGACTCGTGATGGGCGCGCTCGGGGTGGGCGGCTCCGCCGAGCAGCGGGCCGAGTGGCTGCCCCGGCTCGCAACGGGCGAACTCGTCGGCGCCTTCGGGCTCACCGAGCCCCTCTCCGGCTCCGACTCGGCGCGGGGCCTCCGCACCACGGCGGAGCGGACGGCCGACGGGTGGGTGCTGAACGGCGCCAAGCGGTGGATCGGCAACGCCACCTTCGCCGACGTCACCGTGATCTGGGCGAAGGACGTCGCCGACGGCCAGGTGAAGGGCTTCCTCGTCGAGAAGGGGACGCCGGGCTTCGCCGCGACGAGGATCGAGAACAAGGTCAGTCTGCGGAGCGTCCAGAACGCCGACATCACGCTGAACGACGTGGTCATCCCGGAGGCTCGGCGGCTGCAGCGGATCGACTCCTTCCGGGATGTCGCCACGATCCTGCGGCTCACGCGCGCGGACGTCGCCTGGCAGGCCATCGGCGTCGCGATCGGCGCCTACGAGGCCGCGGTCCGCTATGCGGGGAGCGGGTCCAGTTCGGGGAGCCGATCGGGTCGCACCAGCTCGTGCAGGACCTCCTCGTCCGGTGCCTGGGCAACATCACCGCGAGCATCGCCCTGTGCGTGCGCGTGTCGCAGTTGCACGACGAGGGCGCCCAGCGCGACGAGCACTCGGCGCTCGCGAAGGCCTACGCGACGTCGCGCATGCGCGAGACGGTCGGCTGGGCTCGCGAGGTGCTCGGCGGCAACGGCATCGTGCTCGAGCACGGCGTCGCGCGGTTCTTCGCCGACGCCGAGGCCATCTACTCCTACGAGGGCACCCGGGAGATGAACACCCTGCTCGTCGGCCGGGCGATCACCGGCCACGCCGCCTTCGCCTGACCCGTCCACCGATCCGATCCGATCCGACCCCGAGGAGCTCCCATGCCGGACGCCGTTCTCGTCGCCGCCGCACGCACCCCGATCGGGCGGGCGGTCAAGGGCTCGCTCCGCGAGGTGCGGCCCGACGACCTCGCCACCGGGATCGTGCGCGCAGCACTCGCCCAGGTGCCGGAACTCGATCCCGCCGACCTCGACGACATCCTCCTCGGCTGCGGCATGCCAGGCGGCGAGCAGGGCATGAACATGGCCCGCATCGTGGCCGTCGGCCTCGGGCTCGACGGGGTGCCGGGCGCGACGGTCACCCGCTACTGCGCCTCCAGCGTGCAGACCACCCGCATGGCGTTCCACGCCATCAAGGCGGGGAGGGCGACGTGTTCGTGTCCGCCGGTGTGGAGTCGGTCAGCTCCACCTGGCGCGGGTCCAGCGACTACCTGCCGGGCGAGCCGCAGGCCTACCTCAATCCGCGCTTCGACGAGGCCCGGGCTCGCAGCGCCGCGCGGTCGGGCACGGGGGTGCCCCCTGGACCGACCCGCGGGAGGAGGGGCTGCTGCCGGACGCGTACATCGCGATGGGTCAGACCGCCGAGAACGTCGCCGGACTGCACGGCATCAGCCGCGCGGAGCAGGACGAGTACGCGGCGCTCAGCCAGAACCGGGCGGAGAGGGCGATCGCGTCCGGCTTCTTCGCGCGCGAGATCACGCCGGTGACGCTGCCCGACGGCTCCATCGTCGACCGGGACGACAGCCCGCGGGCCGGGGTGACGGCCGAGACGCTCGCCGGGCTCTCCCCGGTGTTCCGCCCGGACGGCACGGTCACGGCGGGGAACGCCTGCCCGCTCAACGACGGTGCCGCCGCCCTCGTCGTGATGAGCGACACCCGCGCACGCGAGCTCGGCATCGAGCCCCTCGCCCGGATCGTCGCGACGGGCGTCAGCGCCCTGTCGCCCGAGATCATGGGCCTCGGTCCCGTGGAGGCGTCCCGGCAGGCGCTCGCCCGGGCCGGGATGACGATGGATGACATGGACCTCGTCGAGCTCAACGAGGCCTTCGCCGCCCAGGTGATCCCGTCCGCGCGCGAGCTGGGGGTCGAGTACGACCGTCTCAACGTGCACGGCGGCGCGATCGCGCTCGGCCACCCCTTCGGCATGACGGGCGCACGGATCACGGCCACCCTGCTCAACGGACTCCGGCAGCGGGACGCCCAGTTCGCCCTCGAGACGATGTGCGTGGGCGGCGGCCAGGGGATGGCGCTGATCCTCGAACGCCTCCGCTGATCGAGCACGTTCCGGCTCGGATGGTGCGCTGCGCCGTACCTTTCGAGCCGGAACGCACTCGTCAGGCCTTCGGGCCGCCGGCGACGTAGAGGACCTGGCCCGAGACGAAGGACGCCTCCTCCGAGCACAGGAAGGACGCCACGGCCGCGATGTCCTCGGGCTGCCCCACGCGGCCTACCGGGATCTCCCGGGCGGCCGCCGCGAGGTAGTCCTCGAACGGCATGCCCAGACGGTCCGCCGCGGCGCGCAGCATGTCGGTGGCGATGAACCCGGGCGCGATCGCGTTGGCCGTCACGCCGAATCGCCCGAGCTCGATGGCGAGGGTCTTCGTGAAGCCCTGCAGGCCCGCCTTCGCCGCCGCGTAGTTCGCCTGCCCCCGGTTGCCGAGCGCCGAGGTGCTCGAGAGGCTGACGATGCGGCCCCACCCCGCCTCCACCTGATGCCGCTGCACGGCACGGCTCATGAGGAAGGCGCCGCGAAGGTGCACCCGCACCACCGCGTCCCAGTCGTCCTCGGTCATCCGGAACAGCAGGTTGTCCCGGAGGATGCCGGCGTTGTTGACGAGGACGGTCGGCGCGCCCAGCTCCTCCGCGGTGCGCCGCACCGCGTCCTCCACGGCGGCCGCGTCGGCGACGTCCGCCCCGATGCCGAGGGCCCGGCCGCCCGCGCGCCGGATCGCGTCCACGGTTCCGGCCGTCGCCGCCTCCTCCAGGTCGACGGCGGCGACCGCCATGCCGTCCGCGGCGAGCCGGGCCGCGATGGCGGCGCCGATCCCTCGAGCCGCGCCCGTGACCAGAGCCACTCGCTGCGCCATCGCATCCCCTTCGATCCGGCCCTCCGCATGCGGGCGACCCGAGCCTATTCCGGCTCCGAACAGGGCGGGAATGGGAAGGGCCGCCCTGCTGTTGAGGGGGATATGGCCACGACCACACTCACCAAGCAGACGCACGACGAGACCGTTGCCGACGGCATCGTCCTCATCGACTTCTGGGCCGCCTGGTGCGGTCCCTGTCGTCAGTTCGCCCCGATCTTCGAGAAGGCGAGCGAGACGCACCCCGATGTGACCTTCGCGAAGGTCGACACCGATGCCGAGCAGGAGCTCTCCGCCGAGTACGGCATCCGCTCCATCCCGACCCTCATCGTCTACCGCGACGGCATCCCCGTCTTCGGTCAGCCCGGCGCGATCCCCGGCAACGCGCTCGAGGACCTCATCGGCCAGGTGAAGGCGCTCGACATGGACGACGTCCGTGAGCGCTACGCCGCCGCGAAGGCCGCTCAGGACTCGTCCGTCTCCGCCTCCTAGCGGGGCAGCCTCCCTCGGGAGGCGCGGACACCCAAGCCCGGCAGCGCCGGCTACCCCACAGCGAAGGCCGCCACTCTCACCGAGTCGGCGGCCTTCGCCGTCCCCGCCTGCTGCGGGTAGGCTCCCGGGTGAAACCAGGCGGGGACCAGTCCACGCGATGAGGAGGGACGGTGCGAGAGCCCGGGACGGCGCGCCTGCGCGTGCGCCTAGCACCCCTCTTCCGCCTCGCCGGCCGCCTGGACGTCACGGCCGCGATGGTCGTGCTCGCGATCCTGGCCGCGATCACCCAGCTCTCCGTCGAGACGCCGGTCGCGGTCCTCCGCTACGGGCTGCCACTCGTCGTCGCCTTCGGGCTCGTCCTCGTGCATGCGGGGTCGCTGCCCCTCGCGGTGGTCCGTCCGGTCCTGGCCTCGGCCCTCGGCGTTGCCGCGAGCCTCTCCCTGCAGCTGCTGGGGGCCACCTCTCGTCGGGTCCGTGGCCGTGGTGGCCCGTCATGCTCATCACCCACACGCTCCTCGTGTTCGTGGTCGCCCTGCGCGCGCGGTGGCCGTTCGCGGTCGGCGGCTGGGCGGCGGCCGTGGTCACGTCGACGGCCGCGGTCGTCGCGACCCATCCGGAGGACACGGATGCGGCGTCGCAGAACCTGGTGATCTTCGTCTCGATCTCCGGCGGCGCGCTCGTGCTCGCGATCGTCCTCGGCCAGTGGCGGGAGATCCGAGACCAGCTGCTGCGGGAGCGGCAGGCGAGCGCCGAGGAGGTCTCGCGCCGCCTGCTCGCCGAGGACCGGGCTCGCATCGCCCGGGAGCTGCACGACGTGGTCGCCCACAGCATGTCCCTCATCAACATCCAGGCGAGCACCGCGCGATATCGCAACCCATCGCTCAACGAGGGGGCGATCGAGGAGTTCGAGGAGATCGCCACCTCGTCCCGCCAGGCCCTCAGCGAGATGCGGAGCCTCCTCGGCGTCCTCCGCCCCGACGACGCCGCGGGGGAGCTCGCCCCTCAGCCCGGTCTCGGCGACATCCCGGAGCTCGTCGCCCAGGCTCAGCGGGCAGGGCTGCGCGTGACCCTGACGACCGGAGGTCCCGGCGACGCGGCCGAGGTGTCCGAGGTCGTCGCCCTCACCGCGTATCGGGTGGTGCAGGAGGCCCTCACGAACGCCGTGCGTCACGCCGCCGCGTCCACGGTGACCGTGGTCTGCCTGCTGGAGGACGACGTGCTGCGGCTCGACATCCGCAACACTCCCGCAGTCTCCGCCCGCCCGACGAGCGGGACGCGCCTCGGGCTCGTCGGGATGAGGGAGCGCGCGATCGGTGTGGGTGGCACCCTGGAGGCGGGGGAGACGCCGGACGGCGGCTTCGCGGTCCGAGCCGTCCTGCCCATCCGCGGAGCAGGGACGAGGGCCGATCAGTGACCATCCGGGTGGCGATCGCCGATGACCAGGCCATGGTGCGGGCGGGCTTCGCCGCGCTGCTCGGCGCCCAGCAGGACATCGAGGTGACCGGCGAGGCCAGGAACGGCGAGGAGGCCGTCGCGATGGTCCTCGACTCGGGCGTCGACGTGGTCCTGATGGACGTGCGCATGCCCGTGATGGACGGCATCGAGGCGACGCGGCGGATCGTCGCGGCGGACAGCCATGTCCGGGTCGTCATGCTGACGACCTTCGACATCGACGAGTACGTCTTCGACGCGATCCGCGCCGGCGCGAGCGGGTTCCTGCTGAAGGACGCGCTGCCCGCCGAGCTGGTCAACGCCGTGCGCGTCGTGGCGGCGGGGGAGGCACTCCTCGCCCCCAGCGTGACCCGCCGGATGATCGAGCGCTTCGCGTCCGAGCCGGCGCCGCGCCGGACGGCCGTACCGGAGCTCGGGGGCCTCACCGACCGGGAGCGGGAGGTGCTGGTCCAGATCGCGCGCGGTCTCACGAACAACGAGATCGCCAGGGAGCTGTTCATCGCCGAGCAGACGGTGAAGACGCACGTCAGCCGCGTGCTCGGCAAGCTGGGGGTGCGCGACCGTGCACAGGCCGTGGTCGCGGCGTACGAGAGCGGGCTCGTCGTCGCGAATCCGCCGAGATAATCGCGGTCCGACGCCTCTTCCGCAAGGGCCCCCTACCGGGGTAGCATCCCGAACCGCTCCCCAGGGGGACGCCCCGCTCCGGGGCGGTACGTAGCGTGAACGCTATGACCTCGACACTCGCCCCCGGAGCTTTCCGCACCACACAGCCCCGACGGGTGAAGGCGGGCAGCGCCCAGACCGCGCATGCCAGCGACTACACCGCCCTCGCCAACGAGATCAAGGCCGCGGGGCTGCTCGAGCGCCGGCCCGGCTGGTACGTGATGCGCTGTGCGGCGCTCGCCCTGGCACTGGGGCTCGGCTTCGTCCTGCTCTTCACGCTGGGTCAGACCTGGTGGCAGCTGCTCGTGGCCGTGTACTTCTCCGTCGTCTTCACGCAGATCGCGTTCCTCGCCCACGACAGCGCGCACCGCCAGGTGTTCGAGTCCGGCAAGCGCAATGAATGGTTCTCCCGGGTCGTGGGGAACCTGTTCGTCGGGCTCAGCTACGGCTGGTGGATGAACAAGCACTCCAAGCACCACGCCAACCCGAACACGGTCGGCAAGGACGGCGACATCAAGCCCGGCGCGATCGCATTCACGGTCGAGGATGCCGCCGCCCGCACGGGCGCGGCCGGGTGGCTGACCTCGAAGCAGGGCTACTTCTTCTTCCCGGTGCTGCTGCTCGCGGGAATCGACCTGCACGTCAACGCCATCAAGTCGGTCGCCGGCGCCGAGCCGGTCAAGCACCGCTTCGTCGAGATGGCCCTGCTCGCCGTCCGCCTCATCGGCTTCCCGGTCCTCGTCTTCCTCGCCCTGGGTCCCGTCCTCGGCGGCGTGTTCTGGCTCGTCCAGCTGTTCGCCTTCGGCCTCTACATGGCTGGCAGCTTCGCCCCCAACCACAAGGGGATGCCGATCATCGGCGAGGGCGAGCGCGTGGACTATCTCCGCCGCCAGGTGCTGACCTCCCGCAACGTCAGCGGCCGCTGGGTCATCCCGACGGCACTCGGCGGACTGAACTACCAGGTGGAGCACCACCTCTTCCCGAACATGCCGAGCGTCAACCTCGTCAAGGCGCGGCCGATCGTCATCGCGTACTGCGAGAAGCTCGGCATCCCCTACACGGAGACGACCCTTCTGCGGTCGTACGGCATCGTCGTCCGCTACATCCACAAGGTGGGGATCAAGTCGGCCGACCCGTTCGACTGCCCGCTCGCGGCGACCTATCGGGCAGCAGCCTGACCCCTTCTCCGCACGCACGCGCCGCCGGGCCTCCGCCCGGCGGCGCTTCGTGTCTGCTCTGGGCGAAACGACCCGGGAGTACTAGTGAGTGAGCACTCACTCCGCTAGGGTCGTCGCTGTGCCGCCTCCTGTGCTCCCCGACTCCGAGACCGAGCCGTCCCGCGCCCGACCCCTCCCGCCGGAGGATCGCCGCGCCGCCATCCTCGAGGCGGCGATCCCGCTCCTCATGAAGCACGGGCGGGACGTCACGACCCGGCAGATCGCGGAGGAGGCGGGCATCGCCGAGGGCACGATCTTCCGCGCCTTCGGCGACAAGGAGTCGCTGATCCGGGCGGCGATCGAGAAGTTCCTCGATCCGGAGCCGATGCGGCGCGGACTGCGGGCCATCGATCCCGAGCTCTCCCTCGAGCAGAAGCTCAACGACATCGTCTTCCAGATGCGGGCCCGCTTCTTCGGCATCTTCGGCATCATGTCGGCGGTGGGGCCGCAGTTCGAGCGCCCCACCCAGCTCGAGGCGCGCCTCGAGTTCGCCTCGATCATCGCCGAGGTGCTGAAGCCCGATCTCGACCAGCTCAACTGGCCGCCGGACCGCACGGCGCACCTCATCCGGCTGGTCGCGTTCGCCTCGTCCCTGCCGCAGCTCAATGACGGCACCGAGTTCACGACCGCCGAACTCGCCTCCTTCCTCACCACCGGCCTCGCCGGCGTCCCCCGATCCGCGGCGCCGGCAGAAGAGGAGCACTCGTGCTGATCCGCATCCTCGCCCGATTCCTGCGCCCGCACTGGGCGCTGCTCGTCGGCGTGATCGTCTTCCAGCTGGCGCAGTCGATCGCGTCGCTCTACCTGCCGACCCTCAATGCCGACATCATCGACAACGGTGTGGCGAAGGGGGACACCGGCTACATCCTTCAGGTCGGCGTGCTCATGCTCGGCATCACGCTGGTCCAGGTCGCCTGCGCCATCGCCGCCGTCTACTTCGGGGCCCGCGCGTCGATGGGCTTCGGCCGCGACCTGCGGACCGCGATCTTCTCGCAGGTCGGCGCGTTCTCCGAGCGCGAGGTCTCGCGTTTCGGAGCGCCCAGCCTGATCACCCGCACGACCAACGACGTCCAGCAGACGCAGATGCTCGTGCTCATGACGTGCACGCTCCTCGTCTCCGCGCCCATCCTCGCGATCGGCGGGGTCATCCTCGCGCTCCAGCAGGACGTGCAGCTGTCCTGGCTGATGGCGGTCGCCATCCCCGTGATGCTGCTCGTCGTCGGCGGCATCGTCTCCCGCATGGTGCCGCTGTTCCGGCTCATGCAGGGCCGCATCGACACCGTGAATCGCGTGCTGCGGGAGCAGCTCACCGGCCTGCGGGTGGTGCGCGCCTTCGTCCGGGAGCCGGAGGAGGTGCGCCGCTTCGGCCAGGCGAACACCGACGTGACGCAGACCGCCCTCCAGGCGGGCCGGCTGTTCGCGATCGTGTTCCCCGTCGTCATGCTGGTGCTCAACGTCACGAGTGTCGGCGTGCTCTGGTTCGGGGCGTTCCGCATCGAGGACGGCTCCATGCAGGTCGGCGCGCTGACCGCGTTCCTCAGCTACCTCATCCAGATCCTCATGGCGATCATGATGGCCACCTTCATGGCGATGCTGATCCCGCGCGCCGCAGTCTCCGCGGACCGGATCGGCGAGGTGCTCGGCACCGAGTCGAGCGTCGTCGTGCCGCTGCGGCCGGTCTCCGACGTCCCGCTCTCGGGCTCGCTGCAGTTCCGCGACGTCACCTTCTCCTACCCGGGCGCCGAGGCACCCGTTCTCCGCAACCTCTCGTTCGACCTGCGGGCCGGCACGACGACGGCGATCATCGGCAGCACGGGCGCCGGCAAGACGACTCTCGTGAACCTCGTGCCCCGGCTCTTCGACGTGACCGGGGGAGCCGTGCTCGTCGACGGCGTGGATGTCCGCGACCTGGATCCCGACGCGCTGTGGGCGCGCATCGGCCTGGTCCCGCAGCGCCCCTACCTGTTCTCGGGAACGATCGCGAGCAACCTCCGCTACGGCAAGCCGGATGCGACCGAAGAGGAGCTCTGGGAGGCGCTCACCGTCGCCCAGGCGCGGGACTTCGTGGAGGAGCTCCCCGAGGGCCTCGAGGCCCCCATCTCGCAGGGCGGCACCAACGTGTCCGGCGGCCAGCGTCAGCGGCTCGCCATCGCTCGGGCCCTCGTGAAGCGCCCCGAGATCTACGTCTTCGACGACTCCTTCTCGGCCCTCGACACGGCGACGGACGCCCGGCTGAGACGCGCGCTCGCCAGTGAGGTCGGCGACGCGGCGGTGCTCGTGGTCGCCCAGCGCGTGTCGACCATCCTCGGGGCCGACCAGATCCTCGTCCTCGACCATGGCGAGATCGTCGCGCGGGGGACCCACGAGGAGCTCCTCGAGACCTCACCCACCTACGTCGAGATCGTCGACAGCCAGCTGAGCGCGGAGGAGGCGGCATGAGCCAGACCAGGGCACCCGGACGTCCGATGGGACGCGGACCGGGCGGTGGCGGCCCCTTCGCCGGGATGATGGCGCCGGTGCAGAAGCCGATGCAGTTCGGCCCCTCGGCCAAGCGCGTGCTCGGCCGGCTGCGCCCCGAGCGCGGCCTCGTGGCACTCGTGGTGCTGCTCGGCGTCGTGAGCGTCACGCTCTCCGTCATCGGCCCCAAGCTGCTCGGCGAGGCGACGAACATCATCTTCGACGGCCTGATCTCGCGCTCCTCCCTGCCGGGGCGACGAAGGCGCAGATCCTCCAGGGCCTCCGCGCCGACGGCCAGAACGACCGGGCCGACCTGCTGCAGGACATGAACCTCAGGCCCGGGGAGGGCATCGACTTCGGCGCGCTGGGCACGGTGCTGCTGATCACGCTCGCCCTCTACGTCGTCGCGTCGCTGTTCATGTGGCTTCAGGGCTACGTGCTCAACGGCGTCGTGCAGCGCACGGTCTTCCGGATGCGCGAGGAAGTCGAGGCGAAGCTCAACCGGCTGCCGCTCGGCTACGTCGACAGGATGCAGCGCGGCGAGCTGCTGAGCCGGGTCACGAACGACATCGACAACGTGTCGCAGAGCCTGCAGCAGACCCTCAGCCAGCTCATCACATCGCTGCTGACGGTGATCGGCGTGCTCGTCATGATGTTCGTGATCTCCCCGCTGCTCGCGGTGATCGCGCTCATCACCATCCCGCTCACCGCGGTCATCACGGCGGCGATCGGCAAGCGGTCGCAGAAGCTGTTCGTGGCGCAGTGGACGCACACCGGCGCCCTCAACGCGGAGATCGAGGAGGCCTTCACGGGCCACTCCCTGGTCAAGGTGTTCGGGCGCCAGCGCGAGGTGGAGCGACGGTTCGCGAAGAAGAACGACGACCTCTACGACGCCGGCTTCGGCGCCCAGTTCATCAGCGGCATCATCATGCCTTCGATGATGTTCGTCGGGAACCTCGTTTACGTCGTCATCGCGGTCGTCGGCGGGCTGATGGTCGCGAACGGCAGCATGCGCCTCGGCGACGTGCAGGCGTTCATCCAGTACTCCCGCCAGTTCACCCAGCCCCTCAGCCAGCTGGGGTCGATGGCCAACCTCCTGCAGTCGGGGGTCGCGAGCGCCGAGCGCGTGTTCGAGCTCCTGGACGCCGAGGAGCAGTCGCCCGATCCGGTCCCCGCCCAGTCGCCGACCGGCACCAAGGGGCGCCTCGCCTTCGAGCACGTCTCGTTCCGCTACGAGGAGGACAAGCCGCTCATCGACGACCTGTCGCTGCTCGCCGAGCCGGGGCAGACGGTCGCAATCGTGGGTCCCACGGGCGCAGGCAAGACCACGCTCGTGAACCTCATGATGCGGTTCTACGAGGTGCAGTCCGGGCGGATCACGCTAGACGGCGTCGACATCGCGTCGATGACGCGGGCCGACCTCCGCTCCCGGCTCGGCATGGTGCTGCAGGACACCTGGCTCTTCGGCGGCACCATCCGCGACAACATCGCCTACGCCCGTCCGGGCGCGACCGAGGAGGAGATCCTCGAGGTCGCCCGCGCCAGCTACGTCGACCGGTTCGTGCACGCCCTGCCGGACGGCTACGACACCGTGCTCGACGACGAGGCGTCGAACATCAGCGCGGGGGAGAAGCAGCTGATCACGATCGCGCGGGCGTTCCTGTCGCGCCCGACCGTGCTCATCCTCGACGAGGCGACCAGCTCGGTGGACACCCGGACGGAGGTCCTCGTCCAGCAGGCGATGGGTGCGCTGCGGAAGGGGCGCACGAGCTTCGTGATCGCGCACCGCCTCTCCACGATCCGGGACGCGGACCTCATCCTCGTGATGGAGCAGGGCAGCATCGTCGAGCAGGGCACCCACGAGGAGCTGCTCGCCGCAGGCGGCGCGTACGCGCGCCTCTACGAGGCCCAGTTCGCGATGCCGGTCGACGCCGAGTAGGAGCGCGGCGCGGCGGTCCGCTCGCTCACTGCAGCGTGATGGAGGTGAGCGGACCGCCCGCGTACTGGACAGCACCACCGCCGTCCGGGGTGAACGGCACGATCGCCGAGATCCCGTAGGTGCCGGCGGTGAGCGGCGGGAGGCCCTCCCGGAATGCCTCGGACTCCTCGTCCACCGAGTCGCAGCGCACCGTCCGGAGGGTCGCGGGCAGTTCCATCGACTCGCCCGGGTCGAGGTCGATCTCCAACGCCAGCTGGATGACCGGACCGTTCGAGTGCCACACCGTGGTGCCGTTCTCGGAGACGGTGACTGCTGGGCGGGCCCCCGTCCAGCCCACGGCACGCGCGGTTCCGGTGTTGGTGAGGGTGACGGTGCCGGCGACCTCGCCGCCGTCCGCCGGTGCCGCGCCGGGGAAGTGCGGGGTGGCGACGAGTCCGGACTCGACCGGTGCCAGCTCGGCGAGCGGCCCGCCGCAGCCGTTCACCTTCTCGGGTGGGGCGAGGTCGATTCCGTTCCCTCCCGCCGCCCCACCGCTGGTGTCGCCCGGCGTGGGCTCACCGGGGGCGACGCCCTCACCGGCGGGCTGGGCGTCGCCGCTCGGAGCGAGGCTCGTCGCGAAGAACAGCGTCGCCGCGGATACGGCGACCACCAGGACACCGACCACCGCGGCCGCGATGCCGCCCGCGCGAGGGCTGCCCTCAGGGTTCGTGCTCATGCTGCTCCTTGCTGCGGACGGCTGCGTCGCCCTCATTCTCCTGTCTGCCACCGCGAAGTGAAGGGGCGAAGGGCGAACGCGCCCGGGTCGGCGCACGCCGGGCGGGCCGGGTAGCGTGAGGCCATGGCCGACACCGCCGTCGCATCCCCGGTGCTTCTCCCGCTCGACCCGCGCGGCTCGCTCGCCGCACCCGTCGCCGCCCGCCTCGCCGGTCTGATCTCGGCGGCACCCGGCCGTCCGCGGCGGACCTCCACCGCCCCTTCGACGGGTCGGCACTCGCCGACCTGCCCATCTCCGCCCCCGACGATGTGCGCGACGCGGTGCGCGGAGCCCGCGCGGCGCAGGCCGACTGGGCGGCTCGTCCGCTGCGCGAGCGGTCCGCCGTGTTCCTGCGCTTCCACGACCTGCTGCTGGAGCGCCAGGAGCAGGTGCTCGACATCATGCAGCTGGAGACCGGCAAGGCGCGGATCGACGCGTTCGAGGAGCTCGAAGACGCGGCCCTCACGGCTCGGCACTACGCGCGGAGCGCTGGGCGCCACCTCCGGCCCCGCCGGCGCCAGGGCGCCATCCCCGTGCTCACCCAGACCGTCGAGCACCACCGGCCCAAGGGCGTGGTGGGCGTGATCAGCCCCTGGAACTACCCGCTCACCCTGGCCGTCTCGGACGCGGTTCCTGCGCTGCTCGCCGGGAACGGGATCGTGCTGAAGCCCGACTCGCAGACCCCGTTCACCGCGCTGGCCGCCGTCGAGCTGCTCTACGAGGCGGGCCTGCCACGGGGCCTCTTCCGCGTCGTCTGCGGCCCCGGCGCGGAACTCGGTGGGCCGCTGATCGACAGCGTCGACTACCTGATGTTCACCGGCTCCACCGCGACCGGTCGGCTCCTCGCGGAGCAGTGCGGCCGGCGCCTCATCGGCTTCTCCGCCGAGCTCGGCGGCAAGAACCCGCTGCTCGTGCTCGAGGACGCCGACGTCCGGCGCGCGGTGGACGGCGTCGTGCACGCGTGCTTCGCGAACTCGGGTCAGCTGTGCATCAGCATCGAGCGGATCTACGTCGTGGATGCGATCTACGACCGGTTCGTGCCGGCGTTCCTCGAGCGGGTTCGCTCCTCCGGCTCGCCTCAGGCCTGACCTGGGACGCCGAGATGGGGTCGCTCGTCAGCACTCAGCAGGTCGACACGGTCACCCGCCACACCGCTGATGCCGTGGCGAAGGGCGCGCGGGTGCTCGCGGGCGGCAAGGCACGGCCGGATCTCGGCCCGCTGTTCTTCGAGCCGACCGTGCTCGACGGCGTGACCGACGACATGACGCTCGGCCGCGACGAAACCTTCGGGCCGGTGGTCGCGCTGTACCGGGTGCGGGACGAGGCGGAGGCCATCGCCCGCGCGAACGACTCCTCCTACGGCCTCAACGCGAGCGTCTGGTCGACCGCCGCCCATGGCAAGCGGGTCGCGGCGGCCCTCCGCGTCGGCACCGTCAACGTCAACGAGGGCTACTCCGCCGCATGGGCGTCGCACGATGCCCCGATGGGCGGAGTCAAGGACTCCGGGATGGGGCGGCGGCACGGGCGCGAGGGCATCCTCAAGTACACCGACCCCCAGACCGTCGCCGTGCAGCGGCTGCTGCCGCTCGAGCCATTCGGCGGCCTGTCCAACGAGCGGTACGCGCGGGGCATGACCGCCGCGGTGAAGGTGCTCCGCCGCCTGCCGTTCCTCGAGTAGGGGAGCGGTCATGGGTGGAACGGCACTCTCCGGCAGCACGGTCCTCGTCACCGGTGGCGGCAGCGGCATCGGCCGGCTGATGGCGCTCGGTGCGGCCGGCGCGGCGCGCGCGTCGTTCTCTGGGACCTGGATGAGGCGGCAGGAACCCGCGTCCGCGATCGCATCCGCTCGCTCGGCGGCACCGCGCACGCCTTCAGGGTGAACGTCGCGGACCGGGACCAGGTGCGCGAGGCTGCGGCCGCGACCCTCGCCGCCGTCGACCGCGTCGACGTGCTGGTCAACAACGCGGGCGTGGTGACGGGGAAGCCGCTGCTGGAGGCGTCCGAGGACCAGATCCAGCGGACGTTCGACGTCAACGTCCTCGCCCTCTACTGGGTGACCCGGGCCTTCCTGCCCGGCATGCTGACCCGCCGGCGCGGCACCGTCGTGACGGTGGCGAGCGCCGCCGGCCTCATCGGCGTCGCCCGGCAGACCGACTACGCGGCGAGCAAGCACGCCGCCGTCGGCTTCGACGAGTCGCTGCGGGCGGAGCTCCGCGGCTCGGGCCGCGGCGTCCGGACGCTGGTCGTGTGCCCGTACTACATCGACACGGGCATGTTCGAGGGGTCCGCTCCCGCTTCCCCTTCTGCTGCCGATCCTCGATCCGAAGCGCGTCGCCCGGCAGGTGCTGGACGGGATCGAGTCGGGCCGCGCTCGCCTGCTGCTCCCGCCGCTGGTGCGGCTGGTCCCCGTGCTGCGGGTGCTCCCGGCGCCCGTCTTCGATGCCGTCGCCGACCTCCTCGGCATCAACACCTCGATGGCGCACTTCACCGGGCGTGCCGCCCCGATCGCACGCACCGGCGCGGGAGGCGACGACGGCGCCAGGTCGCCGTAGCGGATGCGCGCGCCCGTACGCTGACGGGATGCCGTCGCTGATCGCGTTCGCCCCCACCCTGGTGGGCGTCGCGGTCCTGATGGCGGCGACGATCGGGGTGCTCGCGCTCTCCGGTGTCCCCGGCCGCTTCGCACCCGCCCTCGCGATCCTCCGCGGCGCGGTCCAGCTCGCCGCCATCAGCCTGATCCTCGCCGGCGTCATCACGAGTCCGATCTGGGTCGCGATCGCCCTGCTCGTGATGTTCACGGTCGCGGCGCTCACTGCGACCCGACGGCTGGGAGGGACGGCCCACCTGTTCGGGATCGTCGCCTTCGGGATGGCGGCCGGGGTGGCCCTCACGCTGCTCATCGTGTTCGTGACGGGAGCCATCGCCTTCACGCCGCGCTTTGCGCTCGCCATCGGCGGCATCGTGATCGGCAACTCGATGTCGATCGCCACGCTCGCCGGGCGCCGCTTCACCGAGTCGGTGGGGGAGCAGTGGGAGCAGGTCGAGGGCTGGCTCGCCCTCGGTGCGACGCCTCGTCAGTCGACGCTGGACCTGGCGCGCCGAGCCGTGTACTCGGCGCTGATCCCGTCGACCGACCAGACGAAGACCACGGGGCTCGTGACGCTTCCTGGTGCCTTCGTCGGCGCGATCTTCGGCGGCATCTCGCCACTGGAGGCGGGGCGATTCCAGATCGTGGTGCTCGCCGCCATCATGGCCGCGGGCTCGCTCACCGCGGTGGTGATCGTCCGCGGCATCGCGCCGGTGCGGGTGAAGCCGGCCCCGCTGCGCTGAGGAACCGCCGGCCGGCACGAGGAACAGGGGTAGGGACTCGGCGACCCGCGAGGGGTAGCGTCGCGTCATCGCCGACGGCACGCAGGCTGATGCGGCCGCATGGCAGAGAGGGGCGCGTCATGCATCGACGTGGGAGCCGGCTCGCGGCCGCCGTGCTGATCACAGCGGGCACCCTCGGCCTGGTCGGCTGCGGCGGCCAGCCGGCAGGATCGGGGACGAGCGCTCCGCCGCCCTCCGCCTCGGCAGCGCCGACGCCGACGCCCACTCCCTCGGCGTCGCCGGCCGAGCAGGGGTGCCCACCGAACGACGCGTCGGTGCCCTCCGACGCCGACATCGCGTCCATCGAGGATGTGGACGGGGACGGCCGACCGGACGAGGAGTTCTACACGGAGGAGGGCGTCGACGGAGCGGGCTTCCAGTACGGCATCCGCACCGCCTCCGGCGCCGTGATCACGCTGAAGGATGACCTCGCCGGCCCGGGCGTGCACAGCGGCTGGACCTCGAAGCGGCAGAGCGCCATCGTGACCGTGCTCGACGACGGCCGGACGGCGACGCTGCACGCCTTCCTCGACTGCGGCTTCGTCGTCACCCTGAACGAGCAGGGGCAGCCGTACACGTTCGGGCTGAACGGCTTCTCGGATGCGGGCACCGGTGTGAAGTGCACGGACGAGAACGGCGGTCCGCTGCTGGCGGGGGTTCTGGCCGCGCGGCAGGCGGACGGCACCTACACGATCACGGGCACAATCGTGCATCCGCTGGATGGCGGCACGAGCGCCCGAAACGAGTCTTCGTTCGACATCGCGTCGGGTCTGCCCGAAGGCGATCCTCAGGTGAAGCTGGCGATGACCTCGACGTGCGGGGACGTGCCGAAGGTCGGCACGAGCGGGAAGTGATCCGGCTGGGCGGCGCTCGCCGGTGAACGATCCAGGTCAGCCGCCGGGTGGTCCGGGCAGCCGTCCGGCTCGTCGAGGCCTCTGGTCGGGGTCGACCCACGGCGGCGGGATCAGGTACGGGATGCCAGCCTCGAACCGGACGGCCCAGCCCTCGTTGTCGAAGATCCGATGGTGGAACTTGCAGAACAACAGGCCGTTGCTGATGTCGGTCGGCCCGTGCGGCCTGCCTGCCTGATCCCAGCTCTCGATGTGGGCCGCTTCGCACTGGGAGGGCGGCACGTTGCACGTCCCCCAGCCGCATCCGCCGTCCCGCACGGCCATCGCGTAGCGCTGAGCTTCGCTGAAGAGCCGCCGGCCCTGCCCGAGGTCGAGCGGCTGGGACTCCCCGCCGAGGACGACGGGGATGATCTTCGCGTCGCACGCGAGGCGCCGGGCGGTGGCGGCGCTGATCGGTTCGTCGACTCCGAAGATGGTCGCCGTGCCGATCCCGGTGACGAGAGCCTCCTGCGTCATGGTGACGAGGAGGACGACAGGTGTGCCGGACATATCGCCGTCATCCAGTCGGATGCTGTCGCGGGCGATGGAGACCAGGGCGTCGAGCCGTCGCTGCGCCAGCGGACGCTTGTCGACCAGAGATTCGTCGGTGGGCGCGTCGTCCTCGCCAATGAAGCGCACTTCACGGGCGGGCGCAGTCCTCGCCTGGATGGCCGTCTTCAGCCAGCCGTCGGCCTCCGGGTGCGCGTCGATCACGTAGCGGACCATCCCGTTCCCGAGCGGCATCATGCGCAGGCCCGACTTGGCTCGCAGCGCTTCCTCTCGCGGGGCGGCGCCCTCCGGATCCCAGTGGTCGCGGAGGGCATTGCCGAGGCGGGCCAGCTGAGGGAGTGTCAGGACGTCGGCCTGGCTGAGCAGGAAGCATTCCGCGGAAGCCTGCTGCTCCGGCGTCGTGTGAGCTCCGATCTCCTCGAGCGTGCGGACGATGATGCGGGCGGCGTCCGCACCGATGCGGCCGCCGTCCAGCGCCGCCTCCAACTCCGGATGGAGGCGGGGGAGCGGCTCCCCGGCGAGAGTGCTCCGCGGCGCGAGCTGCTGCCCGGTCCGGCACCAGTCGGCCGCGCGAGTGGGTGAGATGTGCCCTGCGGTGGCGACGACCATCGCGGCGCTGCGCTCACCCAGCCTCCGAGCGAGCGGCTCCGCGACGTCCCGTGCCGAGCGCGCCGCGATCTCTCCCGAGACCCGGACCGCCACCGCGTCGACCAGGTTGGCGAGCGTGCCGATCTGGGATGCGAGGTCGAGGAGTGCCGTGTCCGTGGAGCCCGCGACGACCTGGGAGAGCTCGGCGGCATCGCCGGCCCAGGCCAGCTCCGTGACCCTCTCCGCGAGGGCTGCCGCCCGCTGCGCGAGAGTGTCGGATGGCCGTTCCATGCGAGAATTGTGCACCCACCCTCCGACACTGCCTTTCCTGGTCAGAAGCGGCTTTGGAGTCTCTCGTCAGCCCGTCCGAAGGGCTGATCCGGCCCTCTTCGCCGCTCCCGACAGCGAGTGCCAGAGCAGCGATGCGGCGTAGGTCGAGTATGGCGACCAGGGGCGTCCCAGCTCCACGACGCTCTCCGGAGTGGGGATCTCCTCGAGGTCCCAGGCGAGCTGCACAGCATGCCGGATGCCGAGGTCCCCAGCCGGAAGCACGTCGGGCCGGCGCAGCTGATGGATGAGGAACATCTGCGCCGTCCACGGTCCAACCCCTTCACCGCGGTGAGGGCGGCCAGCACCTCCGCATCCGGAAGACCGTCCAGCGCGTCCACATCGAGGGTGCCCGTGCGCTGCCGCTCCGCCAGGTCGAGGAGCGATACCGTCTTGGCGTGCGACAGCCCTGCCGCCCGCAGACGCTCCGGTCCGAGCTCGACGATGTCCTCCGCCGTCAGCAGCCCGCCCGCGGGTCCATGGATGCGCGAGAAGATCGAGAGGGCCGCGCTGGTCGAGATCTGCTGACTGGTGATGTGCAGCGCGAGCGCCGCGAAGTTGCTCGAGCCGGCGGCGTCGGCCGCCGGCCAGGAGAAGGGGTCGGCGGGGCCCTGCCGTTCCAGAAGGCGCGCGAGCACGGCGTCGGTTGTGGACAGGTAGTCGTACGGCGCCAGGTCGGTCATCCGTCGATCCTGGGGAGGTGGGCCGGGGCAGGCAAGGCACCTCGTCCTGCGGTGTGCAGGTGGGGCGAGCGCGGGCGTCGCGGGTCCGGGGATGCCGGTAAGCTATCCGAGGTCCTCGGCGAGCACGGGGACAAGTCACGGGCTGTGGCGCAGCTTGGTAGCGCACCTGACTGGGGGTCAGGGGGTCGCAGGTTCAAATCCTGTCAGCCCGACGAATGGGAAAGGCCGTCCGCAATGGACGGCCTTTCCCATTTGTCATGCCGGTGGACTCGGACCTGCGAGCAGGGGGCCCACGCCGCGAGGGCCCGGCCGCCGCGGAGCGGCGGCTGGGGGAGCGGTGGGGACAGATCCTGTCAGCCCGACGATGAGGCCCGGGACC
This sequence comes from Naasia aerilata, assembly GCF_030296595.1. GTDB lineage: Bacteria > Actinomycetota > Actinomycetes > Actinomycetales > Microbacteriaceae > Naasia > Naasia aerilata. Next base: position 3,138,326 of record NZ_AP027731.1, on the reverse strand, counting down.
ACCCGCGAGTCGCGAGTCTTGGGCTTCGATTGTTTCGGACCAGTTTGGACTCAGGCAGGACGAGGGTTGCGACGGAAGCTCGACGAGCGCCGGGTCACCTATCTCGAAGAGCTTGCCCGGTCGGTCAGGAGCCAGTTGCGCCTGGATGTCCGGTGTGATTGCGGGGGATGTGTGACCCCGCAGGGCTCGATCACCCCGCCGCGAGCTCGTTCCCGAGAGTCCGAGCTGACGGGAGGGGTCCGTACCTTCCACCTTCGCAGAAGTTGTTGGGCCTGGCGGGACGACGACTCTTCCGATCCCCGACGCCAACTCCTATGCTGGCCGCGTCCGAAAGTTTCGGGCGGTTTTCCTGGACCAAAGGTGACTCACGAAAATGACAAAAACTCGGAGGGTGCTCGTTGCGGCCCTCCTTCTCGCAGGGTTCGGACTCGTTCCCTTGGCAAGTGGCACTTCGGCGCAAGCGGACCCCGTCGCTAGCAGCGACTTCGCCCAGCCCTTGGTGAACGGCTACGGCGCCGATCCGGAGATCTACCAGCAAGACGGCAAGTACGTGATGATGTACAGCTTCGACATCGTGGACCCCTCCAGGGCGGCGACGAAAGATATCTGGGCCAAGGTGTCAGACAGTCTTGCCGGCTTGAACTCGGCACCACTCACCTACATCTACTCGCTTGAGGCCGGTCATGGCACCAAGTTCGCGAGCGGGTGGATGGTCCACGACGGCGGCTATTGGTACATGTACGGAATCGGTGACGCAGAGACTCCCAACCAGATCGAGGTCATTCGGAGCGAGGGGGACGACATTCTCGGTCCTTACCATTTCCTTGCGACGATCTCGAACCACACATCTCCGACCGGCGTCGGGTACGCGTTTTTCCCCATCGTGGTGAACGGTCAGTTCTACGCGACCGAGACAGGGGACAACGATCACTCCATCTATATCGCACCGATGAACGGTCCCACCTCGATGGCTGGCGGCTGGACGAAGATCGCGCAAGCCACCGCGCCGTGGGAGTGCGCCAACGGGCGTTGCATCGACGAGGGAACAAACATATACATTCGCAATGGCATCATCTACGACATCTTCTCCGCGGGTGGCTACGAGTCGCCCGACTACTGCGTAGGTATGCTCACGGCAAGTGTGAGTGCAAACCTGACTGACCCGGCATCCTGGACGAAGAGCAACAATTGCGTTATCTCGCGAAATGATTCAGCCGGAGTCTACGGACCCGGCTCTGCCGGGTGGTTCACCGCCACCGACGGAACGCCCTGGGTTGTGTACCATGTCAAGACGACCACCGATATCAATTTCTACGGCGGTGATCGGCGACTTGAGGCAAGCCCCGTTACATTCGACGGCTCCGGTAACCCCAACTTCGGAACTCCGCAGTCGATCAACAGCTGGCGCGCTCTCCCGGGCCTCGACCCCGGAATCCGCAAGTACGAGGCGGAGTCTGCAACCCTCGCCGGAGGTGCACAGGTTCGCGGCGCGACGTCAGCCTCAGGCGGTCAGTATGTCGGAGGAATTGATGTTCCGGGCGCCAGTAAGGTGACGTTCCCGGATGTCTACGCGAATTGGACAGGGAAGCATACCTTCCGTGTGTATTACGCCAATCACAGCGGCGGACCTTCCAAGCAGGCGATCACTGTGAATGGCGCTGCTGCGGGCACGGTCAGCTATGCGGAGACCGGCGCGTGGGGGCTTTCGACCAGGGCAATTCGGTGGACGTCACATTGGATCTGCAGGCCGGATCGAACTCCGTCGCTTTCGGCGCCTCATCGGGTTATGCAGAGCTCGATCGGGTGATACCCATCGAGTCTACGGTGTATGAATCCGAGGCCGCGACGGTGACCGACGCCACAATCGCCACCAGCCCCACTGCGTCCAACCAGGGATACGTCAAGCAGATCGACAATCCTACAAGTTCGGTGTCCTACTCCGTTTGGGTTCCTCTTGCGGGGAACTACACCTTCCGCCAATACTTCGCAAACAACAGCGGTGGCGTTGCAACGGACCTGGTGAACGTCAACGGTGCTCCCTCGGGTAGTGTCAGCTACGATCCGTCGAAGCTATGGGGAGAATTTCGTGACGACTTCCACTCGGACTTCCAGGTCAATCTGAACGCTGGAATCAATACGATCACCCTCTCAAAGGGCGCGAACTACGCCGAACTCGACAAGCTTGAGCGTGTGCCGAACGAGTACGAAGCCGAAGAAGCGAAGGTGACCGGCGCCCAGATGAGGTCGACAGTCAGCGCCTCGGGCAAGCGTTATGTGGGCGGAATCGACAACGCGGGCAACTCAGTCTCATTCAAGAGGGTGCTGAATGAGGGCGCAACAGGGACCTACACGTTGCGTGTGTACTACACGAACGGAGGCGGGAGCCCCGCGACGCATCTGCTGACGGTGAACCATCAGTCGCCGATTACGGTGACTTACGCGCCCACCCCGGCGTGGGGAACCTTTGCTGCGGGTCAGTGGGTCGACATTCCGATCACACTGGAACACGGGTACAACGTGCTCACATTCAGCAAGGCAGCCAATTACGCAGAACTGGACCTGATCCTGATCCACTAGCTGACAAGGCCGGCGGGCGCCCCTACCTCGGGTCGGAGCGCCCGCCGCGTCAAGGAAGCAGTTTCGTTCGATTTCGATCGATTCGCAATCGGCCGACGACGAGGCACTCAGGTTGTGCCTCGTTGGTGCCGAGGATCGAGTGGACTTCTGGTGCTGCGGCGCGCGGGGGAGCACCTGGCCGTCTTCGGTCCAGGCGGGGGCCTCCACCTCGCCCATGCGGGACCAGGGTGCGGCTTGCCGCGGTTATCTAGTGCTCGAGTGCTGGAGCCTGGAGTGGCGTCGTCCGTCCGGCCGGGTCGAGACTCGCCCTGGCTCGTCACCATCCCGCTGTTCGAAGCCAGCTATGGAGTGCTTTTTGTTCTAGTCCCTTGCTGAGCACTTGGTCGAGCTTGTCCAGCTCCGCGTAGTTCGTCCGCTTCCCTGGACTGTCGTGTTCGTACCGGCAGTGAGGTTGGCTAGGAAGTCGACGAGCCGAGGAGGTCATCCAGAATCTCGAGGAGATGGCGGTAGTCCGCCCCAGTCGCGCGGCTAAGCCCCATCTCGCAGGTGCGGTTGGCGGACGCGTGCGCCTCCGCGGAGAGTGCCCTCACCTCGCGCGCTTCTGGCCCGGTCGCCGAAGCGGTCAGTTCAGGGTGGAGCATGCCTCGGTCGCCGGCGAATCCGCAACAGGACCAGTCGTCCGGGACTACCACCTCCTCCGCGACAGCAGCCGCGAGCGATCGCATCGCATCGCTCAGTCCGAGTCGCTCGGAGGAACAGGTCGGGTGCAGGATCAGCCGGGAAAGGCGTTCGGGCCTGGGCAGACGCGGGAGGAGCGTCTCGAGCGTGAAGGCGACTGAATCCACAATCCGCACCTGGTTGAGGTCGGCGGCCCGACAGAGGAGCTCAAGGCCTTCGGTGCAGGACGAGGCGTCGCAAACCACGGGCAACTCCCCGTTTCGCGTGGCGCGGGCCAGGGATTCCGCCACTCTCACGGTCATCTCTGCATATCCATCAGTGAAGCCCTTGGATTTCCAGGGGTGCCGCAGCACAGGGCAGGCATGTCGTCTGGCGTGGCCAGCCGCACCCCGGCACGTTGCGCGAGTCGGAGGACGGCGCCCCTGACGCTGTCAGCGTGCCCCGCTGTTCCGAACATCGTCGTCGTGCAGCTCGAGAAGTAGACCGCGGTGGCGTCGGTGTCGGCGATCACCGGGCGTCGCGACCCGCCTGGGGGAAGGTCCTCGGTGTAGCGGGGGACGTTGTCGGGGTCGAGCAGCTTTCGGGCCGCGTCCGAAACGAGGCGAGGCACTGCGGCGGGAAGCTTGTCGAGCAGTGTCAGTGCCCGGCTCGCGGAGCTGGTCACCACGTCCCAGTGCCGGGCCGCCGCGGTCCAGCCGGCCTGGGGGAGCCGGCCATGGCCTTCGGCTCGAAGTCGGCGGACGAGGTCGCCGGTGTTGATGAGTACCGGGCACGCCGATTGGCACATCCCGTCGACGGCGCACGTGTCAATGGCGTCGTATTCGTAATCTGCGCTGATCGCCGCCATCAACTCCTGGTCCCCGTCGGCCCGCGCTCGCTCGAGTTCTCGGCGAAGCACGATCCGTTGCCGCGGAGTGGTTGTGAGGTCCCGGCTCGGACACACTGGGTCGCAATAGCCGCACTCAACGCACCGATCGACCTCCTGCTCAATGGCCGGCGTTGTCTTGAGGTCCTTCAAGTGCAATCGCCGGTCATCTGTCACCAGAACGCCCGGATTGAGCAGCCCGAGAGGATCGAAGAGGGTCTTGATCTCGCGGATGACCGCATACAGCTCGGCGCCGTATTGCCGCTCGACGAAGGGTGCCATGATCCGCCCTGTGCCGTGCTCTGCTTTGAGAGTGCCTCCTCCCGGAGTACAAGCTCGACCATGTCCTCGGTGAACGCCTCGTAACGCGCGATGCAGGCAGGGTCGTCGAACCGCTCGGTGAGCATGAAATGGATGTTGCCGTCCTTCGCGTGACCGAAGATCACCGAGTCCCCGTATTCGTGCCGGCGGAACAGCTCCATCAGCTCATGACAGGTCGAGTAGAGCCGATCGATGGGCACAGCGATGTCCTCCAGCAACGCGGTGGTGCCCGACGGTCGCGCGCTCGCCACAGCGGTGAAGAGACCTTTGCGGATATGCCACAGGGCTGCGCGTCGCCCTGCGTCGGTACTCATGTCGCCCGGTGCGACCAGAGGCAGCGACCCGAGGAGAGTGCCGGCCGCGACCAGCTGGCGGTTCAAGTCTTCCTCGCTCTCCTCCCGATACTCGACCAGGAGGGCTGCGTGGTTCCGGACGGTGAGTCCGAGTAGGTCGGGAGTCGCGGAGGGGTCGCATCGGGCGACGACGAGGCTCGCCGCATCCATGAGCTCGATGGTCGCAAACCCTGCGCTCACGACGGCGGGCAGGGCAGCTGTAGCTGCTGCGAGGTCTTCGAAGATCAGCAGGCCGGTCGCGAGCTGGCTCACGAGGGGCACAGTCCTGAAGGTCGCCTCGGCGACAAAGGCGAGAGTGCCCTCGCTCCCCACGGCGAGATGAAGCAGGAGATCGACCGGTCGCTCATGGTCGAGGAAGGAGTTGAGCCCGTAGCCCATCGTGTTCTTCAAGGAGTACAGGCGGGCGATCGTCGCGACGGAGGCGCGGTCCGCGCGCACGCGGTCGCGAAGTCGTTCCAGCCCCTGGTACAGGCGCGGCTCACTGACCCGTAGGCGCTCGTCGGCATCGGGGTGCGCGGTGTCGACCACGGTCCCACCCGGAAGTACTAGGACGGCAGACTCGATTGTGCGGTAGGCGTTCTGCTCGGTGCCGCATTCCATCCCGCTTGAGTTGTTGGCTACGACGCCACCGATGGTGCAGGCGATCTCGCTCGCAGGGTCTGGACCAAGCTTGCGGCCGTATCTGAGCAACCGCGCGTTCACGCTCCGCAGGGTCGCGCCTGAGCCGGCACGGACCCGGAGTCCCTCGTTCAGGACGGCGATGTGACGGAAGCCTTTTCGGGTGTCGACGAGGACTCCGTCGGTGCCGGCCTGCCCGCTGAGGCTCGTGCCGCCAGACCGGAACGTGACGGGCACATCGACGCGAGCAGCGGCTGCCAGTACGGCCGAGAGTTCGGCAACGGAATCGGGTGTGACGACCGCCTGGGGGTGAGGAGGTAGTGCGATGCGTCATGGGCGGCAGCGAGTCTTGTGCTGGGCTTGTCGCTCACTGTCGTGCATGCCTGAGCAAGGGCACGGATCACCTCCGCTCGGGCGGGAAGCAGCCGTGGCGAGACTGCGCCTCTCGGGCGGTTCAGGGATGCGGGCACGTCACTCCCTAATTGGGGATTCGCAGCGAGCTGAGCCCGCCGTCGACGTAGAGGCAGGTGCCGGTGGTAGATCCCGACCACGGGCTCGCCAGGTACGCGATCGAGCGTGCGATCTCCTCGGGTTTGACGAGGCGACCCAGCGGCTGACGCAGTTCCAGGGCCGCCCGCTCCTTCGCCGGGTCCTCGGCAGCGCTCAGGAGCCGATCGACCCACGGTGTGGACGCTGTTCCAGGGTTCACACAGTTGACGCGGATGCCCTCCCGCAGGTGGTCTGCCGCCATGGCTACCGTGAGGCCGACAACGGCGGCTTTGCTTGCGCTGTACAGGGCACGGTTGGGAAGGCCCACTGTGGCGGCGACAGATGCGACGTTCACAATGGCCGCGTGGTCGCTGCGTCGCAGATGGGGAATCGCGGCCCGGCTGACCCGGACGTACCCCAGGAGGTTCACGTCGAGAACACGTCGCCACTCGTCGTCGTCGTTGTCCTCCACGGTGCCGACGGCCCCGATTCCCGCATTGTTCACGAGGATGTCAAGACCGCCCAGGAGCTCCACGAGCCGTGTAACGGTAGCTGTGACCTCCTCGGAATTGCTCACGTCGCACCGTTGCGCGGGCGTTGAGGTCGAGACGGATGCGATGTCCCGATCGAGAACCGCGACCCGGCCTCCGCTGTCGAGAAGGTGCTTGACGGTGGCCGCCCCTATCCCGGATGCACCCCCGTCACGATTGCTCTCAGTCCCGAGAACTCATCCATTTCGGGCCTCCTTCCACTCCACAACTCGTTGAGCCTGGTGACCCAGACCGTCGATCGCCAGCTCAATCACGTCGCCCGTCCGGAGATAGGGAAACCGTCCCGAAAGGGCGACGCCCTCGGGTGTGCCAGTGAGCACCACGTCCCCTGGCTCCAGCTCCACGTACTGGCTCAGGTCCCAGATGAGCTCGTCAACGCCGAAGATCATGTCGGCTGTGCTGGACGCTTGCCTGGCCTGACCGTTGACGCTGCTGCGGAGTCCTACCCCGGGGAGGAGATCGAATTCGTCGGGTGTGACGAGCCACGGCCCAAGGGGCGTGAACCCGGGTGACGACTTTCCCTTGGTCCACTGACCGCCGGGGCGACCAAGCTGGAAGCTCCTTTCAGAGAGGTCGTTCGCCACGCAGTACCCCGCAATACGAGTGCTGCTCTCTCCAGGCGCTGCGAGGTATGAGGCGGTCGCGCCGATCACGACGGCCAGCTCCACCTCCCAGTCCACGCTGGTCGAACCGCGGGGCAGCACCACATCGTCGTCAGGGCCGCCGACCGTGTTCGGCGGCTTCATGAACAGGACTGGTTCCTGCGGTGCGTCCGCGCCGGATTCTGCGGCATGGGCGGCGTAGTTCAATCCGATTCCGTAGACCGCTCCCGGTCGTGCCACTGGGCATCCGAATCTCAAAGCCGCCACCTCTACCGGCGGCAGCACGTCGAAGTGCTTCCGTAGCTCCTCCACATCGAGGGCGCGAAGGAACTTCGCGTCGATATCCGCCGTCAGCGAGGCCAGGGACAGCCACTCCGTTCCGCTCCAGACGACGGGCTGTTCGTGGCCGACACTGCCCACTCGGGCGAGCCTCACCGGTGTGGTCCTTGCTCCGGGGCGCCGACGGTTCCCGGCTCGCCGAGAGCCAAAGGGGGAAGGGGGACGCCGGCGTCCGCAGCTGTCCGCTCCAGGTCCTGGATGAGTTCGGGCGAGGCTTCGAAGGAGTCGCCGTTCTCCGCGGCGCGGCGTTGTTCGGGCTCGCCGGGGTAGAGCACGCGTGGGTGCGACGGGAGCGAGCTGTCTCGGAGGCTTCCGATCAACGCCTCGGATGCAGAGGGAAGGAGCCGCTCTGGATCGTCCACGGCGAGGAAGAGATGACCGAGACCCTGCCGGACGGCGGGGTCCCCGTAGAGGGCACCGACCGACGGACTCGTTCGGGCGCCTCCGATGGCGAGAAGCGCATCGATCATGAACGACAGGCCGAAGCCTTTCGGGCCCGCAGCGGGCAGGAGCGCGCCCAGCAGCGCAGACTTCGGCGAGTCCGTCGGCTTCCCCGACTCGTCGACCGCCCAGCCGATGGGGATGCGGTCTCCGGTCTGCTCCGCGACCAGGAGCTTTCCGTAGGCGGCCGCCGAGGTCGCCATGTCGAGGATCGGGCGGGACGACCTGGGCGTGGGAAGTGCGATCGACAACGGGTTGGTGCCGAGGACAGCCCTTCCCCCGCCTGGCGCGCAGACGGCCTTGTCCGTATTGCAGCAGACCATACCGAGAGCGCCCGCGTCGGCGATTCGCTCCCCGTAGTACGCGGCGGGCCCGAAGTGGCTAGCATCCCGGACGATCACACAGCCGATCCCGTGCGTGCGCGCCCGTTCCACGGCCAGGTCGGCCGCGTAGCAGCCAGAGACGGCACCAGGGGCGGCGTCCGCGTCGAGAAGCACGAGTCCGCCCCCATCGTGCGTCACGCTCATGCGGTGAGCGGCATTGATGCCGCCGGCGAGAACGCGGTCGCGGTAGATGGGCAGACGTATGAAGCCGTGACTCGAGGTGCCGCGGATCTCGGCGTACGCCAGGTTCTCGGACACCGCCGCTGCGTCCGAGTGCTGGAGTCCGGCTTCCTCCAAGATCCTGGTGGCCCACGACTCGAGGGCACTCGTCCTGATGCGCGTCATCGGTAAACCGTTCCCGGCAGACTGCCGTCCATGATGTAACCGCCGTCGATGTCGATGCCGGTCCCGGTGCAGTACCCCGCCTCGTCCGAGGCGAGGAAGCAGATGCCGGCGGCGACCTGTTCGGGAGTGGCGGGGATGCGGAGCGGAACGCGCTGGGCGAGCGCGGCGAGCACTTCCTCCGTGTAGATCTGCTCAGTGAGAGCCGTTCGTGTCGCGCCGGGCCTCACGTAGTTCACGCGGATGCCGTGAACGGCCAGTTCCGTCGCCATCGTCCGCGTCAGCGCCTCGATCCCGCCTTTGGCCGCCGTGTATGCGGAGGCGTTCGGCTCGGAGATGGCGGCGTGAATCGAAGACACGTTGACGAGTGCCCCTGGCAGGCCCGCCTCCACCAGCCGTCGCGCGGCCGCCGTCGATACGATGAAAACACTGCGCAGGTTGACCCGGAGAACTCGGTCGAAGTCGTCGAGAGACGTCTCGAGCAGGGGCGCTACGTGCAATATGCCGGCGCAGTTGATGACCACCGAGGGCGTGCCGATGCTGGCGGCCACCTCATCGATCGCGAGGTCGACGCTGGTCGGGTCGCTGACATCCGTCTCGACTGCGAGCGCACTTCCGCCCGATGCTCGGATCTGGTCGACCACACGATCCGCGCCCGCACGGTCTCGGTCGATGATGGCGACCGCAGCCCCTTCTTGGGCCAGCCTTGACGCGGTGGCCTCGCCGATGCCGGATGCGCCCCCAGTCACGATCGCTGCTCGGCCCTCGAATCGTCCATGCTCAGCCATCTGATTGCTCCCTTGCTCCAGAGTCGGCGTAGCGTGCCGTCTCGTCCACGAACTGCTGCAACGGCATACGACCATCCGACACAGCAAGACGGAAAGCGGCCGACAGAGGAACGCCGGGGGCGAGCCAGAGCGCGCTTCCTGCTCGCACGTCCTCGGCGACACCGTGCGCAGGGGTGGCCGAATGCGGTTCGACCCCGACGATGTGGTGACGCCCCCACCACGGATAGCCGGCCGGGTCCTCGCACTCCTGCCAGATCCAGAGGCAGGGAAAGGTCTTTGCGGGCCAAGTGACTCCAACCGCATGACCGGTTGCGGAGGAGTGCACGACGTACCAGCCGGCGTCGGTGCGGGCGTAGAGCAAGTCCGCCGAGCCGTTGACACCCGTCACCAAGGGAAGGCAGCGATGGTCACCGAATGGCTCAGTTGGAACCGGGGAGCCCGGCGCGAATGCCTGCTGCGTTCCGAACGGGGCGCTGTCGGCGACGACATCGTGGAAGTCGCCGATGATGATCGCGGGGCCCCCGTCACCGCCTCTGAGAACGCGGGGTGGAGGCCCCAGTGGACGGGCACGGGGACGGTCGAGGAGTTGATGACCGTCGTCGTGACCGACAGGGTGCTGCCGGAGACGACGACGTGCTTCTCCACATGAACCGGCACACGGCGGAGGGAACACGATAGGAGCAGCTCTGACTCCGCCTCTCCGCTGCGCTGCACGTCGACGTTCCACGACGTCTGCAGCACCTCTCCGTGAAACGGCAGAGGCGCGCCGAGCACCTCCGAGGGCGGACCCGCGTTGGGGAAGAGCTCCTGTATGCCGCCTCTGTAGGTGTCGTAGAACGCCGCTGGAGAATCACGGATTCCGTCCGCCTTCTCCAGAGCCGCGGGATCCCGCCACAGCATCTCCTCCCCGGAGGAGAGGCACACCAGTGAGAGGATGTCCGCCCCGCGCCGGGGATCGACGATGACGCTCAGTTCTCGGCTGCGAAGTTCTCTCAGCTCGTCCGTACTGGGAACACCGGGCCCGGACACCTCATCCACCTGACGCGCCCGGTGCAGCGGTGGGGTAGTGGAGCGGCTGTCCGGGCGCTGGAGTGAGCAACCGGGAGATATGCCAGCGATTGAGGCTTGCGACGAAAAGCTCCGGGCGGCCATCGCCAGCGAACGCAATGTTGGTCGGCGCGGCCAGGTCGGTGCCCTGATAGTCGTCGCGGAAGATCAGGAGGGTGCCGTCCGTCTCCAAGGTGTAGATGCGATCCGGCCGGTAGCAGCCGACGTAGAGCCGGCCCTCGGTGTCGAAGGCGAGCCCGTCGGGCACCGTGCCCGGCATCGAGACGACGAGCTCAGCCGCCCCGGCGCTGCCGTCGTCCCTGATCTCAATCCTCGTGATTCCTGGCAGTGTCGATTCCGCCACGTACAGGTACTTCTCCGTGGGGTCGAGGGCCAGCCCGTTGGTGAAGTGAGGAGTCTGCCTGCTCCAGATCGTCGTGGCGCCAGCCGCGTCTATCCGGTAGACGCAGCCTCCGCCTGCGGGCCACGCTCCGGAATCGGAGACGTACAGCGTCCCGTCTGAGGCGAAGACCGGGAAGTTCGGTGTCGACATGGGGCGCTCAGAACTCCCAGTACTCACCACCCGGTGAGACCCGTCCGGGGCGAACGCCACTACCGCGCGCAGCTTCGGGTCGCAGGCGTACACCGACCCGTCCCCGTGAACGGCCAGGCCCAGCAGCCAGCCGCCCGTGGATCCCAGGACCTCTGCCGAGCCGTTCTGCACGTCGATGCGGTACAGCTGACCCGCTTCTCCGCCCGCATAGAGGGTGCCGTCGGGGCCGATCGCAACGCACTCGGGGTGGTCGAGGTCGTCCGCCACGATGTCGATCATCGGTTGTCGCCCTTCTCAAGGCCATCAGACGGTAGGGCAGCTGGATCCGGGTTCCACTCGAAGGAAAGAATGAGGGGGCCAGTGGCGGGATCGACAGAGACGCCGCGGCCACCCCTTCTCGCACGATCAACCCTTCGACCTCGACCACGGCGTTCTCCGGGATGCCGATCGACGAGGCATCGAAGGTTCGCTGAAGCACCCGCTCCGAGGACGACCGGTTGAACGCGAGGAGCACTGCGCGGCCCTCGTTCGGCAGAGTGTGGATGTGAAGGTCGACGTCGACGCCGACGAACCGGCCCGAAGCGAGCAAGCTCTTCAACTCGTGATACCGCTCCACCGCTGCCCGGTGTGCTGACCACAGCTCATCCGACGGGCGCACTCCACCTATGCCAAGGTGACGGCAGGTGGATGCATACCACCAGAACGCAAGGCAGTTCTCGTTGTCGAAGGCGAGGTTGATGTGGAGGTACAGCGGGATCTCGTACGCCAGGTTGTACTCGTACAGCGACAGCGCCTTGCCCGAGAGCAGATCCAGGTAGGAGTTCCACATGTACTCGAAGCCCCAGTGCTCGTCGAAGCTGTCTGGCCGCCCGTGCTCGTAGTAGAGCGGAAGATAGTCCTGAAGCCCGCCGGCGATGCGGTCATGGGCCTCGATCAGGACGTCCGGGTGGGCGCGCTTGATCCTGTGGATGACTTCCAGAACTCCTGCCGAGTGCTCCTCGATCGACATCGGAACGCTGTGACCGTGGTCCTTCGACCAGCAGGCGGTTCGACTGATTTCGTCGCTGGTTCCCGCGTCGGTTCCTTCCACCGTGTAGTCGTGGAAGTCGAACATCAGGAACGAGACCCCTGACCGAAGCAACTCCGAGAGCCGTCGCACCTTGAGGTCCTGCCAGGTGGTCGAGGCCGGGCAGATGTAACCGCCGGTGTAAAGCCCCCTCCAGAGAACGATGTCGCCGTCCTGGTCTCTCCTGTAGATCGCGGGGTCCTCGTCAAGCGTCTTCGTGTGGGACATCACGTGCAGGCTCAAGCGCAGCCCTAGCTGATCCCGCAGCCTGCGGACAAAGTCATCCAGTGATCCGAGGCGCTCCCGATCCCAGACGGAACTGCCTTCGACGATGTCCCACACAGGATCGAAGTAGAAGGCCTCCGCACCGATGCTCGCAGCAAGTTCGGCCTGCGCCCACAGCTCCGCCGGCTCTTGGAGGGGAGCGTTGGAGCCGCCGCGCCAGCCCAGTTCGTACAGCTCGTTCCAGTGCAAGGGCGGGTCGAAGCCCGGGGGAGACGATGGCCTCGTTCGCGCTGGAGAGTCGCGTAGGTCCGGTGTCCCTCCTGCCACCCGCCTGCGAAGGGGACGATGCTCGTGACGCCGAACTCGAAGGTCCGAGATGTGCCGGAAAGCATGATGGGCCCACCCGGCGCCGCGTTCACCCTTCCTGCACCTGCGAAGCGGAGGCACACATCGCCTGTCTTCGCCGCCTCGGAGTGGGAGTCCTCGCCGCCTGCGCTGGCCGGCGTGAAGAACTCACCGTCGATCGCAGCGAATTCGATGTGCCCTTGCGAGTATTTGCCGATCACATATCCGCGTTCGCCGTCGCCCCAACTCCACGCCTCGGAAGGGCGGGCCGGCAGGTTGTCACCGTTCCAGTTGTCCGGCACGAGGTCGGCCGCCGTATAGCCCGTCATCCGGTAGTCCTTGGCTTGTCCCTGGAAGCGGCGGAACGGAATCCCGGTGAGCGTGCGGCGGTCCGCGCCGTCTCGCCAACTCCTGGTGCTGTGATCGAACAGCACCTTGCGGAAGCCGAAGCGGAACGACTCGACGCTGTGTTCGTCACGTCCGAATCGATGCCGCAACGTCAGCTGCTCGTCGATTCGGTCGCTTCCGTGGAAGAGCGTGAAGCGATGCGAGAGTTCGAGATCGGTCGGCCCTAGCGCGCCGAAGTCGAACCGTCCTATCAGGGTGAGGCTGGTCTCCCCACGCGCGTGGTCCTCCTCTACGTTCCAAGAGGTGAAACGGACGGACCGTGACTCCAGCTCGGTCCCGGTGAAGCCTCCTGGTCCCGGGGAGGCGAGCGTCAGGCGGTAGCAGTAGTCCGCGTCCGCCACGACGTCGCCCGTGGGGCGGTGCTGCAGCATCCCCGGATTCAGCCTCTGCCCGATGCCGGCTCTGAGCAGCCAACTGCGGTTCGAGAACTCGAGGAACGGGGTGTCGCCCGCTCCAGAGATCTCGATGGTCGCGGCCCCTCCTGGGGATTGGTGTTCATCGGGTCGAGCCACGCTCGTTCGCTCCTTCCTTGCCCGCGGCGGCTCTGAGGGGAATCCAGACGCGCATAGTGGAGGGCCCCCGATTTCCCCATCTGGAATATGGAACGAGGCGGACGCGCGCCGGTTCTGTCGTCTGCGATCCCGGCGGGGTATCCGGGGCGCCGTATGGCCAGCCTTGTTCCCCGGAAGGCCGCAGTTCTGAGAGCTCGACGGTGAGGTCGCCGCTGTCTTCATCCACGCGCGGTTCCGCCAGCTGAACGCTGTTCACCGAACCCCCTTCCGCGAGATCGGTGGACTCGAGGCAGTACACGATCGGCCCGCGTTCGACGGCAACCTGACCTCGCAAGGCATCGATTCGCGCGTCCGGGTGAGTGATCCGCGCGGCTAGGGGAAGGTTGAGCTCTACGACGTCGCCGGCCGACCAGTGGCGGAACTCGCCGGCGCTACCCGGATTCACGCGCCGCGAGACGCCCGAAACAGAGAGCGAAGCCCCCTCGGCCCACTCGGGAACGCGGAGGGCAAGCTCCCATGGCGCCGCGGGGGAGGCCAGCACCTCAACGGAGATCCGGCCGTCATGCGGATAGGTCGTGGACACGCGGAGATGGACAGGGCCGATGCCGAAGTCCGTCTTGATGTCAGAGGGTGCATAGAGATGGATCTGGATTCCATCAGCCGTTGAGGTGGCCAGCAGCGCGCTGAGCGAGGCGAGGGTCCGAGCGAGGTTCGGCGGGCAGCACGACACTTCGAACCAGGGGGCGCGGAGGTCGGAGTCCGCTCGAAGGCTCAATTCTTCCGTGCCGGGCACGCGCGCCAGCGTCCTCCTATGAAGGGTGTTGCTGTAGAAGAAAGCGTGACCGTCCTCGGCCGGCGACGCAGCCACCACGTTGAACAGCGTCCGCTCGATGATGTCCGCATACCGGGGGCTGCCGTGGCGAGCAAGAGGCGGTGGTTCACCATGACGGATGCGACCCCTGCGCAGGTCTCGCCGTAGGCGCGGTCCGAGGGCAGCTCGAAATCCTCGCCGAATGACTCGCCGTCGTGCCGAGAGCCCATCGCGCCCGTGAGGTAAGTGCGGGCGGACACGGTGGCGCGAAGCTGGCGGACGACCGCGTCGAGCAATCCTTTGTCCCCGGTCTCGACAGCGACGTCCGCAGCTCCCGAGGCGAGGTACAACGCCCTGACCGCGTGTCCCTCGAGAACCGAGGCCTGCCGCACCGGCGTGGTGTCCTGGAAATAGGACTGCCCGAACTCGATCTCTCCGAGCACCCCGTGCCCCCGGCGGTCGATGAACAGCCGGGCCTGCTCCAGGTATCGCCGTTCGCCGGTCAACCTGGAGAGCTCGACGAGCGCCAACTCGATCTCCGGGTGGCCGCAGACCGACTGGATACCCCTTGGCCCGAACTCGGCGCAGACGTGGTCGGCCGCGCGAATCGCTATCGCGAGCAGTTCGTGGTCGGTCGAGGTCCGCCCGCGTGCGATCCCAGCCTGGATGAGATGCCCGTAGCAGTACAGTTCGTGGCCCCACTCGAGATCTGAGTAGCGTGGCCCTTGCCCCGGCCGTCCGAAGTGGGTGTTGAGGTAGCCATCGGCCTCCTGCGCAGCGCCCACGCGACTCACATAGGAGCGGAAGCGGTCATCCATCGCCTCGTTGCCGCTTCGCCCGATCTCCCAGGCCATCGCCTCAAGCATCTTGTAGACGTCGGAGTCGAAGAATTCGCGGCCGCGACGGCCCCCAGGCAGCTTTCCCTGAGCGGCCCGGTCGAAGTTCGAGAGGCCTCCCATCCGCTCAATCCACGCTTCACAGTGAGGGATGATCGCATCCGCATTCAGCTTCTGGAGGTCCCCCAGAAGCCGCCCGTGATGCGCACCTCATCGATCCCCATCGGCCGAAGCTCACTGGAGCTCGGTAGCACGGGTGTAGCGGCGCGCGTCGCTTGCAGAGGAGTGGCGCGGGAGACGGAGGAACTCACGGAGTTCGAGGCCCGCGTCACTTGACGGCCCCCATGGTGAGCCCCTCGCGGAGGAATCGGTAAGTGAATACGAAGAGCAGCAGGATCGGCAGCGATGTGACGACCGCGACCGCCATGAGGCCCGGCCAGTTGATCCCGTAGACCGAGACTTGCTGGGCGAGGATTGCGCTCAGCGGATACTTCTCGGGGGAGATGAAGAAGTTGACGGCGTAGAGGAACTCGCCCCAGGCGATCAGGAACACGAATGTCCCGGCGGTCGCTATGCCGTTCGTCGCAAGCGGGAGGGCCACTGATCGGAAGCTTCGGAACGAGGAGGCGCCGTCCATGTAGGCGGCTTCCTCGAGCGCCGCCGGCACCGCCCGAAAGAAGGGGCGGAGGAGCAGGATCGCGAATGGCGTCAGCAGTGCCGTGTCGGCGAGGATCACCGCGGCCGTCTGGTCGAGGAGTCCGACGTTGCTGAACAGCTGAAAGAGGGGAATGACGTTCGCCGTCTGGGGGACCATCTGCAGCACGATGAGGAGTCCGAGGAGGACCGTCGCCAACCGGCCGTTCATCCTGGACAGTGCGTAGGCGGCGGGGATGGCGATGGCAAGGGCGAGAGCGGTCGTTGATGCGCAGATGAGGACGGACTGCGCGAGGGCCGGGAGGAGGCCACCGTTCGTGAGGACGGCGACGTAGGCATCGACCGTCGGTTGAAAGAACACCGAGGCCTGGTTCGCCACCGCATCACCGGTGCTCTTGAACGAGGTGAGGACGATCCACACCATCGGCAGCCCGTAGAGCACGAGGAGGAGCGCCTGGAATAGGCGCGCAACAGGCTGGCGGTCCCGGAGCGGTGAACTCCGCCGGCTGATGGCTGCGATGCGGGGGAGGCGGCGGTCACGCCTCCTCCTCCTCGCTGCGCACGGACCGGGCGTAGACGACGGCGAGCACGAGCACGAGCAGTACCGAGAGAACGGCGGTGGCAGCTCCCATGCCGAAGTCGTATCGGCCGAAGGCCTGCTGGTAGCTGAGGAAGGGCAGCGTGGATGTCGCGGTCCCCGGACCGCCCTTCGTCATGACATAGATGAAATCGAAGGATCGGAAGCCGTAGACGATGGTGAGCACGGCCAGGACGAGCGCGGTCGACCGCACGCTCGGGGCGATCACGTGAACGATCTCCTGCCAGCGGCTAGCCCCGTCGATGCGGGCTGCTTCGAGGATCTCCGGGGAGATGCCGAGGATTCCTGCCCGGAAGACCAAGGCGTTGAAGGGCAGAACCGCCCACGAGTTGACGAGTGAGATCGCAACGAGGGCGACCTTCTCGTCGTAGAGGAATTGGAGGGGAACATGGATGATGCCGGCCCCTTCGAGCGCAACGTTGATGAGGCCGGCGTCACCGAGGAGGAACTTCCAGACGCTTCCGTTGACGACAGGAGGGAGCGCCCAGATAAACACCATGAGCGGGAGAAGCAAACCCGCCACGCGCCCGGCCCGCTGGAGAGCGACAGCAGCGGCGAAGCCGCCAACCATGCCGATGGTCGTGACTATGAGTACGAAGACGGCCGTGTGGCCGAGCGCGGGGAGGAGGCTGCCCTGCTGGAAGGACCGGACCAGATTCCCAAGCCCCACGAAGTCCCACTGGCCATTGAGGGTGCTCGTGGTGACGTCACTCACGCTCATCCGGACCAGATTCACCAGCGGAAAGAGGGACAGTGCTGCGAGGAAAAGCGCTGCTGGCACTAGGTAGGGGAGGCGGGAAGATCGCCAGGAACTTCGCTTCCGAGTCTGCGCCCGGGCGGGCCGTACAAGGGCCCGCCCGGGGGTGATCAGCGACGACATCTCGTCTCGTCCTGCCTTCGAAGTTGGACTAGCGAACTAGCCGAGGATTTCCTTGAGTTTGGCGGCCAGACCGCCGGCGAGATCCTTCGGCGTGGACTGCCCTCCCACCAGCGCGCTCCATACCTGGCCGACCTCCACCTGGACATCGCCGCTCTTCTCCAGCGGGACAGACGGGTCCGGGTAGGTCCAGCCGTTGTCGGCAATGGACTTCGCGAAGGCGGAGCTGATCGGGTCCTGTGTCAGCGCAGGGTCTGTCGCGGCGTCGGCCCGGGCGGGAATGGTGCCGGTCTCCTTGAGTGAGGTGATCTCTCCGTCGGCACTCCAGAACGTTTCGGTCAAGTACTGCCACGCGAGCTTGGGGTCCTTGGCGAAAGCTCCGATGCCTTCGGCTTCTCCCCCGAGGTAGACCTTGCCCTTCGAACCGAGGGGGAGCGGGAGCACTCCGTAATCGAACTTCGCGTCCTTCTTCGCGGTGCCGAGCTGCCAGTTGCCGTTCACGGAGAAGCCGACATCGCCGGCGGTGAAAGCTTGGAAGGGCTCCGTGAGATCCCAGGTGGAGGCTTCCTTGCTCAAAGCGCCGCTGTCCGTCCAAGCCCGAACCTTGTCGAACGCGGCAGCGAGTGCGTCCGCCTGCGGATCGGCGTAGTCGAAGCCGGCCGTGCTCATCCATGGCATGGCATTGAAGTCTCCTCCCGGCTCGGCCGACAGGGTGAGCCCCTGATGACCGGCTGCGACGACCTTCTGAAGGGCGGCGTCGAAGGCGTCGGGCGTGGTAGGAGGCTCCACGCCGACCTGCTTCAGGAGGTCTGCGTTGTACCAGAGGCCGAGGAGGTTGACGTACCCCTGCACGGTGTAGACGTCACCCTTCACCGAGTGGACGACGGAGTCGGGGAACTGACCCTTGTCGGGAAAGGACTTCCACTCATCAGTTATGGGCGTCAGAGCACCGGCAAGCGCGACGGTGCTGCTCGTTCCTCCGTCGAAGACGAGCACATCGGGGCCGGACTTTGCTGCGACACCGGCAGTGAGCTTCTGAATCAGTTCGTTCTGGGGCACGTAGACGTTCTTCACTGACACGTCCGGGTGAGCCTTCTCGAATGTGGCAGCCAGGTCATCCATGACCTTTGCCTGCACCGGGGCGCTGAAGTAATGCCAGACCGTAAGGGTCTGCTGCTTGTCGGATCCGCCGGCGGTTGTTCCGCTGCAGGCGGTGAGCAGCCCAAGTCCGGCGAGGATTGCGGAGGCGGCGAGGACGCGCCTCCGACCGTGACGCATAGCGCGGATCTGCATTTGTCTTCCCATCTTCGTTGATTGCAGACATTCGGGTAACGTGGGTCCGAAAGTTTCGGAAACGTGTCGTCACCCTAGCAGTGGGGGTGGGGTGCGTCAAACAGACGCCGAGCAGTTTCGGAGATTTTCGGACCATCGGGTACGCTGATGGGAAAGCCGGTAGGAGCGCGCAGTGACGATGTCAGATCAGCAATACGAGTCGGGCAAGCCGCCGGCGAAGCTGCGCGATGTCGCCGAGATGGCAGGTGTGTCCATCGCCACCGCGTCGAAGGCCCTGAACGGGCGAGTGCATGTCCATCCCGCGACCCGCGACAAGGTGCTCCGCACGGCGGAGAAGCTCTCCTTCGCCGGGAAGATCAGCTCGAAGCACACCGGTACCGTGGGACTCATCACGAGTGACCTGGACGGGCGTTTCAGTATTCCGATTCTCATGGGGGCTGAGGACGCGTTCGGGACCGGCAGAGTTTCGGTGATGCTCTGTGACGCGCGTGGCGACTCCATACGTGAGCAATATCACCTCCAGGCGCTGCTCGAGAAGAATGTCGACGGTTTGATTCTGGTGGGCAGCACGACCGATCCGCGGAAATCACTTGGTCATGACCTTCCTGTGCCCGTGGTGTACGTCTACGCTCCGTCAGAGGACCCCACCGACCTCTCCCTGGTTCCCGACGACCGACAGGCTGGTGCGGAAGCCGCGGTGTATCTGGTCAGGAGTGGCCGTTCCCGAATCGCTCACATCACTGGGGATGTGGCTTACACAGCGGCCCGCGACCGTGCGGCCGGGGTGGAGGCGGCGCTCGCGGAGGCGAAGCTGCCGCTCGCGGGCGGCGAGACTCTGTACGGCGCGTGGAGCGAGTCCTGGGGGCGGACGGCGACCGAGCGCTTGATCAACGGGGGTGTGGACTTCGACGCAATTCTGTGTGGGAGCGACCAGATCGCCCGTGGCGCGCTCGAGATCTTGCGCGAGCATCAGATCGCCGTTCCGTCGCAGGTCGCCGTCATGGGACTGGACAACTGGCACCTCTTTGTCGAGGGTGGCCGCCCGTTGCTGACGAGTGTGGACATGAACCTCGAAGGGCTAGGCCGTGCCGCTGCGCAACGGCTTTCCGAAGCGATCGGTGGCCAGGTGGCCCAGGGGATCGAGCGCATGCCGTGCAAGCTGGTTGTGCGAGAGTCCGCGTGAAGTTGCGACTTCATCGGCGGCGTCCCTGAGGATTCTCGCCCTTTCTAGCGCTCAGTCGGGGATCGATGCATTCGGCATCTCGTCGGTTCCGCCCTAGGCGTCAGCGAGCGGGGGATGGCCGGCGTCTGACGCCCGGTGCCAGGAGGCGTCGAACAAGTTCGGACGTTGACTCGCTCGCTCACATCAAGGCCGCCCTCTGCGGCGCTTGTCGCGTGTCTTCGGCAACAGAAAGCTATGGTCCAGCCAGCGTCATGGCGTGCGTCCTGTCTGCTGGGTCAGCCAGGTGGCCTCGGCTGCCTCACGCGCAGAACCCCTTGCAACTTCACGCTCTTCGCCGGCCTCGGTCAGGGTCGCAGCTTCACGCCTGTCAGCCCGACCGTGCAAAGGCCGTCCGATAGGGCGCCCCCTTCTTGCTTCCCCCAATTCAGTCGGTGACGCGGTCCAGTCGGGCGAGCTGCTGACGGGTGAGGTGCAGCTCGGTGGCCGGCATCACGTCGAGCAGGGCAGGGCCGTCTTTGGCGTGGATGACGACGGCTGAGATGCCCGGCTTGCTGAGCACCCACGCGATGGCCACGCGTCCGATGTTCTGTCCGACCTCGTGGGAGATGGTCTCGAGCGTTCGGAGGACCTTGTTGCCCCGGCGCCCGATGTACCGGACCGCGCCGGCGAACATCGGCGAGCTGGGCTGGTCGTCGCGGGTGCGGAAGTCGCCGCGAAGGTATCCGCTCGCGAGCGGCAGGCGAGCGACAACCCCGAGCTGCTGTGTCCGCGCGATCGGCCCGATCTCCGCTTCGAAGTGGCCGCGCTCCATGAGGTTGTACTCGGCGAACACGGCCTCGGGGAAGGGCAGGCCGAGGGAGCCGGCGACGGCGCGGGCCTCGATCAGGCGCGCTCCGGAGAAGTCGGAGACGGCGAGGTGGCGGACCTTGCCGGAGGCCATCAGGTCGGCGACGGCGGTGAGCGACTCCTCGAGGGGCGTCTCGGGGTGGTCGCCGTCGAAGGAGAGCAGGTCGAGGTAGCCGGTGCGGAGGCGCTCGAGGGAGTTGTCGACCGCGGCGCGGATGCTGCGCGCGCTGAGGCCCGGAGTGTCGGGGTGGCGGCCGATCTTGGTCGCGAGAACGAGGCGCTCGCGCTCGGGCTGGCGGGCCAGCCACGCGCCGATCATGACCTCGCTGCGCCCGCCGGCATAGTGGTCGGCGGTGCTGATGAGCGTGCCGCCCGCGCCGTGGAACTCGTCCAGGACATCGATGGCGGCCTCGAAGCCCGCCGTCCAGCCGAAGACGGAGCCGTCGATCCCGTACGGGAAGACGCCGATGCCGGTCGTGCCGATCTGCCGACGCGGGGGAGTGGTGTGCTCCGGGCTCATCCGAGAAGTCCCGGCTGAGCCTTCTCGGGATGCGGGGGTCTCAGTCGTCCACCGGTTCGCTCAGCACTCGCAGACCCGCCACGCTGTCTGCGGACAGGAGAAGCTCGTCGAGCCATCGGCGGTTCAGGGCGTGGTTCGAGTTGGACGAGAAGGTGAACCGGAGCGGCACCCGCGGGTGCATCCACAGCGCAGGGCCCTGGCCCCGTTGGCCGTCGGGGCCCGGCAAGGTGAAGAGGAACGTCTCGCCCCTGCGCCATTTGCTGACGATCACAGCCCGCAGATGTGCGAGGGTTCGGTCGTCGACCTGGAGCTCCTCGGCGGCCGAGCCGTAGATGAGTCGCCCCATACGTCGTCCTTCGGGTCGGTGATTCTGGCAGGGTGCGGCAGTGATCAGGGGCGAGGCTGCGGGAAGGCCTGGTCCCAGAGCTCCGCTTCGTTCAGGCGGTCCCGGGCGCGCTCCAGCATCGTGCCCAGCAGCGACTTCGCGACGGCCAGCAGCTCGGCCACCTTCTGGTCGGTCAGCGAGTAGAAGACCTGCAGACCTCGCCGCTCGGCGACCACCAGGTCGTACCGGCGGAGCACCGCGAGGTGCTGCGACAGATGCGACGCCTCGAGGCCGGTGGCCTCGAGCATGTCGCCCACGGAGACCTGCGGCGTAGCGGACAGGAGCTCCAGCACTCGAATCCGGACGGGGTGCGCGAGCCCGCGGAAGAGGTTCGCCTTGACTTCGTACAGCGGGCCACGCAGATCTACGCGATACTCCACGACGCTCCCTGCCTCTTCTGTACTTGCGAAATCCATCATACGGTCTTCCACTCGGGAAGCAGGCACAGGGAGTGATGGCGCCGGGCCTAAGTCCCGGCGCGGGCGGCGCTGTCGACGTCGCCGACGCGCAGGGTGTGCGCGCAGCTCGCGACGGTTTTTCACCCTCAGCGCCGCGCCCCCTTGAACAGGGTGGTGTCCTCAGATATGAGGACATGACATAGTGATGGGGTACAGCAGTGAGGACAAGCGGCGGTCCCCCCGAACCGCCGCGCATCGGCAGCCACCCGAGGTGCTCCCACGCCGGCATCCGCCTCTGCTGCTCGACCCGGCCCCCTCGCGAAATCACCCAGCCGCGCAGGGGGCCGCCTTCTACCTCGGGCAACTGTCGGGTCCTAGTCCTGGAATCGTGCCCAGAGGAAGCCCCTGCAGCAGAACCCGGACGCCGCTCTATCGTCGACTCATCGGGTGGCGAAGAAGGAGCCTCGGTCGAAGGCCAGGCGGTTCTCCCGACGCTTCTGTCCTTCTCGCTCGGAGCCCGGGCCCTCGGCATCCTCCGGAGGGCCCGAGGCTCCGGCTCCGCTTGCTGCGTCCTCGCCTCCAGCGAAGCCGCCAGGAGACGGCGCGCCCTCCCGCCACGGATCAGAGAATCTCGTCGGCTGCGTGCGACCCGTAGTAGGCGGACTGGCCCCGCATCAGCTCGCGCATGGTCGTCTCCGGTCCGACGCCGTACACCGTGCCGCGGAAGTCCAGCTCGCGCTGCGCCGCCCAGATGTCGTCGTGGCGCTCCGGGGGCAGGATCTGTGCCGGCGTGCCGACCGCCACCCAGCCGATGGGGACCACCGCACTGGGAAGGATGCTCGTGTTGACCTGCACGACGGCACCGATTCGAACCTCCGCACCGGCACCGATGTGACTCCCCGGGAAGAGCGACGCGCCCGTCGCGAGAAATGCGCCCTCGTCGACGACGGCCCCGTTCACGTGCGCGTGTGGTCCCACCATCACCGCCGCGCCGAGCACGGCGGGATGGACCTGGCGTCCGCGGATGAGGGCGTGCTCCATCACCACGCTGTCCTCGCCGACACTCACCCAGCCGTCCTCGCCGCTGAGTACCGCCAGGTGCAGCACGCGCGCTCCGGCGGCCACCCTGACATCACCCACGAGGACGGCCGTCGGCGCCACGTAGGCCTCCGGATGAACCTCGGGACGCTTCCCACGGTGCTCGACCAGCATGCTGCTCCTCCTGCTCCTGCGCTCCCAGACGGCGGGGACCGCCTACAGCCCGCCCGACACGGGGATGGTCACCGCTGTCACGTACGAGGCGGCATCGGAGAGTGCCCATGCGACGACGCGGGCGATCTCGTCAGGTTCGGCCGCCCTTCCGAGGGGCGCCCGCTCAGCTGTCCTGCCCGGCCGATCCGGGTCACCGGCGGCTGCATGGATGCCCGTATGGGTCGTGCCCGGCGCCACCCCGACGACTCGGATCCCGGCTCGCCCCACCTCTCGGCCGAGGCCCAGGGTGAGAGCGTCCACCGCTGCCTTGGAGGCGGCGTACCCGACGTACTCCCCGGGTGCTCCCGTGGTGGCGGCGGTGGAGCTCACGTTCACGATGACCCCTGCATGGCGCGACCGGGTCCACCGGGAGATCGCCGCCCGGCAGTACGAGGCGGTTCCGAACAGATTCACGTCGAAGATGTCGCGGAGATCCTTCTCCGTCGAAGTCGAGAAGGGCCCGAGAGGGCCGGTGATCCCCGCGTTGTTGACCAGATGAGTCACCGGCCCGTGCCTGCCCTCCGCGTGCGCGAACACGTCGTCGACCGCTCCACTGTCGCGCACGTCGGCGCGGATGGCGAGCGCCCGGGGCTGCTCGTCGATCAGTCGTGCCGCAGCTTCGCCGTCCTGGAGGAAGGTGAAGCTCGCGTGGTGTCCCTCGGCCAGGAGCCTGCGGACGATGGCCGCTCCGATCCCTCTCGACCCGCCCGTGACCAGGACGTGACCCATGGTCACACGTCCGCCGCGCTCGGCGGCACGACGGGCACCATCCACCGATGATCGTCGGGCCGGAGGCCGTGCTGGATCTCGAGGAGCTCGTCGCGCAGCAGCGCGGGAAGCGAGGAGAGGGGTGGTTCCGGTGTCGCAGTTCCAGATCGTCGCCTTTGAGCGCGGCGATGGGAGCCACGACTGCCGCCGTCCCGCACGCGAAGGCGGCTACGACGTCGCCGGATGCCGCACCCTCGATCCACTCGGCGAGCTCGATCGGCCGCTGCTCCACGGGATGGCCGCGGCTGCTCGCCAAGGCCAGCACTGAGTCGACGGTCACTCCGGCGAGGATCGACTCCGACGCCGGGGTGACCAGCGACCCGTCCGCATACACGAGCACCAGGTTCATCCCGCCGAGCTCCTCGATGTAGCGGCCTTCCGAGGCGTCGAGGAACAGCACCTGGGCGCAGCCGTTCGACTGCGCCTCCCTCTGCGCCGCGAGAGACGAGGCATAGTTCCCGCCGGTCTTGGCCGCGCCGGTGCCGCCGCGGCCGGCGCGGCTGAACCGGCGCGAGACCCAGATGTCGATGGCCCGAAGCCCTCCCGGGAAGTAGTCGCCCGCCGGACTGGCGATGACGTGGAACTGCGCCGCCTCCGCAGGCCGAACCCCGAGGAACGCTTCGGTCCCCAGGAGGAAGGGGCGCAGATAGAGGCTCGCGGGCGGTTCCGGGATCCACCCCTCGTCGGCTGTGACGAGCTCCTGCAGGGACCTGAGGAAGAGGTCGGTCCCGAGCTCGGGGAGGCAGAGTCGCCGGGCGGAGGCTCGGAAGCGGCGGGCGTGGACCTCCGGACGGAACAGCCGCACACTCCCGTCGGGGGCGCGGTAGGCCTTCAACCCCTCGAAGACCGCTTGTGAGTAGTGGAGGACGGCGGCGGCAGGATCGAGGGAGAGCGGCGCGCGGGGCTCCACGCGAGGGTCGTGCCAGCCGCCGGCGCTCGACCAGTCCATGGAGAACATGGAAGGCGTGAACTGACGTCCGAAGCCCGGGGTCGGGGTGGCCGCGGAACGCGGCTGCTGCCGCGATGTGCCGATGAGTCCAGACACGGGCGTGCCTTCCGTTCGAGGAGGTTGTGCCGCGGTTCGATGCCGGGCGATGGGGCTGAGCCGGACGTCAGCTCTCGGGCAGGGGCACCATTGCGCCGCCGACGTATCGGGCGGAGGGGCGGATGATCTTCCGCTGCTCTGCCTGTTCGAGCGCATGAGCAGCCCACCCGACCATCCGCGCGATCGCGAAGGTCGCGGTGAAGAGGTGACGCGGAATGCCGCACTGCTCCATGACGACGGCGGCGTACAGCTCGACGTTCGCTGCGAGCCGGCGCCCCGGCTTCGCGCGCTCGAGCTGGTGAACGACCTCCTGCTCGAAGGCCACCGCGAGAGCGACGCGGTCTCCGCCCATTGCGACGGCGACCTCGCGCAGCAGGTCCGCCCTCGGGTCGGGGCCGCGGTAGACGGCGTGGCCGAACCCCATGATCCGCTCGCCGGCGCTCAGCCTCGACTCGACCCACGACGGGATGCGGGCTTCCGTTCCGATCTCGTCGAGGGCATCGAGGACCCTGCTGGGCGCTCCGCCGTGCAGAGGACCGGACAGCGCTCCGAGCCCGGCCATGAGGGCCGCCGTGATGCTCGCACCCGTCGAGGCGACGACCCGAGTCGCGAACGTCGAGGCGTTGAAGCCGTGATCCATGGTGGAGACGAGGTAGTTGGTGAGAGCTGCGGCCTCCCGCTCGGTCGGCTCGGCTCCTCGGAGCATGAACAGGTAGTTGGCCGCATGGTCCAGCTCGGTCGACGGGAGCACCGGGGCCTGCCCGAGCCGTGCCCGTTCCGCGGAGGCCACCAGGGTCGGCGCGACGGAGCACAGCCGCAGAGCGTCCCGCAGGCGGCGATCCGGGTGGTCGTAGAGCGCGGGGATGCCGTCCACGACGCTCACGCCCGCCAAGCCCGACGCCAGCTGGAGCAGCGCATCACGAGGGGTGACGCCGGCCGCGCCCGCCGACTCCATCAGCCCGGGCGGGACGCGACGCAACGGCCGTACCGCCGAGCGGAACGCGTCCAACTCGCTCTCCGTCGGCAGATGTCCGACGGAGAGGAGATGCCAGGCCGCTTCGAACGACGATCTTCGCGCGAGTTCGAGCGCGGAGTGATTCCGGTAGGTGTAGTAGCCGCGCTCGGGCTGCAGATCACCGACTGTGGTGTCGGCGACCACGACGCCGCTCAGCCCTGCCGGGACGTCCAAGCGGCCTGCGTCAGTCGTATGAGCGCTCATGGCGTGTTCCCCTTCCCTCTGCTATCAAGATGAGGTTGATCGATCGAGAGGTCAACGTTGATTCCATCAACCTGGAGGCACTGTGGACGAGCGGAACCGGACGGTGCAGCTGTCAGCCGCGCAAGCGGCCGCCCGCCTCGACGTGAAGCTGGAGACCCTGTACGCCTATGTCTCCCGAGGCCTTCTGGTGCGTCGGCGGACCGCGGAGGGGTCTCAGTTCGATCCCATGGAGGTGGAGCGGTTCGCCCAGAAACGGAGACGGAGCGCCTCACGTCACGCGGCGCGACTGGAGGCATCCGAAGGATCCCCTCTGATGGTCATCGAGACCGAGATCGCGCTCATCGAGGACGACGACCTCTACTTCCGTGGGGTCCGCGCGGTCGAACTTGCGGCGTCCATGACCTTCGAGTCCGCGGCGGCCTTCGTGCTGACAGGGGAACATCGATCAGGGCTCCGCTTCCAGGCGGATGCGAGCTCCGTCGCGTCCGCGCGAGCCGTGCTGGACGCCATGCCGGCGGAGGCGGGCATCCGCGACCTGCTGCAGGTGGCCGTGACAGTGTTCGGCGCCTCGGACTCCTTGCGCGCGACGGCAGAGCCGCCGGCCGTCTGGCTGGTGGCTCCGGACCTCCTCGGCGGTCTCGTCGACAGCCTTCCCAGCGCGATCGGGGAGGGGTCGGAGGCGGGCTCTCTTGCGGAGAGGCTGTGGCACAAGCTCTCTCCGCTTCCCCCGACCGTTGCCCGGACCGGGCTCGTGGATGCGGCGCTGATCCTCCTCATCGAACACGATCTCGCCGTGTCGACCCTGGCCGCGCGCGCCGCCGCCTCGGCACGAGCCACCCCCTACGGGGTCGTGGCCACCGGTCTCGCTGCACTCGATTCTGCGCTCCACGGCCGCTCGAGCCGGGCGTGCCGGCGACTCATCGACGGAGTGGTCCGTGGGGAACGTCCCGAGCAGGCGCTCGCGGAGATGATGAGGGACAGCGAGCACGGCCTGCCGGGATTCGGGCATCCGCTGTACTCGGGCTGGGACCCCCGAGCCCGCTATCTGCTCGAGCGCCTGGAGGACTCCTCCGCCTCGGATCCTGTCGCCCGCGCTGTCCGCGAGATCGTCGAGATCGTGGAGCGACGGACGGGCTTGCACCCCAACGTCGACCTGGCGCTTGCCGCCATCTCCACGGCAGGGGGCATGCGGCCGACCGCTGCGGAGGGCATCTTCGGGATCGCGCGGACAGTCGGCTGGCTGGCTCACGCCGCGGAGGAGTACTCCCAGGAGCCGATGCGGCTGCGTCCCACCGGTCGCTACGTCGGCAGCTGAACCCACCGGGCGGAGGCCGTCAGCTCAACCAGATCACGATCCCGGTGAGGTCGTTCACCACACTCGCGACCCCGGCCTCGACCGCCTCTTGAGCCCGTTCCGGCGTGACGGTCACCGTGCCCGACTCACCGGCGATCTCGCTGCCGCGGCTGGACGCGCCATCCCACACGGTGGCCGTGACGTTGTAGGTGGGCTCCGGCAGCTGAGCACCGAGGACGAGGAACTGCCTGTCGAGATGGCTCGCGGTGACGAGCGCCAGCGGATCGACGAGGGAGCCGCCCGCCGCGATCACGAGATCCGGCTTCGAGCTCATCGCGAAGACGATCTTGTCGATCGCGAGGCTCGGGTCGGTGACCACCACCCGCTGCACGTCGACACCCTCCCGGTCCGCCCAGTCGGTGACGGCGTCCCGGAGGGCCGTCGTTCCCGCATCCTCGCCCTCCGTGAGCAGCACCACCCGGTATCCCTTCGGCGGGTGGACGCCGTCCCACGACCCCGCCGCGGGCTGGATGGTGGCCTCGGGCGCGGGAGGCGAGGCCTGGCCGAGGAAGCCCGCCGAGAGGCTGCCTGTCGGGGCGGGGGCGGTGGGCCCGCCGCCGGATCCGCATCCGGTCAGCAGCGCGGTCAGGACCAGCGCCGCGGTCGCGGCGGGAAGGAGTCCGGTTCGATTCGGCACGGCGAGCGTCCTCCAGACGATCGGAAAGCGTGCTCTTTCTATCGCACGAGAGCGGCGCGGAAGACCGCCCGACCCGCCCTCGTCCGACTGTTGGCGCGGGCACACAGGAGGGTTCTCCTGCCGTTCACCGCCCCGTCAACTCCGGCCGGAAGCGTGCTCGTGGGGCCACACGGTCCTGATATCCGTTTCCAAGGAGATTGCTAGATGCAGACCAATCTGCGGGCGCCCCGCTCGCCCTTCGACCGGCTCCCGAGGAGGGCTGCGATCGGTGTCGCGGCTGCGGCGGTGTGCGCCGCCATGGCCCTCGGCGGCCTCGTCTCGGCGGCTCAGGCGGCCACTCCCTCGACGACGACCGACGTCATCCTCCTGGTCGGAGCAGACGAGTCCCAGAGGGTCGTGAACTGGTACGCCACCGCGCCCACCCCGCAGGTGGTGCAGGTCGCGCTGAGCAGCAAGGTCAAGAAGGGCGAGTTCCCGGCGGACGCGCTCACCTTCGACGCCGTCGTTGCGCCCAACACGGTGAACGGGGGCTACAACGCCCACGCCACCATCGCCGGCCTCGAGGAGAACAAGAAGTACTCCTATCGCGTCGGCGGCGACGGCGCCTGGTCGCCGACCTACGACTTCGGCACCCGCAACTTCGGCGCCAGCAACTTCGACTTCCTGTTCTTCGGCGACCCGCAGATCGGCTCGTCCGGCAACCTCGCCAAGGATCAGGCCGGCTGGGTGGACACGATGAATGTCGCGGTCGGGGCCAACCCCAACGCCGAGCTGCTCGTCTCGGGAGGCGATCAGGTCGAGACGGCCAACACCGAGGCGCAGTGGGACGCGTTCCTCGCGCCCACCCAGCTGCGCTCCGTGCCGTGGGTGGCGACGATCGGCAACCACGACGTGGGCGGCAAGGCCTACGAGCAGCACCTGTGGACGCCCAACACCGACCGAGGCCCCCAGTACTACAAGACCAACACCGCGACCGAGTCAGGCGGTGACTACTGGTTCGAGTACCGCGACACCCTCTTCATCGACCTCAACAGCAACGCCTACTCGACGAGCGCGGCCGGTGTGGACGCCGACCAGGCGCACCTCGCCTACGTGAGGAGCGTCGTCGGTGCGCACGGCGCCGACGCGGACCACATCGTCCTCGTCTACCACCACTCGATCTACTCGCCCGCCGATCACGCCAACGACGCGGACAACCAGAAGCGCCGCCTGGACTTCCCGACGGCGTTCTCCGACCTGGGCGTCGACCTCGTCCTCCAGGGCCACGATCACTCGTACTCGCGGAGCTACGAGATCAAGAACGGCCAGAAGGCGAACCCCGACGAGCAGCCGGGTCAGGATGAGGTGTTCCAGGGACCGGGCGGGGTCATCTACGTGACCGCGAACTCGGCCTCGGGCTCCAAGTACTACGACCTGACCGACCCGATCGTCGGCTCCTCCTACGGCCCGGACCCGCTGAACCCGGACAACCACTGGGCGAACTCGGTCGAGAACCAGGAGCACGTGCGCAGCTACATCAAGGTCTCGGTGCACGACAAGCAGCTGCAGGTTGAGGCGATCCGGAGCGGCACCTGTGCCGCCCCCAACGCCGCGGTCGAGCTGGGCAAGGTCAAGTGGTGCGGTCCGGACGAGGGCGCGAGCTCGGCGCTCCCGGTCGGCTCGACGATCGACAAGGTCGTGATCCACACCGCGAAGTAGGCAGGCACCCACCTGCGCGAGCGATCCGCTCGACCCGGCAGGTGGGAGGGGCCCTGGCTCCTCCCACCTGCCTTCACCTGTCCGGCCGCGCGCTCATCCCGGAAGATGCCCCGCGGTTCCCCAGTAGGAGCCTCATGTCACCCCGTTCCGCCCTCCGCCGAGCGATCGTTGCAGTCCTTCTGGGCAGCGGCGTGACCGCAGCCCTGCTGGCGCCGTCGCCGGCGTCGGCGCACGGATTCTCATCCGTCGTCTACGCCGACGCCTCCTCCGCTCCCGATGGTGCGGTGCGGACCGTTCTCTCGCTGGAGTATGCCCTCCTCGTCGTCTCCACGGCGGATCTCGAGAAGGTTCCCGCCCTCTACGACGAAGGCATGCCCGCGTTCGACGCGGCTGACGAGATCGGCGAGGCGAAGGCGCTCAACGACCACGCGGCCGAGATCGAGCGCTACGTCGACGGGCGGTTCACGGTGAGTGCCGGAGGGCAGCCGTGCACGCCGACGCGTACGGGGCCGCTCGAGATCCGGGACCGCGACGGTGTTCCCTACGCGACTCTCACGCTTGACCATTCCTGCCCGCACAGCGCGACGCACGACATCCGCAGCACCCTCTTCCCGGACGCTGAGGGCTACGTCGCGGACACGGTGACGGTCGTCACCTACGACCTGGACGGTCAGCGGGGAAGCGCCGCGCTCGATCCCACGTCGACGGTGTTCTCCACCGAGGAGGCCCTGCTTCCGCGGCTGGGCACCTTCTTCGTTCTGGGCGTCGAGCACCTGCTGTTCGGGATCGACCACATCCTCTTCCTGCTCGCCCTCATCGTCAGCTCGCGGCACCTGCGGGACATCCTGCTCGCGGCGACCTCGTTCACGGTCGCGCACTCCGTCACCTTCATCCTGGCTGGGCTGGGGATCGTGTCCGCGCCCGCCGAGGTCGTCGAGCCGATCATCGCCCTGTCGATCGCGGTGGTGGCCGGGTTCTACGTGTGGCAGGTCGTGCGGGACCGGTCCGCCGTCCCCGGATCGCCTCCCCGATCGCCAATGCGCGGCGGTGACCGCGCGCGCCTCGCGGTGGTGTTCGGCTTCGGGCTCATCCACGGGCTGGGGTTCGCATCGGCGCTCGGGATCGACGAGCCCTTCTCCTGGCCGCTGCTGCTGTCGCTTCTCGTGTTCAACGTGGGCATCGAGACGGTTCAGATCGCGATCATCGCCGTCGCGTTCCCTCTGCTCGTCCTGCTGCGGCGGTCCCGTCCGCGGCTCGCTCTCGCGGTGGGCGGCATCCTTGCGGCCGCAGTGACCGTGACCGGCCTCGTCTGGTTCGTCGAGCGCGTCGTGCCGAGCGTGCAGCAGGTCCTCTCCCTGGGCTGACCCCTCAGCGCGCCGGTTGCGGTCGCCGCTGAGCGGAGGCGCGGGCGCGCTTCACCGGCCGGCCTTCGCGAGGTGCGCCAGGAGCTCCTCCTCCGGGAGGGGCCGGCTGTAGAGGTAGCCCTGCACTCCGGTGCAGCCGTACTCGCCGAGGCGCACCGCCTGGGAGGGGGTCTCGACGCCCTCCGCGATGACGTCGAGCCCGAGTGCGTCTCCGATGGAGAGGATTCCGCGGACCACCGCGGCCGACGCGGGGTCCTCCTCCATCCGCGCGACGAAGCTCATGTCGATCTTGAGGATGTCGACGGGGAGCTCGGTGATGCGCGTGAGGCTGCTGTAGCCGGTGCCGAGGTCGTCGATCGCGACCTTCACGCCGCGATCGCGGAGACCCTGCAGGTCGTTCTTGAGTGAGTTGGCGATCAGCGGCATGTGGGTCTCGGTCAGCTCGAGGACCAGCTGGGAGGGATCCAGCCCGGTTCCCGCCAGCGCCCGCAGGACCTCCCGGTGCAGGTTGCCGCCCTCCAGCTGGCGGCCGGAGATGTTGACGTGGATGGAGGGGGCGGCTGGGCCGAGGAGGTCGACCCATGTGGCGGCCATCCGGCAGGCCTCGCCGAGGACGCGGCTTCCGATGGGGAAGATCAGGTCGGTCGCCTCCGCGACGTCGAGGAAATCGCCGGGAGCGAGGACGGAGAGCTCCGGGTGCATCCAGCGGAGGAGGCTCTCCACCGCCACCACCTGGCCGCTGCGCAGGTCCAGCACGGGCTGGCCGTAGAGGATCAGCTCGTCCCGCTCGACCGCCTGCCGGAGCTCGGCCGACAGCCGCATGTGGCGCTTGGCCTGGGCGGTGCGGGCGAGCTGCGCTTCACTGTCGGGTCCGCCGACCTCGATGCGCCCCTTGCCGGAGCCCTTTGCCACGTACATCGCCTGATCCGCCTCGTGAAGCAGCTGCTCGGGACTGGACCGGGCTTCGGAGATCCGGACGCCGATGCTGCCGCTGAGTGCGAAAGCCTCGCCGTCCACCCGGAACGGCGTCCGGATCGCGGCCAGGACGCGGCGGGCGACGGCAGTCACGGCGTCGGCGCTCTCGATGCCCTCGCACACCACCATGAACTCGTCGCCGCCGAGGCGGGCGAACGTGTCACCGGGGCGCAGCACCGCACCGACCTGGTTGGCCACGTGCACGAGCGCCCGGTCTCCGGCGGTGTGGCCGGCGGAGTCGTTGATTCCCTTGAACCCGTCGAGGTCGATGTACAGCACGCCGATGCGCGTGCCGGTGCGCACGCTCTTGGAGAGGGCGTGCTCGATGCGGTCCATCAGCAGCACGCGGTTGGGCAGCCCCGTGAGGCCGTCGTGCAGGGCCTGGTGGCGCAGCGCGGCCTCGGCGCGCTTGCGGGCCGTGATGTCCTCCACCTGACCCACCACGCTGGCATCCGCGGTCGTGCTCTCGGTCGGGCTGAGGCTGAGCTGCACCCACAGCTCGCTGCCGTCGGCGTGCACCCAGTGCCGTTCGAGGGAGCCGCCGATCGTCAGGTCCGGCGTCAGCGCCACAGGGCCGGTCGTTGGAGACTCAGAGTCGGCCGGCGCCGCGAGGTCACTCATCGTCATCGCCAGCAGCTGCCCCTCCGAATAGCCGGTGAGACGCGTCATCGCGGGATTGACCTGGAGGAACTGTCCGGCATTGTCGGCTCCGACGCCCACCAGCATCATGCCGTTGGGTGCGTACTGGAAGAGGTCGCGGAACCGGGACTCGCTCTCCTGCAGGGCGGCGCGGGAGCGGTTCAGCTCGGTGATGTCGGTGCCGACCTTGATGAATCCGGTGACCTCGCCGCGGGGTCCTCGCATGGCGCTGACCGTGATGGAGGCGAGGAGCCGTCGGCCGTCGCGGGTGATGTAGGTCCACTGCCGGGTCTCGGGCTGCCCGGTGGCCGGTCGCGCGAGGAAGACCCCGAAGTCCGCCGGGAGGCCGAGGTCCTCGGCGCGGGCGCGGATCTCGGCGGGGTCGTGGAGGCGTTCGGGGCTGGTGCCGATCATCTCCTCGGCGGTGTAGCCGAGCATCCGCTCGGCGCCGGTGTTGAAGACCGTGATGAGACCCTGCGGGTCGGTGGCGATGATGGACTGCTCGGTGGCCGCGTCGAGGACGCCTGCGAACAGGTCCCGTGACCGGCTGAGCTCGGTGATGTCGGTGCCGACCTTGATGAATCCGGTGACCTCGCCGCGGGGTCCTCGCATGGCGCTGACCGTGATGGAGGCGAGGAGCCGTCGGCCGTCGCGGGTGATGTAGGTCCACTGCCGGGTCTCGGGCTGCCCGGTGGCCGGTCGCGCGAGGAAGACCCCGAAGTCCGCCGGGAGGCCGAGGTCCTCGGCGCGGGCGCGGATCTCGGCGGGGTCGTGGAGGCGTTCGGGGCTGGTGCCGATCATCTCCTCGGCGGTGTAGCCGAGCATCCGCTCGGCGCCGGTGTTGAAGACCGTGATGAGACCCTGCGGGTCGGTGGCGATGATGGACTGCTCGGTGGCCGCGTCGAGAACGCCGGCGAACAGGTCCCGTGACCGGCTGAGCTCGGTGATGTCGGTGCCGACCTTGATGAATCCGGTGACCTCGCCGCGGGGTCCTCGCATGGCGCTGACCGTGATGGAGGCGAGGAGCCGTCGGCCGTCGCGGGTGATGTAGGTCCACTGCCGGGTCTCGGGCTGCCCGGTGGCCGGTCGCGCGAGGAAGACCCCGAAGTCCGCCGGGAGGCCGAGGTCCTCGGCGCGGGCGCGGATCTCGGCGGGGTCGTGGAGGCGTTCGGGGCTGGTGCCGATCATCTCCTCGGCGGTGTAGCCGAGCATCCGCTCGGCGCCGGTGTTGAAGACCGTGATCAGGCCCTGGGCGTCGGTGGCGATGATGGACTGCTCGGTCGCGGCGTCGAGGACGCCTGCGAACAGGTCCCGCGACCGGCTCATCTCAGTGGACGCGGCACCCACCGTGTGGTCGCCCGCCGGACGCGCCGATTCTCCTGTCACATCCACTCTTCAGCCCCCACACCTGTCACACGCTGTTCGGACCTCTCCGCCATCCCGGTCGCGCGCAGAACCCGCCGCTTCCCGTGGAACCCGGAATGGGTCACGATACCGGCTCCCCCATTGCCTGGGGGCGCCCGTGGATGCAGGACCCGGTCGGCGCGGCCTTCAGACCTCCGGGAAGTCGAAGTACGTCCCCACGTCGGGACGAGGCGGTGCGGCGGCTTCGACCTGGGCGTGCGGCGCCTGCCGTGCGCGCTCGATCTCATCGGCCCGCCTGCTCAGGTCCGCGACGACCTCGGCGTCATCCAACTCGTCATCGGCGTCGTTGCTCGGGACATCGACGGTGGTGATCTGGCTGGCGGGCCCGACGATGATCTCCGCCCACGTCTGCTCCTCGTTGACGAGCACCGGAATCCGGACGACATCGCTGGCACTGCCGTGCGCGAGGAGCATCGCGTAGCGGAGGACGGCATGGGCGACTGCGTCGCTGGTCCTGAAATGCTCGTCCGCGTAAGACATCGTTCTCATATACCGACAGTGTCATGGTTCCGCCGAGCGCAAGCGGGGTTGACCCTCGGAGCAGCGCGACGAAGTGCCCCGACGGATACCGGGGGAGTGGCCGGGTGCTCAGCGTCGACCGGAAGGGCTGCCCGTGATCACGGCGACGAGTCGAGCCACTCCAGGCGCCGAGGCCGGAACCCGAACTCGTCCCGCGCCCGGCGATTGCTCGCTCCTCTCATGCAGGTGGCGTAGTACACCGCGTTCGGGTCCGTCTCCTCGGTGATGGCTACGGAGGGCGGGGCGGCAGCCCCCACGTGCGCCGCGAAGGCGCGGAAGATGTCCCCGACTGGAAGAGGGTCGTCGTCGGTGACGTTGACCGCCCCTGTCGCATCCGACTCGACGGCGGCTCGGGCGGTGAACTCGGCAGCGTCCTCCAGGTGGACGAAGGACCAGACGCCGGTCCCGTTCCCCAGTACCGCCAGGTCGCCCGCGCGCGCCTGCTCGCCCACATCGCCTTCGCGGCTGTACCAGGTCCCGGGGCCGTAGAAGAACCCGTACCGCAGGATCAGGCCGGAGACCTTCCTCGGCAGGCTCGCGACCCGATCCTCCACCGCACGGAAGGCGGCCACATTGCCGGCGACCAGGGGCGGACCGCCGTCCACGAAACCGGCTGATTCGTCGGCCAGACCCGGGCCGGGCTCGTAGAAGTAGGCGCCGGACTGGGCGAGGAAGCGCCGCGCGCCGCAACGGAGTGCTGCCTTCTGGACGTTCGCGCCGCCCGTCACCCTGACCCGGTTGGTCGGTGCGAGGGTGTCGCGCATGGTCTGTGGGCTGTAGTGCCGGGGAAGCGCCGTGAGCTGATCGATGACCACCTCGGGTTGAGCGGACTCGACGGCGCGGGAGACGTCCTCGTAGTCGAGCACATCCGCTCGGAGAGCCGTCGCCCCCTGGGCGGACACCCGCTCCGCTCCGCTCTCTCCTCTGACGAGGCCGTGAACCTGGTGGCCCTGCTCCACGAGGCGGCGGACGATCGGAAGTCCCACCGCGCCGCTCGCTCCTGCGACGAGGACCTTCACATCGTTCTCCCGGGTCAGGATGCCGCTCGCGTGCCGGCTTCACGACGGCCGGTCGTGCCGCCAAGATAGGCCTGTCGCAGCCCCAAGATCAGGGACCTGCGTCCCTCGGGGCAGGCGGTGAGCCGATCAGCCCTCGAGGGGCTGCCGGGCGCGCAGGACTCGGGAGCCGATGAGGAGCCCTGTGCCGACGAGACCGGTGTAGACGCCGACGAGCAGCGGCGGCAGCTGGAGGGCGAGCTCGGAACCCGGAGTGGCGAGGGCGACCGCCTCGCTGATGCCCGTGTAGACGAAGGCGGCCATAGAGATGCTGAACGCGAGAACCCAGCCGAGGGTGATGTCTCGCGCGCTCATTGCTGGGTCCGGGGAGTGTCAACAGTAAGTGGCCGCCAGTGCTCGCCGCGTTCCAACTCGCGCCCCCGGTTGCGCCCCAGTTCCCAGGGTCCGCTCGGGAAGCCGGAGTACTCGACGCGCGCGCCCGAGCGCCCATCCCGATCGCGCCCCAACGGAAAGGGGGCCGCTGCTCCTACCCCTAGGAACGCGGCCCCGTGAACGCCCCATACCCAATGGTGCGTCAAGTGGTATTCCGCGCCGCGTCTGGAAGTCGAACCCGAATCGCTTCCCGTACCGGCGTAAGTAGATGTTCGCAAGGATCGGCGCATCCGCGCGTCCCCCATAGCGAGTGCCCGTCATTTGGAGGACACGGACGGGAAGGCGCAACCCCCATGCTCTGGGAGGGATGGGGCACGTGCAGCGGGAAGGCTGACGGTCAGGCGAGGTCCC
Source organism: Naasia aerilata (assembly GCF_030296595.1). Taxonomy (GTDB): domain Bacteria; phylum Actinomycetota; class Actinomycetes; order Actinomycetales; family Microbacteriaceae; genus Naasia; species Naasia aerilata. The sequence continues at coordinate 3,101,729 of NZ_AP027731.1, read as the reverse complement.
GGAGCCGCGCTGCCACACCGCCCTGGGCCGAGCGCCGCTCGTAGCCGACCGCGATCACCAGCAGGACGGCGCCCGCGGTGGCGAGGGTGATCCACCACGGGGCAGCGCTGATGGACCGGCCGATCTGGACCACGAACACGATGATGTTCTCGATCGGAAGCACGACGAGTCCCAGGAAGAACGGAGCCGCCTGGCGCCGCAGGAGGCCGACCAGGATCGCCGCCAGGGCAAGGGCGATCACGAGGATGGCCCGCTGCGTCAGCGGGTCGGTGCCGGTCGCCAGCACCGAGGGAAGGATCGTGACGACGATTCCCGGGCCGAACAGCCGCCACGAGCCGGTGAACCCGACCGGCCACGCGTTGAGGGAAGGTCCGCGCGTCGGTCCGGCCGCCGCCGACTCAGCCTCTCGACCTCGGGCCGCCAGGATTCCTGCCCCGAGAAGCGCAAGCCCGAGGGGAAGGGAGAATGCCTCCACGCGCAGTTCGCGCTCGCTCCAGCCAGCGACCGCCGTGCACCACGCGAGCAGGAACGTGAACCACACCGGCGGAAGGGCCGTTCCGCCGCGGCGGGCCCTCGCGACCGTGACGAGCATCAGGACGAGCACAGCGAGCGCGAGCGTCCAGAGGGTCCAGATGGGGAACCACCCCGGCCGGATTCCCGCGATCGGGCCGGCGACCAGGTACAGGCTCGCCGGCACGTAGAGCCAGCGGGGCCGGCCGAACCAGAAGGCGGCTCTGGGCAGCCGCGCGAGCGCGCGCCGCCCGGGCGAGGACAGCAGGACGGATGCCGCCGCTGCCGCGACGAGCATGCTCCCGATGCTCAGGGCGAGCACGGGGAGCATCACGAGCTCGTCGTCGGCGACATCGAGCGCGTCGAGGCCCAGGCCGTACCGCACCGCCTGCACGGCCCCGCCGCCTGATGCCGCGATGGAGCCGAGCAGGGTCGGGACGGTGAGGAGGTGCAGGCCCGACGAATCCGGCCGCCGGCGCAGCGCGGCCCCGAGCGCGAGGAGGAGCACGGCGGCGGCGAGGAGCCCGTACGCGCGCCACGGCGCGCCATCCGCACCTGCCGTGTCGCCGGAGCCCACGGTGGCCAGGATCCCGGCCGTCGGAAGGACGGCGCAGGCGAGACCGCTGGCGTAGAGCCCGGTCGCCGGCGCGCGGCGGGCGGTGAGCACGAAGCCGACGACCGCGGCAGCGAGGGCAGGGGGAAGCAGGTAGGGCTCGACCACCGCGATCCCGGCGATGGCCCACACGCACCAGAGGGCTCCGGTCCAGCTCGCGCCCGCGATCCACCAGCCGTAGCGGCGCCGCGCGAAGAGGCCGGTCGCGGCTGCGCCGAGGCCGAGGATGAGGAGGACGAGGAACGTGGTCCCGAGGCCGGCCGCGTCGCGCACCAGCGCGAGCACCACGGCCAGGGCCGCTGTGATGAGCGAGGAGATCTCGACCCAGAGAACGGAGGCTCGGACGTCGCCGTCGGGCAGCCCGCGGCGTCGCAGACCGGCCGCGATCAGATTGCGGCTCGGCAGCACGCACGCGACCACCACGGCGATGAGCGGGAGGGTGACCGGCGAGGCGCTCCCGGCGAGGAGCTCCGCGCCGAGGCACACGATCACGACGGCCAGGGTGGGCACCAGCAGGGCGGCAGCGGCCGCCCGCAGGGGCCGGGTCAGTCCCCGGCGGCGGGTGACGACCAGCGCGAGCGCCAGCGCGAAGGTCACGGCGGTCGAGAGGGCGGTCCACCCGCTGCGCACGGTCAGCACGGAGGCGATGCCGAACAGGAACGGGACGGCCGTGACCGCCAGCACGGCGTACCAGGACCGGACCCCCGGCCACTCGAGCAGGGACACCACGAGCGCGGCGACGGACGCGGCGGTCGTCGTGAGGCACAGCAGCGGGATGATGGCGACGCCCGCGTCGGACAGTGCGACGGCGAGGATCGCGAGCCCGTACACGTACCCGACGCCGACGTAGAGGAACCGCACGGCTCCGGGGGTGGTGCGCGACACCGCGGCGAGAGCGGCGACGGCGGCGACGCCCACGGGCACGGTCAGCGCGGCGTCCAGCCAGGACAGGAGGACGGCGAGGAGGACGAGCGTGTGCGCGGCGGTGAGAGCGGGGAGCCGGGCGGCCAGCGGCGCTCGAGCGACGGAGGGCGCCCGCACCATCGCGAGGGAGATGAGCACCGCGAGGGCGAGGGCGATCGCCGCCCGGGGAAGGAACGCCAGGGCGGTCCACCCCGCGAACGTGGTGATGGCGAGTGCCGTCGTGGTGAGGGCCACCACGTGGACCGGGTGAATGCGGAGGGCCCGAGGCGCCGCTGGTCCGGAGGAGGCGGGGGCCCGGTCGTCCAGTGCCCCGGCTGCCGGAGAGGACGTCGCCAATGCGGCGACCGGAGGCGGCGGCAGCGGCACCCCGCGGTAGAGCACGGCCAGGCCTGCTGCGAAGCAGAGGAGCCCGAGCATCGCCGCCAGCCCGAGGTCGCCGGGCACGAGACCGAGGCCGAGCCCGTCGGGGGCCGCGGCGCCGCCGCGGCCCCCGACCCCCAGCACCACAGCCGGGATCAGGAGCTGACCCAGGGCCACGGCGAACGCCGGCAGCGTGCCGAGGAGCGCGATCGTCGCAGCGCCGGCGCGGAGCGCTGCCTGCGCGATCGTGCCGAGCCGTCGGACGAGCAGCAGGGCCGCGCACGCCAGGGCGGCGGCCAGCGGGACCAGCGCGACGTACCAGACGGGATCTTGCAGGGAGGTCGCGAAGGGGAGGAGGGACGCGGCCGCCACGAAGAGCGCGCCCGCGGCGAAGCTCCAGAACGGCCGGGCAGCGTAACGGGCGGAGAGGAGTCCAGCGAGACCCAGGGTGGCGAGCAGGGCCGCCCTGCCCAGGCTGTCCGCCGCCGCGTTCGCCGCAGGCAGGAACGGCAGACGGGCGGTGACGACCGCGAGCGCCAGGATCTGCAGGATCGTGATCGTGACGCGCTCGGCGGCGAGCGGCGAGGCGAAGGGCCGCCCCAGCCGGGGAGCAGCGCGAGCATTCCGAGCGCTGCCGCGAGCGCGGCGACCTCGCCGGCCGCCGCGAGCCAGTCGCTGTGCAATCCGTAGCCGAGCAGGGCGGGTGCGATGGTGAAGCCGATCGTCGCGGACCACAGCCAGACGCGGATGCGGGAGCGCCGGGCGAGCCAGAGCAGGCCCGCGGACGCGATGACAGTGCCGATCGCGCCCGCGAGGAATCCTCCGATCGGAGGCGGCGCTACGTCGGCGAGCGACCAGACGTCGAGCCCGACGAAGACGACGCCGAGCGCGCCGATCGACTCGGCGGAGAACTGCAGCCCCCGACGGGCGAGGAGCCAGGAGCCGCCCAGGAAGAGGGCGGTGACGGCCGCCACGATGACGGTCCTCGTCGGGACGTCGGTCAGGTCCGGGTTGAAGAAGGTGAACACGATGGCCGCCACGGCGAAGAGTCCGGCGCCCGCCGCAGCGAGCACCGATTGGACGCTCACCTGGGAGCTCGGCCGCTCCGGGGCCGCGCCGACCGGCGTCGCGGGCGTCGGGGCGCTGGGTGCTCCGAGCGGCGCCGCTGCCGCCGGGGCCGCGGCCCGGCTCAGGGTGGGCAGCCGGTCGATGGCCTCCTCCCGCCGCCGGAGTGCCTCGGCTGCGGCGAGCGACGCCTCCCAGACCTCGGCGCCCTCGGGGCCTCGGAGATCGGCGCCGCAGGTGCGGCAGGCGCCGTCCGCGAGATTGGCGCTGCGGCAGCGCGGACAGATCGCCGTGGCAAGCAGCTGGGTGGTCACGCTCTCGGTCCAGGGCCTGGTCACGGCGGTCATCCTAGGGTCGGGGCCGCTCGCGGCCGGGGAGCCTCGCCACCGGGGAGGGAAGGGACGGCGCCGCCCCGCTGGGGAGGGCCTGCGAGGGTGCCCGTCATGCGGGGCAAAGGGTCAGGGACGGGACTGGGCGGGCGATGGCGCTGCTCCCGTCCCGTTTCCTCGCGGGACGCGGAAAAGGGTCAGGGACGGGACTGGGCGGGCGATGGCGCTGCTCCCGTCCCGTTTCCTCGCGGGACGCGGAAAAGGGTCAGGGACGGGACCGGGCTGGTGGTCCCGTCCCTGACCGGCTCTCAGGGGCGGAAGACGATGGACGTCGCCGCGTCGTTCAGGGTGGGCATCGACCAGCAGGTCGGTGAGCAGGTGACGGAAGCGCCCCGATAGACGTCATCCGCGTAGTGCTGCGAGCGGCACCCGGCGTACGCCGTCGCCGACGAGACGCGGTCGTTCCAGCCCCAGTTGCTGAGGTTCGGGAAGCCGTAGGTCGCTCCCGACCCGCAACCGCTGCCCGAGCTCGCGTAGAGGTAGAGGTTTGGGCCCGTCAGGTTGATGTCCTGGAACTCGGCGCCCAGCACCACCTGAGCCGCGGCCACGCTGACGCTGTCGGCCCCGCCGACGGCCGCGACGCTGCTCGAGTCGAGCACGCTCGCGTTGTACTCGCTCACGTCCGAGCGGGAGGGAGCGCCATCGGCCGGCAGCGGGGTGCCAGTCACGAACTCCCAGACCGCCTCCTGGGTCGCGAAGCAGTCGACATCGACGGGCTGGGCCTGGCCCTTCACCATCGGGTCGGCCCCGATCGCGCAGTAGGGGCCGCCGAGCGATGCGGCACTGGTCGGAGTCGCCGCGGTGCCGGCGGTCAGCAGCAGCACGGCGACGGCGGAGGCGGCGAGCGCCGCGAGGCGGGATGAAGGCAGGGGAGGCGCATGGGAGCTCTTTCGCTGGCAGGAAGGTCGACCTCGGAAGCGGCGCCTCCACCTCCATGTCGCCGCCCGCCGCCCGGAGGTTCCAACTCCGTGGAACCGATCCCGGGTGGGTGTCCCGAACTCCTACCGCAGCTCCCCGGGTAGGCCCACGCCGGCGCACACGCCGCGCGGCCCGGGCACGACCGCAGGAGCCCCGCCCGGGAGAACGCACACCGTGAGCTCGTCGGGAACCACGGCATTGGCGGGGTCGGGTGCCGTGCGCCCGGTGGAATCGCGGCTCAGCCCGTCCGCCTGCTCCGAGTCGAGCAGTCCCGTCTCCCAGAACTGGGTGCAGGCCTTCAGCGCATCCTTGATCAGGGCCGCCTTGCCGTTCGGGCGGCCGATCGCGATCGCGGCCTCCGGATACCCGCCGCCTTGCCGCACCTCCGCGCGGGCGAAGCAGTGCACCTGCGTCCGGTCGGACGCGGGGAGCAGGAGATTGATGGCGCCGCCGCCGAGGACCGAGGCCACCAGGATGACCGGGATCACGAACAGCCACGGGCGGCGCCGCCTCGGGTGCGCCGCCGCGTACTGGACGAGGGCGCGACGGGTGCGCTCCTCCCGACCCGGAGTGGGCTCGATGTCGTCGACGGGGTCGAACATCACCGCCTCCCTTCGGGGGCGCGCTCGCGGCCGAGCGACTCGTCGAGCTCCATCTGGCGGCGGAGGCGCTCCTTCGCCCGCGAGAGCCGGGACTTGACCGTTCCGACCGGGATGCCCAGCGTGGCCGCGACCTCCTCCTGCGGCAGCTCCTCTACGACGCAGAGCAGCAGGATGGTCTGCTCCTTCGCGTTCAGCTTCGCGAACGCCGCCCAGGTCGGGCCCAGAGCCGCTGCACGCTCGAGACGGCGATCCACCGAGTCCGCTTCGGAGACGTGGCCGTCCTCGGGATGCAGGCCGCCCAGGAAGGTGCGGTACCGGCCGCGGTTGCGGCGGAGGGTGCGCCCGACGTTGACGCTGGTCGCCAGCAGCCAGGGGAGGATCGACCCGTCGATGTCGCGGACGACCGCTCGCCGGCGCCAGGTCTCGAGGAAGACGAGCGCCGCGGCATCCTCGGCGTCCTCGCGATGGGCGACGATGCGGTAGCAGGCGTTCAGCACGCGCCGCTTGTGCCGGTCGTAGAGGAGACCGAAGGCGTAGCTCTGCCCGGAGTCCGCCTCACGGAGGAGGGCGATGTCGCTCGGCTCGGCAGGAGTGTCGTCGACGGCTCCCACCTCCCTCTCCCGAACGGCCCTCGATCCCTGCCGGTCGGGCGGAGCGGCGACCGGTGGCACGCGGCCGCTTCCGGGCCGCGGTCGACCGGGGGCGAGGGTGGCCTGCAGAGCCATTCTCCCGCCATTCCGCGGTGCGTCGGCAGTCAGGGCCGGGCGTGGGGTGGGATGCGGAGGAGCGAGGACCGCGAGCGGCATCACTCGCCTCGGTCGGCGAAGCCGTCCAGGGCCCGCGCGTAGTCCTCGGGGTCCTCCCGCGTCGCCCGGGACACGATGAGGGTGTTCTCCTCGGGCTGGTGTGCGTAGTACCCGGCGTACGGCATCACGAACACGGTGTCCAGGCCGCGACGCCAGGCTCCGACGAGTGCGGGCACCACCTGCCGCTCGGGCTCCTCGTCGACCCGATGGCGCAGCTGGAGCCGGGCCGCCCAGCTCAGCCAGGCCTCCTCGTCGAGGCCGTCGGTCCCGGCGACGCTGCTCCACCGCTTGGGCGGCCCGAGCACCTTGAACACGTCATCCGGCGGCACTCCGGCACCGTGGGCGTGGGCCGTCGCGTAGCTCCACGCCCAGGCTCCGGCCCAGGCCGCGTCCCAGAGCGCCGACCAGGTCTCCAGGGAGCGGGACTGCGGGCGGCTCGAGCCGCCGGGCTCGGGGACCGGGTCCAGCCGCGGCACGGGGGACTGGGTGCGGAGGGACCACGACGACCGGATGAAGAGCAGCTCGAGCAGGTGGAACTCCTGCTCCTGGATGCGGACGGCCATGTCGGGCGGCCAGCCGGAGTCGTCGACCTCGATCTCGTTCTGTGCGCGCATCTGGCTCCCTCGCGGGGCGCCGTAGCGGCGCCGTCACTCAGGGATCGCCGGGCACCCGCCGGAGGTTCCAAGTTCGTGGGCTCCCTTGCCGCGGCGTGATGTGGACGGCGTATACTTTCGTGGGGGCTCCTCCCACCAGTCCACCGAGCGAAGGGGCGCGGCATGAGTTCCAGCGACGAAGGACGGGGGATGGACCTCTCCTACACGGAACGGCTCACCGGCGACATGGGGCCGCACAGGTGGACGGTGGTCATCCTGCCCGGCTCGGCGGAGGCCCTCGGCACGGGGAAGCCGGTCCGGGTCGCAGGGACGATCGACACCCACGGGTTCGAGGCGACTCTCCTGCCCCTCGGGGAGGGCCGGCACATGCTCCCGCTGAACGCGAAGCTCAAGAAGGCCGTCGGGAAGTCGCCGGGCGACGAGGTGGTGGTGCGGCTCGACCGCAGACTCGGCTGAGCGGGCCGCGCCAGGGCGGGCCGCCTCGGGCGGGCGTTCCTAGGCGGCGACGCCGTAAAGCCGGCGCCGGTACGCGCTGAAGCGGCGCTCGCCGAAGACGCGGTAGATCAGGCCGACCGGTCCTGCCTCGCGCAGGAAGGAGGCCCGCGCCTCCGGGGTCATCGACTCCAGGATGAAGCCCAGCAGCACCATGATCTCCTTCGGCGTCACGCCCTTCCGCGCGTGCGCCTCGAGCTGCTGCCACTCCTTCTGCGTCCAGGTGGCGGAGACCGTCGGCAGGATCTGCGACTCCTCCTGTCCGAGGTGGGTGAAGAGCAGCCGGTTGAGCCGCTCGAGGCCGGCGACGATCGCCGCCCCATCCGCCGCCGACGCCGTGGAGCCCCACGCCGCGATGCGCGGCTCCAGGTCGTCGAGGAGGTCTCCGACCTCCTGGTGCTGACGCCGCATGAGCCCGACGTGCAGCGCGCAGGCGGGAGTGCGCCGCTCCAGCTCGTCCCAGAGCACGATGTCCTCGGAGCGGTGGTGGTTGTGCAGGAAGCGGATGAGGAAGCCGAGGTGTCCGGCGACGACGCTCGCGCGGGCGGAGTCCCCGTCCCGGATGCCCGCCACGAGCTCGGGCGCCGGCGAGTACACGTGCCGGAGGAAGTTGTGCACCATCACCATGTCGGAGGTGTCGCAGCCCACCCGGTCCGTCTTCCCCTTGCGCTCCGGCGCCATCGCCGCTCCTTCCTCGTGGTGGCCAGATGGTAGCGAGGCGCGCGCGGGCAGCACCAGCGGCGAAGGTCGCGGCATCAATCCGCGGACGCGATCCGCGCCGAACGCCAATGGTGGGAGAGCCGGCCGCACTGATTCCCGACGAGACCCTCCTGGGCCTGCGCCGGGTCGTCGTCGACACGGCGGCCGGTCCCGTGGTGGCGCGCGCCGCCGAGCGCACGGGCGGTCCGGCGACGATCCTGCTGCACGGGGCGGCGGGCTCCTGGACGACCTGGACGCCGCTGCTGGCGGAGGCCGCGGGATCGGGCCGAGCGCTCGCCGACGTCGTCCTCATCGACCTGCCCGGCTGGGGGAGACCCCGCTCCCGCTGACCGGCACCGACGTGCGGGCGATGAGCGCCGCGGCCGTCCGCGTCGCGGAGGCGCTCGGCCACCGCAGGTGGAGCGTGCTGGGCCACTCCCTCGGCGGGTTCGTCGCGCTCGACATCGCCGCCACCCGCCCCGACGCCACGGTGGGCGTGGGACTGGTGTCCGGGACCGGCGGGGCAGTGGTCGACGCGATCCGGCGCCCCCTGCGCGGCGGGCTCCGCCTGCCGTGGTTCGCGGGGATGCTGCTCGCGATGCGCGCCCTGGCGCTGCTCGGGCCGGTCGGGCACGGGATCCTCCGCCTGCTGCACGCGATCCGCTTGCTCGGGCCGCTCAGCGCGCCGCTCTTCGCCGACCGCCGCTCCCTGCACCCGTCCGTGACGGCCGCGCTCGCTGACGAGATCCGGCCCGTCGCGTTCGTGCGAGCGGCTCGTGCGGCGGGACGGTACGACCTCGACACGTGGCGGGCGATCGCCTGTCCCGTTCGCTCGGTGGTGGGTGAGCGCGACGTCTTCGTCGGGCCCGGGGATGCGGCGGCGTTCGCGAGCCGGATCCGGGACTTCGCCGCGGTCCGGATCCAGGGAGCGGGGCACTTCGCGGCCATCGAGCAGCCCGCGGCGGTCCTCCAGGCGCTCCGGCCGATTCCGGCCTGAGCGGCGGGTCGTCGCCGGAGGGAGTCAGGTTCCTGACTCCGTCGCTTCCTAGCGGCGCTTGCCGCGCGTGCCGCCCCTCTTCTGCTGCGTCCGTCCCGAGGTGCGGGGATACCGCTTCTGCGGCGGGGTGGGCTTCTTCGCCGCCGCGCGCGGAGCCGCCGCCTTCGCGGCGCGCAGCGGCGGACCCTCGTCCGGCTCGGGGGCTGCGCCCCGCGAGCTGTTCGCCGTGCGGCCGCGGACGATGCCGATGAACTCGTCGATCAGCGGCCCCGAGGTCCGCCAGACCAACCCGACCCGGGTTGGTTCGGCGTCGGTGATCTCCCGCGCCACGACGTCGCGCCGTCCCGTGGCACGGAAGACGGACTGCGGCATCCGGGCGACGCCGTGCCCGGCGGCGACGATGTCGAGGGTGGCGTCGTCCCAGCCGTCGTAGAGCTCCTCGTCGGCCAGGTCCGCAACGGTCACGGTGTCGAACACCTTCACCGGGTGGTCCTTCGCTGCGACCACCATGGGTGTCTCGCTCCACAGGGGGATGACGCTGAGCTCGTCGTCGTCGGACGGGACGGGAAGGCGGGCGAAGACCATGTCGGCGCTGTCGGCGAGTGCCTCCAGCGCGGCCCCCTCCTCGACCGCGAGCACGCTGAGCGGAACGTCCGGCATCCGCTCCCGCCAGACGCGGATCCACTTGTCGGCGCTGACGCCGGTGACGACGCCGATCGTGAATGACTCGGCCACGAGCCCAAGGGTAGCCTTGAGCCGTGCCGCAGGATCAGACGATGAAGCCGGAGACCGCGGCGAAGAAGCTCGGCGTGCTGCTGGAGGCGACCCCCGAGGACTTCCGGTCGCAGCCCGTCAGCCGCTCGCAGCTGGCCACGCTCCAGGAGGAGCCGCCGGAGTGGCTCGCCGAGCTGCGGCGGAGCGGCCCGCACCCGCGGCAGGTCGTCGCGGCGAAGCTCGGCGTCTCGATCGCCGGGCTCACGCGCTCCGGGGTGACGGATCCGCTCACCTCCGACGAGATCCAGGAGCTCCTGCGCACCAAGCCGGAGTGGCTCGTGCGCGAGCGCGAGGTGCACGCCGGGGTGATGGCCGAGAACGCCCGCGTCAAGCGCGAGCGCGCCGAGAAGGCCAAGCAGCAGCGCTAGCCTCGGCCGCCCTCAGTCGAGGCCGGTGGACCGGCGCTTCGCCTCCACCTCTCGGCGGCGAGCGGCGAGCAGGGGCTCGAGGTCGGTGATCCGCTCCAGGGCGAGGAGAGCCGGGAACTCCTCGTCGCCCGACGCGAGGACCGTGTATCCGTCGTGGCGCAGGCTCAGGTGCCAGTGCTGCGCGCTCTGCCACAGCTGGGCGTGGGCTTCGCGGTCGTCGACCCGGATGGCAGCGGGCACGGGCGGCTGCAGGGCGAACCGCGACAGATCGCGTGATCCGCCCGACCCGGACAGCATGGTGTGGAGCCACTGCTGCCGCACCGCCCATTCGGGCTCGCCGTCGCTCGTGCGCACGGTGATCTCCCGGTCGCCCCGCCGATGCACGACGGCCCGGGCCGCGCCCTCGTAGTCCCACTCCCCGAGGAGTCGCTCCCCGGGCCATCCGGCGATCTGCAGGACGGGCGCGGCGTCGAAGGATCCGCGCATGCGGTCCTCGAACTGCGCATACCGAGCCCAGAACTCGTCGGAGGAGAGCGTGTGGTCGACCTGCATGGTCGGAGTATCGCCGTTACTCGCCGGGATCGCGAGCCGCGCCCAGGCGGCGCAGCTCGTCCGACACCGCCCCGGCGATCCCCGCCTCCGCACCCTCGACGCAGAGCGCGTCGATGGCGGCTCCGAGCGCTCGCCGCAGCTCGGCTGACTCCAGAGAGCGCGCGAGCGTGGCGGACAGCCGAGCCTGCGCATCGTCCGGCAGAAGGTGTGCGCCCCGCGCCTGCCAGTCCTGCAGCCCGTGCCGACGGCACGCGAGCGCCACGACCTCCGCTCGGAGGCCGCCGAGCCACTGCTCGGCCTGGAGCATCCGCCCGCGCTCGATGGCGACCCGGGCCCGAACGGCGTGATGAGCCGCGTAGCCGAACATCTCGTCCGCCGAGCGCAGGACGCCCTCCTCCTCAGCGTGGACCGCGTCTCCGAAGAGGAGCTGGAACTCCGGTCCGCGCGGTCCGAACCGGCTCGCCGGTGCCACCGAGAGGTCGACCTGCAGGCCGCCGGGGATCAGCAGCACGCGATAGACGAAGGCGCCCGATGGGAGATCGAACAGGGCGACGGCGCCGAACTCCGCCCGGAGCGCGCTTTCCCACTCGTCGAGCACCTCCGTCCGGGAGACGCCATCGGCCAAGCCGAAGCTCAGGTCGAGGTCCGACCATCGGTCGCCTTCCCCTCGGGCGAGAGACCCCACGACGGCGGCCGCCACGACCCTCTCGTCGTCGTGGGCGAGCGTCAGCACTCGCTCGCGCACGGCGCTCCTGCGCTCGCTTTCGAACATCCGGCAACTGTGGCGCCAGGGCTGCCTGCTTGTCGAGTCGGGTCGCGGAGCCCTCGGCACGCCGCCCGGTCGGAGTCCCGCCGGTGCGCGGCGGGTCAGGCGAAGGACTTCGTCATGCCGCAGAGAGGGCAGACGAGGTAGAAGCAGCCGGCCGCGGCATCCAGCTCGAACGCGATCATGCAGCGCGGGCAGTTCTCCCACGCCACAGCCACGAGTTCGTCGTGCTCCTCTTCGCGCACGGACACAGTGTGGACCCGAGGGATGCTCAGGGCTAGACCCAGATGGCAACCCGTGTCATCAGAGCCCATCTCGTCGCACGGCGCAACCCCGTGTGGTCCCGGAGGACGTCGCCGAACCTCAGCCATACGCTCGTCTCCCATGCCGACCTTCCGCGCCCTCCGCCGGCGCCTCGCCCCGTCCGCCCTGATCGGCGACGCGCTCGGGGTCCTCTTCTCGATCGTGCTCCTGGTGCGCCGACCTCGGCCGATCCACGCTCGCGGCGTCCTGTTCGACGCCGTGGTGACCTGGCGCACAGGACCCGCGCGCTCCGGCATCGGCTGGATCGACGGGAGCGGTGTCCAGAGCGGAATCGCGCGAGTGTCGAGGTCCGCCGGGCTTCCGGCGCCGCTGCCCGACATCCTCGGACTGGCACTGCGGGTGCAGACGCCAACGGGACCGGCCGACCTGGAGCTGTCGACGACAGGCGTCGGCGTGCCCGGCCGATTCCTGCTCCTGCCGCACTCCTCGGCACGTCGGGCCTGGTTCGGCTGCCTGCTGCCCTACCGCGGGACGCAGGGGCCCGTGCTGGTCGGCGCGCGCCTCCGCACGGCAGGGGATCTGCCCGCCGATCCGCGCGAGGCCGTCGGCGACGGGAGCTGGACCCTCGACCTGTTCTGGGCTACGCCGCGCGGCCGCTGGCACCGCTTCGCCGTCCTCGAGCTGCGGCGCCACGCACACGAGACGGTGGATGCGGACGCGCCGCGCTTCGACGCCGCCCGGCGCCCGCTGCCCGGCGCCGGCATCTACGCGTGGGTGGCGGCGGTGCGGGAGCGGTCCTACCGGCTGGCCCAGGCCCCGGCGGATGGAGACTCCGCCGAGGGCTGAGGCGGACACGAGAAAGGGCGTGCACCCGGGAACGACCCGGATGCACGCCCTTCCGACGTGAAGGTCAGACGCGCGTTCCGCGCCCGCCCACCATCCTCACGATGAACAGGATCACCGCGATGATGAGGAGCACGATTCCCACCCAGAGGAGGAACTGCAGCGCCTGGGTGAACCCGCCGACCAGCAGCAGGATGATGGCGACGACGGCGATGATGATCAGAAGGGTGTTGCTCACGGGGACCACCTTTTTCTCGGCGAACTGTAAGGAGCAAGAGGGGCGTCATCGCCCATCGTGCGGTGCCTCATGCTAGGCCCCACGGGCAAGGCCTGAACAGGCCCCTCTTTTCGCGGTTTCCCCGGGCGCCGTGGAAGCGGGAGCCCCGGAGGGGAGGGGCGCCGGTCGGGGGCTAGGCGGCGATGGCCGCGCTCTGGCCGCAGTCGAGGCACCAGAAGGCGCTCACGAGCGCATCCATCGGTCCCTGGCATTGCGGGCAGTGCGGCGCAGCTGCGTCGACGAGGTCGTCGTCCATGCCCCCACCCTTGCCGCTCGACCGCGTCGGACACAGGCCTTGACTCGGTCCCTCCAGCCACTCCCGGCGCCCTCGAGTGCGGCGTGTCGCAGGGGGCGGGCCCTCCAGCAAGCGCCGGGTAGCGTGAGAACCTCCGAGAAGAAGGAGAGCCATGCGCGTCTTCGCCTGCCCGAAGTGCGGCGCCTGGGTCGAATTCGAGGACCGGATGTGCCTCGCCTGCTCCACCTCCCTGGCCTACAGCCCCGACCGGGACGACATCGTCCTCGCAGACGCGGAGGTGCTGTGCGGCTTCCGGGAGCAGATCGGCTGCAACTGGGTCGCCGATCCCGAGGGCGACGGAGAGTGCGCCTCCGACCGGCTGACCGTGGAGCGGCCGGGCGAGGGCGACCCGGTGGCCATCGTGCAGCTGGCCGTGGCCGAGCAGGCGAAGCGCCGCCTCGTCCGGCAGCTGCGGCACCTCGGCCTCCCGATCGAAGTGCGCGCGGGCGACCACGGCCTCGGCTTCGCTCTGAAGTCGCCCGCCGACGGCGAGCAGGTCCTCACCGGCCATGCGGACGGGCTCATCACGATCAACCTCACCGAGGCCAGCGATCCGCACCGCGAGGAGGTGCGGATCCAGCTCGGGGAGCCGTACCGCACCATGCTCGGCCACCTGCGGCACGAGATCGGCCACTACTACTGGCTGGTCCTCGTCGACGAGCAGCCGGAGGTGGAGCCGTTCCGGCAGCTGTTCGGCGACGAGCGGCAGGACTACGGCGACGCGCTCACGGCGCACTACGGGAACGGGGACGCCGGCGACTGGGCGACCGACCACATCTCCCAGTACGCCACCATGCACCCGTGGGAGGACTTCGCCGAGACCTTCGCCCACTACCTGCACATCGCGGACGTCCTGGAGACCACCGCGTCCGTGGGCGTCACGGTGGACGGGCCGACCGGCGTGCCCGCCCCGCTGGCCGGAAGCATCAGCTCCCGCGGGGCGGCGGACATCTCCGGGTTGACCATGCCCGAGGTCCTCACGCGCTGGCACGGCTTCTCGCTGGCCGTCAACGCGATCAACCGGTCCATGGGGGAGCCGGACCTCTACCCCTTCGTGCTGACCCCGGCGATCGGGGAGAAGCTCGCGCAGGTGCACGACCTCGTGCGGGGCGTCTGAGCGTCAGCGCGCGCGCAGGCGTTCGAGGTCGCGGCGGTCGCGCTTGGTGGGCCTGCCGGCGCCGCGCTCACGCAGGACCGCGATCGGCGCCTCGGTGCGCGGCGGCGGAGGGGAGTGCGGTCGTCGACCGCCTCGGCCGCCACGGATGCCGCGACTCGCTTGGTGAGCAGGGACCGGACGCCGAGGATGTGGTCCCGGTCGGTGCGCGCCACGACCTCGTCGCCGACTCGCACGGACTGAGCGGGCTTGGCGCGCTCGCCGTTGACGCGGACGTGGCCGGCACGGCACGCGGCGGTCGCCAGCGAGCGCGTCTTGTACAGCCGCACCGACCACAGCCAGACGTCGACCCGCACCGCGTCCCCGGAGAACCCCGCCGCCATGGGTCGAGACTACGACGTCGGGCGAGCGGTCCGCTTATACCGCATCCGTAGCCCCGGCGGGGGCGTACCGGAGTGTGACGCCGCGCACATCTGCGGGGGAGACAATAGAGGGGGCACGCCCCCGCGCGCCTGCAGGAGAACAGGGAGCCTTCGTTGGACGGAAACGCAACGTGGAGACACCGCAACGTGTCTCTGCTGTCGGTCGCGAGCACGGTCGCCACCAAGGTGACCACCTCGGAGCAGATCGACAGCCTGCTGCGCCCCGTGCTCAAGCGGCTCCGTCTCCCGGAGGGCCTGCTGCAGCGGGTCGCCGGCATCCAGGAGCGCCGCAACTGGGGTGACGCCCAGGAGTTCGACAGCGCAGCCATCGACGCAGGCAAGCGCGCGCTCGCCGAAGCCGGCGTGCGGCCGGACCAGGTCGGCCTCCTCATCAACACCTCGGTCACGCGCCCGCACCTCGAGCCGTCGGTCGCCGTGCGCCTGCACCACGGCCTCGGGCTGCCGACCTCCGCCATCAACTTCGACATCGCGAACGCGTGCCTCGGCTTCGTGAACGGCATGAGCCTCGCCGCGCAGATGATCGACTCCGGCCAGATCAGCTACGCCGTGGTCATCGACGGCGAGGACGCCGACGAGATCCAGCTCAACACCATCGAGCGCCTCACGCGCCCCGGCATCAAGCGGGCCGACTTCATGAGCGAGTTCGCGAGCCTCACCCTCGGGTCCGGTGCGGCCGCGGCGGTCCTGGGTCCCGCGGACGCGCATCCGGGCGGACACCGGCTCGTCGGCGGCATCACCCGGGCGGCCACCCAGTTCCACGACGTGTGCGTCGGCAGCGTCGACGGCATGTTCACCGATGCCAAGGCGCTGCTCAAGGGCGGCATGGAGCTCGTCGTGTCCGCGTGGAAGGAGGCGAAGCGGGACTGGAACTGGCAGGGCATGGACCGCTACGTCATGCATCAGGTCTCCGACGTCCACACCAACGCGCTGCTCAAGGCGGTCGGCATCGACCGCGAACGTGTTCCCCTGACCTACCCCCGCTTCGGCAACGTCGGCCCCGCGTCCATTCCGATGACGCTGGTCGAGGAGAAGGACCGGCTGAAGCCCGGCAACCGGGTGCTCCTGATGGGCGTCGGCTCAGGCCTCAACACGTCCATGCTGGAACTCGCCTGGTGAACCGGGCGGCGCCCGCGGCCCTTCCGCCGTCGGGCCTGCCGGGCCTCGACGCGCGCTTCTCGCGCCTGGTCGAGGTGCGCTCCGCCGGGGCGACCCGCACCTGGCACGTCCTGGACAACGCGGCCCGGCTGGCCGAGCTGAGGATCGCGCCGACCGGGACTCTGCTGTGCGTGCACGGCAACCCCACCTGGTCCTACCTGTGGCGCCGCCTGCTGTCGGCGGCCACGGCTCAGGCGGCCGCCGGCGGAACGGCGTGGCGCGTCGTCGCCCCTGACCAGCTGGAGATGGGCTTCTCGGAGCGCACGGGCGAGCGCCGGACGCTCCCGCGGCGGGTGCGCGACCTCGGCGAGCTGACCGCAGAGCTCGGGATCGACGGCCCCGTCGTCACCGTCGGCCACGACTGGGGAGGCGTCGTCGCGCTCGGCTGGGCCGTGGACCACGCCGACCAGCTGAGCGGGATCGTGTCCCTCAACACCGCGGTCCACCAGGCACCGGAGACGCCTGTTCCCGCGCCCCTGCGGCTCGCGCTCCTGCCGCCCGTCCTGGGCGCCTCCACCGCGGGGACGCCCGCCTTCCTCGAGGCCACGCTCGCGCTCGGGCACCCACCCCTGCCCGGCCCCGTGAAGGATGCGTTCCGTGCCCCGTACCGCGGCGCGGACCGGCGGCAGGGCATCCGCGACTTCGTCGCCGACATCCCCGCCGAGCCGGGGCATCCCAGTCGGCCGGAGCTCGACCGCATCGCCGAGGGCATCCGTCACCTCGACGTCCCGGCGCTGCTGCTCTGGGGTGCGCGGGACCCGGTCTTCCAGGACCGCTACCTGGACGACCTGTTCGCGCGCCTCCGCCACCCGAGCGTGCACCGCTTCCCCGACGCCGGGCACCTGATCGCGGAGGACGTCGACTATGCGTCCGCCGCCCTCGCCTGGCTCGACGACCCGGCCCCTGAGGCGACGCCCGCCGCCGAGCCTCCGCCCGGGATCGGGGGAGCGCCGCTGTGGAGTGTCCTCGACGAGCTCCGCGACAGCCCCGACACCGCGCTGGTGGAGCTCGCACCGCCCGCCGGGGGCGCGGCACGCGTCGTGTCCTGGCGCCTGCTGTCCCGTCGCGTCCGGGAGCTCGCCGCCGGCCTGACCGCGGCGGGGGTGCGACCCGGGCATCGGGTGTCCCTGCTCGTGCCGCCCGGCGCCGACCTCACCGCCGCGCTCTACGCGTGCCTGCGCATCGGCGCGATCGTCGTGGTCGCCGATGCCGGCCTGGGCCTCCGCGGGCTGAGCCGTGCCGTGACCGGGGCGCGCCCGGACCACGTGATCGGCGCTCTGCCGGGTCTGGCCGCTGCGCGCGCTCTGCGCTGGCCGGGTCAGCGGATCGCGATCGCCCGCTACCCGGCGCCCGTGCGCCGGCTGCTCGGGATCTCGGCGTCCTTCGGTGAGCTCGCCGCGCGCGGGCGCGGGGCCGCCCTGCCCCCGGAGCCTGCGCCGGCGGACACAGCGGCGGTGCTGTTCACCTCCGGCTCCACCGGCCCGGCCAAGGGCGTCGTGTACACCCACGTGGAGCTGCAGGCGCTGCGGGACGCGCTGGCGCGCCAGTACGGCGTCGGCATCGGCACCGGACTGGTGGCCGGCTTCGCGCCGTTCGCCCTCCTCGGGCCCGCCCTGGGGGCGCGGTCGGCTACGCCCGACATGGACGTCACCTCACCCGCGACGCTGACCGCCTCCGCGGTCGCCGACGCGGTGGCGGCCGTCGACGCGACCGTCGTGTTCCTGTCGCCCGCCGCGGTCGCGAACGTGGTGGCGACGGCCGGCTCCCTGACGCCGGACCGGCGCCGAGCGCTCACCGGCGTGCGAACCGTGCTCTCCGCAGGCGCGCCGGTCGCCCGCGAGCTGCTCGAGGGCGTCGCGGCTCTCATGCCGTCGGCCACGGCGTCGACGCCGTACGGGATGACGGAGGGGCTGCTGCTCACCTCCGCAACCCTCGACGACGTGCGGGAGGCCGCCGTGGAGGCGGACGGCGGAGCCGGCGTCCTCGTCGGGCCACCCGTGGACGGCGTCGAGGTGCGGATCGCCGCGCTCGACCGATCGGGCGCCGCGACGGGGGAGCCGGCCGTGGTGCCGGGGGTGGCCGGGGAGATCGTCGTGTCCGCTGACCACCTGCGGGACGGCTACGACCGCCTCGAGCTCACGCAGCGGGAGGCGGCGCACGGCCCCGCGATGGAGTCCGGCGGCCGCCGGTGGCATCGCACCGGGGACGTCGGACACCTCGACGAGGCGGGCAGGCTCTGGGTCGAGGGCCGGCTGGTGCACGTCGTCGTGACCGCCGAGGGCGTGATCACACCCGTCGGCCCGGAGCAGCGCATCGGGGAGCTCCCGGAGGTCGCGCGCGCAGGCCTGGCCGGCGTCGGGCCGCGCGGGACACAGCAGGCCGTCGCGGTGGTGGAACTGCGGAACCCCGTCCGCCGGCCCCGCCTCGCGGACGCCGAACTCGCCGAGCGCGTGCGGTCGGCGGCGGGCGTGCCCCTGGCTGCCGTGCTGGTCGTGCCGCGCCTGCCGACCGACATCCGGCACAACTCCAAGGTCGACCGCACACGCCTGTCCCGCTGGGCGGCCCGGGTGCTGCGCGGGGAGCGGATGACCCGGCCGTGAGGGTGCTCGTCACCGGCGCGAGCGGCCTGCTCGGCCGGGCAACGGCCTCCGCCATCCGGGATGCCGGCCACGAGGTGCGCACGTTCCAGCGACGAGCGTCCGGGGTGCAGGGTGCCGAGGACCTGCGCGGGTCGCTGACCGAGCCCGCGGATGTCGCGCGCGCCGTCGCCGGCATGGATGCCGTGGTGCACCTGGCCGCGAAGGTGTCGCTCGCGGGTCCGCCCGCCGAGTTCGCGGCCGTCAACGTCGAGGGAACGCGCGGGCTACTAAACGCCGCTCGCGCCGCAGGCGTGGGGCGGTTCGTGCAAGTGTCGTCGCCGTCCGTCGCGCATTCCGGCGACTCTCTCGAGGGCACCGACGCGGAGTCGGCCGATCCGGAGCACGCCCGCGGCGAGTACGCGCGGACGAAGGCGGTCGCGGAGCTCCTGGCGCTCGAGGCGGACGCGCCAGATTTCGCGGTCGTCGCCGTGCGTCCGCATCTGGTGTGGGGTCCGGGCGACACCCAGCTGGTTGCCCGCATCGTGGAGCGCGCCCGCGCCGGTCGCCTTCCGCTGCTCGGCTCCGGCGCCGCCCTCATCGACACGACCTACATCGACAACGCGGCGTCCGCGCTCGCCGCGGCGCTCGAGCGCGCCGACGCGGTGCACGGGCAGGCCTACGTCGTCACCAACGGCGAGCCGCGACCCGTCGCCGAGCTGCTGGCGGGCATCTGCCGGGCGGCAGGGGTGCGATCGCCGGCCTGGAGCGTCCCGCCGGGCCTCGCCCGGGCGGCCGGCGGCATGGTCGAGCGGTTCTGGCGCGGAGAGGACGAGCCGCCGATGACGCGCTTCCTCGCCGAGCAGCTGTCGACCGCGCACTGGTTCGATCAGCGCCGGACGCGCGCCGACCTCGCCTGGACGCCAGCGGTGTCCCTTGACGAGGGCTTCCGCCTCCTCGCGGCCTCCTACGCGCGCTGACGCCCGCCCGCTCGCGGCTCTCCGCATTCCTTCGGACTGACCGCAACCGGAGACCGATGCGGATAGTCCGAAACGATGCGGGAAGGGCCGGTCAGTCGGCGGCCGGCTCGGAAGCGCCGAGGAAGGACAGCGATGCGGTCAGCAGATTCCGGGGCACCTCGTGTCCGCCGTCGAACTCGCGGTAGTCGACCTCGTAGCCGAGGGACCGCAGCTCGGGCACGATCCGGCGGCTGCACCGGTCGATGGGCAGCACAGGATCCGCGGTGCCGTGCGAGACGAAGATCCTCGGTGAGCCGTCCGGCTGCCCCGGCACGACGAATCCGGGGGAGTAGGCCAGGATCCGGGGGAAGAGCGAGCCGTTGAGCAGTCCGAGCGTGAGCGCGTACGACGCTCCGTCGGAGAACCCGGCCAGCGCGACCCGGTCCGGGTCCACCGGGAAGTGCTCGAAGATGCGGCGCAGCAGTGTGTCGAGGGCGGTGACGTCCGGGCCGAAGCCGCCGAGGATGACATCCCATGTGTAGTGGAAGGACTTCGGCACGAGGAGGAGGAACTGCAGCCGCTGCGCCTCCGCCTCGAGCACCGGCAGCGAGCGGACGGGGTCCGCGCCTGAGCCGTGGAAGAACACCACGAGCGGCACCGGCGCGTCCGGGAGCCCCGTCGGAACGAGCAGCAGATGCTCCCCCTGGGAGCCGTCGAAGGCGTGCACGCCCGGAAGAAGGGGATCGAGGAGGGGCAGCCGGGGCCGCGACGACAGATGCTCGCGCCGCCGCTCACGTGCGTCTGCCGTCCCCATGTCGCGCCCGGGGCGGCCGTCAGACGTGGGCCACCCGCTCAGCGTGGTGATGCTCCTCCTCAGCAGGCTCGGGCACGACGGAGAGGCCCTCGGTGCGGTACGTGGCCTGCATCATCGCCTCGAGCCACGTGGGGTTGTAGTGGTTCTCGCGCTTCCCGCTGTACCGGAAGTACAGGAGCGAGTGCTGCGAGATCCAGATGGAGCCGTGGGAGGCCTCCTCCAGGTCGATGGGGCCGCCGTGGCCGGCGCCTACGCCCACCTGGGGCTCCTGATCCCAGTTGAAGGCGAAGCTCTCGTTGCGGCGGAGCTTCTGGATGATCACCAGCTGGAGGTGGCGGAGGACGCGGTCCTCGATCTCGATGGCAGGGGCGACGCCGTAGATGAGGTAGCCCATGCTGGC
The DNA here is from genome assembly GCF_030296595.1 of Naasia aerilata. Taxonomy (GTDB): domain Bacteria; phylum Actinomycetota; class Actinomycetes; order Actinomycetales; family Microbacteriaceae; genus Naasia; species Naasia aerilata. The sequence continues at coordinate 3,081,140 of NZ_AP027731.1, read as the reverse complement.
CTCCTTTGAGGACCTTCGAGCACCAGGACTGCGATGGCGCGGCCAGCATAGAGCGCCGCGCGCCGGCGCGGCAGAGCCGCTCGTCCCGTCGGGTTCCCGGTGTCGGATTCGGCTCCTACCATGGGTGTCAGCGCGGCCGGGTGCTCTCCAGGGGAGAGGTGGCGGGGTGACCGGGTGGCGGGGAGCGGGGCCGATTCGCATCGGCCGCGACGAGTGGGTGCTGATGCGGGACGATCCGCGCATCCCGGCAGCTCTCGTGCGTCTGATCGACAGGGGCGGCCCGTACGAGCACTATCGCGTCGTGTCCTTCGACATCGATCCCGCCCGGCGTCGTCTCCTCGGCCGGTACACCTCCCTGCTCGCGGCCGATCGCTCGGTGCTCTACTCGCTTCCGGGCGCCTACCGCGCCGGAGTGTACGGAGGCCCGCCCAACGGGCGCGGTGCTGCGTCTCCCTCCGGCGAGGGCCCCGGCCGCCGGGCTTCGGCCTGAGGATGCCACGGTCGAACGTCACCCCGCCCCGCTGCCCCTACTGTTAAAGGGCTTGACGTCCAGATCGGGGGCGAGACCGTTGACCCGAGCGAGAGGACTCCGTTGGGCAAGCTCACCTACGACTCCACCCTGGTCGTCGACTTCGACGATCGGGTGCTCGCGCATCTCCAGATCGTGATCGGCGCGAAGCTTCGTCGGAACGAGTCGTTCTACTTCTCCTGGCGGGACGACGCCGCCGTGGGCGACGGTCGTTCCGTCATCTGGCTGCACCCCTCGATCCCGGTGTTCTACAAGTACCACGGGGGCCGCGTGCCCGGGATCAACCGGTCCTGGATCGAGGAGCTGATGGCGACGGCGAACTCATCCGGGGGTCTGCGGATCGTCCCCGAGCCGCCCGAGCGCCGAGCGGTGGAGCCTGAATGAACAGCAGGATCTACGTCCGGTACGGCGACCAGGACTACGCGGTCGCGGACCGCTCCCTCGACGAGCTGCGCGCCGAGATCGACGCCGCCCTGTCCAGCGGCGGCTGGGTTCCGGTCTACTTCGGCGAGGGTCGGGCGACCCGCACGGAGCTGCTCATCACGCCCGGCGTGAGCCTGTCCATCCGCGAGGAGACGGAGCCCGAGCCCTCCTGATGCGCTCGGGGTTGGCGCAAGTCCCGCCGGCGCACCGATGCTCGAGGAGCTCGCCTTCCGATGATTGAGGAGCTCGCGCGGCGAGCGTCTCGAAATCAGGCCCCCTAGGGAGGCGACACCCCTTCTTTCCGGCCGCTTATGCCGCGATCGGACGCGCGGCGCAGGTCCGGCGGAGGGCGCGCAGCGCGCCGTCGAGGTCGGGGAACGCCGCCCACCCGCGGTGCGGGGCGAGCCAGGTGACCAGCACGTAGTCGTGGATGCGCTCCACGCGGGCGAGCACGCGGCGATCGTCGGCGGGGGAGAGCCGCACGTCGGAGACCTGCCAGGCGCGATCGCTCAGGGGGTGATTTCGAGCAGGTCCGGGACCGACGACAGCATCATGGTGATAGGAAAGCAAGTCGCCCCAGATCCGTGCAGGGGATTGACACCGGGGGCGTTCTGCGCAGGCGACACCGTGCCGAGGGTCAGCCGCGTCGCACGGCCTCCACACGCAGCCGAACCAGCCGATAGAGGATCCCGACCGCGAACACCGCGGCTCCCGCGATCAGGGCGGGGATCGGAACGGTGGCGACGAGGGCCAGGCAGCCGACGGCTCCGGCGACCTGGAACGGCCGCGGGTAGCGCCGGGCTGACCCGCTCTGGCCGAACGCCGCCAGGTTGGCGACCAGGTAGTACAGCAGGACGCCGAACGACGAGAAGCCGATCGCGGTCCGGATATCGGCGACCGCGACCAGGAGCGCCGCGCAGAGGGCCACGATGACCTGCGCGGTCAGCGGCACCGCGGTGCGGGACGCGACAGCGGACAGCGGACGGGGAGATCGCCGGTGCGAGCCATCGCAAGGACGGTGCGCCCGAGCCCGGCGGTGAGGGCGAGCAGCGAGCCGAGCGAGGCGATGCCGGCCGCCACCCCGATGACGGGAACCGCTCCGGCCCAGCCGGCGGCGGCCGCCGCATCCTGGAGCGGTGCCGTGGCGGCGGCCAGGCGCTCGGCGCCGAGCGACCCGAGCAGCGCGATCGCGACGGTGGCGTAGATGGCCACCACCAGCAGGAGCGCGATGCCGATCGCGCGCGGGATGGTGCGCGCGGGCTCCCGCACCTCCTCGCCCAGAGTGGCGATCCGGGCGTAGCCCGCGAAGGCGAAGAAGAGGAGCCCCGCCGCCTGCAGCACGCCGTAGGGGCCGGCCGTTGGGCCCTCGAAGCGCGAGGGATCCCAGCTGGTGAAGGCGGCGACGGTCGCGATCGCGATGCCCGCGAGGGCCAGCGCCACGAGGACTGCGGCGACCGCAGCCGTGCGCGTGACGCCGAGGAGGTTGATCGTCGTGATCACGAGAATGGCGAGCACTGCGATCGGACGGCCGAGCTCGGGCGGCGCGAGGTAGGCGGCGGCGGTGAGCGCCATGGCTCCAACGCTTGCCGTCTTGCCCACCACGAAGCCCCAGCCGGCCAGGAAGCCCCACCACGGACCGAGCTCGGCGCGCCCGTACGCGTACACGCCGCCCGCCACCGGGTGCACGGCGGCCAGCTGAGCGGTCGACGTGGCGTTGCAGAAGGCGACGACGGCCGCGATGGCGAGCCCGGCCGGCAGCAGCGGACCGGCGGCGGCCGCTGCGGGAGCGAAGGCGGTGAACACGCCGGCGCCGATCATCGACGCGAGGCCGAGGATGACGGCCGAGCCGGTGCCGAGTCGGCGGGCGAGCGGTGTCGCGGTCACGCCTCAGACGGTCGCGAGGAGGAGGCGACCGTGTCGAGCGATCCGGGCACGAGGCGGTAGTAGGCCCACGTCCCGCGCTTGGTGCGGCTGAGGAAGCCGGCATCGACGAGGACCTTGAGGTGGTGCGACACGGTGGCCTGGGACAGCCCGAGCACGTCGGTCAGGTCGCACACGCACGCCTCGGAGTCCTCAGTCGCGGCGACCAGGGAGAGCAGCCGCAGCCGAGCCGGATCGGCGAGCGCCTTGAGGGTCCGTGCAAGGCCCACCGCATCCTCGGCCGGGAGCGTCGCACGCGTGAGGGGCGTGCAGCAGGCCTGGGCCAGGGGGAGCGGTGCGAGCATCGTCATGCTCACAGTCTGGCACGGCATCGACCGGAGTCGATGTAGGGTACACGCGAGCGAAAGGCGCCACATGACCGACTCCCGCCCGACCGTCCTCTTCGTGTGCGTCCACAACGCGGGCCGATCCCAGATGGCCGCCGCCTACACGGCTGCCCGGTCCGGCGGCGCGGTGCGCGTCCTCTCCGCCGGGAGCGAGCCCGCCGATCAGGTGAACCCCGTCGCGGTGGCTGCGATGGCGGAGGAGGGCCTCGACATCGCAGGCGAGACGCCTGCGCTGCTGGAGGTCGAGGACGTGCGGGCCTCGGATGTCGTCATCACGATGGGCTGCGGGGATGCGTGCCCCATATTCCCCGGCAAGCGCTACGAGGACTGGGAGCTGCGCGACCCGGCCGGGCTGCCGCTCGAGGAGGTGCGCCCGATCCGCGGCGAGATCCGCGCACGCGTCGACGCCCTGCTCGCCGAGCTGCTGCCGTCGCCGGCCGCCGAGGCCCGCTGAGGCGGCATCCCGAGCCTGAACCCGCCTCGCGGGAGGGCGAGGCGGCGCAGTGTGACGTGTGCGCATGGGCGGCGTCAAGGGGCCGCCTGCGGACTGGGGCGGCGGGGAACGCCGACCTAGGCTGAGCCGCGGAAGGCAGGTGCGGGGTGGGCACAGCGACGGTCGAGGCGAGTTCATCGCTTCGCGGACGGTACCGCCTCGGCGGAGTCCTCGGAAGGGGCGGCATGGCCGCCGTCTTCGAGGCGCGCGACGAGCTCCTCGGGCGTGACGTCGCGATCAAGCTCTTCCGCCCGGGCGCCGGCGGCGAGGACGAGATCCGGCGCCAGCGCACCGAGGTCAAGATGCTCGCCGGGCTCAACCATCACAGTCTGGTGACGCTCCTCGATGCAGGCGTCGACGTGACAGAGGGCGGCCTGCCGAGGATCTACCTCGTCATGGAGCTGGTTCGCGGCCCCGACCTCAAGCAGCGTCTCGCCGACGGCCCCCTCGGCCCGGTGGAGATCGGCCAGATCGCCTACGACCTCGCCGAGGGCCTCGAGTACACGCACGGCGCAGGCGTTGTCCATCGCGACATCAAGCCCGCCAACATCCTGCTCGTCGAGCCCGGCAGCGGACGGCAGGCCCGCGCCAAGCTGACCGACTTCGGGATCGCCGACCTCGAGGGCCGCGTGCCCAGCGAGGGCGAGCTCACCTCCGGAACCGCGGCATATCTCAGCCCGGAGCAGGCGCGCCGCGAGCCGATCACCGGCGCGAGCGACGTGTATTCGCTCGGCCTCGTGCTGCTCGAGTGCTTCACCGGCACGGTCGCGTTCCCCGGCGGCATGGTCGAGTCCGCGCTGCGCCGGCTGACCGAGGACCCCGTCATCCCCGACACCGTCCCGCAGGCGTGGCGCGACCTCCTCGGTGCGATGACGGCCAGGGACGTCGGCGACCGGCCGACCATCGGCGAGCTCGTGATCGCCTTCCGCCAGCTCGTCGTCGCGGAGTCCGGGGACGCCACCGCACCGGCGAGGACGACCTGCCCTCCGGCACCGACGCTGCCCGCATGGCCGCGGTCCGCCGCTACGGCGTCCTGGAGTCGGCACCAACCGCGAGCTTCGACCGGCTGACGGCTCTCGCTGCCCGGGTGCTCCGTGCGCCCGCCGCCGTCGTGTCGATCGTCGACCATGACCGGATCTGGTTCGCATCGCACCACGGCGTCCGACTCGATGCGATGGATCGGAACCCGGAGCTCAGCGGCTCGGCGATCCTGCGCGAGGATCCGTGGATCATCGAGGACGCCCTGACCGACCCGAGCGCGGCGGACAACCCGCTGCTGGCGGCGGGACTCGGTCTCCGCTCCTACGTCGGGGTTCCGCTGCGCACCCAGGACGGGCACGTCATCGGAACCCTGTGCGTCCTCGACCACGAGCCGCGGGTGGTCACGGCGGACGACCTGCAGACCCTGCAGGACCTGGGGGAGATGGCGACCGGGGAGCTCGACCTCCGCACGGCGGCGGCGATGCTCACGCTGCCGCTGGTCTGAGGGTCGCGGGGCGGGTGCGCCCGGGCTGCGGCCGGTGCCACCTTCAGCGACCCTGACGCCGGCGGGCGCGCTCGCTCGGGCTTAAGACACAGGGGGCGCGTTTCGGTGAGGCGTCGCGTCACTGCGCGGCTGGGTGGGTGCGGAGCACCGAGCGCGGGGCCAGTCGCCGGGGCTCCCGCCGAGCGCGGTGCGAGGCGCCGAGTTTCCGCCGAGCGCGGTGCGTGACGACGAGCGCGGTCTGTCTACGGGGCGCGTTCGTCCGTACGGGGCGCGCTCGGCGAAACGGGGCGCGCTCGATGGACCGGGTCGCTTGGGGAGCCGAGCGCCGAGCGCGGAGCGTGGCGCCGGCGTCGTCGAGCGCATTCCGTCACGCCGAGCGCGGGGTGAGGCGCCGAGTCTCCGCCGAGCGCGGTGCGTGACGACGAGCGCGGTCTGTCTACGGGGCGCGTTCGTCGGTACGGGGCGCGCTCGGTGGTACGGGGCGCGCTCGGCGGACAGGGTCGCTTGGGGGAGCCCAGCGCCGAGCGCGGTGCGTGGCGCCGGCGTCGTCGAGCGCATTCCGTCACGCCGAGCGCGGGGTGAGGCGCCGAGTTTCCGCCGAGCGCGGTGCGTGACGACGAGCGCGGTGTGTCTACGGGGCGCGTTCGTCGGTACGGGGCGCGCTCGGTGGAACGGGGCGCGCTCGATGGACCAGGTCGCCCGGGGAGCCCAGCGCCGAGCGCGGTGCCTGGCGCCTGTGCCGTCGCCGAGCGCGGTCCTCGCGCTGAGCGCGGTGCGTGACGCCTGTGCCTCTGCCCAGCGCGGTGCGAGGCGCCGACGTTCCGCCGAGCGCGGTGTGTGACGACGAGCGCGGTGCGTTTACGGGGCGCGTTCGTCGGTACGGGGCGCGCTCGGTGCGCAGGGGCGCGCTCGGTGGAGACCGCGCGGTCTCGCCTCCGCAGCCGCCGAGCGCACCAAGAGAGGCCGAGCGCGCCGTGGCTGCGCCGAGCGCGGCCTGAAACACCGAGCGCACCCCGTATACGAGGTGCACTCGGTGGTACGGGGTGCGCTCGACGACGCGCGCGTGCGCTAGGTCAGGCCTCGATCGGGGTGAGGACGAAGACCGGGATCTCGCGGTCCGTCTTCGTCTGGTAGTCGTCGTAGGCGGGCCAGGTGGCGACCGCCCGCTCCCACCACGCGGCGCGCTCTTCGCCGCTCACCTCGCGCGCCAGGTAGTCCTTGGTGACCGCCCCGTCCTGCAGCTCGACGTGCGGGTTCGCGACCAGGTTGTAGTACCAGACGGGATGCTCGGGAGCGCCTCCCTTGGACGCGACGACGGCGTACTGGCCCTCGTGCTCGACGCGCATCAGGGGCGTCTTGCGCAGCTTGCCCGAGCGGGCGCCCACCGACGTGAGGAGGATGATCGGGCGACCGCGGAGGGTGTTCGCCTCAGCGCCTCGGCTCTGCTCGAAGCGCTCGGCCTGCGTGCGGGCCCATTCTGACGTGCTCGGTGCATATTCTCCGGTGAGGGGCATACCTGGAGGAAGCGGCGGAAGACCGCGCCTATTCCCGTCAGGCCCCCGCGTCCCGCATTGTGCGCACCCGTCGCGCGACGCGGTAGGGCGGGTACTCCTCGGGCCAGTGCAGCCGGATCGTGCGCATCCCGCGCCGGAACCGGCGGCGGAGAGCGTCCCGGTTCCAGAAGGGTCGACTCGAGATCCCCACGAGCATGCCCGGGACGCGGCGGATGCGGTGCCGCACCCCGAGATGGATGCTGAGGTCCAGGTCGTCGTGCAGCTCAGGGTCGTCGCGATGCACCTCGCCGCGCACGTCCTGCCAGGCGGAACGGCGCAGGCCGAGGTTGGAGCCGAACAGGGGAGCGTGGCCGAGAGCCGCGCCCGTGGCCAGCGTGTACGCACCGAGGTAGAGGACCGCGAGCGGGCGGGAGAAGGCGCGGAAGCGCCGGGGCACGTCGTAGAAGCGAGCCGAGCCGGTCACCGCGTCGGCGGAGTCGAGCTCGGCGACGACCCGCTCGAGCCAGTCCGGCGGCAGCCGGCTGTCCGCGTCGCACCGGGCGATGACCGTGCCCGCGGCGGCGTCGTAGCCCGTCGAGGCGGCGGCGGGGATCCCGGGGCGGGGCTCCGGCACCACGATCGCGCCATGCCGCCGGGCGACCTCGGCGGAGTCGTCCACGCTGCCGTTGTCGACGACGATCACCTCGTCGGCGAGGCGGGTCTGCCGGGAAAGATCCCGGAGGCAGCGCTCGAGCGGCCGGGCGTCGTCCTTGACGGGGATGACGACCGACACCGTGGTGCTTCCGGATCGAGGCGGCCGGCGGGAGTCGTGTCGCTTCCGGAGGCTGTCCACGGTTCCAGGAGTATCACGGCTCGGCTGAGCGCCGCTCCCGAGGCGCTCGCGCGGTCGGCGTCTGTCCCGCGGTCCCCGAGCGGTCAAGGGCCTATCCGCCCCCGAAGGCCCGACCTAGCGTCGAAGACAACGCAATCGACGACGAGATCGGAACGCCTATGTACTTCCACCGGCAAGAACTCCAGCACAAGTCGAAGCCCAGCAAGCCCGACGCCCTCTTCGCCCGCCGCCTGCAGGAGGTGCTCGGGGGTCAGTACGGGGAGATCACGGTCGCCCTCCAGTACGGATTCCAGGCATGGAACTCGCACCTGCCGGGCAAGTACCGCGACCTGCTCTTCGGGATCGGCGCCGAGGAGATGGGCCACGTCGAGATGCTCGCCGTGATGATCGCGCAACTGCTCGAGAAGACGCCCATCCAGGGCGCTGAGGATGCGGCGAAGGCCGACCCGGTGCTCGGCGCCGTGATCGGCGGCATGGACGTCCAGCACGCCATCGTCGCCGGAGCCGGGGCGCGCGCGGTGGACAGCAACGGGAACCCCTGGCAGGGGTCCTACATCACCGCGAGCGGCAATCTGCTCGCCGACTTCACGGCCAACGCGAACGCGGAGATGCAGGGCCGTCTCCAGGTCGCGCGGCTCTACCACATGACCGACGACCACGGGGTGCGGGACCTGCTCTCGTTCCTCCTCGCCCGCGACACGATGCACCAGAACCAGTGGATCCGCGCCGCGGAGCTGCGGGCCGAGGGGCACGAGGATCTGCCTGTGCCGAGCAACTTCCCCATCTCGAAGGAGTACCGGGAGGCCTCCTACGAGTACATCAACTTCTCGGACGGCGCCGGCGCCGCCGAGGGCACCTGGGCGTCAGGTCCCACGCCTGACGGCAAGGGCGAGTTCAGCTATCGCGCCGAGCCGAACAAGGGCGTGCCCATGCCCCCGGCGACGCAGCCGGACAGCCGCTTCTACGGCACCGACCCGAAGCCGAACAAGGTCGAGAAGGTTCTGGGCGCCGTGAAGGATGCGGTGGAGAAGAAGTAGCCGGCACGCCGCGAAGGGCCTCGTCCACGCCGGGCGGGGCCCTTCGCGCGCGGGTGGTCCTGCAACCCGGACGGGAAGTGCCCCGGACAGTGAAGAAGGGCCCCATCCGAGCGAATCGGATGGGGCCCTTCTCGGTGTGAGAGCGGAAGCTCAGCTCACGACGTGGATGTTCGAGGCCTGGGGGCCCTTGGCGCCCGCCACGATCTCGAACTCCACGCGCTGGTTCTCGTCCAGCGAGCGGAAGCCCCGCGCGTCGATGGCGGAGTGGTGCGCGAACACGTCGGCGCCTCCGTCATCGGGAGCGATGAAGCCGAAACCCTTTTCGGCGTTGAACCACTTAACGGTGCCAGTAGGCATGTCTTCTCTTTCCATTTCCCGGTTCGACGGCGCAGTTCGCGACGTCGATGTCACGCTGTCGATTTCGATCTCCGGTGGCACCGGCTCGAGAACCGGCAGCCGAGAAATGCAAATTCACAACACAACTACGGTGGCGAGTCTATACGACGGGTCGAAGAGTCGCTCGGATTCGGCCGAATCGGGGTCGCGGGCCCCCTGCAGGGGGCGGAATCGGGGGCGCGGGGGCGTCGGTCTCGCAACACGCCGTGTCGGGCTCCAGGAACGTGGCCGAGTTCCATGCATGCTTCGAGCGTCGGCCTGATCCCGAAAAGAAGGTGGCAGTTCATGTCCGCAACCCCGCTTACCCTCGACGAGGGCACGGAAGTGCGCCCCGTCGCCCTGCTCTCCCAGCACTCCCAGATGTCCCAGCACGCGCTTGCCCCCGAGCACCAGGACGCTCTCCCCAGCCGCCGCCGGAAGCGCGAGACCGCGCCTTCACGCGGGGCCGAGGATCGCATCTCCGCGCTCTCCGCGCTCGACTCCGCTGTCGAGTACGTCCTCGTCGTCCGTGAGGGCGACCGTCTCCGCGTCTTCTCCGAGGGCGGTCTGGCCGCCCAGGACGAGGAGGGGCGCGAGCTGCACCCCTCCGTCGACGGCGAGCTGGTCGTCGGCACGCTGCCGCTCCTCATCGGCCGTTCCGAGGACGGCGAGCTGCCGCCCGCCTCCGCGCTCGACACGTCGGTCCCCGCCGCTCCGGTGGAGGCCGCGGTGGCGGAGGAGGACGCCGAGTCCCTGCTCGAGTCCCTTCTGGAGCTCGGCGAGACCAACCGCGTCCCCGACCTCGTCCGCGGCAGCCTCGCCGAGGCGCCGGCCGAGGTGGAGCCCGAGGCGGAGGCGTACCTCAGCCTCGCCCTCGCGCTGCCTGACGGCCGCCGGATCACCGCCGACCACACCGTGCTCCTCGGCCGCAGCCCCTCGCGGCGGCCGCTCGAGCCGGAGGCGGAGGTCGTCGCTCTCGCGTCGAACCTCACCGACATCTCACGCAATCACCTCGAGATCGTGGTGGACGGCGACACCGTCCTCGCCCGCGACCTCACCTCCACGAATGGCACCGTGCTGACCCGTCCCGGCCAGGCTCCGCGCCTCGTGCCCACGGACGAGCCGGTGCGCATCCTTCCCGGCGACTCGCTCAACCTCGGCGGCTCCGCGACGATCGAGGTCGAGGGCCTGCGCTGACCCTCTCCTGACACAGCAGCGCCGCGGGCGCTGCGCACCGGTCCGCCGATGCGCAGCGCCCGCGGCGCTTTGCTGCCGCCGACCGGTCAGTTGATGGCGAGGATGTCGATCACGAAGACGAGGGTCTTGCCGGCGAGCTCGCTCGTGTTGCTGTCGCTCTTCTCGCCGTAGCCGAGGGCCGGCGGGATCACCGCGAGCACCTGGGAGCCGACCGTCTGGCCGGCGATCGCCTGCGCGAAGCCGGGAACCACGCCGTCGAGGAGAAGGTCGCCGGCGCCTTGCCCCAGCTCTGATCGAACGTCTCCCCGGTCTCCCAGTCGACGCCGAGGTACTGGACGGTCACGGTCGCGGTGTCCGGCACCGCATCCCCGTCGCCCTTCTTGAGCACCGCGATCTTGAGATCGGCCGGCGCCGCGGTGCTCGGGATGGCGATGCTCGGCGTGCCGTCGCCGGCGAGGGTCACCGCGGGCAGGCCCTCCTCGGCCGGCTGGTCCGCACCCCAGGCGCGCGTCGGCACGAGCGACTCGATGTCGATCACCGCGACGAGCGACTGCCCTGCCTTCACGCCGACGTCCGCGTAGCCGTCGGCGCCCCACGCCTCGGCGGCGGGGATGACGGACGCAACCCGAGAGCCGACCTTCGCGCAGCCGATCGTCTTCGCGAGCCCCGGCAGCAGCTGGGTGGCACTCGCGGCGAACGTCACCGGCTGGTCGTCCGCATAGCCGTAGCTCTCGATCAGCTTGCCGGTCGCGCCGTTGTAGATGCTGTACGCCACCTCGGCGCTCGACCCCTCGGTGACCTCGTCGCCGGTGCCCTCGATCACCATGGTCCGCTGGGTCGACTTCGCGTCGATCCCGTTCTTGAACGTGACCGTCGGCGCGGCGCCCAGGTCACCGGTCACCTCCACCGCGTCGGATGCGCTGCCCGACTTCGCGCTGCAGATGTCGATCGCCGCCGCGTCCTTCGCCGGCGTCGTCGAGGTGCTGCCGGCCTTGGCAGGCGCGGCCGACGTGCACGCGGTCAGGGCGGCCAGCAGGGCCGCCGAGGCGATCAGGGGAGGGCACGACGCACGAGGACCGACTTTCGGGGAGACGACACAAACGCGCTCACGCTACCCGGCCTGTCCTGGCCTTTCCCTCCACGCCGCCTCGCCATCCGCCGGGCGTGAGATCAGCGGCCCTTCCGTCCGGCCACGACGGTGCCGTCGAGATCCTCGGAGCGGATGGTGCGCGCACGCAGGCCTACCGCCGTCATCAGCATCGCCGTGACCGGCGCCTGCCGCTCGCTCGCCTCGATGAGGAGGCGGCCGCCGGGCGCGAGCCAGCTCGCGGCGTCCGCGGTGATGCGGCGGTGCAGGTCGAGCCCGTCTGCGCCGCCGTCGAGGGCCACGCGGGCTTCATGCTCACGGGCCTCGGGCGGCATGAGTGCGATGGCGTCGCTCGGGACGTAGGGGGCGTTGGCCGCGAGCACGTCGATGCGGCCCCGGAGCGACGGCGGGAGAGCGTCGAAGAGATCCCCGGTGTGCACCCGGCCCCGTGCGCCGAGGTTCTCCCGGGCGCACGCGGTGGCCGCGGGGTCGACATCGGCGGCATGCAGCTCCGTGCCCGGGACCGCGGCAGCGACGGCCGCCGCGACGGCGCCCGTGCCGCAGCACAGGTCCACCACGACGGCACCCGGGAAGGCGGCCCGGATCGCCTCGCGGGCGAGCAGCTCGGTGCGCCGCCGCGGCACGAATACGCCGGGCGCCACCCGGATCCGCAGGCCCCGGAACTCGGCCCAGCCGAGCACGAGCTCGAGCGGCTCCCCACTGGCCCGGCGCGCGACGAGGGACTCCACCTCATCCGGACCGGCCGCCTCATCGAGGATGAGCCGGGCCTCGTCCTCCGCGAAGACGCAGCCGGCCGCCCGCAGCCGTGCGACGACCTCGGCGAAGGGCGGCGCGGGGGAGGAGGGGCTCACGAGGCGTTCACCCTAGCGCGGTGCCGCGTCGCGGACGGGTCCGAGAACTAGGCTGGCGCACAGGATGAGCGTGACGCGACGGACCTTCCTTGCCGGTGCCGCATCCGGTTTCTCGGTGCTGGTCCTCTCGGCGTGCACTCCTCAGGGGCCGGGCCCGGGCCCGACGCGCACCCCCACTCCCAGCACGCCGCCCGTGCCGGCGGTGCCGAAGCCCGCGGGCATGCTGCGCAGCTCCTGGTCGGAGGACCAGTTCGCCCGCGGGGCGTACAGCTTCCCCGCCGTCGGCTCCGCGCCCGAGCAGCGCGCTGACCTGCGGACCCCCTCGGTGATCGGGTGTTCTTCGCGGGCGAGGCGACTTCCGACGACCAGTCGGCCACGGTGCCGGGCGCGCTCGAGTCCGGGGTCCGCGTCGCCGCCGAGGTCGAGGCGGCAACCGGAGGACCGGAGCGGATCGCGATCATCGGAGCCGGGGCGGCCGGGGCGACGGCGGCCAACCGGCTGGCGGGATACGGGCACACGGTCATCGTCCTGGAGGCCCGGGACCGCGTCGGCGGGCGCATCGCGAGCCGGGCGGCGGAGGGCTGGCCCGTGCCGGTGGAGCTCGGCGCGAGCTGGGTGCGCGGGGAGCGGGTCGAGAGCCTCGTCGCGACGCTCGACTTCCTCGGCGTCGACGTCGCGGACGTTTCTGCGGCGCCGCTGCTCGTCGCCGCGGACGGGACGCCGGCGTCGGCCGACGACCTCGGCAAGCGCGTCGTGGCGGATGCCGTGTCGTGGGCGGCCGGGCGGCCCGAGGACGTGCCGCTCTCGATCGCGCTCAACGACTCGGGAGCCGGCAACGTGAGCGCCGACGGCGATCCCTCCCCGCTCGACCGCCTCGACGCCTACCTTCGAACCGATGTCGCACTGCCGCTCGGCGCGACGCCCGAGGAGCTCTCCTCCTGGTACGCCCCCGCCGACCTGGCGGCGACGAGCGGAAGCATCGTGCTCGGCGGCTTCGACACGGTCGTCGCCAACCTGCTGGAGGACCTCGACGTCCGCCTGTCCTCCGCGGTGACCGCGGTCAGCCACAGCGACTCCGGGGTGAGCCTGCGCCTCGCCACCGGCGAGGGGGTCAGCGTCGACCGGGTGGTCGTGACCGTGCCGCTCGGCGTGCTCAAGCACCAGGGCATCACCTTCGACCCGGCCCTGCCGTTCCCGCAGCGCGCGGCCATCGCGGACCTCGGCTTCGGCTCGGCGGACGCGGTCTGGCTGCGCTTCGACGAGGCGTTCTGGGAGACGGATGCCGTCGTCTGGACGGTGCTCGGCGGGACGGGTGTCATCCGCGACTGGGTGAACCTGCTCCCGCTCACGGGCGAGCCGATCCTCGTCGGGCTCGTGGGCGCGGCGGCGGCCGACGCACTCGCCAAGCTGGACGACGACGCGGTCATCGCCGCGGCGCAGGAGTCGCTCGCGCCTTTCGCGGCGGCCGGCTGAGCAGCAGCAGGATCCTGCCCAGCAGGGTCGGCCCGTGGTCCAGGGCGGGTCGCCGCAGCTCCTGCTCGGCCAGCGGGGAGGTGTGCGCGGCCCCGATGAGGCCCGTGCCGACGACGGCGAACAGCGCGAGCGCCCCGGCGGAGTAGAGCAGGAAGGAGACGGGGTAGCCGGACTGAGCCGGGTCCAGGAAGAAGTAGGGGTACCAGCCGACGAGTCGGCCCCGGAAGACGGTGAGGAGACCCCACACGACCGGGTAGGCGAGGATCCAGAGCAGGGTGCGCCAGCCGATGCGCTGCCGCCCGGGGAAGACCAGCCAGTCGAGCAGCGCATAGGTCGGCAGGAAGAAGTGCAGGACCTGGTCCGACCACGGCACGTCGAGCCGGTACCCCTGCCCCGGAGCCTGGGCTGCAAGGAGGCCAAACACGATCCCGGCGACGATCACGAAGCAGGTCAGGGAGCCCCGCACAGCCGAGAAGCGGGCGCTCTCGGCCCGTCCCCGCAGCAGGTGGACGCCCGCGATCGCCCCGACGACGACCGCCGCGATGTTGCTCTGCACGGTCAGGTAGGCGAAGTAGTCGATCGGGTTGAAGGTCCGGAAGCCGAGGCCGTAGAAGAACCGCGCGACGAGTGCGACGAGGCCGGCGAGAGCGGCCGTGAGGCGCGCGAGACCGAGGACGGTGCGCCACGCCATGATGCCTCGACGATACCGGCCGGGCCCGGAGAGCCCCGTCGTAGGGGGCCGGGCGCCGGTCCTTTGGCGTGTCGCGGACGGGCGTCGTACGCTCCCGTTCGAACAAACTTTCGAATGCGGGAGGGTCCGATGAGTATTGCGGTGATGACGGACGAGGCGGCCGTGTGGCTCGTGAACGGGACTCCGGCGCGGATGGTCTGGGACGGGGTCCGCTACCGCGTCACGGACACTCCGACCCCGCTGACCGAGGATGCGTGGTGCCCGGCGCTCACGCACGCCGCGGCCCGCATCATCGGCTGGCGCTTCCAGGGCACGACCGCCGGCGGGCAGTCGATGATGTTCGACATCGTCGAAGGCGACCAGGGTTGGCGGGTGCTGCGCGTCTACGACTGAGCGCACCGCCGACGCCGGCATCGGGGACGTCATCGGCCCGGAGGATGCGCTCATCCGCGGCGATTACTGTGGAGCGGTGAGCGCGGTGCGGGAGGTCGGTGAGGATCGGCGCGCGCCCGCGCGGCCCGTCGGCCCCGCCGAGCTCGTCCTTCTCGCGTGCATCCCGCTCGGAGTCGTCGCCCTCCTCGTCGGGTTCGCCGTCACGGGAGCGCTGACAGCCCCGCTGCTCGTCGATCCCGGGGTCCTCGTGACGCGGGGACTCCCGATCGCGCGAGTGCTCGCCGATGGATCCGCAGCGCTCACGATCGGTCTTCTCACTCTGGCGACCTTCGCGCTGCCGGGAGCGACGGAGTCCGGCGGAGCCGAGCTGAGGGGCGTTCTGAGCTTCAGCCAGTGGACCGCCGTGCGCTGGGCCGCGCGGTCGGCCGCGGTGTGGGTGGCGGCATCGGCCGCGGTGCTCGCGTTCACCGCGGCGGACGTCCTCGGCGCCCCGCTCGGGAGCGACGTCTTCTCGTCGCAGTTCCTCTTCTTCGCCACCGGGCTCGAGCTCGGGCAGCAGCTGCTCGCCTCCTCCTCTGTGCGGCCCTCGTCCTGGCCGTCTGCCTGTTCGCGCGGCGGATCTCCTGGGTCGCCGTCGCCACGGCCCTCGCCGTGATCGCGCTGCTGCCGCTGTCGCTGTCCGGTCACGCCGCCGGAGCGGACGAGCACGGCAACGCCGTGAGCAGCCTCGCCATCCACCTCGTGGGCGTCACCGCCTGGTCCGGCGGCCTTGCGGCGCTCGTCCTGCTGCGCCGGCGAGTGGGGAGGCGCTCCCCGTCGTCGCGGCCCGGTACTCGGTGCTCGCGGGGTGGGCGTTCGCGGCGGTCGCCCTCTCCGGCGTCGTCAACGCGCTCCTCCGCCTGTCCTCCCCGGCCGACCTCCTGTTCACCGGCTACGGACTGCTCGTCAGCGCGAAGACCCTGATCCTGCTGGCCCTCGGCGTGGCCGGCGCCTGGCACCGCCGCCGCACGCTCCCGCGGCTGGCGGAGGGCGGAGATCGGCGCGCCTTCGTCCGGCTCGCCCTCGGCGAGGTGGTGCTCTTCGCGGTCGCGATGGGACTCTCGGTGGCGCTCTCGCGCTCGGCGCCGCCCGTCTCCCAGGATCCGGTGGAGAGCGGGGACCCGTTCCGCAACCTCGTCGGCTACCCGGAGCCGCCGCCGCTCACGATCGTGCGGATGCTCACCGAGTGGCATCCCGACGTCGCCTACCTGCTGCTCGCGGGCGTGCTGCTCGGCACGTACCTGGTGGGGGTGCACAAGCTCCGCCGTCGCGGGGACGGCTGGCCGGTCGGACGCACGGTGTTCTGGGTGCTCGGCTGCCTCGCCCTCGTCTGGGTGACGAGCGGAGGCCCCGGCGTGTACGGGCCCGGCAGCTTCAGCACGCACATGCTCCAGCACATGGGGCTCATGATGCTGGCGCCCCCGCTGCTGGTGCTGGGCGCCCCCGTGCTGCTCGCCCTCAGGGCGCTGCCGGTCCGGCACGACGGAAGCCGCGGCATCCGGGAGTGGCTGCTCGTCTTCGTGCACTCCCGGGTCGCCGCGATCGTCTCCAATCCCGTGGTCGCCGGGGTCATCTTCGCCGGCAGCCTGGTCGCGTTCTACTACACCGACTGGTTCCCGTTCTCCCTGATGGAGCACCAGGGGCACGTCCTAATGGTGCTGCACTTCCTGCTCAGCGGGTACCTCTTCTACTGGGTGCTGATCGGCGAGGATCCCGGCCCGCGCCGGCCCAGCCCGCCGCTGCGCCTGCTCGTGCTGCTCGCCACCCTCACCTTCCACGCGTTCTTCGGCCTGGCCCTCATGACGCAGGAGCCGATCCTCGCCCTCGACTGGTGGCACGCACTCGGGCACACGAACGACCAGGCGCTGCTCGACGACCAGCACGCCGGCGGCGGCATCGCGTGGGGCATCGGCGAGGTCCCGAACGTCCTCGTCGTGCTGATGGTGGTCCGGCAGTGGGTGGCCTCCGACACCCGCACCGCGCGCCGGTCCGACCGCGCCGCCGATCGGGACGGGGACGCGGAGCTCAACGCGTACAACGAGCGCCTCGCGGCCCTCGCAGCCCGCGACCAGGACGCGAGAAGGGCGACCGCACCCTCGGCCGACGATTGAGGAGCGCGCCAGTGAGTTCTCACGGCTCTTCGTCGTTCTACCGATGATTGAGGAGCGGGCGAAGCCCGCGTCTCGAAACCAGCCCGCTGGTTCGGCCTCAAGCCGTGCGTACCGGGTTGATTTCGAGACGCCCGCTGCGCGGACTCCTCAATCAGCGGGGTGAGGAGCACGCCAGTGAGTTCTCACGGCACTTCGTCGTTCTACCGATGATTGAGGAGCGGGCGAAGCCCGCGTCTCGAAATCAGGTCCGCTGGTTCGGCCTCAAGCCGTGCGTACCGCGGCTGATTTCGAGACGCCCGCCGCGGGCTCCTCAATCAGCGGGGTGTGGCCCGCCCCGTGGGCTCCTGGATCATGCGTCCGGGAGGTGGCGCTCGTCGGGGCCGTTGTAGGCGGACAGGGGGCGGATGAGCGCGTTCGCAGCCAGCTGCTCGCGGATGTGCGCGGTCCAGCCCGTCACCCGGGAGGCGACGAACAGGGGCGTCAGCGTCGGGGTGTCGAAGCCCAGCAGGTAGTAGGCGGGGCCCGACGGGTAGTCGAGGTTCGGCAGGATGCGCTTCCGCTCGGTCATCGCGCCCTCGAGCGCGTCGTAGAGCTCGACGACATCGGGCCGGTCGTAGTGCTCCGCGAGCCGGTCGAGTGCCGCGCGCATGGTCGGAACCCGGGAGTCCCCGTTCTTGTACACGCGGTGGCCGAAGCCCATGATCTTGCGCTTCTCCGTCAGCGCCGTGTCGAGCCAGGCGATCGCCCGCTCCGGCGCGCCCTCGCCGAGGCCGATCTCGTCGAAGGTGTGCAGGACGGCCTCGTTGGCGCCGCCGTGGAGCGGCCCCTTGAGAGCGCCGATCGCTCCCGTCACCGCCGAGTACAGGTCGGCGAGGGTCGAGGTGATGACGCGCGCCGTGAACGTCGACGCGTTGAAGGAGTGCTCGGCGTACAGGATCATCGACACCCGGAAGGCGTCCACCGCGACCGGATCGGGCTTCTCGCCGAACGTCATCCAGAGGAAGTTCGCGGAGTAGTCGAGCGACGGGTCCGGCTCGATCGGGTCGAGCCCGTGCCGGCGCCGCTGGTCCCAGGCCACGACGGCGGGAAGCTTGGCCCACAGGCGCTCGGCCTTCGCCAGGTTCGCCTCAGGGGAAGAGTCGTCCGTGGTCGGGTCGATGGCGCCCATGACGCTGACCGCGGTGCGCACCACGTCCATCGGATGCGCGGTTGTGGGCAGCAGATCGAGCACCGCCCGAATCTCCGGGTCGAGGCTGCGTGACGCCCGCTCGCGGGCGACGAGCCCGGCGAGCTCCTCCTCGGTCGGGAGGTCGCCGTGCCAGAGGAGCCACGCGACCTCCTCGAAGGACTTCCGGGCGGCGAGCTCTTGCACCGGGTAGCCCCGATACAGCAGCGAGTTCGTCTCCGGCTTCACCTTCGAGATCGCGGTCCAGTCGACCGTGACTCCGGCGAGGCCCTTGTGGATCTGGGGTTCGTCCGTCATGTCCGCTCCTTCGCGAGTGGGTCAGGCCTGCCGGTTGCCGTCGAGGCTGAAGTTGAAGACGCCGTCGTCGAACGCGTTGTACCCGGCGTAGTCGAGGAGATCGTAGAGCTCCGCGCGGGTCTGCATCTGGCCGACGACACTCTGGAGGGTGCCCTCGTCGCGGAGGACGTCGAGGCCGCGCATGGCGGCGCCCATTGCGAGGCGCAGCAGGGAGACGGGATAGATCGCGATGGAGACGCCCGCGCTCTCCAGCTGCGACCGCGTGAAGAGCTCGCTCTTGCCGAACTCGGTCATGTTGGCGAGCACGGGCACGCCGGCCGCCTCCCGCATCGCCTCGTACTCGCCGAGGTCGAGCATCGCTTCGGGGAAGATCGCGTCCGCGCCCGCGTCGACCAGCTCCTTGACGCGGTCGAGAGCCGCAGGCAGGCCCTCGATGGCGCGGATGTCGGTGCGCGCGAGGATCAGGAGGTTCGGGTCCCGTCGCCCCTGCACCGCGGCGCGGATCCGCTGGATCGCGGTGCCGGTGTCGACGACCTGCTTCCCGTCGAGGTGGCCGCAACGCTTCGGGTTCACCTGGTCCTCGATGTGCAGGCCGGCGACGCCGGCGTCTTCGAGGATCTGCACGGTGCGGGCGACGTTCATCGGTTCGCCGAATCCCGTGTCCGCGTCCACGAGCGTCGGCAGGTCCGTCATCCTCGCGATCTGCCCGGATCGGCCGGCCACCTCGGAGAGTGTGGTCAGCCCGATGTCGGGCAGCCCCAGGTCCGCCGAGAGCACGGCGCCCGACACGTAGACGCCGTCGAAGCCCTTCCGCTCGATGAGCCGGGCGGACAGCGGGTTGAAGGCGCCGGGGAACTGGAGCAGCTCGCCCGAGTCCAGGCGCGCGCGGAACGCCTCCGCTTCGCGGCGGGGGTGGCGGGGGAGTGCAGCATCAGAAGAGCCCCTTCGGGAGCGGGACGGACGAGAGATCGCCCGTGATGGTCAGGCCGGCCAGCTCGGCCGCGGACAGCTCGGGGAGCCGCTGGGCGGTGTCGAGGAACCGCTCGATCTCGGCGGGGGCGAGGACGCCGTCGGCCAGGGTGCGGAACTTCCAGACGTACTGCTCCCGGCCGAAGGGCCGTGCGCCCAGGGGGTGCGCGTCGGCGACCGCGAGCTCGTCGGCGATCACCGTGCCGTCGGTGAGCGTGATCACGACGCCGCCGCCGAAGGCGAGCTCCGCCGGGTCGGTGGAGTGGTAGCGGCGCGTCCACTCCGGGTCCTCGGCGGTGCGGACCTTGTGCCAGAGGTCAACGGTGTCCGGACGGCCGGCTCGCTCCGGTGCATAGCTGCGCACGTGGTGCCATTCACCGTCCTGGAGGGCGACGGTGAAGATGTAGGGGATCGAGTGGTCGAGGGTCTCGCGGCTCGCGGTCGGGTCGTACTTCTGCGGGTCGCCGGCGCCCGAGCCGATCACGTTGTGCGTGTGGTGCGAGGTGGAGATGAGGATGGACGCGACGCGGCTGGGGTCGGCGACCTCCGGATGCTCGCGGTGCAGGCGCCGGGCGAGGTCGATGAGCGCCTGCGCCTGGTACTCCGCGGAGTGCTCCTTGGTGTAGCTGTCGAGGATCGCCCGCTTGGGCTCGCCGCGCTCGGGCAGCGCGACGTCGTAGGAGGCGTCGGGGCCGTCGAGCAGCCAGGCGATGACGCCGTCCTCACCCTCGTAGATCGGGGTGGGGCTGGTCTCGCCGCGCATCGCGCGGTCCACCGCCTCGACGGCCATCTTCCCGGCGAAGGCGGGGGCGTGCGCCTTCCAGCTCGAGATCTCGCCCTTCCGCGACTGCCGGGTGGCAGTGGTGGTGTGCAGCGCCTGACCCACCGCCTGGAAGATCGTCTCGGGGTCGAGGCCCAGCAGGGTGCCGATGCCCGCCGCGGCTGACGGGCCCAGGTGGGCGACGTGATCGATCTTGTGCGCATGCAGGCTGATGGCGCGCACGAGGTCGATCTGGATCTCGTAGCCGGTCGCGATGCCGCGGAGCAGGGCGGCGCCGTCGCGGCCGGTGTGCTGGGCGACCGCGACGATGGGCGGGATGTTGTCGCCGGGGTGGGAGTACTCGGCGGCCAGGAAGGTGTCGTGGAAGTCGAGCTCCCGCACGGCGACGCCGTTCGCCCACGCGGCCCACTCGGGCGAGACCCGCCGGTCGCGAGTCTCGCCGAACACCGTGGCGCCTGCGCCGCCCGAGCTCGGCGGATGCGCCAGTGCCTGCGACCGCGCGGAGACCACGGGCCGCCGGGAGAGCGACGCCGCCGCCACCGCGGCATTGTCGATCACCCGGTTCACGATCATGTCGGCGACCTCCTGGGTCACCTCGACCGGGTCCGCCGCCACCTCGGCGATGCGCCAGGCGAGCTGGCTGTCGCGGGGGAGCAGCTCCTCGCTGCGGGACACGCGGACGGGGAGGGATCGCACCCGGCCATTCTTCCGCCTCTGGAGGAGTTCGGCGCGCGGGTGTCGCACGTCGGCTGTTGCACTCCGATTGCACGGTCGGATCCCGGGCCTGTCGCGGCGGGGCGGTGCCTACCGTTGCCACCATGACCACCACCTCCGCCCCGGGCGTCCTCTTCGACGAGGCGACGGCCCTCCTCACGCGGCTCGGTCTGCCCATGCTGTTCGTCGATGCCGGCTCGGTGTCGCTCGGCGGGAGCTACGGGCAGGGCTGGCTGCGCACGCGTCTGCTCAGCGCCGACCTGCGGCTGTCCGCGGAGACGGAGGAGCAGGATCTCCTCCGGCTGGCCGGTCGTCTCCTGGCCCTTCCCCTCGTCACCTCGCTGACCTTCTCGCGCACCGCATCCACCCATCCCTGGGCGGAGGACGACCCGCGGGCGCTGGCCTGCGCCCGGATCATCTCCGGCGGCGAGACCTGGACCCTCGAGCTGTCCATCTGGCCGCCGCCGCCCGGGGAGCCCGTGCGGGACGGGCAGTCGGCATTGCAGAAAGGTTGAACGCGGCCGGTCTCGGCGTGGACGGCCTCCCGCGGCTCCGTAGTCTCGTCGGCATGAGCGTCGAGCTGGAGATCTTCGGGGTGCTGACCGTCCGGCGGGACGGGCGGGTGCTGCCCGTCCCCGGGGAGCTGCCCCAGGCGATTCTCGCCCGCCTCGCGCTCGACGCGGGGGAGACGGTGGAGGCCGACGACCTCATCGCCGATGTCTGGCGCGCGCCAGGCGACGGGGCGCTGTCCAGCCTCCGGGCCTACCTGTCCCGGCTGCGGGCCGCGGGCTTCGAAGGGCTCCTGGTCGGCACCCGCAGCGGCTACAGCCTGGACCTGCCCCCGACCGCGGTGGACCTCGGACGATTCCGGTCCGGGGCCGCCACGCTGAGCCGGCTCGGCAACACGGACGAGGCCGTCGAGCTCGCCGCCGAGCTGCTGCGGCTGTCCGCGGCCGAGCCGTTCGCCGGGATCGACGCGCCCTTCGTCGACGGGGCCCGTGCGCGCATCCGGGAGGAGCGGCGCGGGGTGGTCGAGCGCCACGCCGAGCTGCGCCTGGCCCGGGGCGACCACGCGACCGCGGTCGTCTCGCTGACCGCGGCGGTCGCCAAGTTCCCGCACGACGAGAAGCCCACGCGCCTCCTCGCCCTGGCGCTTGCCCGCTCCGGACGCGTGAGCGACGCCCTCGAGGCCATCGACCGGTTCAGCGCCAGGCTCGCCGCCGATCGCGGTGTCGACCGCGCGCCGACGCGCCTGCTCGAGCTGCGCCAGGCGATCGTCCGGCACGATCCGGAGGTCCTCGGCCGTTCGGCCCGTCAGGTGAGCCGCTCCAGCCTCCCGCATCCGCTGACCCGCTTCGTCGGGCGCCGGGAGGAGCTCGACGCAGTCGCGGCAGCGCGGGCCGAGCACCGGCTGGTGACCCTCGTGGGTCCGGGCGGGGTGGGGAAGACGCGCATCGCGATCGAGGCGGCGCGCTCCTCGGCCGGCCCGGCCGACGACGAGCAGTGGTTCGTCGACCTCTCCTCCGTGCAGGAACCCGACCAGGTGCTGCCGCTCGTGGCCGACACCGTTGGCGCCGCCGGTCACACGCTCGATCTCATCGTCCCGCGCATCGCCGAGCGGCGGACGCTCCTCGTCCTCGACAACGCCGAGCACGTCATCGGCGCTGTCGCCGCCGTGGCATCGGGCCTGCTGTCCCGAGGGGCCGTCTCGCTGCTCGTCACCAGCCGGGAGCCCCTCCGGCTCCCCGGCGAGGCCGTCGTCCCCATCGCCCCGCTCAACGCCGCGGATGCCCGCGCGGTCTTCTCGGAGCGAGCGGCGGATGCCCGCGGCGGGCAGCTCGCCGAGGAGGACGAAGGGGCGATCGACGCCATCTGCGCCGCGCTCGAGGGCATCCCGCTCGCGCTCGAGCTGACCGCCGCGCGCCTCGACGTGCTCAGCTCCGGTGAGCTGCTCGACGCCGTGCACGAGGGCCGCGGCTCCGACGAGCGCGGTTCCGGGGTCAGCCGGCACGACAGCGTCGAGAACGCCGTCCGGTGGAGCGTGGATCTGCTCACCCCGGCCCAGCGCGACCTGCTCGTCCAGCTGGCGCGCTTCGCGGGCAGCTTCCCTGAGGAGGCCGCGCTCGGGATCTGCGAGTTCGACGACGACGAGCCGGAGCGCGTGCTCGCGCGCCTGGTCGACAAGTCGCTCGTGTCCGTGACCCACGGCGACGCCGGTCAGCGGCGCTACCGCCTGCTCGACTCCGTGCGCCGCTACGTCGCGGCCGACGACGAGCCGTCGCCGGAGTGGTTCGAGCAGCACCGACTCTGGCTCGCCGAGTTCGCCGAGCGGACCGGACCGATCACGCGCACGGCCGACGCGCGCATCGCGAACGCCATGCTCGACCTGCTGCGCCCCGACCTGCGCCTTGCGCTCGACAACTCGATCGCCGCCGGGGATCGGCTCACCGCGGTGCGGATCGCGGGCAGCCAGGCCCACCACTGGTTCAGCCGCGGGCTCCTCCTCGAGGGGGTGCGCAACATCGAGCGAGCCCTTGCCGTGCCGGGCGAGCTGCCTCCGCTCGTCGAGGCCCAGGCTCTGCTGGGCCTCACCGTGCTGGCCTACCAGACGGGCGATGCCGACCGGGCGTTCGAGACGATCAGCCGCGCCTTCGAGCTCGCCATGGCGGCCGGCGACACCGCCATCCCCGCTGTTGCACTGGCCCGCACGGCCTACGGGCGCTCGCTGCTCTTCGGCGACGCTGACGACGCCCGCAACCTGATGGCGCAGGCTGCGCAGCTGGCCGAGTCCGCGCCGGGGTGGATCCGGGCCGAGGTCCTCATGTGCCGCGGCCAGACGCTCCGCGCACTCGGCGCTCCCGAGGAGGCCCTGCAGAGCCTCGACGAGGCGCTCGAGCTCGCGACCGAGGTCGGCTACGCCTGGATGATGGCCTCGTCCGGCTACGTCGCCGGGAAGGTGCTCACCGACCAGCGCCGCGGCCGGGAGGCGATCGCCGAGCTGCGCCGCGCCTCCCTCCAGGCGCACGCGGCCGAGGACTACGCCTCCACGCTGGCGGGCTTCCACCAGATCGGCGGCGCATGCGCCCTGGTGGAGCGACACGAGGAGGGTGCCCGACTGTTCGGGGCGGTGGACCGCATCGGCGTCCGCTACGGCTACAACCCGGTCGTCGCCGAGGGCGAGGAGACCCGCCAGCTGCGGGAGCGTGTCGCGGCCGGTCTCACCGCCGCCGAGTTCGACCGCGCCTACGCGGAAGGGGCCGCGCTCGAGTTCCCCGACCTGTTCGACCTGGTCGACACGCTGCCGCAGCGCGCCCGCCGGGAGGAGGCCGTGCCCGCCTGATTCGGCGCCGCGGAGGACCGCCCGCCAGGTCGGCCCCGCCAGGTCGGCTCTCGCCGGCGTCGGGGGACGCCCCCAAGGCCGCGCGAGCGGCTCCGGGGACACCCCGGCCCGGACCCTGCAATCGTTCTCGCATCAGGCATCCTGTCGCCCCTAGGATGACCGCGGAAGGGACGGAAGTGCGGGTTCGACTGTTCGGATCCCTCACCGCTATGAACGGCGAGGGACCCGTCCACGTGCGTGGAGACATCCCGCGCGCGATCGTCGCCCGGCTCGCCTGGACCGCCGGCACCCCGGTCCCCGCGGACTCCCTCATCGAGGACCTTTGGCCGGAGCCGCCGGAGACCGTCCTCTCGAGCCTTCGGGCGCACATCTCCCGTCTCCGCGGCAACGGCTTCGGCGACGTGCTCGGCAGCGGGCGCGGCGGCTACACCCTGGACGTCGATCCCGCGGATGTCGACGTCCTCCGCTTCCGCGAGCTTGTGGACGCGGCCCTGCGCGAGCCCGACGACGCGGCCGCCTTCGAGGTGCTCGCCGAGGCCGAGCGCATGTGGGCGGGAGACCCCTTCGCGGGGCTCGGCGACTTCCCGTTCACGGCAGCGGCGATCGAGGAGCTCGAGCGGTGGCGCGTGCCCGCCATGGAGCGCCTGGCCGAGCTGCGTCTCGACCGGCGCGACGAGGCGAAGGTCGTTCTCGCCATGTCCGACCTCGCCCAGGACCGTCCCTTCGACGAGCGACCCGTCGCCCTGCTCGCTCGCGCCCTCGCGCGCTCCGGGCGGACCAGCGACGCCCTCGAGGCCATCGACAAGCACGCTGCCCGACTGGCCGCGTCGGGCGGCGCCGACCTTCCCCGCCGGCTCGTGGAGCTGCGCCAGGGCATCGTGCGGCAGGACCCGAGCATCGTCGCGGTTGCCGGCGATGACAAGGGGACCGTGCTGCGCAACGGCATCCCCATCCCGCTCACCCGGCTCGTCGGCCGGGACGCCGAACTGGACCTCATCGCGCGCGGCAGGGCCGAGTCGCGGCTGCTCACCCTCGTCGGTCCCGCCGGCGTGGGGAAGACTCGGCTCGCGGTCGAGGCGGCGCGCCGGACCCCGGCGACCGTCGACGAGGTGCAGTGGCTGGTCGACCTGTCGGCGATCGCGGAGCCCGAGGATGTCGCTCGCGCACTCGCCAGCGCGGTCGGCGCTCCGTCCAACGACTTCGACGCGGTCGCCGCGCGCATCTCGGGACGCCGCGGCCTCCTCCTCGTGGACAACGCCGAGCACCTCATCGGGGCGGTCGCCGCGCTCGTCGCGGAGCTGCTGTCGCGCTGCGAGGGGCTCGGCGTCATCGTGACCAGCCGGGAGGCGCTGCGCACGGCGGGCGAGCGGGTCATCTCCGTCGAACCCTTCGCGGGACCGACAGCCGGGGACGCGGTCGAGCTGTTCCTGCAGCGGGCCGCCGACACGGGCGCCACGTCCTGGACCGAGGAGGACCGGGACCGCATCGCCGACCTCTGCCGCCGGCTCGAGGGCATCCCGCTGGCCATCGAGCTGACCGCGGCGCGCCTCGACGTGCTGAGCCTCGAGGAGGTCGCCAGCTCGCTCGAGGAGGGCATCGCCGACACCGGCTCCCGCCGTCGCGGCCGCCACGCGAGCCTTGAGAACGCGATCGCGTGGAGCATCCGCCTTCTCGACGAGCGGGAGCTCGCGCTGCTCAGCCAGCTCGCGCTGTTCCCGGCCTCCTTCAGCCTGGACGCGGTCGCCGACATCTGCCTCGTCGAGGGGGCGGCGAGCGGGAGCTCGCGGTGAGCCTCGTCCGCAAGTCGCTCGTGTCCGTGCAGGCGAACGATACCGGGGTGAGGCGCTTCCGGCTCCTCGACTCGGTGCGCCGCTACCTCCGGAGCCGGCACCCGGCCTCGGATCCGGACGCCTGGCTCGCCCGGCACCTCGACGGCACGCGGCGGTTCGTCGCCCGGCAGGGGAGGAGATCCGCTCCGCCGGCCACAAGCGGGCGCGCGCCGCGCTCAACTCGGTGCGCGGCGACATCCTCCTCGCCATGAGGACCGCAGCCAAGGAGGCGAACCGTGCGGCGGCGATGCAGATCGCGGCAGGCAGCGCGTGGTGGCTGTTCGAGCGCGCGTCGTTCGCAGACTGCCTCTCGATGGTGGAGGCGGCCAGAGCCATACCGGGGGACTGCGCGCCCGAGCACGAGGCGACCGCTCTGTACGCGTGCGTCTTCGTGACCCGGCTCTGGGGCGACCGCCGGGCCGCTGCCCGGTACCTGGAGCTCATGCAGGAGGCCGCCCTGCGCAGCGAGGACCCCGGCTTCCACGCGCTCGTGCGCATGGGAGCGGCGTACCAGGCCGCCGTGACCGGTGACCCGGCGGAGGCGGAGAAGGTGCTCGCCGCGATCGACGAGGATGTCCGCGCGGTCACCGGATGGGTGCGCCACGACCTCCTCATCTCCCGCGCGGTCGCACTCCGTGACATCGGCAAGCCCGCGCGCGCCCTCGCCGACCTCAGCGAGGCGCACCGGATGGCCGACGCGGCGGGCGACTCTTACGGCGTCAAGAACGCCGTCTACGTCACGGGCATGATCCTGCTGTCGCTCCGGCGGGCCCGTGAGGCCGTCCAGGTCCTGCGGATCCGCGTCGTCCGCGGGCTGGAGACGGAAGACTGGGTCAGCGCCCTGTCGGCGATCGCGGTCATCGCGTGCGCGTGCCACGTCCTGGACCGCAACGAGCTCGGCGCCGAGCTGTTCGCTGGAGTCGACACGATCGGCAAGCGGTTCAGCTACGCGCCGATCAGCGAGGACTTCTTCCCCGTGTACCGCGACCGGCTGCGCGAGGCGCTGCCGGCCGACAAGTGGGAGGCGGCCCTTCGCCGCGGGGAGCAGCTCTCCTTCCGGGACCTGGTCCGCCAGGCCCAGTCCTTCTAGGGCCGTCTCCGAGTCTCCGCCCCACTCCGATGGTTGAGGAGGCCGCGATGTCCGGCGGTGCAGTTGCCGGGTTCTCGGCCCCGATGTGTGCGGCTTCTCCCCACTCCGATGGTTGAGGAGGCCGCGCCAGCGGCCGTCTCGAAACCAGGTCCGGGGCGTCGGCGTTGCGGCCGGGGGCGAGGAACATCGCCGAGCGCGGTGCGTGACGACGAGCGCGGGGTGTAGACGGGGCGCGCGCGTCGCTACGGCCCGCGCTCGGTGGTGGTCGTTCGGCAGCAGCTGCGGAGGTGCGCCATCGGAAGCAGGCGGACCGGGGTGGGCGACCGGACTGGCGGGGCGCTGGTCGGGCTTAAGACGAGGAGTCAGGTCGGCCCCGAGTCTCGCGCGCGACCTCTGGCCGCGTAGCCCTGTGCCGCCGGCGAGACGGCCGGCTCTCCAGCCGCCGCCGCGCCGGGTTTGTGCGCCCCGCGGGGGACCTACGCCGAGCGCGGTGCGTACCCCGAGCACGGTGTACGCACAGCGCCCCGCGTACGCCGAGCGCGGTCCGTACGCCGAGCGCGGTGTGTATCGACGAGCGCGGGGCGTAGACGGGGCGCGCTCGTCGACACGCACCGCGCTCGATGCTGCCCGGACCGCGCTCGGTGTTTCGGGGCGCGCTCGGCACGGCACGGCACTACGTAGCGTCGCCGTGGCCCCGCCCGCCCCTCCTCACCGACGTCCGCCCTCCCTCGGCGGCGCCCGCCCTTCCTCGCCGGGCACACCGAGCGCGCCCCTTCTTCGCCGAGCGCGCCCCGTGCCACCGAGCGCACCCCGTATACAGGGTGCGCTCGGTGCTTCAGGGCGCGCTCGGCGGCGGCTCCGCGCGCTCGGTGTCTCGGGGCGCGCTCGACGCGCCCAGCGGGACATGCCTCAGGAGCCGACCACCTCCTCCGTCTTAAGCCTCAACTGGAGGCCCGTGCCCCCTCCCGGTGCGCCAGGGTCGAACCCCACCCACCTCGCCACCCCCGCCAACGTTACGAAGCGCTCCACCTCCCAGGGGCACTCGCGGCACACCGTGAGAGGGTGGAGTGTGGACACGGGGAACGGCCTGCCGCGGCGCCCGCTCGGCTCGGGCGACGAGTGGGTCGAGCTTCCGGACGGCCGCCGCTTCTGGGGGCGCTACGGCGCCGCAGGACTCCTCGTCGCGCATC
This sequence comes from Naasia aerilata, assembly GCF_030296595.1. Taxonomy (GTDB): domain Bacteria; phylum Actinomycetota; class Actinomycetes; order Actinomycetales; family Microbacteriaceae; genus Naasia; species Naasia aerilata. The sequence continues at coordinate 3,052,925 of NZ_AP027731.1, read as the reverse complement.
CGGAGGCCGGGGTGCTGCTGCAGCACCGCGCCGGCTACAGCCACTTCGGCGGAACCTGGGGGCTTCCGGGCGGCGCGCGGCACCAGGACGAGAGCCCCGTCCAGGCGGCCGTGCGCGAAGCGGGTGAGGAGGCGGGCGTTCCGGCTGGGGCACTGCAACTGCGCCTCGCCAGCCGCCTCGAGCTGCCCCCATGGAGCTACACGACCGTCGTCGCGACCGTGGAGGAGCCGTTCGTCCCGGTGATAGGGGATGCGGAGAGCATCGCGCTCCGCTGGGTGCCCGACGACGAGGTCGACTCACTGCCCCTGCACCCGGGATTCGCCGACTCGTGGCCCATGCTCCGCGGGCTGCTCGGCGTCCGGCCGACCCTGCTCGTCGATGTCGCGAACGTCATGGGCTCCCGCCCGGACGGCTGGTGGCGCGACCGGGCCGGCGCCGCCGGGCGCGTGCTCGGGGGCCTCAGCGCGCTGGCCGGCGCCGGGATGCCCTCCGCCGACTTCGGCCTCCCCGGCTCCGTGTGGTGGCCGCGCGTCGCCGCGGTGCTCGAGGGTGAGGCCAAGGCGGCGCCCGATCAGCCCGACGTCGAGATCGTCCGGGCACCCCGCGACGGGGACGGCGCCGTCGTCGACTTCGTCGGCTCCTCGGACGCGCCCGAGCGGGTCACCGTGGTGACCGCGGATCGTGGACTCCGCGACCGGGTCGAGCGACTCGGCGCCAGGGTCCTCGGGCCGGGCAGGCTTTGGGATCTGATCGACGAGGCGCTCAGCGCTCCGCGATCGACGCCTTCCAGCTGACGAGCCCGCGGACCACCTTGCTGCGGTCCTCGGACAGGACCGCCATGGCGTCCTCCGGGACGAAGTAGTTGAGGGCGACCCAGCCGCGGACCTTCTCGGCGGAGTCCGTCGCGAGCTCACTGAGCACGTCGCACGGAGTCGTCTCGTTGCGCGCCACGCAGGAGCGGACGCCCTCGTCCGGGTCCTTCGCGAGGCGCCGCAGCAGGTCCTCCGGGGTGTTGCGGCTGCTGGCGACGCTCTCCCGGATCTTCGGGTTCGGGCTGTCGGCGAGCAGGCGGAGCCGCTCGATCTTGCTGTCCGTCACGGCGGGGGAGAGGTGCAGCAGCGCGGCGTCGCCGGCGTCGAGGCCCATGCCGCCGTCGCGCATCTGCCGGCGCATGGCGGGGGTGTTGAAGCGGATGCACGACATGCGGTCCACGGTACTTCCGGCCTCCGTCATCCTCCAGGGACGGGTCGGCGCGTCGGCCGCGGCGCCGCGCGACGGGCAGTGGCCGACCGCGGCTGACCGAACCACGGAGGTTGGCGGGCGACCAGGCCGACCCACGCGGATCCACGCCCGCCGGCCCCGGGATCTCCGTGATTCGGTCAGGAGCCGCCTCCGGTTTCTCAAAAGCGCGTCAGGAGTGCTTCTGCTGGAGGATCATCGCGCGAAGGTGGTCGTCGAGCAGGGACTCGGCGATCACGACGCTGCGGCGCCCGTCCGCGACCCGGTAGACGAAGCGGTCCCGGGACGTGGGGTCGGTGCCCAGCTGCTGTCGGCGCTCCCACAGCTCCTCCCAGTCGTCCTCGGGAAGCGAGACGGTCCAGCGGCGGGTGATGCCCGCGATGCCGCCGCTGCGGCTGACGGTGACGACGATCATCCCGGCTCGATCCCCACGGTGCGCCAGGCGTCCACCACGGCCTCGCGCTCACGAGAGGACCCGCCCCAGCGGCGCCCCGCCGCCGTGACGGTGGCGGTCGCGAACCTGGCGAAGTCGCAGTCCGCCGGCAGGGAGCCGGAGGTGAGCGCCTCGTACCAGACGGCGCCTGCGCCCGTCCAGGAGGTGCCGCCGATGGCCGTCGCCGCGAGCGAGAACGCGCGGTTCGGGATGCCGGAGTTGAGGTGCACACCGCCCGAGTCGTCGTCGGTGACGATGTACTCGTCCATGTGGCGCGGCTGCGGGTCCTTGCCCAGCACCGGATCGTCGTACGCGGTGCCCGGCGCCACCATCGACCGGAGGGCGAACCCCTTCACCCTGTCCGTGAAGAGCCCCTCGCCGATGAGCCAGCTGCCGGAGGCGGCGTCCTGCCCGCGTGCGTGCTGCTCGACCAGGACGCCGAAGACGTCTGAGATCGACTCGTTGAGCGCCCCGGACTGCCCCTCGTAGCGGAGGTCCGCGGTGAACTGGGTGACGCCGTGGCCCAGCTCGTGGCCGATCACCGAGAGCGACACCGTGAACCTGCGGAAGATCTCCCCGTCACCGTCGCCGAACACCATGCGCTCACCGTCCCAGAACGCGTTGTCGTACTCCTCGCCGTAGTGCACGGTCGCGCGGAGGGGCATCCCGCGCCCGTCGATCGAGGTGCGGGAGTAGGCCTCGCCGAAGAAGGAGAACACCGCCCCGAGCCCGTCGTACGCCTCGTCGACCGCGGGGTCGCCTTCCGCCGACTCGCCCTCCCGCCGCACGGGAACGCCCGGCAGGGTCTCGGTCGATTCGGCGTCGAAGATCGTGCGCTGCGGGCCCGACCGCGCAGCGGGCTGCAATGTTCCGAGCAGCGGGGTGCGCCGTGCCTCGTGCACCGTGCCTGCTCCCACCAGCGCGCGCCGGGCCGCTCGCGCCACCACCGCGAGCTCCTGCTCCTCGGCCGACGCCGCAATCCGCTCGAGAAGGTAGGGAGGCACGATGCTGTGGCGCATTCCCTGATTCTCCCCGTGCGCGGAGAGTGGGTCCAGAGGTGCCGACTTCCCCGGTTTTACGGGGCCATTGCACGGATATTGCATCCGGGATCGATGCCACAACGCCCCTGGTGCGCCTCCATAGCGTTCCCCCCATGACTGCACACACCACCTCGGCCCCGTCCGAATCCGCTCGCGCCGAGCTCGGCGCCCTGTCCTCCTCGGCCGCCCCGGCCGGGTCGCGCCGCACCGCCCGCTCGACCCGGGTCCGCCGCAGCGTGGCCGCCCTGATCGCAGTTCCCGCCACGGCGCTCGCGCTCACCTCCTGTTTCGCAAACCCCCTCGGAGGGATCACCGGCGGGGGAGGTGGCGACACCAGCGACGGCAAGTCGGTCGGATTCGACGGCGTGCAGTCCGCGACGATCCAGATCGAGTCGGTCGGCACCTTCGTCACGCCGGAGGGCGGCTATGAAGCCGCCGGCCGCGGGTCCGGTTTCATCATCGATGAGAGCGGGCTCGCGGTCACCAACAACCACGTCGTCGTCGGCGCCGGCACCTTGAAGGTGTGGCGCGGCGGCGACCAGTCGAAGACGCTCAACGCCAAGGTGCTCGGCTCCAGTGAGTGCCTGGACCTCGCGGTGATCGACCTGAGTGGCGACGGCTACCCCTCGATGAGCTGGTTCGAGGGCGACCCAAAGGTCGCGACCGACGTCTACACGGCGGGCTTCCCCTCGGTGACCCGACGTTCAACATGACCAAGGGGATCATCTCCAAGGCGGACACCGAGATGGACACCCAGTGGGCCTCCATCGACCACGTCATCGAGCACGACGCCCGCATCCGCGGCGGCAACTCGGGCGGACCCCTGGTCGACACCAAGGGTCGCGTCGTCGGCATCAACTACGCCGGCAACGACACCTACGACACCAATCTCGCCATCTCGGCGGCGGAGGCCCGTGAGGTGCTCGACCAGCTCGCGAAGGGCGAGAACGTCCAGAGCCTCGGCATCAACGGCACGGCGATCACCGACGACGAGGGCAATGGCCTCGGCATCTGGGTGAACTCGATCGCCTCCGGCGGCATCGCGGACAAGGCCGGCGTGGAGCCGGGCGACCTGCTCACCCGCATGGAGGGCGTGAGCCTCGGCACGGACGGCACGATGGCCGACTACTGCGATGTCCTCCGCACCCACGGCCAGGACGCCACCCTCGCGATCGACGTGTACCGCCCCTCCGAGGACGTGTACTACCGCGGTCAGATGAACGGAGACCCGCTGGAGGCGGTCAGCGTCCCGCAGGCCGGCGGCGGCACCAGCAGTGGCGGCGCCGGTGACCCGGGCAGCTTCGCCACCGTCGTGGACGACAGCGGCTCCCTCGCGGTGGACGTCGACGACAGCTGGGAGCTCAACACCAGCACGTTCGACGCCTTCGACGGCGCCTCGTACGCCCGCATCGAGGCGAGCCCCGACCTCGACGCCTACAACAGCAGCTGGGACGTCCCGGGCCTCTCGGTGGTCGCCTCCAACGCGGCCGGCTCCACGCCGGACGACTGGTTCGCCCTCTACCAGGACGTGGCCGACAGCTCCGGCTGCACGCTCGACTCGGAGGACGCCTTCGACGACGGAGTGCACGACGCCACCTACCGGTACTACACCGGCTGCGGCGGCAAGGCGGACTTCCTGGTCCTCAGCGGCTACTCCAAGGCGGGCGACTACCTCGTGACGCTGAGCTTCACGATGCTCACCGACGCGGACGTCGACGCGATGAACCGCGCCGTCGGCAGCTTCTACGCCGAGTTCTGATCCATCCATCCACCCGACAGGGGCGGCAGGGCCATTCGGTCCTGCCGCCCCTCGCGTTTCCGGCCGCGCCTGTTTCCCCTGGTTGCAGCCGGATTGCATGGCGCGAAGGACGCGCCGACGCCGTGCTCCGCCTCCGTAGCGTCGAAGCCATGACAACCTCCCTGCTGTCCGCCCGCCATGTCACCGGACTCACGATCGCCGCCGTCGCGATCCTCCTGTCCGGATGCGCGCCGGCCCTTCCGGCGTCGCCTGGGGCCACCGCGAGCCAGGCACCCGCGGATCCGGCCGAGGTGCCGGCGGAGAGCGTCGGCGACTCAGCCGGCGACGACATCCCGTCCGGGATGGCCGTCTACTGGCTCACCTCTCTCGACGGGTCCGAGGACTACCTCCGCGCCGCCCTCGGCGAATGGGCGGCGAAGGACTGCACCGTGGACGCGGCGATCGACGGCGAGTACCTCTGCTACGGCGCCCTCAACTCCGCCGTGGCCGTCGGGCAGACGATCGCCGAGCTGTTCGAGAGCGTCGGCGACCAGGGCTTGGACACCGCCCAGCTCGACGCGCTCGCGCCGGCCGGTCGCGCGGCCGCCGACGCCGCAGACGCGGCCCTGGAGTGGAACGACCAGGAGTGCAACTGGGAGGCGACCGACGCGTGCGCCCCGCTGGCGCAGGACGCGTACGACACTGCGAGCGCCCTGCTCGCCGCCCTCGAGGACCGGGTCGCCTGAGCCCCGCCGGCCCGGTCCGCCGGGAACCGCGGCCCGGTAGGCTGGCGGGCGTGAGCGATGCGCCGCAGGCCGCGGGCGCGGATGGGTCGGAGGTGTCCCAGCGAATCCTCACCCTGCCCAACGTGCTGAGCTTCGCCCGGCTCGCCCTGGTCCCGGTGTTCCTGGGCCTTCTCCTCGCCGAGCAGGACGTCGCCGCCCTCGTGGTACTGGTCGTGTCGAGCGCCACCGACTACCTCGACGGGTACCTCGCCCGCCGGCTGCACCAGGTCAGCCGCCTCGGTCAGCTGCTCGACCCGGCGGCCGACCGGCTCTACATCTTCGCGACCCTGCTCGGCCTCGCCGCCCGGGAGCTGGTGCCGTGGTGGCTGGTGGCCGTGATCATCGGACGCGACGTGATGCTCGCCGTCCTCGGCATCATCCTCGCGAACAACGGCTTCGGGCCGCTGCCGGTGCACCACCTCGGCAAGATCGCGACCTTCTGCCTCTTCTACGCCCTGCCGATCCTCGTGCTGGGGGAGGCGTTCCCCGCGGTGTCGCCCGTCGCAACGCCCATCGGCTGGGCGTTCGCGCTCTGGGGAGCGTTCCTCTACTGGTGGGCGGGCATCGTCTACGCGGTCGAGACCATCCGCGTGATCCGCACCACGCCGGACGACGTGGCCGCTCGATCCGCTAGGGTGTTCCGCTAAAGGAGGTAGTCCCCGATGGTCGAATCCCGCGACGGTGTTCCCGGTCGTCCTGGCGATCCTCGGAGCCCTCGGGTGCCGGATTCCCACGTCAGCGCTGACACGACGGCCTCGTTCGGGGACGACTTCCTCAGCCAGGTCGCGGCGCTCGACACCCGCACCAACACGGAGGAGCAGGCGGCGATCGCGGCCCTCCCGTCCGGCTCCGCTCTCCTCGTCGTCCGCCGAGGGCCCAACAGCGGGGCCCGCTTCCTGCTCGACGCCGACGTGACCACTGCGGGCCGTCACCCGAGCTCGGACATCTTCCTCGACGACGTCACGGTCTCGCGCCGGCACGCCCAGTTCATCCGCCGCGGCACCGCGTTCGAGGTCAAGGACCTCGGCAGCCTGAACGGCACGTACTACGACGGCGTCCGGATCGACACGGCACTCCTCACCGACGGCGCCGAGGTGCAGGTGGGCAAGTTCCGCCTCACCTTCTACGCGTCCCGCCACGACCTGGCCCACGCGGGCGCGCGCTGAGCATGTCGACCTCCCTCGCCCGGAGCCCGGGGGCGGCCGCACCCACCCTGCTCAACATCGGGCAGGTGCTCGCCAAGCTGAAGCCCGAGTTCCCGGACCTGTCCCCGTCGAAGCTGCGCTTCCTCGAGGAGCAGCGGCTGGTGTCGCCTGCACGGACCGAGTCCGGCTACCGCAAGTTCTCGCCCCGTGATCTGGAGCGGCTCCGCCTCATCTTGACCATGCAGCGGGACCACTACCTGCCGCTCAAGATCATCCGCTCCTACCTGGCCGACCTCGATGCCGGCCGGAATCCGGCCTGGCCGGGTGCGACCGCCCAGGCGGCGCCCTCGATGCTCGGGTCCGAGCGACGGCTCACGCGGGACGAGCTGCTCCGCGAGGCGACGTGTCCGTCCGCCCTGCTGGACGAGGCCGTCTCCGCCTCGCTCATCCCACCCGCTGAGACCTTCACCGAGGATGCCCTCGGAGTGCTCAAGGCCCTCACCGAGCTGCGCCGGGTGGGGATCGAGCCCCGGCACCTGCGGGGCTTCCGCGCGGCCGCCGAGCGGGAGGCCGGACTCCTCGAGAGCGCGGTGCTTCCGGCTATCAAACGGCGGGACGGAGCAAGCCGAGCACGGGGCGCCGAACTGGCCCTGGAGCTCGCCAGTCAGCTGGATATCGTACGCGCCAGCCTCATCCGAAGCGCGCTCGACCGGCTCGGCGCGTGAGGCGACACGCCGAATCGGAAAACCCGATGTCGTTGCCGCAGCCTCTCCGGGTCGGTACCGTGGACAAGTCCCCAGAGATGAACGGTAGGCCAGCCCAATGAGTGAACTCAGCCGTAGCGATGATCGCTACGATCTCGGGCTGCTCTTCACCGACGGCATGCCGGACCTCGAGGACAGCGCGGGCTTCCGCGGTGCCGTCGCCGCTCGGGCGGCCGGGATCAGCTACCGCCAGCTCGACTACTGGGCCCGCACCGGCCTGGTCGAGCCCACCATCCGCGGCGCTGCAGGATCCGGATCGCAGCGGCTCTACGGCTTCCGCGACATCCTCGTTCTCAAGCTCGTCAAGCGTCTTCTCGACACCGGCATCTCCCTCCAGCAGATCCGCACCGCTGTCAACCAGCTCCGCGAGTCCGGCGTCAACGACCTCGCCCAGACCACGCTGATGAGCGACGGCGCGAGCGTCTACCTCTGCACCTCCAACGACGAGGTCATCGACCTGGTCAGCCGCGGCCAGGGCGTCTTCGGCATCGCGGTGGGCAAGGTCCTCCGCGAGGTCGAGTCGAGCCTCGTCGAGCTCGACACGCAGACGATGGACCCGCAGGACGAGCTCGCCGTCCGCCGCGCCACGCGCGTCGCCGGCTGACCCCGAGGGTTTCGAGACGCGCCCTGCGGGCGCTCCTCAGTCGCCGGTGGGAATCCTGACACCCTTCGCCGATATCCGGACGCCCTCCGTTCTCCCTGCGTAACGGATCCGAGCGAACCTCAGTCGTGTGCCAGGCTCGGGGGATGACCGAGTACCGCGCCGTCTTCGATGCCGTCGTCCGCTTCGCCAACGGGGGAGGGATGTCGGCGGACGGCTTCCGCCTCGACCTTCCGTCGGCGGACCTGTCCGAGGCGGAGATCGGCCGCCTGTTCGTGCGGCACCTCGGGCTCGCCCTTGTGGGAGAGGTCACGCTCTCCGGTCTCACCATCGTGGAGGAGCCGCACAAGGGCAGCCGCGGAGTCGCGCCGGTGGTCGCGTCCGCCGCGTCACCCCTGGTCGACCTCAGCCACCCGATCCGGGAAGGGCTCGTCACCTATCCCGGGCTGCCGGCGCCCACCGTCACCCCGCACCTGACGCGCGAGGCCTCCCGAACCGTGTACGCGCCGGGCACCGAGTTCCGGATGGACCTCATCACGATGATCGGCAACACGGGCACCTACCTGGACAGCCCGTTCCACCGCTACGCCGACGGGGGAGACCTCGCGTCCCTGTCGCTGGACCAGCTGGTCGGGCTGTCCGCGGAGGTGTTCCGGCTGACCGATGCCCGGGATCGGGGCATCCCGGCAGAGGTGATCGCCGAGCGCGACGTGCGCGGCGCGGCGGTCCTGCTGCACACCGGCTGGGACCGGCACTTCGGCACCGAGGAGTACGCGGTGGGCGCGCCCTTCCTCACGGAGGAGGGCGCCGCCTACCTGGTCGAGCAGGGCGCGGCGCTGGTGGGCATCGACTCCCTGAACATCGACGACACGTCCGCAGAGGCGGCGGGCCGGCGCCCGGCGCACTCGCTGCTGCTCGCCGCAGGGATCCCGGTGGTCGAGCACCTGACGAACCTCGGCCAGGTCCCGCCGAGCGGCGCGACCTTCACGGCGGTGCCGCCCCGCGTCGAGGGCTTCGGCACGTTCCCGGTCCGCGCCTTCGCCGTCCTCCCGTAGACGCGCCGAGCGCGCCCCGCACCACCGAGCGCGGCCCGAGACGACGAGCGCGCCCCGTACTCACCCCGCGCTCGTCGTCACGCCCCGCGCTCGACGAGCGGCCGCCGAGCGCGGCCCGTCCCCACCCTGCGCTCGGCGACAGAAACCGCGCTCGACGACCGGCCCACGCGCGCGCAGAAGCTTCGCGGGTAGCTGAGTCGATGGGAAAACCCGACCGTCGACCGCGCCCCGTAACACCGAGCGCACCCGTCCGCCATCGAACGCACCCTGAACCACCGAGCGCACCCCGTATACAGGGCGCGCTCGGTGCCACGGGGTGCGCTCGGCGAAGACGAAGCGCGCTCGGTGCTACAGAGCGCGCTCGGCGAAGGGAAGCGCGCGCGGTGGGTCGGCACGCGCTCGGCCTCAAGGCCGGAACGACGCCGACCGATCAGCCCGCCGGCTTCCCGTCTTAAGCAAGGGCTGGACCCGTTGCCCCTCGCACGCCCCGTCGAGGAGGTCCGCCTCCGCTGGGGGCGGACCCCGCGAGCGATGAAACCCACACGACAGCCGCGAACACGGCAGCATGCACACCTGCTGGCGACTCGGACACCAGCCGCGACGCACGGACCCGAGGTTTCTCCGGACGCACCCGGCTGAATCGACCGCTGTCCAGCCGCGCCCACCGACGCAACCTTCCCCAAAGCGCACCCGCCTCAAGCGACCGCGATCTGGCGGCAGGGAACCTACCCCCGGGCGCCCTTCGCCTCGAGCTCGGCGTACTCGCCGACCCGGCCGGTGCGCAGCACTCGGTCGAGGAGCTGGTCGAACATCCGCGCCATCTCCTGGGCGCTCTCGCCCGGCCAGATGTGGAGCGGCTTCGCGGCGCCCTGCGCCTGCTGGAGGGAGGTTCGCTCGGGCAGGTGCGGGGTGAGCACGAGCGGCCCGAACATGTCGCGGAGCTCCTTGATGCGGAACTGGTGCTCGAGGGACTGCATGCGGGCCCGGTTCACGATGATGCCGAGCGGCTGGAGGCGCGGGCTGAGGCCGCGGCGGATCTCCTCGATCGCACGGAGCGCGCGGTCGGCGGCGGCGACGGAGAACAGGCCCGGCTCGGTGACGACGGCGACGCGGTCGCTCGCCGCCCAAGCGGTGCGGGTGAGCGCGTTGAGCGAAGGGGCGCAGTCGATGAGGACGAGGTCGTAGTCGTGCTCGACGCTCGCGAGCGCCTCCTCGAGCTTCCAGATGTCGCGGATGCTCGGGTGCGGCCCGTCGAAGTTGATCGCGGACGGGCTGCCGACCATGACGTCGATGGTGCCGGTTCGGCCCTTCGTCCATCCGCTCGGCGCGATGGCGGCGCGGACGACCTTCTCCTTGGGGGAGGCGAGCACGTCGGCGACGTTGAGGTGGCCCTGCACCTGCACGTCCATGCCGGTGGACACGTCCGACTGGGGGTCCAGGTCGACGACGAGGGTGCTGAGGCCCTTGGCGAAACCGGCGGACGCGAGACCGAGGGTGACGGTGGTCTTGCCCACTCCACCCTTGAGGGAGCTGACGCTCAGGACATGCACGGGGACCAAGATACCTTCAGTAGTCTGAGTGAACCCAAACGACAGACGGAACGGCGCGGGCGCCGGAAGGGGCTCGCGTGTTTTCGAAGATCCTGGTAGCCAATCGTGGCGAGATCGCCATCCGCGCGTTCCGTGCGGCCTATGAGCTCGGCGCCAAGACCGTCGCGGTGTTCCCGTACGAGGACCGCAACTCGATGCACCGGCTGAAGGCCGACGAGGCGTACCAGATCGGCGAGCCCGGTCATCCGGTGCGGGCCTACCTGGATGTCGCGGAGATCATCCGCGTCGCCAAGGAGTCCGGCGCCGACGCGATCTACCCCGGCTACGGGTTCCTCAGCGAGAACCCCGAGCTCGCCGAGGCGGCCCGGCAGGCGGGGATCACCTTCATCGGACCGCCCCCGAGGTGCTCGAGATGGCGGGCAACAAGGTCGCCGCGAAGGAGCACGCGAAGGCCGCAGGCGTTCCCGTCCTCAAGTCCAGCGCGCCGTCTGCGGACCTCGACGAGCTGATCGCGGCTGCGGAGGAGATCGGCTTCCCGGTCTTCGCGAAGGCGGTCGCGGGCGGCGGCGGGCGCGGGATGCGCCGCGTGAACGCCCGCGAGGAGCTGAGGATGCCCTCACCGCGGCGATGCGCGAAGCGGACAGCGCCTTCGGCGACCCCACCATGTTCCTCGAGCAGGCGGTCCTGCGGCCCCGGCACATCGAGGTGCAGATCCTGGCCGACGGCTCCGGCCACACGGTGCATCTCTTCGAGCGCGACTGCTCGGTGCAGCGCCGGCACCAGAAGGTCATCGAGATCGCGCCGGCCCCGAACCTCGACGACTCCATTCGCCAGTCCCTCTATCGCGACGCCGTGGCGTTCGCGGAGGCGATCGGCTACCAGAACGCCGGCACCGTCGAGTTCCTCGTCGACACGGTGGGGGAGCGGGCAGGCGAGCACGTCTTCATCGAGATGAACCCCCGCATCCAGGTCGAGCACACCGTGACCGAGGAGGTCACCGACGTCGACCTGGTGCAGTCCCAGATGCGCATCGCGTCGGGGGAGAGCCTCGCCGACCTGGGCCTGACCCAGGACCAGCTGCACCTGCGGGGCGCCGCGCTGCAGTGCCGCATCACGACCGAGGACCCGTCGCAGGGCTTCCGCCCGGACACCGGCAAGATCACGACCTACCGCTCGCCGGGTGGCGCGGGCATCCGCCTCGACGGCGGCACCGTCGCCCAGGGCGCCCAGATCAGCCCCCACTTCGACTCCATGCTCGCCAAGATGACGTGCCGCGGACGCGACTTCGCCGCCGCCGTCGCGCGGGCCAAGCGCGGCCTGGCCGAGTTCCGCATCCGCGGTGTCTCGACGAACATCTCGTTCCTGCAGGCGGTGCTCGAGGACCCGTCCTTCGTCGCCGGCGACCTCTCGACGTCGTTCATCGACGAGCGACCGGAGCTCATCCAGCCCAACCCGTCGCGGGACCGCGGCACGAGGATCCTCAGCTGGCTCGCCGAGGTCACCGTCAACCAGCCGTGGGGGTCGCCCCCGCGGCGCGAACCCCGCCGACAAGCTGCCCGCCGTCGACCTGTCGCTCGACGCGCCAGCCGGGTCCCGCCAGCGCCTCCTCGAGCTCGGGCCCGAGGGGTTCGCGGCGGACCTCCGCGCCCAGACCGCCCTCGCGGTGACCGACACCACGTTCCGGGATGCCCACCAGTCGCTGCTCGCGACGCGCGTGCGCACGCGGGACCTCGCCGCGGTCGGCCCCTACTACGCGCGCAGCATCCCCGGCCTGCTCTCGGTCGAGGCGTGGGGCGGCGCCACCTACGACGTGGCGCTGCGCTTCCTGGGCGAGGACCCGTGGGAGCGGCTCGCAACCCTTCGCGAGGCGATGCCGAACATCGCCATCCAGATGCTGCTGCGCGGGCGCAACACCGTCGGCTACACGCCGTACCCGACCCAGGTCACGGACGCTTTCGTCCGCGAGGCGGCCGCCACCGGCGTCGACATCTTCCGTATCTTCGACGCCCTCAACGACGTCGACCAGATGCGGCCGGCGATCGATGCCGTGCGCGCGACCGGCGGCGCCGTGGCGGAGGTCGCGGTCTGCTACACCGGCAACCTCCTGGACCCGGCCGAGGACCTCTACACGCTCGACTACTACCTGCGCCTGGCCGATCGGATCGTCGAGGCGGGCGCGCACGTGCTCGCGATCAAGGACATGGCGGGTCTGCTCCGCCCGTACGCCGCGTCCAAGCTGGTCCGGGCTCTCCGGGAGCGGTTCGACCTGCCCGTCCACCTGCACACCCACGACACCGTCGGCGGGCAGCTCGCCACCCTCCTCGCAGCGAGCGAGGCAGGTGTGGACGCGGTCGACGTCGCCAGTGCCGCGATGGCCGGCACGACCAGCCAGGTGTCCGCGTCCGCGCTCGTCGCCGCCCTCGCCGACACCGAGCGCGACACCGGACTGTCCTTGCAGGCCGTCGCCGACTTCGAGCCGTACTGGGAGGCCGTCCGCGCCCAGTACAAGCCGTTCGAGTCCGGGCTGCCCGGCCCCACCGGCCGCGTCTACCACCACGAGATCCCGGGCGGCCAGCTCTCCAACCTCCGCCAGCAGGCGATCGCGCTCGGTCTCGCCGACCGGTTCGAGCTCATCGAGGACCTGTACGCGGCGGCGAACCGCATCCTCGGCCGCATCCCGAAGGTCACGCCCTCGTCGAAGGTGGTGGGCGACCTCGCCCTGCACCTCGCGGCCGTCGGTGCGGACCCGGACGACTTCGAGCAGAACCCCCAGAAGTACGACATCCCGGACTCGGTAATCGGCTTCATGGCCGGCGAGCTCGGCGACCTGCCGGGCGGCTGGCCCGAGCCCTTCCGCTCCAAGGTCCTCGAGGGTCGCACGGTCGACGTGTCGGTCGAGGACCTCAGCGCGGAAGACAGTGCCGCACTCGAGGCGGACAGCGCCACGCGGCGCTCGGCGCTCAATCGCCTGCTGTTCCCCGGCCCGACCCGCCAGTTCGAGCAGGTGCGCGAGCAGTACGGCGACCTGTCCGTGCTCGACACGGCCGACTACCTCTACGGCCTGCAGTCGGGCGCCGAGCACACCGTGCAGATCGCGCGAGGCGTGCAGCTCTTCGTGGGACTCGAAGCCGTCGGCGGGGTCGACGACAAGGGCATGCGCACCGTCATGACGACCCTCAACGGCCAGATGCGGCCGATCGCCGTGCGCGACAGGAGCGTGGACGTCGAGGTCACCTCGGCGGAGAAGGCGAACCCGAACAAGGCGGGGCACGTCGCGGCGCCGTTCTCGGGCGTCGTGACGATCAAGGTCCAGCAGGGCGACCGCGTCGCCGCTGGACAGGCGGTGGCGTCCATCGAGGCCATGAAGATGGAGGCCGCCATCACCACCCCCATCGCGGGCGTCGTCCGCCGCCTCGCGATCGGCGCGACCCAGCAGGTGGAGGCGGGCGACCTGGTGGTCGAGGTCGACCCCGCCTGATCGGCACCGCCACACGGCCGAGACCCGGCGACACGGGAACTTCGGCGGTGCGCCGCGCGGCAATCACCCATCCGAGGGGTGCCCGCATAGGCTTCTGGCAAATGAGCGTAGACAGAGCTGAACGGAAGGCTGGGCCTGTGGCGAGCAAGCGCAAGAAGTCTCCCGGGCAGGTGCTCGAGAGCACGGTGAGCGCGACCCGCGCGGAGGAGCTCGACGAGCTCGAGTTCCACAGTGAGCTCGTCGACGAGCCCGGCGAGCGGCTGGCCACCAGTCTCCCCGAGAGCCTCACCATTCACATCGATCTCCCGCCGGCTCCGCAGCGGGCCCTGCCCGAGGACGAGGCGGCCGTGCGGATCGACGATGTCGCGATCCCGCCGAGCGCGATGCCGGGCACCCTGACCGGCGAGATCAACCTCGGGGAGCTGCGTCCTGCGCCGGAGCAGCCGACCCGCACCCCTTACCGCCGCACCGGCAGCGCCTACGACGCCCTGCTCGGCAGCCGCACCCTCAGCTCCTTCCCGACCACCACGGGCGAGATCCCGCGGTTCAGCACCACCGACGTGCCGCGGCTGACCGGGGAGATCCCGCGCTTCAACACGAGCGAGATCCCGCGCCTCGGCGACGGGATTCGGAACACAGGTCCGGTGCCCCGCATAGACACCTCGCGCACCGGCGAGATCCCGCGCATCGAGCCGATCACGCCGGCGAACGGCACGAGCCTCACCCGGCGCGAGCGCCTCCGCGGCGAGCAGAGCGATATCCCCGAGACCGCCGCGATGCTCACCGCGGATCGGCTCATCGACTCGCGGATCACGCGCGCGGCTCCGACGGGCGGCTGGAACAGGTTCATCTACGGGCTGACCCTCCGCCGCGTGAACCTCGGCGATTCTCCCGCCGAGCGCGCGCGCAAGGAGCTCAACGCCCGCATCGACAAGCAGTTCGAGGGCGGCACGCGCTTCGTCCCGATCCTCACGCGCAAGGGCGGCGTCGGCAAGACCACGGTCACCACGCTGCTCGGCATGGCCCTGGCGACCACGCGCGAGGACCGGATCATCGCGATCGACGCGAACCCCGACCGCGGCACGCTGTCCGAGCGGGTGCCCCGGCAGACGCGCGCCACGGTCCGCGACGTCGTGCACCGCGCCGCGAGCATCAACGGTTTCACCGACTTCAGCGCCCTGGTGTCCCGGGACGAGACCCGCCTCGACATCCTCGCCTCCGACACGGACCCGCTGCTCAGCGAGGCGTTCGACGAGAACGACTACAACGTCATCGCGGACATCACCGCCCGGTTCTACTCCATAGTCCTCACGGACTGCGGCACCGGCATCGTCCACTCCGTCATGCGCGCGACGCTCAACCGGGCCGACTCGGTGGTCATCGTCTCCGGCGGCAGCGTCGACGAGGCGCGCCTCGCGTCCGAGACGCTGACCTGGCTCGAGGCGAACGGGTACGGCGAGCTGGTGAAGAACGCGGTCGTCGCGCTCAACACGGCGACGCAGGGCACCAACATGGTGAAGCTCGACGAGATCGAGGCGCACTTCAAGTCGCGCGTCCGCGAGATCGTCCGCATTCCCTACGACCCGGTGCTCGCCGCCGGCAGCGTCGTGAGCTACAACGACCTGAAGCAGGTCACGAAGGACGCGGCACGCAGGCTCGCCGCGCTCGTGGTCGACGGCCTGCCCGTGCGCCGAGGTGCCTGAGCGGCAGATCCGGCTGTTCGGCGACCCGGTCCTCAAGACTCCGTCGGCGCCCATCGAGCAGGTCGACGACCGCGTCCGCGCGCTCGTCGAGGACCTGCTCGATTCGGTCGCCGTGCCGGGGCGAGCCGGTGTCGCCGCGTCGCAGATCGGCGTCAACCTCCGGGCGTTCAGCTACAACGTGGACGGCAAGGTCGGCTACCTGCTGAACCCGCGCGTCGTGGAGGTGCGCGGGGAGCCTGAGCTCGTCGACGAAGGCTGCCTCTCCGTGCCGGACCTCTGGTATCCCGTGCGCCGGGCACCCTACGCGCGCGCGGAGGGCACCGACCTCGACGGCAACCCGGTCGTGGTCGAGGGCACGGGTGTGCTCGCGCAGGCGCTGCAGCACGAGACGGACCACCTCGACGGCCTGCTCTACCTCGACCGCCTCGACAAGGACCTCCGGCGCGACGCGATGCGCCGCATCCGCGAATCCTCCTGGTTCTAAAGCTCCGAGCCTCCTTCGCTCAGCAGGCATTTTCGGCCTGAGCAGGCGAAAACGGGCCGATCCTGCCTGCTGGCGCCGATTCTGCCTGCTGAGGGAAGGGTGAGCAGCCGGTTAGCCGTCAGTGGACGGGCTCGCCCGCCGGCGCCTTCGCGTAGACGCCCTCGACCTCGCTCGCGAAGTCCTTGAGGATGACGTTCCGCTTGATGGAGAGCTTCGGCGTGAGGTGTCCGCTGGCCTCGGTCCACTCGGTGGGGAGGATCACGAACTTCCGGATCGACTCGGCGCGTGAGACGTGGCTGTTGGCGACGTCCACCGCCCGCTGCACCTCGGCGAGCACGGCGGGGGACTTGGCGGCCTGCTCGAGAGTGAGGCTCTCGTCCTCGCCGTTGTTCTTCAGCCAGACGGGGAGCATCTCCGCGTCGAGCGTGACGAGGGCGGCGATGAAGGGCTTCTGGTCGCCCACGACCACGACCTGGCTGACGATGGGGTTGGCGCGGATCGGGTCCTCGAGCGCGGCGGGAGCGACGTTCTTGCCGCCCGCCGTCACGATGAGCTCCTTCTTCCGCCCGGTGATGCGGAGGAAGCCGCGGTCATCGAACTCCCCGATGTCGCCCGTGCGGAACCACTCGCCGTTGAACGCGGCCGCCGTCGCCTCCGGGTTCTTCCAGTACTCCTTGAAGAGGTTGACGCCCTTCGTCTCGATCTCGCCGTCCTCGGCGATCCGGATGGACACCCCGGGCAGCGCCGGCCCGACGGTGCCGATGGCGAAGGAGCTGGGACGCGTAACCGTCATGGGCGCGGTGGTCTCGGTGAGGCCGTAGCCCTCGAGGATGGAGATCCCGAGGCTGTGGTAGAAGTGGCCGAGCCGTTCGCCGAGGGGCGCCGAGCCGGACACCGCGTACTGGACGCGGCCGCCCATCACGGCTCGCAGCTTCGAGTAGACCAGCCGGTCGAACAGGGCGAACTTGAGCCGGAGGCCGAGCGGCACCTTGCCGGCCTCGAGCGCCTTGGAGTGCGCGATCGCGACGTCGGCCGCGCTGCGGAAGATCTTGCCCTTGCCGCCGGCCTCCGCCTTCTGCTCGCTCGAGTTGTAGACCTTCTCGAACACCCGCGGCACGGCGAGCAGGAACGTCGGGCGGAAGCTGCCGAGCGAGGGGAGGAGCTGGGTGGTGTCCGGCTCGTGACCCACCTTGACGCCGCCGTAGACGCTGAGCACGGCGATGAAGCGAGCGAAGATGTGCGCGGTCGGGATGAAGAGCAGGGTGCTCGACCCGGGACGGATCACCTCCGGGATGGCCTCGGTCGTGTTGCGGCTGAGCTCCACGAAGTTCCTGTGGGTGAGCACGCAGCCCTTCGGCCGCCCGGTAGTGCCCGCGGTGTAGATGATCGTGGCGATGTCGTCCTCGTGCGCCAGGGTGCGGCGACGCTCGAGCTCCTCGTCGCTGACGCCCGTGCCCGAGGAGGCGAGCTTCCCGAGGTCGCCGCGCTCGATCTGCCAGATCAGGCGCACATCCGGCAGGTCCGCGTGCACCTCGTCGAACTTCGCGAACTGGTCCGGGCCCTCCACGATGATCGCGTGTGCACCGGCGTCGCTGAGGTTCCAGTGCACCTGGCTGGGGAGGAGGTCTCGTAGATCGGGACGAGGATCGCGCCGGCGAACCACGCGGCGAAGTCGATGAGCGTCCACTCGTAGCGCGTCTTCGCCATGAGCCCGATCTTCTCGCCGGGCTGGATGCCGGCGGCGATGAAGCCCTTGGCGAGGGCGCGCACCTGGTCGAGGTAGTCGCGAGCGCTCACGTCGATCCACTGCTCGCCGAGGTGCCGCGCGAAGAGCGGGGCGTCCGGGGTCTTCGCGACTCGCTCCAGCAGGAGATCGGTGGCATTCGCGTCCGGGGTGGGGGCCACGACGGCGGGCGCGTCGATCTGGTGCACGGCAACTCCTTCGGTACCTGGTCAGCCCATCCTATCCGGCGGGCCTGGGCGGCCCCTGCCCCTGTCCGGGGCACCGCTAGGCTCGACCCGTGCACGCGATAGGCATCGACATCGGCGGCACGAAGATCGCCGGCGCTGTCGTCGACGATCTCGGCGCCATCGTCACCGAGAGTCGGCGACCGACCCCGCGGGCGACAGCGATCGGCTGAAGGCCGACGTCGTCGAGATGGTGCAGCAGCTCGCGGCCGGGCAGGAGATCGCCGCCGTGGGCGTCGCCGCGCCCGGCTTCATCGACGCCGCGCAGTCCGTCGTCTACTACACGCCGAACGTGGCGTGGCGGAACGAGCCGCTGCGCGCGGAGCTCGAAGAGCGCATCGGCCTCCCGATCCTCATCGAGAACGACGCCAACGCGGCAGGCTGGGCGGAGTTCCGCTTCGGCGCCGGGCGGCTCGTCAGCGACATGGTCATGATCACCATCGGCACCGGGGTGGGCGGCGCCATCGTGCACGAGGACACCCTCTTCCGCGGCGGCTTCGGCACGGCGGCGGAGCTCGGCCACATGCGGGTCGTCCCGAACGGCCTCCCATGCGGCTGCGGTGCCCGTGGCTGCATCGAGCAGTACGGCTCGGGGCGGGCGCTGCTGCGGATGGCGAACGAGATCGCGGACGCGGGGGCATCGGCAACGCCCTCGCCGAGGCGCGCGAGCGCAACGGGGGTCTCACCGGCGTCCAGGTGGGCGAGCTCATCGCCGCCGAGGACCCGGGTGCGCTGTCCGCCCTCCGCCAGCTCGGCCAGCACCTGGGTCAGGCCTGCGCGAGCCTCGCGGCCGTCCTCGACCCCCAGCTGTTCGTCTTTGGCGGCGGGGTGTCCGTCGCGGGCGACGTGCTCCTCGAGCCGATCCGCGCCGCGTTCCTCGATGTGCTGCCGGCGCGCGGGTACCACCCCGAGCCGGAGTTCCGCGTGGCCGAGTTCGTGGGGGACGCGGGCGTCGTGGGCGCGGCCGACCTCGCCCGATCCCACTTCCGCTCGGCGGGGGATCCGGCGAGCTACTCGCCGCACGTCGACCCCGCCGCCTGACGGCGCGGATAGGCTGGCCGGGAGAGCGAGGTTCCGTGCGCGTGTTCTACTGGCTGATGAAGTACGTGTTCGTGGGTCCCTTCCTGCGCCGGGTGTTCCGCCCCTGGGTGACGGGCATGGAGAACGTGCCCAAGAAGGGCGCAGCGATCCTCGCGAGCAACCACCTCTCGTTCATCGACTCGGTGCTGCTCCCGATCGAGCTGGACCGCCGGATCTCCTTCCTCGCGAAGGCCGAATACTTCACCGGGAAGGGCTTCAAGGGGTGGGCGATCCGCTCCTTCATGCTCGCGACCGGCCAGCTGCCCATCGACCGGTCCGGCGGCAAGGCGTCCGAGGCGGCGCTCCTCACGGGTCTCGGCGTGCTGCGGAGGGGCGAGCTGCTCGGCATCTACCCGGAGGGCACGCGGAGCCAGGACGGCCGCCTGTACCGGGGCCGAACGGGCATCGCCCGCATGGTCGTCGAGGGTCAGGTGCCGGTCATCCCGGTCGCGATGATCGACACGGAGAAGGCGATGCCCATCGGCAGCCGCCTCCCGAAGGTGCGGCGGATTGGCATCGTGATCGGCAAGCCGTTAGATTTCTCACGGTTCGCGGGACTCGAAGGCGACCGCTTCATCCTCCGCTCCATCACCGACGAGATCATGTACGAGCTCGCCCGGCTGAGCGGCCAGGAATACGTGGATGTGTACGCGTCTTCTGTGAAGAAGGCGGCGGGCGTTCCTGTCGCCCGCTGACCCCTTCCATCGCAACACAGCCGAGGTGACCCCCGTGGACGATTCCACCGAGCCCGTCGTGGCCGCCAGCCCCCAGGTCCTGGCCGGTCTCGACCACTGGCGGACCCTCGACATCAAGCACCAGCCGACGTGGCCGGACCCCACGGCCGCCCAGGCGGCGTCCGCGCAGATCGCGACCTTCCCGCCCCTCGTGTTCGCGGGCGAGATCGACCAGCTGCGCGACCGGCTCGCCAAGGCGGCCCGGGGCGAGGCGTTCCTGCTGCAGGGCGGCGACTGCGCCGAGACCTTCGCGGGCGCGACCGCCGACCAGATCCGCTCGCGCGTGAAGACGCTGCTGCAGATGGCCGTCGTGCTCACCTACGGCGCCTCCATGCCGGTCGTGAAGATGGGCCGGATGGCCGGGCAGTTCGCGAAGCCGCGCTCGAGCGACGTCGAGGCGCGGGGCGAGGTGACGCTTCCCGCGTACCGCGGCGACATCGTCAACGGCTACGACTTCACGCCCGAGTCCCGGGAGCCCGACGCCGCCCGCCTGGTGCAGGGCTACCACACCGCCGCCTCCACGCTGAACCTCGTGCGCGCCTTCACCCAGGGCGGGTTCGCGAGCCTCAAGGAGGTGCACAGCTGGAACCGCGGCTTCGCCTCCAACCCGGCGAACGCCCGCTACGAGGGCCTCGCGAGGGAGATCGACCGCGCCATCCGCTTCATGGAGGCGGCAGGCGCCGACTTCGACGAGCTGCGCCGCGTCGAGTTCTACACCGGCCACGAGGGCCTGCTCATGGACTACGAGCGGCCCCTGACCCGCATCGACTCCCGCAATGGCACTCCGGTGGCGACCAGCGCCCACTTCCTGTGGATCGGGGAGCGCACCCGCGACCTCGACGGCGCGCACGTCGACTACTTCTCGCGCATCCGCAACCCGATCGGCGTCAAGCTCGGCCCCTCCACGACTCCGCAAGCCATGGAGGCGCTCATCGACAAGCTGGACCCCGAGCGCGAGCCCGGCCGGCTCACGTTCATCACGCGGATGGGCGCGGGCAAGATCCGCGACGTCCTCCCCGGCCTGCTCGAGCACGTGAAGACGCTCGATGCGAACCCGCTCTGGGTGACCGACCCCATGCACGGCAATGGCGTCACGACGCCCACGGGGTACAAGACCCGTCGCTTCGACGACATCGTCGACGAGGTGAAGGGCTTCTTCGAGTCGCACCGCGCCGTCGGAACGCACCCGGGCGGCATCCACGTGGAGCTGACCGGCGACGATGTCACCGAGTGCCTGGGCGGGTCCGAGCACATCGACGAGGCCAGCCTCGCCACCCGCTACGAGTCGCTGTGCGATCCCCGCCTCAACCACATGCAGTCGCTGGAGCTCGCGTTCCTGGTGGCCGAGGAGCTCTCCGCCACCACGCGGTAGCCGCCGCCGCTGCCGCCCAACCGCATCACTTCGGACAAACCGCAACGGTCTCCTGTTGCGGATAGTCCGAAGTGATGCGGAGTCGTGGCGGTCGCGCCTAGAGCGTCGCGGTGATCGTGACCGCGATCTTCGAGCCGCGGAGCAACTGCGCGCCCTCTGCGGGGTCGGTGCTCTTCACCACCGCGCCCGGGATGGCCGCGAGCGTCGCGTTGTAGGTCGGGTCGAGACCGGCGTCCAGGAGCTGCTGCTTGGCCGTCGTCCACTCGGTGCCGATGACGTTCGGGACGGTCACGAGGTCCGCGCCCTTCGACAGGTGGATCGTCACGGTGTCGCCGACGACGAAGGGACGCGGGGTCCCGTCCGCGGTCGTCACGGGGTCGATGCTGAGCACGTTGTCGGCGGGCACCTGGCCGGTGTTGTCGAAGGCGGCGTCGCCCCGCTCGACCTGGATCCCCACCGAGCCGAGCGCCTGAGTCGCATCGGCGACCGGGATGTTGAACACGTCGGGGAACGGCCCGGCCGAGACCGAGAGGCGGATCGGCTGGTGCTCCGGGTACTGCGCGCCCTCCGCGAACTCCACCCCGTCGGCGCCCACCGCGTGCAGCACGACTCCCACGGGAACGTCGGCGCTGAACTCGGCGGGGAGATCGTCGCCCACCACGAATCCCGCGTCGGTGATGATCTTCTTCGCCTCGTCGAGGGTCTTGCCGCCCAGAGCCGGCACGGCGAGCGGCTGAGCGCCCTTCGACACGTGCAGCAGGACCGGCTTGTCGCGGGTGACGCGAGCACCGGCCTCGGGGTCGGTCGAGGAGACGAGGCCGGGATCGGTCTTCCAGTCGAAGACCTCATCCTGACCGCCGACGGTGAAGCCCGCTTCGTTCAGCATCGCGGTCGCATCCGCGACGCTCTTGCCCGCGACGGAGGGGATGCCCACGGCGGCACCGGGGCCCGAGCCGAAGTACCAGCCGGTGCCGGTCACCGCGGCCGCGAACACGAGGAACAGGCCGAAGAGCCAGAAGCCCCGGCGGTGCCTCTTCTGCACCGTCGTTGACAGGCGGTGCGCGGACTCGACGGCGACGGGGCCGGTCCGCCGCGCGCGGCTCATGACCTGGGTCTCGCCGGACTCGTGCACGGTCGTGGCGGGCGTCGCCGCCGGCATCACCATGGTGCGCTGCGTCGCGGTCGAGACTCCGCCGAGGCCGTCGCGGATGAGGTTCTGGGTCTCGAAGAGCTGGTCGAGCATCGCGCGGGCGTCGCGCGGGCGCTGCTCGGGGTCGCGGGCGGTCGCCCAGAGGACGAGCTCGTCGAGTGCCACGGGGATCGCCGGGTTCTTGGTGCTGGGCGCCGGGACCGACTCGTTGGCGTGCTGGTAGGCGATCTGGACCGGCTGGTCGCCCTTGAACGGCTGGTCGCCGACGAGCATCTCGTACATCATGATGCCGACGGCGTAGATGTCGCTGCGGGTGTCCGCGATGCCGCGGGTCACGAGCTCGGGGAGAGGTAGGCGATGGTGCCGAGCAGCGCCTGGCCGGTCGCCGTGTTCGCCGTGGCGGCGCGAGCGAGGCCGAAGTCGCCGATCTTGATGCGCCCGTCGTCGGCGAGGAGCACGTTCTCGGGCTTGAGGTCGCGGTGGACGATGCCGGCCTTGTGCGCGGCGGCGAGCCCGGCGAGGACGGCCTCCATGATGTCCATCGTCTGCTCGGGCGTGAGCTTGCCGTACTCCTTGAGCAGGTCGCGCAGCGTGATGCCCTGCAGGTACTCCATGACCAGATAGGCCATGTCGGAGTCCTGACCCTGGTCGAAGACGTTGACGACGTTCGGGTGGGCGAGCCGGGCCGCGGACCGCGCCTCCTGGATGAACCGGTCCCGGAAGGCCGCGTCATCGGCGAGGTGACCGTGCATCACCTTGATGGCGACGCGGCGCTCGAGGCGCAGATCCGTCGCCAGGTAGACCGTCGCCATTCCGCCGCGCGCGATCCGTGCACGGACTTGATAGCGTCCGTCCAACAGACGGCCGACCATCGGGTCGGTCTGGCTCGGGCTCACCGTACGAGTGTACGAAGCGCTTCCTGCGGGGAGCGGTCGCCGGCCTCGGCGGGTCGAGGAAAATGCTTCGACGGGGGACTTGACGACGGACGGAAGAGGCGTCAGCCGAGGTCTGCGAGCCAGCTGACGGCGGACGTCTCCCACTTGGCGTAGGCGTCCGGATAGGCGGACAGCTGCACGGCCTGGGCCGCCTCGGTGACGCTCAGATCCTGCCAGCCGTCGATGTCGAGCAGCCCGCGCGTGTCGTCGTTGGGGTTGCCGGGGCCGCCGAAGAAGGCGCGGACCGCGTGCTCGGGATCGAGGATCTCGTCGCGCGTTCCCCAGCCGGTGCTGCTCCGCTGCTGGAACAGGCCGAGCGAGTCGAGGTGCCCCCAGTCGAGGTTGTGCAGGGCGGACTCCTGGGCCGCGGCAGCCAGGGCGATGACGATGCCGCGATCCTCCACCCCGAGCTCGCGTCCGATTCGGATGATGGTCGCGGCGTTCTCGCGCATGGTGTCGGAGAGCGCGACGACCGCGGTGGCAGGCGTCGACTCGACGATCGCGGCGGTCTCCAGATCCGCGGCGGCGGAGTCGACGGGGAGCACGATGCTCTGCCCCGGGAAGATGATGCTGTCGCGGCCGAGGCCGTTCGCCAGCAGCACCGCGGCGGTGTCAACGCCGTAGGAAGCGGCGACCGCGCTGATGGTGTCGCCGTCGACGATCGTGTAGCGGACGAGCGGGGTGTCCGGGAGAACGGCGGTTGCCGCGGTGTTGAGGCTCAGGACCTGGCCGGGGAAGATCAGCGACTTCCAGCTCAGCCCGTTGTGGGTGAGGACCGACGCGGTGGAGAGGCCGAAGCGGCCGGCGATGTCGCTGACGGTATCGCCCTCGACGACGGTGTAGA
The DNA here is from genome assembly GCF_030296595.1 of Naasia aerilata. GTDB lineage: Bacteria > Actinomycetota > Actinomycetes > Actinomycetales > Microbacteriaceae > Naasia > Naasia aerilata. The sequence goes on along the minus strand of NZ_AP027731.1, from coordinate 3,028,827 downwards.
CGCGTGGCGCGTAGCTCTGGGCCGGGCCCGTGGCGCTGGCTGCGGCGACGATCTCGACATCCGTCGTGGCGGTGGCCGGAGCGGCGTCGGCGGGATCGGGCTGCGCCGGGGGAGTGACGCGGTTCTTCACGGGCCGCTTGACCGGAGCCGCGTCCGCTGGCGAACCGCCGAGCGTGAGCGCGAGCGAGCCGGCCAGGACCACGGGAAGGGCGGCGAGGAGCCGGGTGCGGCCGGCGGGGCGGGGCGCGACATGGCGACCCCTTCCGGCCGTGCCGCTCCAGAGTCGTTCCAAAGCACTGCTCATCGCGTTCCCCATCCATGGCGGCCGTGCACGTCCCCTTTTCCCCCGGGGACGGGGTCACGCTGACACAGCAGCCTCAAGCAGTCAATGAACGTTACCGATGTGAGATGACGCCGCCTCGAACTGGGGGAGGGGGCGGAGGCCGCCCGTTTCTGCCCAGGGATCCTGCGGCGGGGCGCTCGGGATGGCATCCTAGGTTCGTGGCTGGGCTGGACGAGCACGAGTGGCTGACCCTCCCGGATCTCGGTGAGAGGTTCGGGCTTCCCCTGAGCAAGGTTCGCGCCCTGCTGCAGGACCGATACCTGGTCGGGGTCCGCATCGACGGGGTGCTGCGGGTGCCGGCCGAGTTCGTGACTGCAGACGGGCCCCTGCACGATCTGCGCGGAACGCTGATCCTGCTCGCCGACAACGGCTACACCGACGAGGAGGCCGTCGACTGGCTCCTCGGCGAGGACGGCAGCCTGGGCACCCGTCCGATCGACGCCCTGCGTGCCGGCCGCAAGGCCGAGGTGCGCCGCGTCGCGCAGGCGCTCGCGTTCTGAGTCCCGGGGCGGGGGAGCCCCGGCCGGAGGTCGCCTCCGTCAGCTGACGCGCTGCGTCAGGGGTGCGATCAGCGAGGCGAGGTTGTCGCGCTCGACGAGGGGTGCCGCCTTGAGAGCCGCGCGGGCGCGCAGGGCGTTCGCCTCGATCATCCGCTCCACGCGGTCGACCGCGCCGCTCTCGCGCAGGGTGTTCTGCAGGAGGGTGATCTGCGGCGGGGAGAGGTGCGGGTCACCGAGCAGCTCGTCGAGGAGGCGTCGCGCTCCCGGCGGCATCATCGACCGGGTGAGCGCGATGAGCACCGTCCGCTTGCCCTCCACCAGGTCGTCCCCGGCGGGCTTCCCTGTGACGGACGGATCGCCGAAGACGCCGAGAAGGTCGTCCCGCAGCTGGAAGGCGATGCCGAGCGGGACGCCGAACGCGCGGAGCGCATCCACCTGCTCGTCGGTCGCTCCGCCCAGGCGGGCACCGATGACGAGCGGTGCCTCGACCGAGTACTTCGCCGACTTGTAGAGGATGACCCGCTCGGCCCGCAGCAGGGCGTCCTCCTCGGGCACGACCCGCCAGGCGCGCTCCTCGACCAGGTCGAGGTACTGCCCGATGGTCACGTCGAGGCGCATCCGCTCGAACTCGGTGCGCGCCTCGAAGCCGTTCTCGGGCGGGAGGGAGCGGAGGCCATCGGTCAGGAGGTCATCGCTCCAGCTCTGCAGCAGGTCGCCGAGCAGCACCGCGGCGGACGTGCCGAAGGTGGCGGCGTCGCCCGCATAGCGGTGATCCGAGTGGAGCCGCTCGAAGCGCCGATGGGCGGAAGGGCGCCCCGGCGGGTATCCGAGCTGTCGATGATGTCATCGTGGACGAGCGCCGCAGCGTGGAAGAGCTCGAGGGCGCTGGCGACCGTCACGACCCCGTCGATGGTGCGCGCGGACGCCGCCTCGGGAGCCGCCGTGACCGCCCGCCAGCCCTCCCAGCAGACGAGAGCGCGGAAGCGCTTACCGCCTCTGAGAAATTGCCGCGAGAACTCCGCGAACGGGGTGGCCTCCTCCGCGATGGTGGCGAGAATGGAGGCGCGCTCGTCGACCAGCCGATCGAGTCTTCCTTGGACGAGATCGACCAGTCGGGCGCCCTGTGTCACACCGCCTAGCCTAGCTATCGGCGGAACGTTACAATTTGGCTCAACTTACGGGCCCGGCCCGGCCTGACACGCCGCGGGAGGAGAAGGAAATGCCGCTCTCGGAGCAAGAACAGCGCCTCCTCGACGAGATGGAGCGCAGCCTCTATCAGAACGATGCGGACTTCGTCGCCAGCGTCGGCGGCCGCCGCGGGCGGATCAACTACACGGCGCTCGTCTCCGGCGTCCTGGTCGCGGTGCTCGGCGTCGCGATCCTCGTCGCCGGGGTGGTGCTCAAACAGCCCATCATCGGTGTCGGCGGGTTCGTCGTGATGTTCGCCGGCGTCCTCCTCGCCGTCGGTTCGCCGCGGCGCCGCCTCACCGCGGTCCCGCGCTCGGGCGGCTCGGGCCCCGGCTCCGCGCGCCGCGTCGGCCGCGGCTCGTTCATGGACCGCATGAACAGCCGCTGGGAGCGCCGCCAGGACGGCATGGGCCGCTAGCTCGCAGCCGTCACCACCTCGAAAAGGCCGGCCTTCGGGCCGGCCTTTTCGTGCGCCGAGCACACCCTTTCGCCGAGCGCGCCCCGTAGCGACGAGCGCGCCCCGTAGACGGCCCGCGTTCGTCGTCACGCACCGCGCTCGGCGCTAGACAGGCCGCGCTCGGCGCTAGGAGGCCAGCTCGGCAGCAGCGGGCGCGCCGCCGCGCGCTCCCGCCTCTCCTTCAGATCGACTTGCCAGAGAATCACGCTTCCAGGGCCCTGAAACGTGATTCTTCGGCAAGTCGGCCCGTTTCCTCCTCGCCGCTCCCGCAACGCGCCCAGGGAAGCCGACCGCCTCCACTCCTCTCCCCGGCCCCACCCGGGCCCCGCCCGAACTCCACTTCGCTCCCACATCCCGCTGCCACCGCCGGGACGTTGCCCTCGCACCGCGCCATTCCGCGGGACGACGCGGTGTGAGCATCCTCACCGCGGTCGACGGAGCGCCCCCGACCCGCTCGGCGGGGCTCCACCCCTCCACTTCCCCTCCACTCCGCTCCCACCCGCGCTATTCCGCGGCAGTCCCGCAAACTGGGGGCCTTCGCGGGCCGGATTAGGGGCTCCCGCGGGGTCGCGCCCATTGTCCGGTGGGGGACAGTGGAGTAAAGTGGAGGGACCAAGCAGGCCAGTGGAGAGAGGGTGGAGATGCTGTGTTCCTCGGCACCTATACGCCCAAGCTCGACGAGAAGGGCCGCATCATCCTCCCGGCCAAGTTCTGGGATGAGCTCGCGGGCGGCGTCGTGCTGACCCGCGGCCAGGACCGCTGCATCTACGTCTTCAGCCAGCGCGAGTTCGAGGACGTCCACGAGAAGATCCGTCAGGCCCCCGTGACGAGCAAGCAGGCGCGCGACTACGTGCGCCTCCTGCTCTCCGGCGCGCACGCGGAGACTCCCGACAAGCAGCACCGGGTCACGATCCCTCAGGGGCTCCGCAGCTATGCGGGCCTCGACCGGGAGCTCGTGGTCATCGGAGCCGGCAGCCGTGCCGAGATCTGGGACGCCGAGGCATGGAACGCCTACGTGTCCGAGAACGAGGACGGCTTCGCCAACACCGCCGAGGAGGTGATCCCCGGAATCTTCTAGGCCGCGACAGCGGCCCACCCTGCCGTGCGACTCCCAGCCGTCCTGCCAGCCTCCCTGACACACTTCCCCGGTGCCAGGTCGGCGAGTACGGATGGGGATCGGACGGCGGGGCGGAACCGGCAAATCATGGACGAGAACGCCATCCACATCCCTGTGCTTCGGGATCGCAGCATCGAGCTGCTCGCTCCCGCAATCTCCAGCGCGAACGCCGTCGTGGTCGACGGCACGCTGGGCATGGGCGGCCACGCCGCCGCCCTCCTCGACACCTTCCCCGACCTCCGACTGATCGGCATCGACCGCGACACCGACGCGCTCGAGATCGCCGGCCGCCGCCTCGCCCCCTTCGGCGAGCGGGCGGTCCTCGTGCACGCTGTGTACGACGAGATCGGTGACATCGTCGCCGAGCACGCCCCGGACGGCGTGCAGGGCATCCTCCTCGACCTCGGCGTCTCCTCGCTGCAGCTGGACCGCGCCGAGCGCGGCTTCGCCTACTCGAAGGACGCCCCGCTCGACATGCGGATGGACTCCACGTCACCGCTGACGGCGGAGCGCGTTCTCGCCGAGTACTCGGAGGGCCAGCTGCGCCGCATCTTCGAGGTCTACGGAGAGGAGAAGCTGGCGGGCCGGTACGCCCGCAAGATCGTGGAGCACCGCGCCCAGGCGCCCCTGCGCCGCTCCAGCGAGCTCGTCGCGGTCCTCACCGAGGCGACGCCCGCCGCCCTCCAGCACGCCGGTCACCCGGCCAAGCGCGTGTTCCAGGCGCTGCGCATCGAGGTGAACGGCGAGCTCGCCGCCCTCGAGCGCGCCCTTCCCGCCGCCCTCGACTCGCTCGCGGTCGGCGGCCGCATCGTCGTCCTCGCCTACCAGTCCCTCGAAGACCGCCTCGTCAAGCGGGAGCTCGCCCGCCGCTCGACCTCGACCGCTCCGGCCGGCCTCCCTGTCGAACTCCCGGAGCACCGCCCCGAATTCCGTCTGCTCGTCCGCGGCGCCGGCCGCGCGACGGCGGAGGAGATCGCCGCGAACCCGCGCGCTACACCCGTACGTCTGCGCGCGGCAGAGCGGCTCCGTCCCGTCCTCTCCGGACGGGACACTGCCACCCGACAAGGAATCTCATGAGCACCGCACTCGCCACCGCTCCACTCCGCCGCCCGACGGCACCGGGCACCACCGCCCGGCCCGCCGCCCCCGTCGCTCCGCCCCGCATCGAGATCGCGCCGGTCCGCGAGCAGCGCAGGGCCCGCCCCCGCGCCGTCTACGCCGGCGTCGTCGTCGGCGGCCTCGGCGCCCTCATGCTGGGCCAGCTCTTCCTCAGCATCGCGCTGTCCGACGGCGCGTACACGATCGACAGCCTCCAGGCCACGCAGAAGGAGCAGGCCCGCCAGGTCCAGCAGCTGACCGAGGACCTCGGGCGCCTGTCCTCGCCGCAGAACCTCGCCGAGAACGCCGAGGCGCTCGGCATGGTGCAGAACGCCAACCCGGTCTGGCTGCGCATGTCGGACGGCGCCGTCATCGGCACCCCGGCTCCCGCGCAGGGCGCCGGCGTCCTGAGCGGCACCGGCTCCCAGGTGGCCAACCACCTCCTCACGGGTCTCCCGCTCGTCACGCAGATCCCGGCGCAGTCCGCGACGAGCGGCCAGCCTGCCGGGACCTCCGCGGCCGCGCAGTTACCGTTGCAGGGCCCGCTGGCGGCGCCGACCACGCGCTAGCCCCGACCGGGGAGGACCTCCCATGACGAGACGCAGCTCCCGTCGCCGCATGGCGGCCAGCGCACTCGCCCTCGTCGCGATCCTCGCCGTGTTCCTCTTCCGCCTCGTCGACATCCAGGTCGTGCACGCCGACGCCCTGGATGCCGAGGCCGAGGACAAGCGCTCCATCCCGCAGACGATCCTCGGCGTGCGCGGCGACATCTTCGACGGGACGGGCGTGCTCCTGGCGCACAGCGTGCTGCGCTACGACATCACCGCCTCGCCGAAGACGGCGGTGAAGTCCGCCGTCACACCCCAGGACGCCGCGGAGCGCATCGGCAAGATCACCGGGCAGAACCCCGCGGACATCGTCGCGATCCTCGCGGACGCGGTGAAGGCCAACCCGGACTCCGACTACGCCTACGTGGCGAAGAAGGTGGACGCCGAGACCTTCGAGCAGATCCGCGCCCTCGACATCCCCTGGATCTACTACGAGGCGCACCCGGCCCGGACCTATCCGAACGGCGCGGTGGCCGGCAACCTCATCGGCTTCGTCGGCTCGCAGAACGAGGCGCAGGCAGGCCTTGAGCTCTCCGAGGACTCCTGCCTGGCCGCGAGCGACGGCAGGGAGGTCTACGACAGCAGCGCCGACGGCGTCCGCATCCCGGGCAGCACCGTCGTCACCCAGCAGGCCGTCGACGGCCGCGACCTCCTGCTGACCATCGACAGCGACCTGCAGTGGTTCACCCAGCAGACGCTCGCGAGCTACGCGCAGAAGTTCGGCGCGGCCTGGGGCACGGTCGTCGTGCAGGAGGTCAAGACGGGCAAGCTCGTCGCCGTGGCCGACTACCCGACCGTCGACCCCAACGACGTGGACGCGACCGCCTCCACCGACGTCTCCTCCCTCGGGTCCCGCGCCTTCACCGCGCCGTTCGAGCCGGGGTCGACGTTCAAGACCTTGACGGCGGCCTCCCTGCTCGACGCGGGACTCGCGACGCCGGACACGCATGTGGTCGCCCCCTACCGCTACGCGCCGTCGGGGGCCGACGTCAACGACAGCGAGTACCACCCGACCTGGAACCTGACCATGACCGGCGTGCTCAAGGAGTCGAGCAACACGGGCATGGCCCAGCTCGGGCTCTTCATGCCGGCCCAGCAGCGGCAGGACTACATGAAGAAGTTCGGGCTGGGTCAGCGCACGGAGGTCGGGTTCGGCGGCGAGGAGACCGGCGACCTGCACGGCGACCCCGCTGACTGGGATGCGCAGACGAACCTCACGACCATGTTCGGTCAGGGCCTCACGACGACCGCGGTGCAGATGGCGAGCGTGTACCAGACCATCGGCAACGGGGGCGTGCGGATGCCGGTGTCCCTCGTGTCCGGCTGCCGGGCGGCCGACGGCACGGTCACCGACACGCCGACGGGAACGGGCACGCGCGTCATCTCCGAGCAGGCGGCCCGCGAGACGGTGGACATGCTGGAGAACGTCGCGACGAAGGGCTGGCTCGCCAGCCAGGTGAGGATTCCCGGCTATCGCGTGGCCACGAAGACCGGAACCGCGCAGCATGTCGACGCCTCCGGCGCCTACTCGAAGAGCTACATCGTGTCGCTCGCCGGTCTTGCGCCGGCCGAGAACCCCCAGTACGTCGTCTCGGTCACCCTGGCCGACCCGGTTAAGATGAACACGTCGGGAGCCGCGGCGCCGATCTTCCGCGAGGTGATGACGCAGGTGCTCAAGCAGTACTCCGTGGTTCCCTCCGGGTCGAGCTCACCGGACCTCGCGACCAACTACTGAGCCGCAGAGCGCACTCTCGCGACGAACAATCAAGCCCCACCAGCTGCGGGGCGCTCCGAACGAAGGGACCCGGATCGTGGCCTCGTCCCTCCGACCCGAGCATCCGGTGCCCCGGTCGCTCGCGCGGCTCGCCGACGACTTCGGGCTCGAGAGGCGGGGGAGCGTCGAGGACGTGGAGGTCAGCGGGGTCTCCTCGACTCGCGCGACATCGACGACGGTGACCTGTACGTCGGCCTGCCCGGCGCGAAGACCCACGGGGCCCGGTTCGCGGCGGATGCGCGCGAGCGCGGGGCCGTCGCGGTGCTCACGGACGCCGCCGGCGCCGACCTCGCAGCCGACTCCGGCCTGCCGGTCCTCGTCACCGCAGACCCCCGCGCCGCCGTCGGCGACGTCGCCGCCTGGGTCTACCGGACGGGGGACCGACCGCCGCTGCTGTTCGCCGTGACCGGCACCAACGGCAAGACGAGCGTCGTCTACCTCCTCGACGCGGTGCTCCGCCAGCTGGGCGTCACGAGCGGGCTGAGCTCGACGGCCGAGCGCAGGATCGGCGACGACGCCGTGGTCAGCTCCTTGACCACCCCCGAGGCCACCGAGCTGCACGCCCTGCTCGCCCGCATGCGGGAGACGAACGTCCGCGCCGCGGCCATCGAGGTCTCGGCTCAGGCCATGACCCAGGGACGCGTCGGCGGCCTCGTCTTCGACGTCGTCGGCTTCACCAACCTCAGCCACGACCACCTCGATGACTACCCGGACATGGGCGCCTACCTGGCCGCCAAGCAGGCCCTGTTCGACCCCGATCGCGCACGCCGCGGCGTCGTGAACGTCGACAGCGAGTGGGGACGGACGGTGGCCGACGAGGCCCGGATCCCCGTGACCACGCTCGCCACGGTTCCAGGGGTGCCCGCCGACTGGACCGTCGCCGTGACGGGCGAGTCCCAGCTCTTCACCGAGTTCACCCTCACGGGGCCCGGCGGGTCGACTCTCGCGACGCGGCTTCCGCTGTTCGGCCGCTTCATGGCCGCCAACGCCGCCCTCGCGATCGTGATGCTCGTCGAGTCGGGCTTCGAGGCGGAGGCGATCGGCCACGTCCTGGACCGCGACGGCGGCATCCAGGTCTACATCCCGGGTCGGACCGAGCGTGTGTCGGGCGAGGGCTCGCCCGCCGTCTACATCGACTACGCCCACACCCCTGACGCGTTCCTCAACGCGCTGGACGCGCTGCGCGGGCTCACGCCGGGGCGCGTGATCATGGTGTTCGGCGCCGACGGGGACCGCGACAAGACCAAGCGGGACGACATGGGCAGCATCGCCGCCCGAGGCTCGGATGTCGTCATCATCACCGACTTCCACCCGCGCACCGAGGACCCGGCCGCCATCCGCGCCACCCTCCTCGACGCGGCCCGGCGGGCGCGGCCCGACGGGGAGCTGTACGAGATCCCCGACCCGCGCCAGGCTCTCCGCCGCGCGATCGCGCTCGCCTCACCGGGCGACTCGATCCTCTATGCGGGTCCGGGACACGAGGACTATCAGGAGATCGCCGGAGTGAAGCACCCCTACTCGGCCCGGGTCGACGCGAGGCTGGCCCTGCAAGAGGCCGGCTGGAGCGTCGCCTCGTGATCGCACTCACGCTCGACGAGATCGCCGCCGCGGTCGCGGGGAGGCCTTCGGAGCCCCCGGCTCCGCCGTCTTCTCCGGCGCCGTCGAGACCGACTCGCGGGAGATCGTCCCTGGCGGCATCTTCGTCGCGAAGCGCGGCGAGGAGACCGACGGTCACCTGTTCGCGCCCTCCGCCCTCGAGCGCGGCGCCGCGCTGCTGATCGTCGAGCACCGCCTCGACCTCCCCGTGCCTCAGGTCGTCGTGTCCGACTCGGTCGACGCGCTGGGCTCCCTGGCCACCGAGGTGGTCCGGCGCGTCCGAGCGCTCGGCCGGCTGCGCATCGTGGCCGTCACCGGCTCGAACGGCAAGACGACGACGAAGAACCTGCTGGGCGCCATCCTCAGCCGCCGCGGCGAGACGGTCGCGGCCAAGGAGTCCTTCAACAACGAGGTCGGAGGCCCGCACACCATGCTGCGGCTGACCGAGACGACGGACTTCCTGGCCGCCGAGATGGGGGCGAGCGGGAAGGGCGAGATCAGCCGGCTCATCCGGATGGCGCACCCCGACGTCGGGATCGTCCTCACCGTGGGCCTCGCGCACGCCGGCGAGTTCGGCGGCATCGAGCGCACGGTCGAGGCCAAATCCGAGATGGTGCGCGACCTGCTGCCCGAGGACGTCGCGATCCTCAACGCCGACGACTTCCGAGTGGCCGGCATGGCGGAGGTCACGCGGGCGCGCGTCGTCCGGTTCGGCCGCTCCGCCGGCGACGTCCGCGCCGAGGACGTCCGCGCCGACGCCAGGGGCACGAGCTTCACCCTCGTCCTGCCGGGGGAGGAGCCGCGCCCCGTCCGCTTCGCCGTCCTCGGCGAGCACCACGTCACCAACGCACTGGCCGCAGCGGCCGCGACGAGCGTGCTCGGCGTCCCCGCGGACGACATCGTCGCGGGCCTCGAGAGCGTGACCCGCGCCGAGCGCTGGCGCATGGAGGTGCTCCCGGGCGAGAACGTGACGGTCATCAACGACGCGTACAACGCGAGCCCCGACTCCATGGCCGCCGCGCTCAAGACGCTCGCGCAGGTCGCGCCCGGCCGCACCGTCGCCGTCCTCGGCGAGATGAGCGAGCTCGGCGACCTGGCCGGCGAGGAGCACGACCGGATCGGCCTGCTCGCCGTCCGGCTCAACATCGGGCAGCTCGTCGTCGTCGGGCCGGGTGCCCGCCGCATCCACCTCGCCGCCGGCCTGCAGGGCTCATGGGACGGGGAGAGCATGTACGTCGAGGACCTCGACGAGGCCGAGGAGGTGCTCGCGGGCATCCTGCGAGCGGGGGACACGGTGCTGGTGAAATCGTCGAACTCGGCGCGGCTCCGGTTCCTCGGCGACCGGCTGGGAGAATTGGTCTCGTGCAGGCGCTTCTGACAGCGGGGGTGATCTCCTCGCCTTCTCGCTGTTCCTGACTCCTCTCTTCATCCGCCTCTTCCGGCGGCTCGAGTGGGGCCAGTTCATCCGCGACGACGGCCCGGTGAGTCACCACTCCAAGCGCGGGACGCCCACGATGGGCGGGCTCGTCGTCATCGCGGCCACGATCGTCGGCTACTTCACCGGGACGCTCACGAGCGGCGAGCACATCCAGATCTCCGCCCTGCTCGTGCTGTTCATGATGGTCGGGCTCGGCGCCGTCGGCTTCCTGGACGACTTCCTCAAGACGCGCAACCAGAGGAGCCTCGGCCTCGGCGGCTGGGCGAAGATCCTCGGCCAGGTGATCGTGGCGGTCGCCTTCGGGCTGCTCGCGCTCCAGTTCCCGAACAACCACGACATCACGCCGGCCTCGACCGCCGTGTCGCTGTTCCGGGACACCCGCTTCGACTTCGTCCTGCTGTTCGGTGCGATCGGCGGGATCATCGTCTACATCCTGTGGGTCGCGTTCCTCACGACGAGCACCTCGAACGGCGTCAACGTCGCGGACGGCCTCGACGGGCTTGCGACCGGCGCGTCGATCCTCGCCATCGGGTCGTACATCATCATCGGCTTCTGGCAGAACAACCAGTACGCGTACGGCCTGGGCCTCGATCCCGATGTCGCCTACAAGGCGTACTACGTGCGGGACCCGCTCGACCTCGCCATCGTGGCGACCGCGCTCGTGGGCGCGCTCGTCGGGTTCCTGTGGTGGAACACCTCTCCGGCGCAGATCTTCCTCGGTGACACCGGATCGCTCTCGATCGGCGGCGCACTCGCGGCGCTCGGCATCCTCAGCCACACCGAGCTGCTGCTCGTCCCGATCGGCGGCCTGTTCGTCATCGTCACCGGCTCGGTGATCCTGCAGCGCGCCTACTTCAAGCTCTCCCACGGCAAACGCATCTTCCTGATGAGTCCGCTGCACCATCACTTCGAGCTGAAGGGATGGGCCGAGGTCACCGTCGTCGTGCGGTTCTGGATCATCTCCGGTCTGCTCGCAGGCGCCGGCGTCGGCGCCTTCTACCTGGAGTGGCTGTCGCGATGACGGAGCGCCTGGACGCGCTGACGAGCTGGCACGCGGACTGGACGGGCCTCCGCGCGGTCGTCCTCGGGCTCGGCGTGACCGGGTTCGCGGCCGCGGACACCCTGATCGAGCTCGGCGTCGAGGTGCTCGTCGTGGCCGACCGCGCCCCGGCGGATCGAGCCGAGCTGCTGCGGGTGATCGGCGGGGCCCTCGCGGAGGGCGGCGATCCGGCCGCTCAGGTCGCGGCCCTGGGGGCATTCGCCCCGGACTTCGTGATCGTCTCGCCCGGATATCACCCGGACCACCCCGTGCTAGCCGCGGCCGCCGCGGCCGAGATCCCGATCTGGGGAGACATCGACCTCGCCTGGCGCCTGCGGGACAAGACCGGGACGCCCGCCGAATGGATCACGGTCACCGGCACGAACGGCAAGACGACGACCGTCCGGCTGGTGACCGCGATGGTGGCGGCGACCGGACGCAGCGTCATGGCCTGCGGCAATATCGGCGCCCCGGTGCTCGACGCGATCCGCGACCCCACCGGCTTCGACGTGCTCGTCGTCGAGCTCTCGAGCTACCAGCTGCACTGGATGGAGCTCGTGTCTCCGTACTCGAGCGCGTGCCTCAACATCGCCGACGACCACCTCGACTGGCACGGCTCCGCGGAGGCCTACCGTGCCGCGAAGGGCCGCGTCTTCGAGCGCACCCGCGTGGCGTGCGTCTTCAACCTGGACGACCCGGTGACGGAGGAGCTCGTCCGGGACGCCGAGGTCGTGGAGGGCGCCCGTGCCATCGGGTTCACGCTCGGCGTGCCGCGCATGAGCGAGGTGGGGCTCGTCGACGGCATCCTCTGCGATCGCGCCTTCCTCGAGGAGCGGCGGGACAGCGCCCTCGAGCTCACGACGGTCGACGAGCTGCACGCCGCCGGCCTCTCCGCCCCGCACATCGTCGCGAACGTGCTCGCCGCGAGCGCCCTCGCCCGCTCTCTGGACGTGCCACCGCCCACCATCCGCGACGCGCTGCGCTCCTTCCGGCTCGACCCGCACCGCATCGAGCTCGTCGCCGAGCAGGACGGGGTCCGCTGGATCGACGACTCGAAGGCGACCAACCCGCACGCCGCGGATGCCTCGCTCGGCGCCTTCGAGCCGGTGGTCTGGATCGTCGGCGGACTGCTCAAGGGAGTCGACATCGGCGAGCTCGTCGCCAAGCGCGCGGGGCGTCTCCGTGCGGCCATCGTGATCGGCGCCGACCGCGGCCCCGTCCTCGAGGCGTTCGCGCGACACGCGCCGGGGGTCCCGGTGCACCCCGTCGACGAGCGTGACACTGAACAGGTCATGCCGGTCGCGGCCCGCCTCGCGCGGGACGCGGCACAGCCTGGCGATGTGGTCCTGCTGGCGCCCGCCGCGGCGTCGATGGACCAGTTCGACGATTACGCCCACCGCGGCCGCGCGTTCGCGACGGCCGTCCGAGACGTGCTGGGAGGCGCCGCGGATGACCCGGACACCTCTCGCACCGCCAGCTGAGGCCCTGCGATCGGCGGCCGTCCCCCGGCCGCGCACGGCGGGCATGGCCGCCCGCATCTCCCTCGGGCGGTCGCTGACCGCCGAGTCCAGCAGCTTCTTCCTGCTCCTCGGCACCACGCTGTTCCTCGTCGCCTTCGGCCTCGTGATGGTGCTGTCCTCCTCGAGCGTCGAGTCGTTCGTCGACCAGCGCAACTCCTTCTCCGCGTTCCTCACGCAGGGCGGCGCCGCGGTGATCGGGGTGCCGCTCATGCTGATCCTGTCCCGCCTGCCGCCCCGCGCGTGGAAGGTGCTCGCCCTGCCCGCCCTCGCGGTGGCGACGATCCTCCAGCTGCTCGTCTTCACGCCCCTCGGCTACGGCTACGGCGGCAACCGGAACTGGCTCGACATCGGCTTCATGAGCATCCAGCCGTCCGAGGTGTCCAAGGTCGCCCTCGTGCTGTGGCTCGGCCAGGTGCTGTCCGCCCGGCACCACCAGCTCGCCGACGGGAGGCGCCTGATCGCCCTCGTCGTCCCGGTGGCCGGCGTCCTCATCGGCCTGGTGCTGATCGGGCGGGATCTCGGCACCGCGCTGATCATGGCGGCCATCGTCTTCGGGGGCTCTTCTTCGCGGGCGTCCGCATCCGGTTCCTGGCGGTCGGCGCCGTCGCGGCCGGCCTGCTGGCGTTCGTGTTCTCGCGCTTCAGCACCTCGCGCGTCGATCGCATCAACGCCTGGCTGTCTGGATGCCAGACCGACTACCTCGACACCTGCTGGCAGGTGAAGCACGGCACCTGGGCTCTGGCGGCCGGCGGGGTCTTCGGCGTCGGGCTCGGCAACTCGAAGGCGAAGTGGTCGTGGCTGCCCGAGGCGGACAACGACTTCATCTTCGCGGTGATCGGCGAGGAGCTGGGGCTCATCGGCGCGGTGGTGGTCCTGTTCCTCTTCGTCGTGCTGGCGGTCGGCTTCCTCCGCGTCGTGCAGGCGAGCCCGGACATGTTCTCCCGCATCGTGACGAGCGCCATCATGGTGTGGGTGCTCTCTCAAGCCCTCGTCAACATCGCCGTCATCCTCGGGGTGCTCCCCGTGCTCGGCGTCCCCTTGCCGCTGATCTCCTCGGGCGGCTCGTCGCTGATCATGACGCTCGCGGCGCTCGGGATCGTGCTGTCCATCGCTCGCGCGGCGCACGTGGCCGAGCCGGAGCCGGCCCTGGTCGCTCCCGGGCGCGTGCGATGACGACGTGGCTGCTCGCCGGCGGCGGCACCGCCGGCCACGTGAACCCGCTGCTCGCGGTCGCGGATGCGCTCCGCCGCCGGCGCCCCGAGGACGAGGTGCTCGTGCTCGGCACCGCGGAGGGCCTGGAGGCGCGCCTGGTGCCCGCCCGGGGGTACGAGCTGCTGACCATCCCACGGCTTCCGTTCCCGCGCCGGCCGAACCGGTCGGCGCTGGCCTTCGGCCCCGCATTCGCTCGAACCGTCCGAGGGCTCGCCGACAGGCTCCGCGAGCGCGGGGTGGGGGAGTCGTGGGCTTCGGCGGGTACGCCGCAGCGCCCGCCTACCTGGCGGCCCGCCGCGCGCGCATCCCTCTGGCCCTGCACGAGGCGAACGCGAAGCCGGGCATGGCGAACCGGCTCGGCGCCCGGCTCACCGAGACGGTCGGCGTCGCCTTCCCGGGCACCCCGCTGCCGCACGCGACCGTCGTCGGCATGCCGCTGCGCTCCGAGATCGAGAACCTCGACCGGGTCGCGGCCCGCCCGGAGGCCCTTGCGGCTTTCGACCTGGACCCCACCCGGCCCGTCCTCCTGGTCACGGGCGGGTCGCTCGGCGCCCGCCGGCTCAACGCGACCGTGCTTGCCTCCGCCCCCGCGATCCTCGATGCCGGCTGGTCGCTGCTGCACATCGTCGGCGGGCGCGCCGAGGTCGAAGATCCCGGCCTCCCCGGCTACAGGATGCTCGAGTACTGCGACCGGATGGACCTCGCGCTCTCGGCCGCCGACTTCGCCGTCTCGCGCGCCGGCGCCGCCACGGTCAGCGAACTGGCGGCTCTCGGCATCCCCGCGGTCTACGTGCCGTACCCCGTGGGCAACGGGGAGCAGCGCTTCAACGCCCGCGAGCTGGTCGAGGCCGGGGGCGGGGTGCTCGTCGACGACGCGCGCTTCCTGCCCGCCTTCGTCGACTCCGAGCTGCTGCCCCTGCTGCGGGATCCCGCCCGCCGTGACGCCATGGCGACCGCCGCCGCACGCACCGGGGTGCGCAACGGCGCCGACCGCATGGTGGACCTGCTCCTCGCCGCGCGGGAGCCGCTCCCGGGCTGATCCAGCCCGTCTCGTACCCTGGAACCGTGCCACTCAAGCCTGACCTCACGCTCCGGATCCCCGACGAGCTCGGCGCAGTGCACTTCGTGGGCATCGGCGGCTCAGGCATGAGCGGCATCGCGCACCTGTTCCTCAAGGCCGGCATCCGGGTCTCCGGATCGGACCGCGACGAGAGTCCGTACCTCGCGGGCCTGCGCGAGGCGGGCGCCCGGGTCACCGTCGGGCACGCGGCGGAGAACGTCGGCGATGCCGACACGCTCGTGGTGACGAGCGCGCTCTGGGAGGACAACCCGGAGTACCGGTACGCGCTGGCCCACGGCATCCCGGTGCTGCACCGGTCGCAGGCTCTCGCCTGGCTGACCCGGGGCAAGCGCGTGGTCTCGGTGGCGGGGGCGCACGGCAAGACCACATCCGGCGGCATGATCGTCACCGCCCTGCTCGAGCTCGGCGCTGATCCCTCCTACGTGAACGGGGGAGTGATCTCCTCGCTCGGGCGCAGCTCGGCCGCCGGCTCGGGAGAGCTGTTCGTGCTCGAGGCGGACGAGTCCGACGGGTCCTTCCTGCTCTACGACACCTCGGTCGCCCTCATCACCAACGTGGACGCCGACCACCTCGACCACTACGGCAGTGTCGGTGCGTTCGACGAGGCCTTCGTCGCGTTCGCCGAGCGGGCGCGCGAGTTCGTCGCGCTCTCCTCGGACGACGCGGGTGCCCAGCGGATCGCGGCGCAGCTGCCCGGCACCCGGACCATCAGCTTCGGCGTGGCCGAGTCGGCGGACGTGCGCCTCATCGACCTGGACACCGACGGACCGGTCGCCGGTGCCTTCTCCTGGAAGGGCGATAACCACCCCTTCCGGCTCCAGGTCCTCGGCAGGCACAACGCCCTCAACGCCGCCGGCGCGTTCGCCGTGCTCGTCGGCCTCGGCTTCGAGCCCGCCGCGGTCGCCGCAGCCCTCGAGCGCTTCGACGGGACGAAGCGCCGTTTCGAGCTCAAGGGCACGGTGCAGGGCGTCCGCGTGTACGACGACTATGCCCACCACCCGTCGGAGGTCGCCGCGGCCCTCGCCGCCGCGCGCACGGCGGCGGGGGAGGGGCGGGTCATCGCCATCCACCAGCCGCACCTGTTCAGCCGCACGAAGCTCATGGCTCCCCAGTTCGCCCAGACCTACGAGGAGCTCGCCGACTACACGGTGGTGCTCGACGTGGACGGGGCGCGGGAGGACCCGGTCCCAGGGGTCACGGGTGCCCTCGTCTCCCAGGAGTTCGCCGACCAGAGCCGGGTCGCGTACCTGCCGGACTGGCAGGAGGCCGCGGACCGCGTCGCTGCGATCGCGAGGCCCGGGGACATCGTCATGACGCTCAGCTGCGGGTCCGTCTATCGGATCATCCCGCAGGTCCTCGACTCCCTTGCGACCGGGGCGAGCGCCGGGTGAAGCGGCCGTCCGGGTACGACGCTCCGCCCGCCCCGCCGCGGGCGCAGCAGCCTGGCCGCGCCCCGCGGACCCAGCCCGTCCAGACGCCGCCGGCACAGACGCCGACGGCCCAGACGCCGAGAGCACAGACGCCGCCTGCTCAGACGCCCCCGGCACAGACTCCGCCGGCGCGCGGGTCCCGTCCTGCGCCGTCCGCGCCTCGCGAGCCGGCGGTGGGCAGCCCGCGGGCGGCCGCGCGGCTCGTGCGCAAGGCGACGCGGGCCCGGAAGAGGGCGGAGCGCGCAGAGGTCCGGAGGTTCACCCGACAGCTGCGCCGGCGCAGGCTCGCCTGGCTCATCTCGGGCGCGGTGCTCGTGGCCCTCGCCTCCGTGGTCGCCCTGGGCGCCTTCTCGCCGCTCTTCGCACTCCGGGACATCGAGGTGCAGGGCGCCAGCCGGGTGCCACCGGCGGCCATCGTCGACGCGCTGTCGGGCGAGCTCGGCCGCCCGCTGCCCCTCGTCGACGCCGGTGCCGTCCGGTCGGCGCTGTCGAAGTTCCCGCTCATCGAGACCTACACGACCGAGAGTCGCCCGCCGGGAACGCTGGTCGTGCGGATCGTCGAGCGGACGCCCGTCGCCGTCGTCGCCGCCGGCGCGGCGTTCGACCTCGTCGACTCGGCCGGCGTCGTCCTGGACACCACCCCGACGCGCCCCGCCGGGTTCCCGATCATCGACCTCCAGGGCGCCGGTCGGACCGACGTCCCCTTCACGGCGGCCGCCGCCGTGCTCGTGGCGCTGCCGGCCGACCTGCGCGCTCAGGTGGACAGCATCACCGCCCGCACGACGGACGACGTCTCGCTCGTGCTCACCGGCGGCCAGCGGGTGGTGTGGGGGAGTGCCGCGGACTCCGTGCGGAAGGCGCAGCACCTCGCCGCCCTGCTGCGGCAGGCCCCGACGAACGTGTCGGAGTACGACGTCTCCTCCCCGGGCGTCGGCATCCTCCGCTGACCCCTCGGGCGACGTGAGGTGGCACTTCCGGCTGCCATCTCGCGCCGGAAAGGACAGCTGATGCCACTCCGCGGTGCCGACG
This sequence comes from Naasia aerilata, assembly GCF_030296595.1. GTDB lineage: Bacteria > Actinomycetota > Actinomycetes > Actinomycetales > Microbacteriaceae > Naasia > Naasia aerilata. The sequence continues at coordinate 3,011,397 of NZ_AP027731.1, read as the reverse complement.
CGCGCTCCCGTTTCCCGACAGGTTTCCGTGGAGGCGGCGACACGCGGCCCCGCCTCCGTGTCCCCCGCGGGGAGGCGCGTACCGTCTGACTCGAGGAAATGCATACCCAGCATGACATTAACCCTCAACCCCATGTTCAGACTTACCCGTCGGAGGCCGAAGTGACCAACAACCAGAACTACCTGGCCGTGATCAAGGTCGTCGGCGTCGGCGGCGGCGGCGTGAACGCCGTGAACCGGATGATCGAGCTCGGCCTTCGCGGCGTCGAGTTCGTCGCCATCAACACCGACGCCCAGGCGCTGCTCCTCAGCGACGCCGATGTGAAGCTCGACGTCGGACGGGAGCTGACCCGCGGTCTCGGCGCCGGCGCCGATCCCGAGGTCGGCCGCCGCGCCGCCGAGGACCACGCCGAGGAGATCGAGGAAGCCCTCGCGGGGGCCGACATGGTCTTCGTCACGGCAGGCGAGGGCGGCGGCACGGGCACCGGCGGCGCACCCGTCGTCGCGCGCATCGCCAAGTCGATCGGCGCCCTCACCATCGGTGTCGTCACCAAGCCGTTCAGCTTCGAGGGCAAGCGCCGCCAGTCGCAGGCCGAGCGCGGCGTGGACGCGCTCAAGAACGAGGTCGACACCCTCATCGTCGTCCCGAACGACCGCCTCCTCGAGATCAGCGACCGCGGCATCAGCATCATGGAGGCCTTCCAGACGGCCGATCAGGTGCTCCTCGCCGGTGTGCAGGGCATCACCGACCTGATCACCACCCCCGGCCTGATCAACCTCGACTTCGCCGACGTGAAGAGCGTCATGCAGGGCGCCGGCTCGGCCCTCATGGGCATCGGCTCGGCGCGCGGCGCCGACCGGGCGATCAAGGCCGCCGAGCTCGCGGTCGCGTCCCCCTGCTCGAGGCGTCGATCGACGGAGCGCACGGCGTGCTGCTCAGCATCCAGGGCGGGTCGAACCTCGGCATCTTCGAGATCAACGACGCCGCCAAGCTCGTCCAGGAGGCGGTGCACCCGGAGGCGAACATCATCTTCGGCGCCGTCATCGACGACACGCTCGGCGACGAGGTCCGCGTCACCGTCATCGCGGCCGGCTTCGACGGCGGTGAGCCGCACGTCGCCCGCGACGGGCGTCGCGCCGGCCTCGTGGAGGCGCTCGTCCCCGCCGCCGTGTCCGCCGGGATCCCCGCGGGCATTCCCGCCGGAATGCCGCTCTCCTCCTCCGAGGGCGCAACAGGATCCCAGGAGTGGGCGGCGGTGGCCGAGGTGACCACCCTCACCCAGACCACCGACCTCGACCACGGCTACGACGAGGACGACGACGACCTGGACATCCCCGATTTCCTCAAGGGCTGAGCCGCAGCTCTCGGAGCGGCTCTCGGCGATCCGGACCCGGGTCGCCGAGGCCGCTGCGCGGAGTGCGCGCTCTCCGGAGGAGATCACCACGATCGTGGTGACGAAGTTCCACCCGGTCTCGCTCGTCGAGGAGCTCCGCGCGCTCGGCGTGCAGGACTTCGGCGAGAACCGTCACCAGGAGGCCCGGGACAAGGCCGCCCAGGTGCCGGACGTCCGCTGGCACTTCGTCGGCCAGCTGCAGGGCAAGAAGGCCCGCCAGGTGCGGGCCTACGCCTCGGTGATCCACTCGGTCGACCGGGTGCCGCTCGTCGCCGCGCTCGAGGGCCACAGTGAGGCGTCGGCCGACCTTCGTGCGCGGCCCGTCGACGTGTTCCTCCAGGTCAACCTGACCGACGACCCCGGACGCGGGGAGCGGCCCCGGCCGACATCCCCGCGCTGACCGAGGCGATCGCGGCCGCCCCCGGGCTCCGCTTGCTCGGCGTCATGGCCGTCGCGCCCCTCGGCGAGGAGCCTGCTGCCGCCTTCGCCAGGCTGCGCGGGCATTCCGAGGAGGTCCGCGCGATCGTGCCCGAGGCGACCGCGATGTCGGCCGGGATGTCCGAGGATTTCGAGGCCGCGATCGCCGAGGGCGCGACACACCTCCGCATCGGCACGGCAATCACGGGTCCGAGGCCCTTCCGCCCTTAGCCTCTGAGGGAGCCACCCCGGAGGTCACCATGTCCAACCCCATCCGCAACGCGATGGTCTACCTCGGCCTCGCCGACGAGTCCGAGGAGTACGAGGCGGCGGAGTCACCGGCCGCCCCCGTCCAGCACGCGTCGCCGGCCGCCCCGGCCGCCGCGCGCGCCACCGTCACCGCCCTGCCCCGACGCTCCGCCGTTCGCGAGCGCGCGGCTGCGCCGAGCGAGATGAACGAGATCCTCACGGTCCACCCCCGCCAGTACAAGGACGCCCAGGCGATCGCCGAGAGCTTCCGCGAGGGCGTGCCCGTGATCATCAACCTGTCGCAGATGTCCGAGGCCGACGCCCGCCGGCTGATCGACTTCGCGAGCGGCCTGTCGCAGGGCCTGTACGGCAAGATCGAGCGTGTCACCAACAAGGTGTTCCTGCTCTCGCCCGCCCACGTCGCCGTGTCAGGGGAGACCACCACGGCCGACGAGACGGACGCCTCGTACACCCCTTGATCGCCCGAGCGTCCGGCGCGTCCGAGCCCGCCCGCGATAATCAGTAGGTGAGCTTCACCTTCAGCCCGCTGGCGATCGTCGGACTGGTCCTCTATTTCGCGCTCCTGCTCTACTTCTTCGTGATGTGGGCGCGCTTCGTCCTGGACCTCGTGCAGTCCGTCTCACGCGGCTGGCGACCCCGCGGCGCCGTGCTCGTCGTGGCCGAGGTGAGCTACACGGTGACCGATCCGCCGATCAAGTTCTTCCGCCGCCTCATCCCGCCGCTGCGGATCGGGCCGGTGTCGCTCGACTTCGGCTGGAGCATCACGATGCTCCTCGTGCTGCTCGGAATGTACGTGGCGTCGAGCCTGTCGCGCTTCGCCTGATCAGGCGGCGCCGACGGCGGATTCTGCTCGCCGCGAAGTGCCCCAGCGCGGCCCGTCGCGCTGTCTGTCGACCCGGCCGCTGGGTGCCGTGAGGTCCCGAACCCCTGGAGCGTCGAGACGCTCCCCGGCTTCGCCGCGAAGTGCCCCAGCGCGGCCTGTCGCGCTGTGTGTCGCCCCCGCCGCTGGGAGCCGTGAGGTCTCGAACGCCTGGAGCGTCGAGACGCTCCCCGCTTCGCCGCGAAGTGCCCCAGCGGCTTCCCCGCGAAGTGCCCCAGCGCGGCCTGTCGCGCTGTGTGTCGACCCGGCCGCTGGGTATCGTGGGGGTCTCAAACGTGTGCCCCGTTCGGGGCTGATCTCCTCGATCGGCGCTAGCGTGGTCACCGTTCCCCGACCGACCAAGAGTTTCCCGAAGGTGGCAGCAATGGCCCTCACCCCCGAAGACGTCGTCAACAAAAGGTTCCAGCCCACCAAGTTCCGGGAGGGCTACGACCAGGACGAGGTTGACGACTTCCTCGATGAGGTGGTGGTCGAGCTTCGCCGTCTCGGCCAGGAGAACGAGGACCTCCGCCAGCGTCTGATCGCGAGCGAGTCCCGCATCGCCGAGCTGCAGCGCAGCGGCGGCGGCATGTCGGCCCCTGCTCCCGCAGCGGTGGCGGCTCCGGAGCCGGTGCAGGCGCCCCAGCAGCAGGGGCTGTCCTACCCGTCCGCGGCGAGCGTCGACGCCAGCGCGATCGACCCCTCCAATACGAACAACCTCCTCCAGCTCGCGCGTCGCCTGCACGAGGAGCACGTCCGCGAGGGCATCGAGAAGCGGGACGCGCTCATCGCCGAGGGGCACGCCACCGCGGCGCGCGTCGTGGCGGAGGCGGAGGCCAAGCAGCGCTCCCAGATCTCCTCGCTGGACCAGGAGCGCGCCCTCCTCGAGCACCGCATCGACGAGCTGCGCACCTTCGAGCGGGAGTACCGCCAGAAGCTCAAGAGCTGGATCGAGAACCAGCTCCACGACCTCGACTCGTCGAACATCGTGAACAACACGGGGAACTACGGCAACCTCAATGCCAGCCAGCCGCAGGCGTTCCAGGCCTTTGGCGGCGTCTGATCTGAACGCAGAAGATCCCGCCGGCGCAGAGGCTGCCGGCGGGATTTCTGCGTCCGCGGGGCGCCCGCGCGGAAGCGCCCGCGCCCTCGTGATCCTGGTCGTCGTCGCGGTCGTGGTCTACGCCGCCGACCAGCTGGCGAAGGCGTGGGTCGTCGCGAACCTGACGCCCTTCCAGGCGGTCCCGGTGCTCGGCGAGGTCCTCCAGTTCGTGTTCGTCCGCAACTCGGGCGCCGCGTTCTCCCTCGCGAGCGGCTCGACGTGGGTCTTCTCGATCGTCGCGGCGGCGGTGACGGTCTTCATCGTCTGGTTCGCCCGGCGCATCCGCTCGCTCGGCTGGGCCGTGCTGTTCGGGATGCTCCTCGGCGGCACGACCGGCAACCTCACGGATCGCCTGTTCCGGGAGCCGGGGTTCGGCGTCGGCCACGTGGTCGACTTCCTGTCGGTGTGGATGTTCCCCGCGATCTTCAACATCGCCGACGTCGCCATCGTGTCGAGCATGGGGCTGTTCCTCATCCTGACGCTCCGCGGCATCGGGCTGGACGGAGCCCGCCTCCCGCGCCGCTCCCGCTCGACCGAGGACGTCCCGCACCCGCATGGCTGAGAACCGCAGCCTCCCCGTCCCCGACGGCCTCGAGGGGAGCGCGTGGACGCGGCCCTCGCCAAGCTGCTCGGCTTCTCCCGGACCGCGGCCGCGGACATCGCCCGCGCCGGGGGAGTGCGGCTCGACGGCCGCGTCCTCGACAAGTCGGACCGGCTGCACGCGGGCGGCTGGCTCGAGGTGGAGTGGGAGGACCGCGCGCCGATCGCGATCGAGCCGATCGCCGTCCCCGAGCTGGGCGTCGTGTACGACGACGACGACCTGGTCGTGGTGGACAAGCCGGTCGGCGTCGCCGCGCATCCCTCGCCGGGATGGACCGGCCCCACGGTGCTCGGCGCCCTCGCGGCCGCCGGGTTCCGGATCAGCACCTCGGGTGCCGCCGAGCGCGCCGGGGTGGTGCACCGGCTCGACGCCGGCACGAGCGGGCTCATGGTCGTCGCGAAGAGCGAGCGCGCCTACACCGCCCTCAAGCGCGCCTTCAAGGAGCGCCAGGTCGAGAAGATCTACCACGCGGTCGTCCAGGGGCATCCCGACCCGCTCGCCGGCACGATCGACGCCCCCATCGGGCGGCATCCGCGGTCGGACTGGAAGTTCGCGGTCACCGCGGAGGGCAAGCCGTCGGTGACGCACTACGAGACGATCGAGGCGTTCCCCTCCGCGTCGCTGCTCGAGATCCGGCTCGAGACCGGCCGCACGCATCAGATCCGCGTGCACATGGCCGCTCAGCGGCACCCGTGCGTGGGCGACGCCATGTACGGGGCGGACCCGGTGCTGTCCGCCCGCCTGGGTCTCACCCGCCAGTGGCTGCACGCCATGCGCCTCGGCTTCCGGCACCCCTCGTCCGGCGAGTGGGTCGAGTTCGAGAGCACCTACCCCGAGGACCTTCAGGACGCCCTCACCGTCCTCCGCGGCTGATCCCGCCGCACCTGACGCTCGCGCCGGTCCTGCCCGGCTCTCGGCCCGCCCGGAGTTCCGCGCGGATCAGCAAAACGCGCGCGGACCAGGACAAAGTCCCGATTTCGCTCGCTGATCAGGACGACACGCCGTGTCGCAGGACGAATCTCCTGATCCGCGCCGGAAGCGGAGCGCCGGTGCCAGCGCGTCGCGGGAGTGTCGTCGGAGGTCGCGTTTAGACTCGCCGGACAAGACCCCTTCGCCCACCCAGGCGACCCGCTTCGCTCGCGTAGAAAGCGTTCCCTTTGGCATCTTCCGGCGACTCCTTCGTCCACCTGCACGTCCACAGCGAGTACTCGATGCTCGACGGTGCGGCGCGCGTCAAGCCGCTCATCGACGCGGCGGTGGAGCAGGGGATGCCGGCCGTCGCGGTCACCGACCACGGCAACGTGTTCGGCGCGTTCGACTTCTGGCGCACGGCGACCTCGGCCGGCATCAAGCCGATCATCGGCACCGAGGCGTACCTCACCCCGGAACCCACCGCAGCGACAAGACGCGCGTGCGCTGGGGGAACGGCGGCGAGGACGACGTGTCCGGTGCCGGCGCCTACACGCACATGACCCTCCTGTCCTCCACCACCGAGGGCATGCACAACCTCTTCCGGCTCTCCTCCAAGGCGTCCATCGAGGGGCAGTACTTCAAGCCGCGCATGGACCGCGAGCTCCTCTCCACCTACGGCAAGGGCCTCATCGCGACCACCGGCTGCCCGAGCGGCGAGGTCCAGACACGGCTGCGCCTCGGCCAGTACGAGGAGGCCCGCCAGGCGGCCGCCGACTACCGCGACATCTTCGGCGCCGAGAACTTCTACGCCGAGATCATGGACCACGGCCTCGGCATCGAGCGCCGGGTGATGGGCGACGTCATCCGGCTGGCGAAGGACCTGGGCCTGCCGCTCGTCGCGACCAACGACCTCCACTACACGCACGCCCACGACGCCACGAGCCACGCGGCGCTGCTCTGCGTGCAGTCGGGGTCGACCCTCGACGACCCCAACCGGTTCAAGTTCGACGCCGACGAGTTCTACCTCAAGTCCGCCGCGCAGATGCGGCAGCTCTTCTCGGACCACCCCGAGGCCTGCGACAACACGCTGCTCATCGCCGAGCGTTGCGACGTCAAGTTCGACGAGAGCGCGAACTACATGCCGCGCTTCCCGGTGCCCGAGGGGAGACCGAGGCGACCTGGATGGTCAAGGAGGTCGAGGCCGGACTGCGCTACCGCTACCCGAACGGCATCCCGGCCGAGGTGCAGGAGCGCGCCGACTACGAGGTCGGCGTCATCATCCAGATGGGCTTCCCCGGCTACTTCCTCGTCGTCGCCGACTTCATCAACTGGAGCAAGGACCACGGCATCCGCGTGGGGCCCGGGCGCGGATCCGGCGCCGGCTCGATGGTCGCCTATGCGATGAAGATCACCGACCTCGACCCCATCCGGCACGGCCTCATCTTCGAGCGCTTCCTGAACCCCGATCGCGTCTCGATGCCCGACTTCGATGTGGACTTCGACGAGCGCCGGCGCGGTGAGGTCATCAAGTACGTCACCGAGAAGTACGGCAACGACCGCGTCGCCCAGATCGTCACGTACGGCACGATCAAGGCCAAGCAGGCACTGAAGGACAGCTCGCGCGTGCTCGGCTTCCCGTTCGGCATGGGGGAGAAGCTCACCAAGGCGATGCCGCCCGGCATCATGGGCAAGGACATCCCGCTGACCGGGATCATCGACCCCTCCCACGAGCGCTACAAGGAGGCCGCGGACTTCCGCGCCATCCTCGAGACCGATGCCGAGGCGAAGACGGTGTTCGACACCGCTCTGGGCCTCGAGAACCTCAAGCGCCAGTGGGGCGTGCACGCCGCGGGCGTCATCATGTCGAGCCACCCGCTGGCCGACATCATCCCGATCATGCGCCGCGAGCAGGACGGCCAGATCGTCACGCAGTTCGACTACCCGGCGTGCGAGTCGCTCGGCCTGATCAAGATGGACTTCCTGGGGCTGCGCAACCTCACGATCATCGATGACGCGCTCGATAACATCGAGGCCAACCGCGGCCACCGGCCCGAGCTCGAGAAGCTCGAGCTCGATGACGTCGACACGTACGCGCTCCTCGCCCGGGGCGACACGCTGGGCGTCTTCCAGTTCGACGGCGGGCCCATGCGCGCCCTCCTGCGCCTCATGAAGCCCGACAACTTCGAGGACATCTCCGCCGTCGGTGCCCTCTACCGACCGGGCCCGATGGGCGCCAACTCGCACACCAACTACGCGCTGCGGAAGAACGGCGTGCAGGAGATCGTGCCGATCCACCCGGAGCTCGCCGAGCCCCTCGAGGACGTGCTCGGCACCACCTACGGCCTGATCGTGTATCAGGAGCAGGTCATGTCGATCGCGCAGAAGCTCGCCGGGTACTCGCTCGGCCAGGCCGACCTGCTGCGCCGCGCGATGGGCAAGAAGAAGAAGTCCGAGCTGGACAAGCAGTTCGAGGGCTTCAAGGCCGGCATGAACGAGCGCGGATACTCGGACGCCGCGGTCAAGACCCTCTGGGACATCCTGCTGCCCTTCTCCGACTACGCCTTCAACAAGGCGCACTCGGCGGCGTACGGCGTGCTCAGCTACTGGACGGCGTACCTCAAGGCGCACTACCCGGCCGAGTACATGGCAGCCCTGCTCACGAGCGTCGGGGACGCGCGTGACAAGCTCGCGGTCTACCTCAACGAGTGCCGCCGGATGAAGATCCGGGTGCTGCCGCCGGATGTCAACGAGTCCATCGGGTTCTTCGCGGCCGTCGGCGAGGACATCCGCTTCGGCCTCGGTGCGGTCCGCAACGTCGGCTTCTCGGTCGTCGAGCTGATCCGCCAGGCGCGCGAGGAGAAGGGCCGCTTCACGTCCTTCCACGATTTCCTCCGCAAGGTGCCGATCGCGGTCGCGAACAAGCGCACCATCGAGTCGCTCATCAAGGCCGGCGCGTTCGACTCGCTCGGAGCCACGCGGCGCGCCCTCCTCGAGATCCACGAGGACGCGGTCGAGGCCGCCGTGTCGATCAAGCGCAACGAGGCGAACGGCCAGGTCGACCTCTTCGGCGGCATGTTCGACTTCGAGGAGGAGCCGGACCGCGTACCGGACCGGCCCGAGTGGGCGAAGAAGGACAAGCTGGCCTTCGAGCGCGAGATGCTCGGGCTCTACGTCTCCGACCACCCGCTCGCCGGTCTCGAGCTCGAGCTCGCGAAGCACGCGAGCAGCAGCATCGCCGACCTGCTCAGCGACGAGGGCACGACCGACGGGGAGACGGTGACGGTCGCCGGTCTCGTGACCGAGGTGCAGCACCGGACCGCGCGGAAGTCCGGCAACCAGTACGGCCAGGTCGAGATCGAGGACTTCGGCGGCACGATCACCGTCATGTTCATGGGCAAGGCCTACACGGAGTTCGCGCCCGCCCTCGCCACCGACTCGGTCGTCGTCGTGCGCGGCCGGGTCAGCCAGCGCGAGGACAGCGTCAATCTGCACGCGTACAGCCTCTTCACGCCCGACCTCGGAACCAGGTCCAGCGGCGGGCCCCTCGTGCTCACCATGCAGGAGCACCGTGCGACGACCGACGTCGTGAAGGGCCTCAACGACGTGTTCATCCGGCACTCCGGCGACACGGAGGTGCGCCTGCGGCTGGTGAAGGGCGACACCGCGCGCGTCTTCGAGGTTCCCTTCCCGGTCGAGGTCTCCGCGGACCTCTACGGCGAGCTCAAGAGCCTCCTCGGGCCAGGCTGCCTCGGCTGATCCTCAGAGGTCAAACTGCATCGTTTCGGACAAACCGCAACCGGAGACCGTTGCGGGTACTCCGAAGTGATGCGGATTCGTCAGTCGAGCGGCCGCGGGGCGTGGTACGCGCGCTCGTGGTACAGCAGGGGGCGTCGTCCTCGCCGAGGGCGCCCTCCTCGATCTGCACGACGATGACCGCGTTGCCCTCCACGGGCACGCGTTGCACGATGCGGCCGACCATCCACGCGGTGACGCCGTCCACGATGGGGAGCCCGTGCGGGCCCTCGTGCCAGTGATCGCCGACGAAGCGGTCGAGCGCCGGCCCGGAGAGCTTCTGCGCGATGGCGCTGCTGCGGGCGCCGAGCATGTGGATCGCAACCCAGTCGGTGTTCTCCACCGCATGCCAGGCGCTCGCGATGCGGGCCATGTTGAACGTCGCAAGCGGGGGAACGGCGGCGAGCGAGGCCAGGGAGGTGGCGGTGAAGCCGACCGGTGTGCCGTCCACGTCCCGCGCGGTGACCACCGCGACTCCGGCGGCATGCCGGCGGAAGGCCTGCTTGAAGGCCATCAGGTCGTCGGCCGCGAATCTCTCGTCCATGCTTCGGGCAACTCCTCCCGTCCGTCACCCTATTCCGTCGCCCTTCGGGGTCTCGGACGGGGCGCAGGCGCCCTCGGTAGACTGGCGGCGCCATGATGCAGCTCGTCGACCTCCGCGGCCGCCGTCCGAGCAGGGCCGAGCTGATCGCGCTCGTGCCGCGCCCCGAGACCGATCCCGCCCGCGCCGCCGCCGCCGCGCAGGCGCTCATCGACGAGGTGCGCAGCGGGGGAGAGGCCGCCCTGCTCGACCAGGCCGCCCGTTTCGACGGCGTGCGCCCCGAGCGCGTGCGGGTCTCCGGCGCAGAGCTGGACGCCGCGGTGGCGGGACTCGCCGCGCCCCTCCGTGAGGCGCTGGAGACCGCGATCGACCGGGTGCGACGCGCGAGTGCGCTCCAGGTCCCGGCCGGCGGGGTCACGGTCCTCGAGGACGGCGCCGAGGTCGAGCAGCGCTGGCAGCCGGTCAGCCGCGTCGGGCTGTACGTGCCCGGCGGCAAGGCCGTCTACCCGTCCAGCGTCGTCATGAACGTGGTGCCCGCCCAGGTGGCGGGCGTCGGCTCGATCGCCCTCGCCTCGCCGCCGCAGGCGGGCTTCGGCGGCGCCATCCACCCCACCATCCTCGCCGCGGCAGGACTGCTCGGGATCGAGGAGGTCTACGCCATGGGCGGCGCGGGCGCCATCGGCGCCTTCGCCTACGGCGTGCCCGGCATCGGACTCGAGCCGGTCGACCTTCTCACCGGCCCCGGCAACGTGTTCGTGGCCGCCGCCAAGCGGCTGGTGCAGGGCCGCGTCGGCATCGACTCGGAGGCGGGGCCGACGGAAATCCTCGTCATCGCCGATGAGGCGGCAGATCCGGAACTCGTCGTCGCCGACCTCCTCAGCCAGGCCGAGCACGACGAGCTCGCCGCCGCGCTCCTCGTGACCGACTCGCCGTCCCTCGCCGAGGCGGTCACCGCCCTGCTGCCCGAGCGCGCTGCGGCCACCGCGTCCGCCGAGCGGGTGCGCACGGCGCTCACCGGCCCGCAGTCGGCGCTCGTCCTCGTCGACGACCTCGACGCCGCCGCGGCCTTCAGCAACGCCTACGCCCCGGAGCACCTCGAGCTGATGAGCCGGGACCCGGACGCCCTGCTCGCGCTGATCACGGATGCGGGCGCGATCTTCCTGGGTGCGACGTCGCCCGTGAGCCTCGGCGACTACCTCGCCGGCTCGAACCACGTCCTCCCGACGGGCGGCACTGCGCGGTTCTCCTCGGGGCTCGGGGCCGCGACGTTTCTGCGCTCCCAGCAGATCGTGCGCTACAGCCGCGCCGCGCTCGAGCGGTCGGCGGGCCGCATCGTCGCCCTCGCCGACGAGGAGGGCCTGCCCGCCCACGGCGAGGCGGTCACGGCGCGCTTCGCCCGGGACTGACGCCGCGACTCGCGGGCGGCGTCCACCTGCCGCCGGTACCCTGGAAGCACCATGCACTGCCCTTTCTGCCGCAACCACGACACCAAGGTCGTCGACTCCCGCGTGAGTGACGACGGGCTCAGCATCCGCCGCAGGCGCCAATGCCCGGAGTGCGGCCGTCGCTTCAGCACCACGGAGACCGCGAGCCTCATGGTCATCAAGCGCAACGGCGTGCTCGAGCCGTTCAGCCGCGAGAAGGTGGTCTCCGGCGTGCGGAAGGCCTGCCAGGGGCGCCCGGTCACGGACACCGACCTCGCGGTCCTGGCCCAGAAGGTCGAGGAGGCGATCCGCGCGACGGGCGCCTCCCAGGTGGACGCGAACGACATCGGCCTCGCGATCCTGCCGCCGCTCCGCGAGCTCGACGAGGTCGCGTACCTCCGCTTCGCGAGCGTGTACCAGAGCTTCGAGTCGCTCGACGACTTCGAGTCGGCGATCACGCTGCTCCGGGTCGAGAACGGCGCGGGTTCGCGCGGCGCGAAGGTCGCCGAGCCGCTCAACTAGCCGGCTCCCGCCCCGGTTCACCGGACGGGCCGATTCGGGCATTCCGGGCCGCCGCTTCGGCCCGGATGCGCCGATTCGGCCCGCAGTCGGGTCTAGGCACCGGCCAGAGGGCAGTCAACCCCCTGCAGGTGCACCGCGGTCGCGCCTTGGATGGAAGGACACCCATTCGAGGAGGAACAGCATGAGCGATCCCGAGACCGTCCAGGAGATGCCGGGCAGCGAGAGCGAGATGACGCCGAAGGCGGACCACGGCGAGCAGAGCTACGTCGGCCGCGGGAAGCTGGAGGGCCGCGTCGCGGTCATCACGGGTGCGGACAGCGGGATCGGCAAGGCGGTCGCGATCGCCTACGCCCGGGAGGGCGCCGACGTCGTCATCAGCTACCTGAGCGAGGACGACGACGCGAAGGACACCGCGCACTGGGTCGAGGAGGCCGGTCGCAAGGCGGTGCTGATCCCCGGCGACATCTCCGACCCCGCGCACTGCCGCTCCATCATCGACACGGCGGTCCGCGAGCTCGGCCGGATCGACATCCTGGTCAACAACGCGGCGTTCCAGATGAGCCGCGACTCCATCGAGGACATCCCGGACGAGGAGTGGGACTTCACGTTCGCGACCAACGTCAGCGCCTACTTCCACCTCGTGAAGGCCGCCCTGCCGCACCTCAAGGAGGGCGCGTCGATCATCGGCACGAGCTCCGTGCAGTCCGACATGCCGAGCCCCGAGCTGGCGCCGTACGCGGCCACGAAGGCGGCCATCGCGAGCCTCTCGGCGTCGTTCGCGCAGATGCTCGGCGAGCGGGGCATCCGCGTCAACAGCGTCGCGCCCGGCCCGATCTGGACGCCCCTGATCCCCGCCAGCTTCCCGCCCGAGAAGGTCGAGTCGTTCGGCAAGGACGTGCCGCTCGGCCGCCCCGGCCAGCCTGCGGAGCTCGCCCCGGTGTACGTGCTGCTCGCCTCCGACGACGGCAGCTACATCTCCGGCGCACGCGTCGCGGTCACGGGCGGCAAGCCCATCCTCTGACACACGGCCGCACGTCCCGCCCGCACCAGGCGCCCCGGTAGCCTGGTGCGGGCATGTACCCCTCTTCTTCCGCCTCGTCTTCGTCCGGATGGACCCTGAGCTGGCGCACCGGCTCGCCTTCGACGTCATCCGCTGGCTCCCCGCGACCGGCCTCGCCGCCCTGGTCGCCCGGCTGACCCGACCGCGCGGCACTCCGGCCGTCGAGGCGATGGGGCTGCGCTTCCCGAGTCCCTTCGGCCTGGCCGCGGGCTTCGACAAGGACGCGGAGGCCGTCCGCGGGCTCGCCGCGCTGGGCTTCGGTCACGTCGAGGTGGGGACCGTCACCGCGCGTCCCCAGGAGGGGAACCCGCGGCCTCGCCTGTTCCGTCTGCTGCCCGACCGTGCGGTGATCAACCGGATGGGCTTCAACAACGGGGGAGCCGAGGCGGTGGCCGCGCGGCTCCGTCGCCTGCGCGCCACCCACCGGGACCTCCCCGTGCTCGGCATCAACATCGGCAAGAGCCGCGTCGTCGCCGTCGAGGACGCGATCGACGACTACCGGACGAGCGCGCGCCTGCTCGCCCCCTCGCGGACTACCTCGCCGTCAACGTGAGCTCACCGAACACGCCCGGCCTGCGGGGCCTGCAGGAGCTCGACCGCCTCGAGCCGCTGCTCGCGGCCGTGCTGGAGGAGGCGGGGACGGTCCCGCTCCTCGTGAAGATCGCCCCGGACCTCGCGGACGACGAGGTGCGGCACATCGGCGGCCTGGCCACGCGGCTGGGGCTCGCCGGCATCATCGCGACCAACACGACGCTGAGCCGCACGGGCCTCGCCAGCGACGCCGGTGCCGTCGAGGCGGCCGGCGCGGGAGGGCTCTCCGGGCGCCCGCTCGCCGCGCGCAGCCTGGCGGTGCTCCAACTGCTGCGCGAGAGCGTCCCGGCGTCGATGTGCGTGATCTCGGTCGGCGGGGTCGAGACGGCGGACGACGTGCGCGCCCGGCTCGCCGCCGGCGCGACCCTGGTCCAGGGCTACACCGGCTTCCTGTACCGCGGGCCCCTCTGGGCGCGCGCGATCAACCGCGGCCTCGCCCGCTCCCGCTGACGAGCGGGGGTCAGGACGGGTACTGGCCGCGCTTGACCTGGGGCTTCGGGAGGCGAAGGCGGCGCAGCTGAAGCGCGCGCATCGCGGCGTACCAGCGGAGCCCGCGCTCGACCTTGTCCTCGCCGAACTTCGCGGCCACCTTGCGGCGCAGGATGAAGCCGAGGATGACGACGTCGAGCACGCCGAGCAGGACGAAGACGTACATCGTCAGCAGCCCGTACACCTGGACGGCGGGCACCGGCACGAACGTGATGATGATGAGCACGAACATCAGGGGGATGAAGAGCTCCCCGACGCTGAAGCGGGCGTCCACGTAGTCGCGGACGAACCGGCGCTGCGGGCCACGGTCGCGGACCGGCATGTACCGCTCTTCGCCGTTGGCGAGCCCGACCCGCGCGCGCTCGCGCACCTTCGCGGCTCGCTCGCGCTCGAGGCGCCGTGCCTCCTTGCGGTCGTCCGGCACGAGAGGCCGCTTCCGAGCTGCCTCACGCTCCCGGCGCGTCGGCGTGGAGCGGCCCTTGCCGGAGACGGGAGTCTCGGGCTCGACGGGCGGCGTGGGGACGGGAGTTGAGTTCTTGACCACGGAATCCTCGCTAGAAGTACCGCCTACGATAACGCCTGTGACCCTGAACGACCCGGATGCCACCTCGCCGACCGCTGAGGAAGGAGCGCTCCGGGACGCGGTCGATGCGGGCTTCCCGTCCGCCGTCGCCGAGCTGGCCCGCCTCGTCCGCATCCCCTCCGTGTCCTGGGACGGATTCGACCCGGCCGCCGTCGCCGCGAGCGCCGAGGCCGTCGCGGACGCCGCGCGCGCGACCGGGCTGTTCGAGGAGGTCCTCGTCGCCCGTGCCGCCACGCCGGAGGGGGAGAGGGGCAGCCCGCCGTCCTCGCACGCCGGCCGGCGCGGAACGGCCGCCCGACGGTCCTCCTCTACGCGCACCACGACGTCCAGCCGCCCGGGGACCCCGAGCTGTGGGACTCCGCCCCGTACGAGCCGACGGTGCGCGGCGACCGCCTGTACGGGCGGGGCGCCTCGGACGACAAGGCCGGCGTCGAGACGCACCTGGCCGCCCTCCGCGCCCTGACGGCATCGGGCGTCGCCGACCCGGACGTCGGCATCGCGCTGTTCATCGAGGGCGAGGAGGAGTTCGGCTCCAGCTCGTTCCCCGCGCTCCTCGGCGAGCACACCGACCTCCTGCGGGCGGACGTCATCATCGTCGCCGACTCGGACAACTGGAGCACGACCACCCCGGCCCTCACCGTGAGCCTGCGCGGCAACGCCGCCTTCAACCTCAAGGTGTCGACCCTGGACCACGCCATGCACTCCGGGGTGTTCGGCGGCGCGGCCCCCGACGCGATGCTCGCGGCCATCCGCCTGCTGGCGACCCTCTGGGATGAGGACGGCTCGGTCGCGGTGCCCGGACTCGAGACCTACACCGACATCCAGGCGGCCCCCTATTCCGAGGAGGAGTTCCGCGCCGACGCCGCGCCCCTCGACGGGGTCCGCTCGATCGGCAGGGGTGACATCAACGCACGCCGCTGGTTCCAGCCGTCGATCACGGTCACCGGGATCGACGCGCCCAGCGTGCTCAACGCGTCCAACACCCTCCTGCCCTCGGTCCGCGTCCGGATCAGCGCACGCGTCGCGCCGGGACAGAGCGCCGCCGACGCCTACGCGGCCGTCGAGACCCACCTCCGGGCGCATGCACCCTTCGGGGCGGTCCTCGAATTCGGCGATGTCAGCTTGGGCGACCCCTTCCTCGTCGACACCTCAGGGTGGGCGTTCGCCGAGGCGGGGTCAGCGCTCAGCGACGGCTGGGGAGAATCGGTGATCCACCAGGGCATCGGCGGCTCCATCCCGTTCATCGCCGAGCTCGTGCGCACGTTCCCGGAGGCCCAGATCCTCGTCACCGGTGTCGAGGACCCGGACACGCGCGCTCACTCGCCGAACGAGTCCCAGCACCTCGGCGTGCTCAAGCGGGCCATCCTCGGCGAGGCGCTCCTGCTCTCCCGGCTGAACGGCCGGAGCTGAGATCAGGGACGGCTTGGTCCGTCAATCCCTTCGACGCCTCGGCGAGGACCGGCTTACGGTCCTAGCTCGGACAGGGGGATCGACATGCCGGATGTGCCGAGGAGATGGTCGGGCGCGCTCGAGGTCGTAGCGCTCAGCAGCCACGAGTGGCGGGTCTGCGACCTGCACCTCGACGAGGACGACGGGCGCCGCGTCCTCGGCTACATCGAGGCCAGGGATGCCCGCTACGACGTCCTCGAACTCTGCCCCGAGCCGGTCCGGCACGGCGACTGCGGCAGCTGGGAGGATGCCCTCGGCCTCCTCTACATCCACTCCCGTGCAGGCCGGGGGAGCGGCATCCGCCCGGCGAACCGGAACGGCGCGTAGAATCGTCTTCCGTCGATACACACAGAGTCGACCTGCACCGACCCCGGAGGGCCACATGACCGACGTCACGCTGACCGACAAGCCCGAAGTTCTGACCCACGGTGTGGGCCTCACCACCACGGCTGCGGCCAAGGTGAAGAGCCTCCTCGAGCAGGAGGGTCGCGACGACCTGCGCCTCCGCGTCGCCGTGCAGCCGGGCGGATGCTCGGGCCTCATCTACCAGCTCTACTTCGACGAGCGCCTCCTCGAGGGCGACACCACCCGCGACTTCGACGGTGTCGAGGTCGTCGTGGACCGGATGAGCGTGCCCTACCTCGACGGCGCGAACATCGACTTCGAGGACACCATCCAGAAGCAGGGCTTCACCATCGACAACCCCAACGCCGCAGGCAGTTGCGCGTGCGGAGACAGCTTCCACTGAGTTTGTCTGGCTGCGCCGCCGCTCCTGCGGCGCAGCTGCACATACGACCGGCTTCGCCGGATTCGCCGATGCGATCGCCGAATCCGGCTCCGCGGCGGTCGCCTCGGGTCGAGTGAGCGCACACGTCGCGTTCTCGATCCGCACTTCACAGAAGGCCCCCGATCCCTCGCCGGATCGGGGGCCTTCTTCGTTGTCCCATAGCACTCCCGCGGCGGGAAACCGGCGGTCTCGAAGCCGCAACAACGGCGGCCGTGTGCCGGGCCGTTCGCCTGCGGCGATATAGACTTCGAGGGTTATCAGTCCTGCATCGCGAGAGGTTCAAGTGCGCTTGAGACGTCGAATCCGCTGGGCGGCCATCCCGCTCGCGACTGTGGTGATCATCGCCCTCGCCGGGTGCACCCAGGCCCAGCTGCACGGGTTCCTTCCCGGCTTCCATGAGGGCCAGCCGGCGGTCACCGACAACGCGGAGCGCATCTCCAACCTGTGGGTGGGCTCCTGGATCGTCCTGCTCGTTGTGGGCGCGATCACGTGGTTCCTGATCGTGTTCGCGGCCGTCGTCTACCGCCGCCGTCGCGGCCAGACCGGCCTGCCGGTCCAGCTGCGCTACAACATGCCGATCGAGGCGTTCTACACGATCGTGCCGCTCATCCTCGTGCTCGGCTTCTTCGCCTTCACCGCGCGCGACCAGGCCGAGATCACCAAGCGCGACCCCAACCCGGACCAGACGATCGAGGTCTACGGCAAGCAGTGGGGCTGGGACTTCAACTACCTCGACGAGGACGTCTACACCGCGGGCGTGCAGACGCAGCCGGAGGCGCTCGGGACACCGGGCACGGGCGTCATCGAGTCGACGGTCCCCGTCCTCGTCCTGCCCGTCGACTCGACCATCGAGTTCCAGCTGCGCAGCCGCGACGTGGCGCACGACTTCTGGGTCATCGACTTCCTCCAGAAGATGGATGTCTACCCGGGCAAGACCAACTACATGACGGTGCACACCCAGCGTGAAGGCACCTACGCCGGCAAGTGCGCCGAGTTCTGCGGCGACTACCACGCCCAGATGCTGTTCACGGTGAAGGTCGTGTCCCAGGCGGCGTACCAGGACTACATCTCCTCGCTGCGGGACCAGGGCTTCACCGGCCGGCTCGGACCCGAGTACGACCGCAGCCCCAACCTGTCCGGCATCGAAGCGCCCACCGAAGACTCCGAGGTTCAGTGATGACATCCACCATCAACAGGCCGAGCGGCCTTCCGGCGGGCCAGGCCGCGGTCTTCGAGACCTCGAAGGTCCAGCGCAAGGGCAACGTCGTCGTCAGCTGGATCACCTCCACCGACCACAAGACGATCGGCTACCTGTACCTGATCACGTCGTTCATCTACTTCCTCGTCGGGGGAGTGATGGCGCTCGTCATCCGCGCGCAGCTGTTCGAGCCGAACCTGGCGATCGTGCCCACGCACGACCAGTACAACCAGCTGTTCACGATGCACGGCACGATCATGCTGCTGATGTTCGCGACGCCGCTGTTCGCGGGTTTCGCGAACGTCATCATGCCGCTGCAGATCGGCGCCCCTGACGTCGCCTTCCCGCGGCTCAACGCGTTCGCCTACTGGCTGTACAACTTCGGCAGCCTCATCGCCGTGTCCGGGTTCTTCACCCCTCAGGGCGCCGCGAACTTCGGCTGGACGGCGTACACGCCGCTGTCCGACTCGGCGTACTCGCCGGGCCTCGGCGGCAACCTCTGGGTCTTCGGCCTCGGCCTCTCCGGCTTCAGCACGATCCTCGGCTCGGTGAACTTCATCACCACGATCATCACGATGCGCGCGCCCGGCATGACCATGTTCCGGATGCCGGTCTTCACCTGGAACACCCTGATCACGGGTCTCCTCGTGATCCTCGCGTTCCCGGTGCTCGCCGCCGCCCTCCTCGCGCTTGGCGCGGACCGCGTCTTCGGAGCGCACATCTACGATCCGAACCTCGGCGGCTCCATCCTGTGGCAGCACCTGTTCTGGTTCTTCGGGCATCCCGAGGTCTACATCATCGCCCTGCCGTTCTTCGGCATCATCACGGAAGTCATCCCGGTGTTCAGCCGCAAACCGCTGTTCGGCTACCGGACGATCGTCTACGCGACCATCGCCATCGCGGCCCTGTCGGCCACCGTGTGGGCCCACCACATGTACGTGACCGGCTCCGTGCTGCTGCCCTTCTTCGCACTCATGACGATGCTCATCGCGATCCCGACAGGCGTGAAGATCTTCAACTGGGTCGGAACCATGTGGCGCGGCTCGGTGACGTTCGAGACGCCGATGCTGTGGACGATCGGCTTCCTCATCACCTTCGTCTTCGGCGGGCTCACCGGCGTCATCCTGGCGTCGCCGCCGCTCGACTTCCACGTCTCCGACAGCTACTTCGTCGTGGCGCACTTCCACTACGTCGTGTTCGGCACGGTCGTGTTCGCGATGTTCGCCGGCTTCTACTTCTGGTGGCCGAAGTGGACGGGCAAGATGCTCAACGAGCGTCTGGGCAAGATCCACTTCTGGATGCTCTTCATCGGGTTCCACACGACCTTCCTCGTCCAGCACTGGATCGGCGCGGTCGGCATGCCCCGGCGGTACTACACGTACCAGCCCGAGGACAACGTCACGTGGATGAACCAGCTGTCCACGGTCGGCGCCATGATCCTCGGCGCCTCGATGATCCCGTTCTTCTACAACGTGTGGGTGACCGCCCGTCGTGCGCCGAAGGTGACCGTCGACGACCCGTGGGGCTACGCGCGGTCGCTCGAGTGGGCGACGTCCTGCCCGCCGCCGCGCCACAACTTCACCTCGATCCCGCGGATCCGCTCGGAGTCGCCGGCGTTCGACCTGCACCACCCGGAGGCGGAGATGCCCTTCGGCCGCGGGCCGGCGAAGGACGCGCCCGAGGCGGCGACCTACGACTCCGTCAAGGGAGAGGTGAAGTAGTCCATGCGGCTGAACGCGGTCCTCTTCTGGATCCTGTGCCTGTTCTTCGGCATCCTCGCCGTCGTCTACCCGGTGTGGTCGCTCCTCGACACCAACGAGCTCGAAGCCGTCGGCACGGTCGGTCTGTCCCTCGCCTCGGTATTCTCGGGGTTCATCGGGTTCTACCTGCAGCGCAGCTACAACGCGCAGGGCGGTGACCTCCCCGAGGACCGGCTCGACGGCAACATCGACGACGGCGACCCGGAGCTGGGCTTCTTCAGCCCGTGGAGCTGGTGGCCGATCGGCCTGGCGGCATCCGCAGCGCTGGGCTTCCTCGGTCTGGCCGTCGGGTTCTGGATCACGTTCGTCGGCGTGGGCCTGTTCCTCGTCATGATCGTCGGCTGGGTCTACGAGTACTACCGGGGGTTCTTCGCCCGCTGACGCGGCGTTGGAGTGTGAAGCGGGCGGTTCCCAGAGGGAGCCGCCCGCTTTCCGTTGTGGTGGGGGAGTGGGCGGCCTGTGCGGCGCCGGCGTTTGGTTGCGGGCGGTGGAGCGCGGCGGGGGTCCGGTCGCTTGAGAGGATGCGGTGGTCACGGTGTGCCCGGGAGTCGCGTGAGTGGGGGCCGGCGTCGGCCGTGCTGGGTGACGCCAGTGGGGCCGCCTCGCCCGTCGCGCGTGCTGGCTTGGGGCGCTGCGGCTGCCTTGCCGATCGCTGAGCGCGGGCCGTGCCGCCGAGCGCGGTGCGAGACGACGAGCGCGGTGCGTCTACGGGGCGCGCTCGTCGCTACGGGGCGCGCTCGGCGCGCGCTCGGTGTCTCGGGGCGCGCTCGGCGGGTGGAGTAGCGCGCGCCTGTCGTGGAGAACCGCGCGCGTTTGCGCCGGGGGCCGGTTGCGCTCTCCTCTCGAGCGCGGGGCATGCCGCCGAGCGCGGTGCCTGACGACGAGCGCGGTGCGTCTACGGGGCGCGCTCGGCGCGCGCTCGGTGTCTCGGGGCGCGCTCGGCAGCGAGCGGAGGCCGTCCTCCCTTCAGCCTGGGGTCGAGCGCACCTCGAAGCACCGAGTGCACTGACCGTCAATCGAGCGCACCTCAAAGAACCGAACGCGCTGACCCGTCCAGCGAGCGCACCCCGAAGCACCGAGCGCGCTGACCGTGCATCGAGCGCACCTCGAAGCACCGAGCGCACCCTGTAGACGGGGTGCGCTCGGTGGCACGGGGTGCGTTCGGTGAGGGTCCGGTGCGCTCGGTGCAGAGGCCGCGCCGCCGGCCGGGGAGTGGCGCTACTCCGCCGCCAGGACGTCCTGCAAACGGCTCAGGAAGGCGCGCTGGGCCGTCAGGATCAGCTCGGACGCCCTGGCCGGCGGCATCCAGGCCACGCGGTCGATTTCGGGGAAGGTCGCGGTGCGCCCCGACCGCGGCGGCCACTCCAGCTCGAACGTGCCGGGGACGATCGCCTCCGGATCCAGGTCACCCTCGACGGCCCAGGCGTGGACCACCTTGCCACCCGACTGCTTGACCTCGTCGAGGTCGATACGAGGGCCCGCCGGCACCGGCAGGCCCAGCTCCTCACGGAACTCCCGCTCGGCCGTCTGGAGGGCATCCTCGCCCTCCTCCGGCTCACCCTTCGGGATGGTCCACGCGCCTGCGTCCTTCCGCTGCCAGAACGGGCCGCCCATGTGCGCGAGGAGCACCTCGAGCTCGGAAGTGCGCCGGAACAGCAGGATGCCGGAGCTGCGCCGGATTGGCTGAGCCATCGTGGTCCTCCTCGCGTCGATCGTCCGGCTGACTGAGAGGCCGCAGCGGACGTGGTGTCCCGGATACGCCGCAGGCCGCCCTGGACGAGCCAGGACGGCCTGCGGAAGATCCGAGGATCAGGGGTTGGTGTGCGGGGGAGCGCCCACGCCCTGGCCGAGCGTCGCCATCTCCGACGCCTCCAGGTCGTGACCGCCGTGGTCGCCGTGGGACTGAGCGGCGAGCTCGCCCGCGGTGACCGGGGTAATCCGGTCCTCGAAGTACCAGCGGCTCAGCACCGAGCGCACGCGCTCGAACGGGCTGATCTGTCCACGGGCGTTCGGGCGGATCATCAGCGGCTTGTAGTCGTTGAAGCTCACGAGGCGCCAGCGCTCGTAGTCGTCGAGCTGCTGGTGCACCTCGATGAACTCGCCGCCCGGCAGCCGGACGATGCGGCCCGACTCGTAGCCGTGCAGCGCCATCTCGCGGTCCTTCTTCTGGAGCGCGATGCAGATGCGCTTGGTGAGGAAGTAGGCGATGAACGGACCCACGATCAGCAGGAACTGCAGCGTGTGGATGACGTTCTCCATGCTCATCTTGAAGTGCGTCGCGATGAGGTCGGAGGACGCTGCGAAGAACAGCATCATGTAGAACGTCAGGCCGGCCGCGCCGATCGCGGTGCGGGTCGGCACGTTGCGCGGGCGGTCGAGCAGGTGGTGCTCCCGCTTGTCGCCGGTGATCCACGCCTCCAGGAAGGGGTAGATCGCGACGGCGCCGAGGAACAGGGGCAGCACGAGCAACGGGACCAGGATGTTGAGCGAGACGGTCCAGGTGTTGAACAGCACGATCTCCCAGCCCGGTGGCACGAGTCTCAGTGCGCCGTCGGCGAAGCCGATGTACCAGTCGGGCTGTGTGCCCGCCGACACGGGGAGGGGTCGTAGGGCCCGTAGTTCCAGATCGGGTTGATCGCGAACAGCGACGCGATCGCGACGATGACGCCGAAGACCAGGAAGAACGTGCCGGCCATCTTCGCGCCGTACACCGGGAGGATCGGGTAGCCGACGACGTTGTCGTTGGTCTTGCCCGGGCCAGGGAACTGGGTGTGCTTGTGCACGATCAGGAACACCATGTGCAGTCCGATGAGCGCGACCACGACGGCCGGCAGCAGCAGGATGTGCAGCGTGTAGAGGCGGCCCACGATCTGGGTGCCCGGGAACTCGCCGCCGAACAGCAGGTAGGAGATCCACGTGCCGATGACCGGGACGCCCTTCACCATGCCGTCGATGATGCGGAGGCCGTTGCCCGAGAGCAGGTCATCCGGCAGCGAGTAGCCGGTGAAGCCCTCGGCCATCGCGAGGACGAAGAGCACGAAGCCGATGAGCCAGTTGAGCTCGCGCGGCTTGCGGAACGCGCCGGTGAAGAAGACGCGGAGCATGTGCAGGCCGATGGAGGCGATGAACAGCAGCGCCGCCCAGTGGTGCACCTGCCGCATGAGCAGTCCGCCCCGGACGTCGAACGAGATGTTCAAGGTCGAATCCATCGCCGCCGACATCGACAGGCCCTTGAGCGGCGTGTAGGAGCCGTCGTAGACGACCTCGGTCATCGACGCCTGGAAGAAGAAGGTGAGGAAGGTGCCCGACAGCAGGATGATGACGAAGCACCAGAGCGCCACCTCGCCGATCATGAAGGACCAGTGATCGGGGAAGACCTTGCGGCCCAGCTCCTTGACGAAGCCCGAGATGCTCGTGCGCTCGTCGATGTAGTTCGACACGGCCCCGGTGACTCGCATGCCGGGGAGGCCGCGGTGGCGGCCGGAGTAGGGGTACGGGTGTCAGACGTTGTAGTCACCGCGACGCTCCCAGAAGCTAGGCCCAACGGGCTCGTGGAAATCGCTTTGTGCGATCAGGTAGCCTTCGCTGTCCACCGAGATCGGCAGCTGGGGCAGGGGACGCTTGGCGGGGCCGAAGATGACCGCCGCTTCGCGGGTGATGTCGAACTGCGACTGGTGGCAGGGGCAGAGCAGGTGGTGGGTCTGCTGCTCATAGAGTGCCACCGGGCAGCCGACGTGGGTGCAGATCTTGGAGTACGCGACGATCCCGTCGTAGTTCCAGGTCTCGCGACCGGGGAGACCTGGAGGTCCTCCGGCTTGAGGCGCATGAGGAGCACGGCCGCCTTGGCCTTCTCCTCGAGGTAGTTCTCCTGCTCTTCCTGCGTGAGGCCCTCGGGCACCACGTGGAAGACGGAGCCGAGCGTGACATCGGCGGCGAGGATCGGGGTGCCGGAGGGGTCACGCGTGAGGCGGGTGCCCTTCTTCCACATCGTGTGGGAGAGCTTGGCGGCCGGGTCGTTGTCCTTCGGCGCGAGGTCGCGGAAGAGGAAGATCGCCGGCAGCGGCACCGCGACGAGAGCCGCGATGAGCGAGTTGCGGAGCAGCGAGCGGCGGCCGAAGCCGGACTCCTTGTTTGCCAGGTCGAAGATCTCGACCGCTCGGGCCCGCGTCGACTCGCGGCCACGGGTCGGGTGCCGCATCTCGACCGTCTCGTGGCTCGCCATCAGGGCCTTGCCCCAGTGGACGGTCGCCACACCGATGGTCAGCAGTGCGAGGGCGATCGCGAGGCCGAGGAAGAGGGTGTTGAGCCGGACCGAGTCCGGGTTGTCCGGGACGATCGGCACAGCGAAATACGCGACGATCGCGAGGACGCTGAAGACCAGCGACAGGTAGAAGAGCAGGGAGACCCCGCGCTCGTTGCGCCGGTCGGCCTTCGGATCGAGGTCGGTGATCCGCTCGCGGTGCGGCGGCAGTCCCGGGTTCTCGATCGCGTCCGGCGCGACCACCAGCGTGCCGGGCGATGCCGGGACGCCGTGCGACGAGTCGACTGGAACGACTTCCGAGCCGTGTCCCTCGTTCGCCATTGCTGTCCTTCCGCTGTGTTGCAGGTCGTCGACTAGTTCGAGCGCGCGGTGATCCAGACCGTGAGCGCGATGATCGCGCCCAGGCCGAAGATCCACGCGAACATGCCTTCGGCGACCGGTCCGAGTGAGCCGAGCTCGAATCCACCAGGCGAGGGGTTCGTCTCGTTGTACTTGAGGGCGGTGATGATGTCGCGCTTGTCCTCGGGTGTGAGGTTCGCGTCGTTGAACACCGGCATGTTCTGGGGGCCGGTGACCATCGCCTCGTAGATGTGCTTGGCGGAGGTGCCCTGCAGCGAGGGCGCGTACTTGCCCTCCGTCAGAGCGCCACCGGCGCCGGCCACGTTGTGGCACATGGCGCAGTTGATGCGGAACAGCTCGGCGCCGCGCGTGGCGTCACCGGCGGCGTCGAGGTACTGCTCGTCCGGCTGGGCAGGACCGGGGGAGACGGAGGCGACGTAGTCCGCCAGCGCCTGCACCTGGTCGTCGTCGAAGAGCACCGGCTTCTCCGGCGCCTGCGGGCCCGTGTTGGACAGCGGCATGCGGCCGGTGCCCACCTGGAAGTCGACGGAGGCGGCGCCCACACCGATCAGGGTCGGCCCGGCCTCGGTGCCCTGCAGTGCCATGCCGTGGCAGGTGGCGCAGTTGGCGGCGAACAGCTTCTTGCCCTCTTCGACGCTCTCCTGGGATGCCGCGGCCGCGCCGTCCGAGGACGACGATGCGGTGAAGAGCGTGTAGCCGGTGCCGGTGAAGACGAGGCCCAGCGCGATCAGCGCGACGGTCGCCAGCGGCGAGCGTCGGCCCCGCCGACGCGAGGAGCGGCGTCGTTCGTTCTGCATTCGGGGTGCCAATTCGATCCGTTCCCTATCTCAGGACGTAGATGACGGCGAACAGGCCGATCCACACGACGTCGACGAAGTGCCAGTAGTACGACACCACGATGGCGCTGGTGGCCTCGCGATGTCCGAAGTTCTTGACCGCGAAGGCGCGGCCGATGACGAGCAGGAAGGCGAGCAGGCCGCCGGTGACGTGGAGGCCGTGGAAGCCCGTGGTCAGGTAGAACGCCGAGCCGTAGGCGTTGGAGGAGAGCGTGATGCCCTCGCTCACCAGGGTGGCGTACTCGAGGATCTGACCGGAGACGAAGATCGCGCCCATGGCATAGGTGAGGAAGAACCACTCGACCATGCCCCAGCGCCACATGCTCGTCGCGCGGGGCTGCAGCCGCTCCGCCGCGAAGACGCCCATCTGGCAGGTGAAGGAGCTCAGCACCAGGATGATCGTGTTCGTCAGCGAGTACGGGAAGTTGAGGTGCTGCGTCTCCGCGGCCCACATGTCCGGCGCCACACCTCGGAGGGTGAAGTAGATCGCGAACAGGCCCGCGAAGAACATGACCTCGCTGCCGAGCCAGACGATCGTTCCGACCGCGATGGGGTTGGAGCGATTGACGACCGGAGCGCTTGTCGACTGGAGGACTGACGCGCTGCTCACATCTCTCATTATGGTGGATCGCCACGACACCGCTTCGCATTCGGCAGCCCTGTCTGCCCCTTCCCAGCGGTTCGTTACCGAAGGGCATGGAAGCGGCGCGGATTCCGTCGCCGAGGGCATCCGAAAGGCGCGTGCGGCGCGCTCATTAGGATCGGGGCATGCTTCCGACGCCCACCTGGTCCGCGCTGATCGGCTCCCTCCTCGAGGGGGAGGACCTCTCCATC
Source organism: Naasia aerilata (assembly GCF_030296595.1). Taxonomy (GTDB): domain Bacteria; phylum Actinomycetota; class Actinomycetes; order Actinomycetales; family Microbacteriaceae; genus Naasia; species Naasia aerilata. The sequence goes on along the minus strand of NZ_AP027731.1, from coordinate 2,985,356 downwards.
GCCGATTCCACCTGGGCCATGGAGCAGGTCATGCTCGGGGAGGCATCTCCCGCCCAGCTGGCCGGCTTCCTGGTGGCACTGCGGGCCAAGGGGAGAGCGTCGACGAGGTCGTCGGGTTCCGCGACGCGATCCTCGAGCACGCCGTTCCCCTCGAGGTCTCGTCGGACGTGCTCGACATCGTCGGCACGGGCGGCGACCGATTCCGCACCGTCAACGTCTCCACGATGGCGGCCGTCGTGGCAGCGGCGGCCGGCGCGAGGGTGGTCAAGCACGGCAACAAGGCCGCTAGCTCCGCCTCCGGGTCGAGCGACGTGCTCGGGGCGCTCGGGATCGACCTCACGCTGGACCCCGCGCGGGTCGCCCGGGTGCTGGAGGAGGTCGGCATCACCTTCGTCTTCGCGTCCGCCTTCCACCCCGGCTTCAAGCACGCGGGCGTCGTCCGCGGCGAGCTGGGCGTGCCGACGGTCTTCAACTTCCTCGGCCCCCTCTGCAACCCGGCGCGCCCGGAGGCCAATGCGGTCGGCGTGGCCCGGGCCGAGGTCATCCCGCTCCTGGTCGGCGTGTTCCAGACCCGCGGCGCCACCGCTCTCGTCTTCCGTGGCGACGACGGCCTCGACGAGCTGACGACTACCGGGCACAGCCACATCTGGGAGGTCAGCGGGGGAGCGGTCACCGAGCACGACCTCAATCCGCGCGAGCTCGGCCTCCCGCGCGCCTCCATCGCGGACCTGCAGGGCGGGTCGCCGGCGGAGAACGCCGCGACGGCCCGCGCGGTTCTCGGCGGGGCATCCGGTCCCGTGCGGGACATCGTGCTGCTCAACGCCGCCGCCGCCCTCGCCGCCTGGGACCTCTCCCACGACCCGGAGGCGGCGGGCCGCCCGATCACGGCGCGCCTCTCAGAGCGGATGGCGACGGCGGCGGAGGCGATCGACAGCGGCGCCGCCCTTGCGAAGCTCGACGCCTGGACCGCCGCCACTCAGCGCCCCGGACGTTCCCCTCAGTGAGCCGCCCAGTTCTGCGGCAAGTCGGCGCCGAGTTGCCACAGAAGTGGGCGACTCAGCGCAGCAGGAGGTCCCGTACTCGGGCGACGAGCAGCGCCGGATCACGAAGGTCGTCAGCGTTCAGCTCGAGGACCCGCCATCCGGCCGCCTCCAGGGCGGCGCGACGCGACATGTCCCGTCTCCACTGAGCCTTGTCCCGGTGGTAGTCGCCCTGGTATTCGATGACGAGGCGCTCGGCGACGTAGACGAGGTCGCCACGACCGAGGAATCTGCCGCGCTCGTCGTGGATGTCGAGGTTCACCGCCGGTTCCGGCAGCCCGCCCTGCATCAGGATCGTCCGCAGCCGGGACTCCTGGGGCGACTCGGTGCCCTCCCGGATCAGTGCCAGTGCCGTCGCCAGGCGCCGGACACCGCGCTCCCCGGGGTGATCCTCCACCATGGCGGCGAGGTCGGCGCGGGTGCCCAGAGGAGCGGCTCGGGAGAGGATGCGGTCGCCCGCGACGACCAGATCCGGCACGGCGAGCTCCTTGCCCAGGTCGAACCATGTCCGGGCCGGCCTCGTCACCCGCAGCCCGTCGACGACGACGAGGTCGTTCTCCTCTAGAACGAGGCTGTGTCCCGACAGGCCCTTCGCGTGGGGCGCGCGGTCAGGGGCGGCCACGGACATGTCCAGCACGTCGTCGGGCCCCGGAGGAAGCGGAAGGCCGAGGAGCGCCGCCGCCGTCCGGTGGCTGAAGAACGCATCGGGCAGGCGCGCCGCATACAGCCGGCACCGTGCCTCCAGCGACACCGCCGTGCCGGCGGCGCGAACACCCCACACCGACGCGTCCCAGTGCGGCGAGCGCATCATCCCGGGGCTGAGACCCGCGCTCAGAGCGTGCCGTGTGGTGGAGATCGGGGCGGGCAGGTGGGGGCGTTGACGCTTCACGCCGGGGAGGATGCCAGCGCGCCGGCCGCGGCAGCGGCGTTCTCCACAGCCGCGACCTCCTCGTTAACGCGAGATGCCCAGTTCTGCGGCAACTCAGTGGCGAGTTGCCGCAGAACTGGGCGGGTCAGGTCAGCGGGCTACTGCACGTCCTCGTCGACCCAGTCGAAGGTCTTCGTGACGGCCTTCTTCCAGAGCCGCAGCTGGCGCTCACGCTCGGTGTCCTCCATGTTCGGAGTCCACCGGCTGTCCTCCTGCCAGTTGCCGCGGAGGTCGTCCAGGTCCTTCCAGAACCCGGTGGCCAGTCCCGCGGCGTAGGCGGCGCCGAGGGCCGTGGTCTCCGCGACGACGGGCCGCACGACCGGCACGCCGAGGATGTCGGCCTGGAACTGCATGAGGGTGTTGTTGGCGATCATGCCGCCGTCCACCTTCAGCTCGGTCAGGTCGACGCCGGAGTCTGCGTTGACCGCGTCCAGCACCTCGCGGGTCTGGAACGCGGTCGCCTCCAGGGCGGCCCTCGCGATGTGGCCCTTGTTGACGTACCGGGTGAGGCCCACGATCGCGCCGCGCGCGTCGGGCCGCCAGTACGGCGCGAAGAGACCGGAGAACGCGGGGACGATGTACACGCCGCCGTTGTCGTCGACCGTCTTCGCCAGCTCCTCGACCTCGGCCGCGCTCTTGATCATGCCGAGGTTGTCGCGCAGCCACTGGACGAGCGATCCCGTCACGGCGATCGATCCCTCGAGCGCGTAGTGCGGCTTCGCGTCGCCCAGCTTGTACCCGAGCGTCGTGAGGAGGCCGTTCTTCGAGCGGATGATCTCCTCACCCGTGTTGAAGATGAGGAAGTTGCCCGTGCCGTAGGTGTTCTTCGACTCGCCGGTGTCGAACGCCGCCTGGCCGAACGTCGCGGCCTGCTGGTCGCCGAGGATGCCGGCGACCGGCACCTCGCGGAGCAGGCTGGACGCCTCGACCTGGCCGTAGACCTCGGAGGAGCTGCGGATCTCGGGGAGCATCGACCTCGGGACGTTGAAGTCGGCGAGGATCGAGTCGTCCCAGGCCAGCGTCTCGAGGTCCATGAAGAGGGTGCGCGAGGCGTTGGTCACGTCGGTCGCGTGCACGCCGCCGTCGACACCGCCGGTGAGGTTCCAGAGGACCCACGTGTCGGTGGTGCCGAACAGCAGGTCGCCGGCCTCCGCCTTCTCGCGGGCGCCGTCGACGTTCTCCAGGATCCAGACGATCTTCGTGCCCGAGAAGTAGGTGGCGAGCGGCAGCCCGACCTTCTCCTTGTAGCGCTCGACGTCGCCGTTGGCGAGCCGGTCCACGATGCTCTGCGTGCGGGTGTCCTGCCACACGATCGCGTTGTAGACGGGCTTGCCGGTCGTCTTGTCCCACACCACCGCGGTCTCGCGCTGGTTGGTGATGCCGACCGCCTGGATGTCGTGCCGCGTGATGTCGGCCTTGGACAGCGCCTGGCCGATGACCTCGCGAGTGTTGTTCCAGATCTCCATCGGGTCGTGCTCGACCCAGCCGGCCCGCGGGAAGATCTGCTCGTGCTCCTTCTGGCCGGTCGAGACGATCGACCCCGAGTGGTCGAAGACGATGGCGCGGGTGCTGGTCGTGCCCTGGTCGATTGCGATGATGTAGTCCGCCACGGAGTAACTCCTTCGTTATCAGGCGTATGGGTGGATCAGGATGCGGCGGGGAGCAGCACCAGGGAGAGCCAGCCGGCGAGGACACCGCCGATGATGGGGCCGACGATCGGCACCCAGGAGTAGCTCCAGTCGCTGCTGCCCTTGCCGCGGATGGGCAGGAGGGCGTGCGCGATGCGGGGGCCGAGGTCACGCGCCGGGTTGATCGCGTAGCCGGTGGGGCCACCGAGCGATGCGCCGATCGCGACCACGAGGAACGCGACGGGCAGGGCGCCGAGGGCCGCGAGTCCCGCCGGCGTGTTCGTGTCGGGATCCCCACCCTTGCCGAAGCCGATGACGACGAAGACCAGGACGAACGTGCCGATGATCTCGGTGATGAGGTTCCACGCGTAGCTGCGGATGGCCGGGCCGGTCGAGAACACGCCGAGCTTCGCGGCGGGGTCGGGCTCCTCGTCGAAGTGGTTCTTGTACGCCAGCCAGGCGAGGACGGCGCCGATGAACGCGCCGATCAGCTGGGCGACGATGTAGACGATCACCGTGAGGAACGGGTTGTCGCTGTCGATCTTCCCGGCAGCGGCGAGGCCCAGCGTGACGGCCGGGTTGAGGTGCGCGCCGGAGGCGTAGGACACCGTCACACCGGCGAAGACCGCGAGTCCCCAGCCGAAGTTGATCAGGAGCCAGCCGCCGCCGAACCCCTTGTTCTTGGTGAGGATGACGTTCGCGACGACGCCAGCACCGAGGAGCAGCAGCATCGCTGTCCCGACGACTTCAGAGAGAAAGATGGTTCCCAGATTGTCCACTCCGACATTCCTTCCTGACCGGGTGATGATGCCGAGGCATCAGGCCGCCCCCATGCGGCCGTTCTCACCATAGACCCAGGGATTTGCCGGGATAAGAGGCGAATTCCCCGAGCGGCATCCGTCGTTCCTGCGGGGAGCCGGATGGGGACTGGACGGCTCTTGGGTGGCGCCTCGCCGTGGGCGTAGCGTGTGGTCCGGCGGGGACGCCCGTCATCCGTGCGAGAACAGGAGCAGTTTCGATGAAGAAGCTCATCAACAATCCGCGCACCGTGGTGGAGGAGGCCGTCTCCGGCATCGCCGCCGCCCACCCCGGCCTGCTCGAGGTGCACACCGACCCGATCTTCATCGTCCGCGCGGACGCGCCGAAGCAGGGCAAGGTCGGCCTGGTCTCGGGCGGAGGAAGCGGTCACGAGCCCCTGCACGGGGGCTTCGTCGGCTACGGGATGCTCGACGCTGCGGTCCCCGGCGCCGTCTTCACCTCGCCGACGCCGGACCCGATCCTGGCGGCCACTCAGGCCGTCAACGGCGGCGCAGGGGTGCTGCACATCGTCAAGAACTACACGGGCGACGTGCTCAACTTCGAGACGGCAGCCGACCTCGCCTCCGCTGAGGACATCGAGGTCCGCTCGGTGATCGTCAACGACGACGTCGCGGTCAAGGACTCCCTGTACACGGCCGGCCGCCGCGGAGTCGCCGGAACGGTCCTGGTGGAGAAGATCGCGGGCGCGGCCGCGGAGCGTGGCGACGACCTGGACGCGGTGACCGCCGTCGCTGAGAAGGTCAACGCCAACGTCCGGTCGATGGGTGTCGCGCTCACCGCGCCGATCGTGCCGCACGCCGGGGTGCCGAGCTTCGACATCGGTGAGGACGAGATCGAGATCGGCATCGGCATCCACGGAGAGCCCGGCCGCGAGCGCATCCCGATGGAGCCGGCCGATGCGATCGTCGACCGCATGCTCGGTCCGATCCTCGAGGACCTCCCCTTCAGCGACGGCGACCGGGTGCTGCTGTTCGTGAACGGAATGGGCGGGACTCCGCTCGTGGAGCTCTACATCGCCTTCCGGCACGCCGCCGAGGTGCTGACGGGCCGGGGCATCACTGTGGACCGCACGCTGATCGGCAACTACGTCACCTCCCTCGAGATGCAGGGCTTCTCGATCACCGTGCTGAAGCTCGACGACGAGCTCACCGAGCTCTGGGATGCGCCGGTGCAGACCGCCGCGCTCCGGTGGGGCCGGTGACGCGGATGGCGCTCGGCACGGACTGGGTGCTGGCCTGGGTGCGCGCCACGGCGGCGGTGATCGCCGAGAACCGGGCGGAGCTGGTGCGACTCGATCGCGAGATCGGCGACGGGGACCACGGCGAGAATCTGGACCGCGGCTTCACCGCCGTGCTCGGCAAGCTCGACGGGCTCGCCCCGGACGCGACTCCCGCCGACGTCCTCAAGCTCGTCGCCACGACTCTCATCTCCACGGTGGGCGGTGCGGCGGGTCCGCTCTACGGGACCGCGTATCTGAAGGCGTCCGCGGCGGTGAAGGACTCCGGGGAGCTGGACCCCGCCGCCCTCGTCGCGGCCCTCACGGCCGCCCGCGACGGGATCGTCAGCCGGGGAAAGGCGGAGCCGGGCGACAAGACGATGGTCGACGCCTGGACCCCGGCGGTGGACGCGGCCGCGGCCGCGGAGCAGGAGGGGGCGGAGGTCGGCGCCATCCTGGACGCCGCAGCCTCGGCCGCCGAGCGCGGCGCCGCGGAGACCGAGCCGCTGGTGGCCCGCAAGGGGCGCGCCAGCTACCTCGGCGAGCGCGCCATCGGCCATCGCGATCCCGGCGCCCAGTCCTCGGCCCTGATCCTGCGCGCGGCGGCGGATACGGCGGCCTGACGTGGCCTCCGTGGGGCTCGTCCTCGTCTCGCACAGCGCGAAGATCGCCGAGGGCCTCGTCGAGCTGGCGCGGCAGATGGCCCCGACGGTGGCGCTGGTGGCCGCCGGGGGGACCGACGAGGGCGGCATCGGCACGAGCTTCGACCGCGTCACAGCGGCCATCGACGAGGCCGACCACGGGGACGGCGTGGCCATCTTCTGTGACCTCGGCTCCGCGATTCTCACCGCCGAGACGGCCCTGGACTTCCTCGAGGACCCGTCTCGCGTGCGGATCGTCGACGCTCCGCTGGTGGAGGGTGCGGTCGCCGGGGCCGTCGCGGCAGAGGGCGGCGGAAGCCTCGACGACGTCGTCGCAGCAGGGGAGTCGGCGCGCGGAGCGGAGCTGCAGCGGGCCGGTGCCGGCTCCAGCCCGCCCGGCGGGGCGTCACCGTCGGGATCCCCGGTGGCAGCGCAGTCCGGCCCGGTGACGGAGACCGCGACCCTGGTCAATCGGGAGGGTCTGCACGCCCGCCCCGCCGCGGAGTTCGTGAAGCTCGCAGGCTCCTTCGACGCCCAGGTCACGGTGAACGGCGTGGACGCGAAGAGCCTCCTGGGGATCATGTCGCTCGGCCTGACCGCCGGCGACGCGGTAGAACTGTCCGCGACCGGCCCGCAGGCGGCGGAGGCCGTGGGTGCGCTCGGCGCTCTGGTGCGGTCCGGATTCGGGGAGAGCTGAGGCATGGCGGAATCGGTGACCTTCGAGTCCACGATCGAGCAGGAGGGGAAGTCCGCGACGGGAATCCCGGTCCCCGATGGCACCCTCGAGGCGCTCGGCGGCAAGCGCGTCGCGGTGATCGTCTCCGTCGGGGGGCACACCTATCGCAGCACAGTGAGCCCGTACCGGGGACGTGTCATGGTCCCGCTCAGCGCCGAGAACCGCACGGCCGCCGGCGTCGCGGCCGGACAGACCGTCACCGTGACGCTCACGCGCGATGACGCTCCGCGCGTCGTGGAGGCGCCGGCGGACCTCCGCACCGCGCTCGACGCCGATCCTGCCGCGGCGGGGTTCTTCGCCGGTCTGGCACCCAGCCACCAGCAGGCCTACGTCACCTGGATCACCGACGCCAAGAAGCAGGAGACCCGGGACTCGCGCATCCTGTCCGCGATCGAGATGCTCCGCGAGGGCAAGCGCCGCTGACCCGATGCCCTTCCGGCAGGCGGGAGGGCCTCCCTCTCCCGGAGCCGATCCGCCAGGATGGGCGCGATGTCTCTGCTTCCCGCGCCGCCGCCGCCCCGGGCCGTCCTCACCGCCGACGGCATCTCCATCGCCACCTATGAGTTCGGCGAGGACCCGGCCGCTCCGGTCGTCTTCGCCGTGCACGGCTTCTCGTCCTCGTTCGTCGCCAACTGGCTGCGGACCGGCTGGGTGCGGGAGCTTGTGCGGGCCGGCTACCGCGTGGTCGGGATGGACCAGCGCGGGCACGGCGGCAGCACCAAGCCGCACGAGCCCGAGGCCTACACGATGGACGCGCTGGTGGCCGACGTGGGCGTGGTGCTCGACACCTACCTCCTCGACGACGTGTCCTTCGTCGGATACTCGCTCGGGGCCCGCGTCGGTTGGCACGCCGCCCTCGAGCTGCCGGTGCACATCAGCCGCGCCGTGTTCGGCGGCATCCCCGACGGAACGCCCCTCACCCGGTTCCGCGTGGACCAAGCCAACCGGTTCCTTGCGGACGGCACTCCAGTCGAGGACCGGCTCACGCAGGCGTACCTGACCATGGCGTCGGCCATCCCGAGCAACGATCTGCACGCCCTGGTCGCGCTCGTCGAGGGGATGCAGGGCGGGGCGCAGCCGGATCCGGACAACCCGCCGCGGCAGCCGGTCCTGTTCGCGACGGGCAGTGAGGACCGGATCCTGGAGGCGTCCCGCCAGCTTGCGGCGAGCACCCCCGCGGGGGAATTCTTCGAGATTCCAGGACGCAACCACTTCAACGCCCCGACCTCGCGCGCGTTCCGCGACGCCGCCCTCGGCTTCCTGGAGCGCGTGGGCTGAGCCGCCGGGCGCACGGCCTGTGTGCGATTCAGGATCCGGCACCGCGGTTCCCGTAGTCTGCGAGCGGCGGGAGGAGCGCGGTGTCCACGGAGGCGACCTACCCGGAGCTGGCGGCGATGCTCCAGCGCACGACGGCCTGGCTCGAGGAGCACGGTGCGCGCGACGAGGCGCTCGGCCGCTTCGAGCGGAAGCGCGGCATCTTCGGACTCGGCGGCGGCATGGTGCTCGTGCCGCGCGGGAGGGTGTGGCGGCTGGGAGTGCTGCTCCTCGACCGCGAGCTCCGGCTCTTCGCGGCGGGCTCGGTGACGCGCGCCGTCGCGCCAGGCCATCCGAACTTCCAGTCCGTGTCGGGGGAGCAGCGGCGGCAGATCCGGCGCACCGCCCTCGAGAGCGGCTTCGCGGCCGGCGAGGTCGTCAACTTCGACGCGGACGAGCTCGCCCTCGACGCCGAATCCCTGACAGCGGGCTCCGGCCCCCTGCTGCTCGCGGAAGGCATCGTGACGGTCCAGTGGGCGCCGCGCCAGGGCCGGGTGCCGCTCGCCGGGTACCTCAAGGAGCGGTCACGGCTCCTCGCACGTCAGGACGGCTGGGACGAGACCGTCCCCTCGCCCTGACCCTTCCGGGGCGGGCCAGCATTCCGGGACGGGCGACGGCTCGCCCTAGGGTTGACGGTATGTCCAAGGTCTTGAGCAGTCTTCCCGTCGGCGAGCGCGTCGGCATCGCGTTCTCCGGCGGCCTCGACACCTCGTGTGCGGTGGCCTGGATGCGGGAGAAGGGCGCCGTGCCGTGCGCCTACACCGCGGACATCGGCCAGTACGACGAGCCGGACATCGCCGCCGTCCCGGGACGCGCCACCGCCTACGGGGCGGAGCTCGCCCGCCTCGTCGACGCGAAGAGCGCCCTCGTGGAGGAGGGCCTTGTCGCCCTGCAGTGCGGCGCCTTCCACATCCGCTCCGGCGGCAAGACCTACTTCAACACAACACCCCTCGGCCGCGCCGTGACGGGCACCATGCTCGTGCGCGCCATGAAGGAGGACGACGTCGACATCTGGGGCGACGGCTCCACCTACAAGGGCAACGACATCGAGCGGTTCTACCGCTACGGCCTGATGGCGAACCCGCGGCTCCGCGTCTACAAGCCGTGGCTAGACGCCCAGTTCGTCGGCGAGCTGGGCGGCCGCACCGAGATGAGCGAGTGGCTCGTCGCCCATGGCTTCCCGTACCGGGACTCCACCGAGAAGGCGTACAGCACGGATGCGAACATCTGGGGCGCCACCCACGAGGCCAAGCGCCTCGAGGAGCTGAGCTCGGGCCTCGACATCGTCGAGCCGATCATGGGCCTGCCCACCTGGCGGGACGACGTCGAGGTCGCCACCGAGGAGGTCACCGTGCGCTTCGAGGCGGGGCGTCCCGTCGCGATCAACGGAGCCGAGTTCCCGGATGCCGTCGCGCTCGTGCTCGAGGCCAACGCGATCGGCGGCCGGCACGGCCTCGGGGTCTCCGACCAGATCGAGAACCGCATCATCGAGGCGAAGAGCCGCGGCATCTACGAGGCGCCCGGCATGGCTCTGCTGCACATCGCCTACGAGCGGCTGCTCAACGCGATCCATAACGAGGACACCATCGCGAACTACTCCGCGGAGGGCCGCCGGCTCGGCCGCCTCATGTACGAGGGACGCTGGCTCGACCCCCAGTCCCTCATGCTGCGTGAGTCCCTGGTGCGCTGGGTCGGCTCCGCCGTCACCGGCGAGGTCCGGCTGCGCCTGCGCCGCGGCGACGACTACACAATCCTCGACACGACGGGTCCCACCCTCAGCTACCACCCCGACCGGCTCTCCATGGAGCGGGTCGGCGACTCGGCGTTCGGCCCGGGGGACCGGATCGGCCAGCTCACGATGCGGAACCTCGACATCGCGGACTCGCGCTCGCGCCTGGAGCAGTACGCGGCCGCCGGCCTGATCGGCGGCGCCACGGCGGAGCTCGTCGGCGAGCTGGAGCCGGGGAGTCCGCGGAGATCATGCAGCGCGGCTCGGACGCGGACGCCGCCCTCGAGCGCGCCACGGACGTCGCCTCGGAGGGAGCGGCGTTCGACGCCGGCACCGACTGACCGGGAGGCCGGCCGCCGCTGGCTTCAGCGGACGAAGTCCTCCTCGAGAAGGCCGCCGTGTGGCGCAAGCGGCTCGGCCGTGATGGCGGCTATGACTTGTGAGTCCCGTTCGTCTGCGACCGCGGCGAGACGCGTGGCGAGCCCGTCGTCGAAGTCGCGCAGCCGGCGCACGAGCCATTTCCCGCTCCCTAGCCAGCGATTGCAGGCCAGCAGGAGGAACTGAGCGAGCTCCCGCACGAGATCGGCGCGGAGCATCGACGCGGTGAAGGGGTCATCGGCGTCGAGGAGATCGTCGACGAGGCTCGTCAGCAGGTAGCGCCGCGCGTCGAGCTGGTGTTCGGGCAGCCGCGGTCCTGCCTCGAGACGCTCACCGGCCCAGATCCGGAGAGTGTCCGCGTCACGATCCGAGCGCAGTGGGATGCCCTCCACGAGGAGGTAGAGCAGCACCGGACGCAGCGAGCCGAAGTCGCGCTCGCACCACCCGGAACGCCTCGGCCGTGTACGCGAACACCTCGAACCGCTCGCCCTGCTCCCGAGCGATCCAGGCACGGCTCGATGCATTGGCGAAAGCCTCGGCCGGCGCGAAGACGAGAAGATCGATGTCGCTCGTCGCCGTGCGTCGTCCCGTCGAGGCGCTGCCGCCCACGAAGATCGCGCTTGCACCGGGCAGGTGGCGATCCACGAAGGCGGTGGAGAGGTTCGCGACGGCGGTGTCCATGGGCCCAGCGTGCCGGTGTCGGTCACTCCCGTCCACCCGGGGTCTCGCGGGATGCCACCAGCCGCCGCGCCAGCAGCCCGGCTCGGGGAGAGCGGAGTTCTCCCTACGATGGATCGGTGACGATCACCGCTGCCGCCGACGGATCCGCCCTCGGCAATCCGGGGCCCGCCGGCTGGGCGTGGTACATCGACGACGATCGCTGGGCCGCCGGCGGCTGGAAGCACGGCACCAACAACATGGGCGAGCTCAAGGCCGTCCTCGAGCTGTTCCGCGCCACCGAGCACACCGGGGAGGACCTGCTCGTCCTCTGCGACAGCCAGTACGTCATCAACTCGGTGACGAAGTGGATGCCCGGGTGGAAGCGGAAGGGCTGGCGCAAGGGCGACGGCAAGCCGGTCATGAACCTCGACCTGCTGCAGGAGCTGGACGAGGCGATCGCGGGCAGGACCTACCGGTTCGAATGGGTCAAGGGACACGTCGGCCACGTGCTCAACGAGGCGGCCGATGTCCGCGCCCGTGGCGCTGCGGAGGCCTATCAGCGCGGGCTGGAGGTGCCGACGGGCCCCGGATTCGGCTCAGCCTCCTCATCCCCGGTCAGGGTCACCGTGCCGGCCGGGAGCGCAGTGGCCGCCGAGGCGGAGCCCGCCGAGCCGGCATCGCTGTTCGAGCTCGACGAGCCCGAGCTCCACGAGCTGAGCCTGCAGCTGACGACCGAGGAGCACAGGCGGCTGCTGCAGCGCGCCCGCCGTGAGGGTCGCAGCCCCGAAGAGCTCTTGCGCGGACTGATCTAGCCGATGGTTCCGCACACCGCCGCTCCGTCCGCCCTCGCGCTGCTCGCGGAGGTGGTCCCGCCCGAGCGGCTGCTCACCGACGCGCCCGCGCTCGAGGCCTACAGCCACGACGACGCCGAGTGGGCGCCGTACACCGCGCCGGTCGCGGTGGTGCTGGCCGAGACGGCCGAAGAGGTGGCCGCCGTCGTGCGGATCGCCGGGGACACCGGCCTCCGCGTCGTCCCGCGCGGATCCGGCACCGGCCTCTCCGGCGGAGCGAACGCCGTCGAGAACAGCATCGTCGTCTCGCTGGAGCGGATGACCGCCGTGCTCGAGATCAACGAGACCGAGCGCTACGTGGTCGCCCAGCCCGGTGTGATCGGTGACGTGCTGCGGGCCACGGTCGCGGAACACGGCCTCTGGTATCCGCCTGATCCCGCCAGCTCGGCCATCTCGACGATCGGCGGCAACGCCGCTACCAACGCGGGCGGCATCTGCTGCGTCAAGTACGGGGTGACGCGCGACTACGTTCTCGGCCTCAAGGTGGTGCTCGCGGACGGCAGTCTCGTGTCGCTCGGCCGGACCACCGCCAAGGGCGTCGTGGGCTACGACCTCACCGGTCTCCTGGTCGGCTCAGAGGGAACGCTGGGGATCATCGTCGAGCTCACCCTGCGGCTCCTGCCGCTGGGCGGGCGCGAGGAGCGCGCCGTCGTCGGATCCTTCGCCTCACTCGAGGACGCGGGCGTCGCGGTCGCGGCGATCACGGCCGCCGGCATCCTCCCGTCCGCGCTCGAGCTGGTGGACCGGATGTGCCTGCGCGCCGTCGACGACTGGCAGCACCTGGGTCTGCCGCATGAGGTGGACACGATGCTCCTCGCGAAGGTCGACGAGCCCGGGGAGTGGGTGAGGAGTCGGCCCAGCGGATCGCCGCCCTCATGAGCGAGGCGGGCGCGGTGACCGTGGAGCGGGCGATCGACGCCGGCGAGGTCGAGCGGCTCTTCCGAGCGCGACGGCTCGCCTATCCCGCACTCGAGCGGCTGGGACCGGTGCTCACCGAGGACATCTGCGTGCCGCGCGGGGCGGTGCCTGAGATGCTTGCGCGGATCCAGCGTGCGGCCGCCGACAACGACGTGACGATCGCGAACATCGCCCATGCCGGTGACGGCAACCTGCACCCGCTCATCATCGCGCCGGAGGGCGACGAGCCCGCCAAGGCGCGAGCCAAGACCGCCTTCGACCGGATCGTGGCCGACTGCCTGGCCCTCGGCGGCACGGTCACGGGGGAGCACGGGGTGGGGCTGCTCAAGCTGCCGGGCGCGGGCGAGGAGCTCGGCCCGCGCGTGCTCGACCTGCACCGGGCGATCAAGGCCGCGCTCGACCCGCGCGGCATCCTGAACCCCGGCAAGGCGTTCCCCGCCTAGCGATACGTCAGAGCTCTTCCTCACTCCCTCGCGACGAGCACGCCGCGTGGGGCCCAGGCGGAATCGGCTCCAGCAGGCGAGACGTCGGCGTGTCCTACTGCTGGAGCCGAAAGTGCCTGTTGGGGGAGGGGCGGGCCGGCGCGGAAGGGTCCGGTCAGAGCTGGGAGAGGAACCGCAGCAGTGCGCGGTTGAACCGGCGCGGCTGCTCGATGTTGGCGGCGTGCCCGTCGTGGGCGAGGAGGACGGCGGTCCCGCGCCGAGCGAGCGAGGCCGCCGCGGGAGCGTGCTCGGCGGGCCAGAACTCGCTCTCCCTTCCCGCTACGAACAGCACCGGCACGTCGGCCGCGGCCACGGTGGGACGCCAGTCGGCCCGGGCGTGGTCGCCGAGCAGCTGCCTCTCCAGCTCGCTGAGCTCTCGCCGTTCCCCGCCGCCGAGGGCCCGGAGAAGCCGCGCGATCCGGACGGGACCCTTGGAGAACAGGCTGACGCGGCCCGGATTCGGCACCGTCTCGGCGAACAGCGTGTCCCGGTTGTCCTCGGTGTAGCCGTAGAACCCGAACGGCCAGTCCGCGGCATTGAGCATCTTCGGCGTCTGGTCGACGATGACGATCGCGCGAACCCGGCCGGTGCCGAACGAGGACACGTAGGACCAGATCACGTTGCCGCCCATCGAGCCGCCCACCAGCACGACGCGCGAGAGTGCCAGGGCGCCGAGGAAGTCTCCGAGGTCCCGCCCGTGCCGTGCCATCGTCGCGCCGGCGGTCGGCCGATCGGAGAGCCCGTGCCCGCGCCGGTCGAGGGAGAGGACTCGATAGCCCGCCGCGGCCAGCGCCTTCTGCTGCGGCTTCCAGCTGGTGGCAGCCGCCTTGAAGCCCGCGATCAGCACCACGGGCTCGCCGGCCGGGTCGCCGTGCTCCGTGTAGCTGAGACGCACGCCATCGTCGGTCCTGATGGTCGGCATCGTCCGCCCTTCCCTTCGTCCTGGTCCGGTCACGCTACCGAACCTGGACTGTGCGGTCCGAGGTGGGGGAGCGGCGACGTCGGTGGCTCTCGTTACCGTCCACGCCATGGCGAGATGGGCGGACGTCGAGGCCGACGTCCCGGAGTTCGCGGCGTCGGTGCGCCGCGCCTTCGACGCGGGAACGAACAAGACGATGGCGACGCTGCGGGCAGACGGATCGCCGCGGATCAGCGGCACGGAGCTGAGGTTCGCCGGGGGAGAGGCGACGCTGGGCATGATGCACGGCTCGCGCAAGCGACAGGACGTGCGGCACGATCCCCGCGTGGCCATCCACTCGCCCACGCTGGAACCGCCGACGGGCTCGCTGGGGGAGGGGGACGCGAAGCTCGCGGGAGTCCTGGTGGACGCGGACCCGGAGAGGCGGGGCGATGCGCCGGAATCCGGGGCGTTCCGGCTCGAGGTGACCGAGGTCGTCCTCACCACCGTCGAGGACGGTCAGCTCGTCATCCTGTGGTGGCGGCCCGGGACCGGCCTGCAGGAGCGCCGTCGCTGAGCGCAGCCGCAGGCCGGTGCGAGCGGCTCAGTCCCCGTCGCGGACGTTGCGGACGAAGTTGGCGACCCGCTCCTGCAGCGCCGCGATCCTCCGCCGGCGCTCCGCCTCCAGGTCGAAGCCGATGTACGCGAGCGCAGGGCGCCGCCGCACGTTCGCGGAGCATTCGAAGTTCGCGCACGCGAGCGTCCCCACGGTGTCGCCGTTGCGTCCGGCGTCTCCTGCCCGCTTCACGCTGAAGAAGAGGACCGGGTTGGGCAGCTGGACGTCCTCGCAGAGTGAGCACTGGGCTCGGGAGCGAGGTGCACGCTCGGCCTGCCGGAGCATGATCCCGACGGGGTCGCCGTCCAGGTCGGCCACGAGGTACCCGACTTGGGGCTGCTTGGGGTCGCGCCAGCCGAGGTAGTCGAGGTCGTCCCAGCGGAGGGCGTCGAGATCGGGGAGGGGAGCGCCTTACGCTCACGGAGGGTGGTGTTGACGAAGGACGCGCGGATGCGGTCGCCGGAGATGGGGTTCATGAATGCTGCCTGTCTGCACACCTCGACGTCGCGACGCCGAGGGAGGGTGTCCGGAGGATGGCCGACGGCGATGCGCACGCCGGAAGAGGGCGTGCGGAAGCGCCGGGCCGAGAGTGCGCGGATGCGCGGAACGACCGGAAGGAACAGCTACCTCGTGCCGGCGCGGAAAGCGCCGGATACCTCCTGACGCCCGGTAGGCGAATCGGCGGGGAGGTGGTCACCCGGCGAGTGTACCGCCGACCTGAGGCGACGCCGGCTCTGGACCGCGGCAGGAGGGGAGGCGCGCCATCGGCGCCGCCGCCGGCGCACCTCGCCTCATCGAGCCCCGGTCACCTGATAGTGCGCGATCGTGACGCCCGTCGGCGTCGACGTGCTGCTCAGCAGGGTGGGGCGTGGGCGACTTCGCGTACATCCGACGCCCTGAGCCGAGCACGAGCGGATGGACGAAGAGCAGCAGCTCGTCGACCAGCTGCTCGTCCAGGAGCGTCTGCAGCAGGTCGGCGCTGCCCATGACGCAGAGGTCGGGCCCCGGCCGGCGCTTGAGGTCCGCGACCGCCGCGCCGACCTCGCCGGACAGCAGGGTCGTGTTGGGCCAGGGGACGGACCGGGCAGAGCGCGACGCCACGAACTTCTCCGCGTTGTTGAGGCCGTCCTTGAACGGGCTGTCCTGCGTGTTCCAGTAGCCGAGCATCCCCTCGTAGCTGCGGCGTCCGAGCAGGAGCCGCATACCGCCCGCTTGCTGGACACGCTGGCCGAGCGCGGCGGACAGGGCCGCGTCGACGCGGGGCGTCGCCCAGCCGCCGGCGGTGAAGCAGTCCCGGACGTCCTCGTCCGGCCGACCCAGGCCCTGGATGACGCCGTCCAGAGTGATGTGGTTGGCGACATAGATCCTGCTCATGGGAAACCTTCCGGTGCTCGAAGACGGGACCGAACTGGCCCCTCGGAGAAGAGACGAACGGGTCGGGCCGGAATCGACACCTCCCGTCGCCCTCGTTGTGCCGAAGACTGCCCCGCGATACCGTCCGACCGTGTCCGGAGCAGCGCAGCACGAAGGTCTCCTCGAGCGCCCGGACGGCGCCCGCATCTGGTGGGAGAGGTGGGGCGGGGGTCCCGTCCCTGCGCTGTTCCTGCACGGCGGTCCCGGCTCGGGGCTCAGCGAGCACCACCGCGCGTACTTCGATCCCGAGGTGAACACGGTGGTCGGCCTCGACCAGCGCGGGTGCGCCCGCAGCACCCCGTCGGCGGCGGACGACCTCGAGGCCCTCGGGAGGAACACGACGCAGACGCTTCTGGCGGACATCGAGGCGCTGCGGGACCAGCAGGGCGTCGATTCGTGGTTGGTCGTCGGCCTCTCCTGGGGCGCGACGCTCGCACTCGCCTACGCGGAGGCGCATCCGGACCGCGTGTCCGGTCTGGTCCTCGGCGCCGTGACCACGACGAGCCGGTCGGAGGTCGAGTGGATCACGCAGGACCTCCGGCACGTCTTCCCCCGAGAGTGGGAGCAGCTTCGGGAGGCCGCAGACCCGGCGGAGGGGGAGCGGGTGGTCGATGCGCTGTACCGGAGGATCACTGGACCGGACCCGTCCGCCCGCGAGGCCGCCGCGATCGCCTGGGGCGCCTGGGAGAACACGCACGGCTCGCTCGACCCCGGCTTCGCTCCCGATCCCCGGTGGCAGGACCCGCACAAGCGGCGGGAGGTGGCCACCCTCGTGCTCCACTACTGGTCGCACTCCGCCTTCCTCGGCGACGCCGGCATCCTGGACCGCGCCGACCGGCTCGCGGGCATTCCAGGGGTGCTCGTCCACGGTCGGCGCGACCTCAGCTCGAGCCTTTCCGTGCCCTACGACCTGCAGCGCAGCTGGCCGGAGGCGGAGCTCATCGTGGTCGACGACGAGGGGCATTACGGGCCGGCCATCTTCGCCGCTGTGCGCCGGGGAGTGTCCCGCCTCTCCGCGCTCCGGGTGCGATGATCCACCCGGCCGATCGATCGAATGTGGACAGTGTTCACATTTGCTGGTAAGCTCACTGCATGGGATCGCGGAAGCTCCGGTATTCGATCAATGTCTCGCTCGATGGCTGTGTCGATCACCGAGCCGGCAGTCCGCACGAGGAGACGCACCGACACGCGGCCGAGGTCATAGCCCGTGCCGACGCGATCATCTTCGGCCGAACCACCTATGAGCTGATGGAGTTCTGGCGCACCGCGCAGGACCTGCCCGAGTGGATGCGCCCGTTCCAGGACACGATCAACGTCGCCAAGAAGTACCTGGTGTCGAGCACGCGCGAACCGGACGGGTGGAACACCGAGGCGCTGACCGGCGATCCCGTCGAGGCGGTCCGGAAGCTCAAGGAGCAGCCAGGGGAGGGGCTGTACGTGGGTGGCGTCACGCTGCCGCGGGCTCTGGCCGACGCCGGCCTCATCGACGAGTACGAGTTCGTCGTGTATCCGGCCCTCGTCGGCCACGGGCCATGGTTGTTCGAGGGACTTGCCAAGCCGCTCGACCTGGAGCTCGTCGGAGTGACCGAGTTCTCGTCGGGCGTGCGCGCCGAGCGCTACGTACCCGCCGACCGCTCGTAGCGAAGGGGAGTCCCTGAGAGCTCGTCGGGTGGTTCTATTGGGCTGCTGCGACGCGTCCCGTAATTTCATCTGACATAATGTGCATTATCGGCGCAGTGGGCAACCCGGAATCAAGCGTTTCAGGACACCGTACTGACATAACGTGACCGGCGCCTTGAGGGCGACGTGCGCTCAGACTGCACCAGCGTCACACCGGCGGGCGCCGCACATCCTTCCCCTGCTGGAAGACCGCCCAGGCATCGGCGACCGGCCCTAGGTGGCCGAGCTTGTCGGGATTCAGCACCGCCCGGATCGACTGAATCCGCCCGTCGAGGATGTCGAGCGACCAGGTGTTCAGCACTCGGCCCTCGCCGTCGCGCAGGATCGCACCCGGCTGGCCGTTGATCGTCCGGGGCTCGAGCGTCCCGCCGATCTGGCCGAAGATCGGCATCGTCGACTCGAGAACCCGAGCGACGTTGGCTCCCCCGAAGATTCCCCTGCCCCACATGGGCGCCTTTCCGCCGGCGTCCGCGGTGAGCTGGACGTCTGCGGCGAGCAGCTCTCGGAGCGCCTCCACATCGCCGTCCCGGATGGCGTCGAAGAAGCGCGCGGCCAGCTCGTCGCGCTCCCGCCGGTCCGCCTCGAAACGCGGGCGTCCCTCGTCCATGTGCCGTCGGGCGCGCACCGCGAGCTGCCGGACGGCGTCTTCGGAGCGGCCGACCGCGGACGCCACGTCGGCGAAGTCGAACGCGAACACCTCCCGCAGCACGAACACGGCCCGCTCCAGCGGGCTGAGCCGCTCCAGGAGCAGCAGGGCGGCCATCGACACCGAGTCGGCGAGCTCGGCGGCCCGGGCGGGATCCTCGTAGGGATCGCTGACGAGCGGCTCCGGGAACCACCGTCCGACGTAGGCCTCCCGGCGCACACGTGCCGACCGGAGGACGTCGATCGAGATCCGCGTCACCACGGCCGACAGGTACGCCTTCGGTGAGGCGGGCACGGCGTCGGAGGTCTCGTAGCGCAGCCAGCTCTCCTGGACGGCGTCCTCCGCGTCGCTCACGCTGCCGAGGATCCGGTACGCGATGGCGAAGAGCAGGGGACGGAGCTCCTGGAACTCCTCGGATCTGGTCACGATGCCGACGTGGTGGCGGGCGCTACGGGGACGAGACCGTCCCGGAAGCCGGTCCGCCACGACGGGTAGCGCAGCTCCCAGCCCAGTTCGCGCTTCGCCTTGGCGTTCGTGAAGCCGCGGCCCTCCGTCATCATTCCGGCCACCACCTCCCCCGCGATGAGACGCGCGAGCCAGACCGGCACTCGGAACGGGCGTCCTCCCCTGCCGCGCCCGCAAGGGCTGGCAGCCATGCGGAGGCGGGCGCCGGCTCGTCGTCGACGACGTTGAATACTCCCTTGGCGCGCTGCTCGATCGCCAGCACCGTGGCGGTGGCGGCGTCGTCGACGTGCACCCACGAGTTGTAGCCGGTCCCCCGACCCACCAGCGGGAACATCCGCTTGCGCGCGAGCTCGAGGAGCTCGTCCGTGGCGCCCGGGCCGTACAGCCAGCCGTAGCGGAGAACGGTCCCGCCGGCGCGCATGACTGCGGCCTCCAGGTAGCGGAGGGCCGCCATGACCGGCTCCGCGGTCGTGCCGGTGACTGGGTCGAACGGATCCTCCTCCGTCTTCACCCAGCCGCCTTCGCGGATGCCGTTCCAGCTGGAGTAGCTCTGCGCGACGAAGTCAGGAACTCCCGTGGCCTGTGCGGCCGCGAGGAGGTGATCGGTGCCCTCGGTGCGGAGCCGCATGGTCGTGGCGAACCACCGGTCCATGTGCTTGAGGTCCGCCTTCCGGGAGATGGCGGTCATCTGGTGCACGATCACGTCCGGCCGCGCTCGGCCGACCGCCTCTCCTACCGATGCGGCGTCGAGCCCGTCCATGACGACGCCATCGGCTCCGAGGCGCTCCAGCTCCCCCAGCCGGGCCGTCGACCTGGTGGTCGCGGTCACCTGGTGCCCTCGCGCCACGAGCTGGGGCACCATCCGCTGCCCGAGGACTCCGGTGCCTCCTGCGATGAACACGTGCATGCTGTTCCCTTCCTGTCGACGGCTTCGCTACTCAGACGAGACAGCGGCGCCGTCTGTGACACACACACCCTCGGTTCGCCTCACAGCGCCCGCAGATAGCGGCCGGTGAGGTGCCTCTGCACCAGGCGGCTGACCGGCGCTCCCAGCCGTGCCCACCACGTGGCGGGCCGGGAGAACGCAGCGATCGTCAGCAGCACCGCGTCGTCGTCGCGCCACTCGATCGCGAACCGCTCCTCGCCGCGTTCCGGATGTCCCTGCAGAGTGCCGTAGGCGAAGCCGACCAGGCGAAGGCCCAGCTCCACCTCCACGACCCGGCAGGGCGCCCGAAAGAGTCGCCCCCACTGCAGAAGGACGACGCTGCCCTGTTCGGCCCTCGGCGTGCTCGCTCGCACCCGAAGCCCGGCGCCTCGGTGCAGCTGCCAGGTCGACAGGCGCTCCGACGCGTCTCGAAACACGCGTTCGCCTCGTCCGAGGACGGCCTGGGCCTCCAGGTGCTCGTAGCCCGGCGGCAGGGGCCGTCGCGCGGTCGCGCCCACCTCGGGATAAGTCAGGCTGCGCTGGGGAAGAGGCAGGCGCGGCACGACTGCCACCCTGGCACAGCCAGCCGGCCACGCCGGCAAGTCGGTCCCGCGGGAAGGCCGAAAACTGACCGGTGCGGAGGGTTCCCCTCCGTCGATACGGTGACCGCCATGGACTCTGCCCAAAACCCTTCCGGGATCGATCTCTCGGCCATCCTCAGTGTCGGCATCGTCGCGCTCGTCATCTACCTGGTCGTGACGGCAGGGCTGATCGCCCTGGCCATCTGGATCCAGTACGCCATCATCTGGCACGCGGTGCGGCGAGGCATCCGGGAGTACTTCGGGCCCACTCCCCGAACCCCTACGGGACCTGGTCGAGCTGACGCGGGCGCGATTCGCACTTTTCGCTGTCCGGTCGCTGAGTGGCGGCAGAATCGTCGGATGGATTCCGTCGGCGTCATCATCTGGATCGTCGCGTTCGTCATCGTGACCGTCACCGTGACCGGCTTCGCGGGCCGCTTCGGCCTCTCCGCGCCGCTCGCGCTGGTCGCGATCGGGGCGATCGTCTCCTTCGTGCCGGGCATCCCGAACATCGATCTCGAGCCTGACCTCGTCCTCTACGGCGTGCTGCCGCCGCTGCTGTTCGCGGCGGGAATCCGATCGTCCTACATCGACATCAAAGCGCGCGGCGACAGCATCCTGCTGCTCTCGGTCGGCCTCGTCGCCTTCACGTTCATCGTCGTCGGGCTCACCACCTGGCTCGTCCTGCCGGGCGTCGGGCTGGCCGCAGCGCTGGCCTTCGGCGCTGTCGTCGCACCCACCGACGCCGTCGCGGTGACGGCGATCGCCGGCAGGCTCCGGCTCCCCCGGCGCACCGTCACCATCCTCGAGGGCGAGAGCCTCCTGAATGACGCGGTCGCCCTCGTCGCTCTGAGCGCCTCCATCACCGCCATCGTGAGCACCGTCAACCCGGGAACCGTGGCCCTCGACCTGCTCCTCGCCGTGGGCGTCGGGGCCGGTGTCGGGCTCCTGGTCGGCGCAGTCATCGCGGAGATCCGCAAGCGGCTGAACTCCGCTGTCCTCGACACCAGCCTCTCGCTCGTGACTCCGTACATCGCGTTCATCCCGGCGCAGCTGCTGCACGGCTCCGGGGTGCTCGCGGTCGTCCTCGCCGGGCTCCTCCTCGGCTACCGCTCCCCCTCCATCCAGTCCGCGGAGGCACGCATCGCGGAGCGGCTCAACTGGCGCACGATCCGCTTCCTGCTCGAGAACGCGGTGTTCCTGCTGATCGGCCTGAGCCTCGCGGGAATCGTCCGGGAGGCGATCCGCGACTCCCCGGCTTCTGGCCATCCATCATGATCGGCGGGGCTGTGCTCGCGGCCGTCTTCTTCTCACGCGTCCTCTGGCTGACCGGCGCCACCATCGTGTATCAGCGCGGACCGATGTGGCTGCGGGAGCGGAGCTGGCGCTGGCGCAACTCCATCGTCGTGATGATCTCCGGCATCCGGGGCGTCGTCACCCTCGCCGCGGTGTTCCTGCTTCCAGAGGAGACGCCGAACCGCGGCTTCCTCCAGTTCCTCGCGTTCCTCGTCATCGCGGTGTCGCTGCTCGGCGGGCTCGCACTCCCGCCGATCATCCGGCGGCTCCGCCTTCCTCCACCCAACCTCGAGCAGGAGCAGATGCAACGCCAGCTCCTGATGAGCGAGGCGCAGGCGGCGGGCCTGTCGAGGCTCGACGACGAGGTCACCGATGAGGTCGAGGAGCGGGTCGTCAACCGCCTGCGCGTGAACGCCACCTTCCTGACCGAAGAGGCGGAGACGGAGGAGCCCCAGAACAGCTTCCGGCTGGCCGAGTACACCCGGCTGCGCCACAACATGATCGCGGCCGAGCGGGACGCCGTGCGTCAGGCGCGCGCCGAGGGGCGCTACGAGGAGTACGCGGTGCGTGCGGTGCTCGCGGCGATCGACGCCGAGGAGCTCGCCCTGAAGGCGACGGCGCCGCGCGTTCCGCCGCCGGACCCTCGGCCGGATGGCGCGAGGCCCGCCGATGGCACGATGCCGGCGGCCGCCGCGACGACGGGGCTGTAGACGGCGTCGGCCCGCCTGCGCTCAGGACTCGGGGACTCCCGGCGCTGGCGGGACATCGCGCTTTCGCAGTGTCTCTCGATGCAGCCGGTGGGCCAGCGGCGCCCAGACGATCAGGACGATGGCCGCGCCGAGGACGAGTCCGCCCAGGGTGTCGGTGAGCCAGTGCGCGCCGAGGTAGTTGCGGCTCAGCAGCATCATGAAGGTGTAGAGACCGCCGAGGGCCCACACCCACCAGCGGTTAATGATGATGGCGAGCACGACGCAGATCGTGGCGGCGTTCGCCGTATGCCCGCTGGGGAATGAGCCGATGTCGGCGGTCACGAGGATCTGCTCGGGGCGAGGACGGTCCACGGTGTTCTTGAGGATCTGCACGAGCGCGGCGCTGACGACGATCGAGATGAGGAAGAAGATCGCTCCCCACTTGCGCTTGAAGAGGATCAGCAGCGCGAGGATCACGATCGGCACCACGAAGACCCCGACGATTCCGGCGCCGAACCAGTTGAAGAACAGGGCGACCTGCTCGAGTGCGGGAGTGCGGTGCTCGTAGAGCTCGTCCATCCACTCCTGGTCGACCGCGTACGGCACCACCTTGAACTGCCGGATGGCGATCAGGACGCCACCCAGCACCACCAGCAGCAGTGCGGCCACGCCGCTGACCAGGGGCCACTTCCGCTGCACTTCCAGGGTCTGGCGATCCTGCTTGTGCAGGGTGGCGGTGTCGCTCATCCCCCGATGGTAGGCATCCTGACGCGGACGTAGGCTGAGCGCGGAGAGGGGTTGCACCGATGCGTGTCACCGTGCTGGGAACCGGGACCATGGGCGCCGGGATGGCGAGGTCCTGCCTCCGGGACGGCCACGAGGTGACCGTCTGGAATCGCACCCCGGAGCGGGCCGCCCCGCTGGCCGAGGACGGCGCGCGCCTCGCCGGCTCCCCGCCGACGCGGTCCGGGGCGCGGAGGCCGTCCTCGTCATGCTGTTCGACGCCGACGCGGTCCTCGAGGTCCTCGGCGAGGTCGCCGAGGACCTGGGCGAGGCGGTGATCCTGCAGACGAGCACGATCGGCGTCGACGGGACCCGACGCGTCGCCCGCTTCGCTGAGGAGCACGGGCTTCGCCTGCTCGATGCGCCCGTGCTCGGCAGCAAGCAGCCCGCCGAGGACGGGAAGCTCGTGGCGCTCGTGTCCGGCGACCGGGCGGCGCGCGAGCTGGTCACGCCGGTGCTCGACGCGTACGGGGGTCGGATCGTGGACCTCGGCGACGAGCTCGGGGCGGCCAGTGCGCTGAAGCTCGCAGTCAACTCGTGGGTCGCAGGCGTCGGCGCCCTCACCGCGCAGGCCATCGCCCTGACTCGCGGACTCGGCCTCGACGGCGAGCAGTTCCTCGCGGCCATCGGTCGCGGACCGTCCGACTCGCCCTTCGCGCAGCTGAAGGGCCGCGCGATCCTGGCCGGCGACTACTCCCCTCGTTCGCCGTCGACAACGTCGCGAAGGACCTCCAGCTGATCGCCAAGGCCGCCGAGGGCGCGGGGGTCGCCACCGGGGTCGTGGAGGCCGTCCTCGCCGCCTACCGGGAGGCGAGCGCCGCGGGTCACGGCAAGGACGACATGGCGGCGGTGTACACGGCCTTCGCCCCGGACCGGAGCTAGGCCGCCGGCTCCGCCGAGAGGGTCTCCAAGGCCGCCGCGAGGAGGCCGGGGAGCCCGGGCGGCTCGTACTCGTACGGCGTCTCCTCGAGCTCCGCTGCGGAGAACCAGCGCCAGTCGACCACGTCCGTCAGCTCCTCCTCCGTCCAGCCGTCGCGGGACGGGCTGAACCCGTTCACCCGCACCGCGTACCACTCCCAGTGGGCGGTGTCGTAGGGGTGCCAGCGCTGATCAGGGTCGAAGTCTTCGCCGAAGAACGGCCTGCCGACGTCCTCGAGCACGAGTCCCGTCTCCTCGCGCAGCTCGCGGACGGCCGCCTGGTCGTGGTCCTCCCCGGGTCGACTCCGCCGCCCGGGGTGATCCAGCGGGGCGGGATGCCGCGATCCTTCCCGTACTGGAGGAAGAGCAGCGTGCGGTCGTCCTGGTCGAACAGGAGCACGCGCGACGTCGCGCGGAACGTCATCGGCCGACGAAGCTGCTGACGTCCCCGACCAGCCGGGTGTTGTCGAGCGGCACCTCCTGCACGCAGGCGAGGGCGACCTCGGCGGCGAACTCGGCGACGTTGTAGAGGCGGCCGGCGGCCTCCTTGCGGGCCTCGATGGCGCCGGGCCGGGCCCGCTCGAGCAGGGTCGCCGTGATGGTGCCCTCGATCATGTCGCCGGAGACGACGACGAAGTCGATGCCCCGAGCCCGCAGGTCCGGGATCCGCTCGCGCAGCGCATCCTCGCCGGCACGCTTGCTGAGGGCGACGGGCTCGTACTCCGGCATCGTCTCCGCATCGCGGATGAAGTGCGCCTGATGGCTGGTCACGAACACGACGCGGCCGCCCTCGCCCAGCAGCGGCAGCGCGGCGTTGAGGACGGACAGCTGCGCGTCCCGGTTGAGCCGGAGGGCGTAGTCCTCGCCGAGCCCCGTCTCCATTCCGCCCGAGGCGTTGAGGATGAGGATGTCGAGGCCGCCCCACTCCTCGCGGATGCGGTCGAACATGGCCGCGACGGAGGCGGGATCCGTCAGATCGGCGCCCACCGCGATCGCCTCTCCCCCGCGCTCCGTGAGCTGGGCGACCAGCTGCTGGGCGCGCTTCTCCTTGTTGCGGTAGTTGATGACGACCTTCGCGCCCGCCTGCGACAGGTAGACGGCGGTGTCGGCGCCCACACCGCGCGACGATCCGGTGACCAGAGCGCGACGGCCCTCCAGGGATCCGGGCGGAAGAGGGTTCGATTCAGGCGTCGTGACCACGGTCCGACCCTACCAACCGCCCTCCCGGCCGCCCAGGCGGGCGACGAGCCGCTGACGAGGTGAATCGTCCTCAGAATCAGCCCCTCACGAGCGAGAACCGGGTAGATTCGGCCTACAAGCGCCGAAAAGGATGCCCATGCTCCCCGACATCACCCAGTTCCTCTGGATCGTCTGGCTGGGCTTCATCCTCATCTGCGTCATCATCGAGCTGCTCACGCTGGATTTCACTTTCCTGATGATTGCGGCGGGCAGCCTCGGCGGGTTCGGCACGAACCTGCTCGGCGCCCCCTGGTGGGTGCAGATCCTCGTCGCGGCGATCCTGTCGGTGCTGCTGCTCGTGCTCATCCGGCCCGTCCTGCTCCGCCTGACGCGCAAGGGCGCCGATCCGACTCCCAGCAACCTGGATGCGCTCTTCGGCATGACCGGCCGCGTCGTCGTCCCCTTCGGCGAGACGGGCGGCCAGGTGAAGCTCACCAACGGCGAGACCTGGACCGCCGAAACCGAAGGCCCCACCTCGTCCGACCTCCTCGGGGTCGGCGCCACCGTCACGGTGCGAGCCATCCGCGGCTCCGTCGCCATCGTCGCCCCCACCGGAAGGACCCCGCAGCCATGATCGACGGCACCGCATTCCTCGGCCAGCTGTTCGTGATCGCCCTGCTCGTCGTCGTCGTCATCTTCGTGCTGGTGGTGCTGATCCGCTCGATCCGCATCATCCCGCAGGCCTACGCGGGCGTCGTCGAGCGGCTCGGTAAGTACCACAAGACGCTGACGCCGGGCCTCAATCTGCTCGTCCCGTTCATCGACCGGGTGCGTCCGCTCGTCGACATGCGCGAGCAGGTCGTGTCCTTCCCCCGCAGCCGGTCATCACCGAGGACAACCTGGTCGTCTCGATCGACACGGTCGTCTACTTCCAGGTCACCGACGCCCGTGCGGCGACGTACGAGATCGCCAACTACTTGGGAGCGGTCGAGCAGCTCACGACCACCACCCTCCGCAACGTCGTCGGCGGGCTCAACCTCGAGCAGGCCCTCACGAGCCGCGACAACATCAACAGCCAGCTGCGCGTCGTGCTCGACGAGGCGACCGGCAAGTGGGGCATCCGCGTCGGCCGCGTCGAGCTGAAGGCGATCGATCCGCCCGCGTCCATCCAGGACTCGATGGAGAAGCAGATGCGCGCCGAGCGCGACCGCCGTGCCCAGATCCTCACCGCCGAGGGCACCAAGCAGGCGGCGATCCTCACCGCGGAGGGCGCGCGCCAGGCGGCGATCCTCCAGGCCGAGGGTGACGCGAAGGCGCAGGTGCTTCGCGCCGACGGTGAGGCGCAGGCCATCGCCACCGTGTTCAACGCCATCCACCTCGGCAACCCCGACAGCCCCCTGCTGGCATACCAGTACCTGCAGATGCTTCCGAAGCTCGCGGAGGGCCCGGCCAGCAAGCTCTGGATCATCCCGAGCGAGCTGACGGAGGCGCTCAAGGCGATCAGCGGCGCACTCGGTGGGCACGGCGAGCCGTCCGCTCCGGTGGACGAGGAGCAGCGGGCCGCTGCCCGCGGCCGGGCCGCCGAAGCCGCCGCATCGGCCCGCGCCTCCGCTGACGCAGCGCGTGCGGAGGCGGCCGAAGCCGCGGCCGGTGCGGATTCCACGCGTTCGGTCGGGCCGGCCGGCGACGTGCCGCCCCCGGGCGCGTGACCCGCCCGCCCCGTCCCTACTTCGCTCCCCCGCGTCCGCGGGTGATCGCCCATCGCGGGCTCGCGCTCGGCGGCCTGCTCGAGAACAGCGTCGACGCGTTCGCCGCCGCCCTGGATGCAGGTGCCCATTACCTGGAGACCGACGCGCACGCGACCGCCGACGGCGTCGCCGTGCTGCTGCACGACCCCGACCTGCGTCGGCTCGCCGGGCGCGATGTCGCCGTATCGGCGCTGACACTGGCGGAATTGCGTGCGATCGAGCCCTTCGGCAACCGAATTTGTACCCTGGTCGACGCTTTGCAGACCTTTCCGTCTGCCCGCTTCAACATCGACGTGAAAGCGAAGGCCGCGATCGCCCCGGTCGCCGCCGCGATCCGCGACGCCGCCGCAGCCGACCGCGTCCTCGTCACGTCGTTCAGCTCCGCGCGCCGGACCGCCACCCTCGCCCGCACCGGCGACGTCGCGACATCCGCATCGGCGCCGCAGGTACTCGGGGCAGTGCTCGGCGGAATCCTGGGCCTCCGAGCCCTCACCCGCGCCGTTCTGCGGCATGTTGACGCCGTACAGATACCCGAGAAGGCCGGGCGGGTGCGTTTGACCACCCCTCGGATGCTCCGAGCCTTCGCGGACGCCGGAGTCGAGGTGCACATCTGGACCGTCAACGAGCCGTCCGACATGCGCCGACTGCTCGACGCTGGCGTCGACGGAATCGTCACCGACCGCTGTGATCTGCTCGCCGCGGAGGTCCGCCGCCGCTCCGAATGACCTCAAGACGCTAGGACCAAGGTCTCTTCCTGAGGGTCACTGAGAAGGTTCTGAGAATCATCCGTGGGGGAAGGATGTCCCCCGGCCGGAGGTTCAGGATGGGGAACACCAGCGAGAGGAGTCACACAATGGCAGATCGCAGTCTGCGCGGAATGCGTCTCGGCAGCCAGAGTCTGCAGAGCGAAGAGGGCGTGGTCTTCTCCCCCAGGATCACTGCGCATTACCGCAGTGAGGACGGTTCCACGTTCGAGGTGACGTTCTCCGAGGAGGCCGAGATCCCCGAGACCTGGACCTCCCCCAAGTCCGGCAAGTCCGGAGTCCTTCTGGAGAGCGACGGGACCCCTGTCGAGTCCACGAAGGCCGAGGCCAAGGCGCCGCGGACCCACTGGGACATGCTGCTCGAGCGCCGCACGCGCGCCGAGCTCGAGGAGCTCCTGGAGGAGCGCCTCCAGTACCTGCGCGCTCGTCGAGGAAAGCAGAGCATCGCCTCCTGACGAAGGTTGTACGGTCCCGCTCGGGACCTGCGAGGGCCGCCCGATCCAGGGCGGCCCTTTTCCTTTGCGTGGAGAGGACCCCCTGGTCCGCTGGTTGAGGAGCGCGCGGAGCAAGCGTCTCGAAATCCACGGTTCGTGTGACGGGAACCTCTGTATCGCGTTGCGGGCTAAGCGCCAAGGCCCCCTTGATCCGCTGATTGAGGAGCTCGCGGAGCGAGCGTCTCGAAATCCACCCTTCGTGTGACGGGAACCCCGGGTGTTGGGTTCTGGGCTCAACAGCAAGGGAGCCCCGCTCATCCGATGATTGAGGAGCTCGCGGAGCGAGCGTCTCGAAATCGACGTCTCGTGTGACCGGAACCCCTGCGCGGCGTTTCTGTGGAGGCTTAAGACGAGGAGGCGGGCCCCCTTTTCGAGCGCTCGTTGCGTCCCAGCCTTCTCAGCGCCCGTTGCGGCTGCCTCAAGCGCCGAGCGCCGAGCGCGGGGCGAGGCGCCGGCGCGTCTCACGTCTCTCGCCGAGCGCGGGGCGTGACGACGAGCGCGGGGTGTCTACGGGGCGCGCTCGTCGTTACGGGGCGCGCTCGGCGAGCGCGGTGTGGGTGCGGGCCGCGCTCGGCGAAGCGCACGGAAACGGATGCCCGCGAGGAGCAGCGCCGCTAGCCCGAAGCCGGACACCAGGACCTCGAACTCCCGACCGGCCACGACCGCAGGCGTCAGCCCGTTTCGCAGCGGCACATCGTCCACCATGGTGCCCGCCTGGTAGGTCGGCAGCTGGTCGATCGTCGAGCCGTCCGGCGCGATCACAGCGCTCGTCCCCACGGTCGAGATGTTCACCACTGTGCGCCCCGTCTCCAGAGCCCGGATGCGGGCGATCGCCAGCTGCTGCACGCTCTCGTCGGTATGCCCGAAGTCCGCGTTGTTGCTCTGCGCGAAGAGCACCTGGGCGCCCTCCTGGACGCTCTGGGTCATCAGGGCGTCATCCACGATGTCGAAGCAGATGTTGACGCCCACGACGGCCTTGCCGAGGTCGAAGACGGGATCCGTCGTGCCGGGCGTGTACTCCCGCTGGATCAACCCGATCAGGTCGGGCGCGAACGGCTCCCAGAACTTCCGGTCGGGCACGTATTCCCCGAAGGGCACGGGATGCCGCTTGTCGTACAGGTCGACCTTGCCTCGGCCCGGCTCCCAGAGCAGCGACGAGTTGTAGTAGCGGTCCCCCCGCGTGGTGATCGCGCCCACGATGAGGGGCGCCGAGGCGGCCTCCGAGACGAGGTCGAGCGCCTCGGCGGCGCGCGGCGACCGCAGCGGATCCAGGTCGCTGGCGCCCTCCGGCCACAGGAGCACGTCGAGGTGGTCCTCGATGATCGGCAGCGAGGCGGAGATGTGGCCGTCGAGGATCTCCCCGTCGTAGCCGCGCTGGTCGAAGTACGCCGAACGGGTGTTCCCCTGAACGGCCCCGACGCGCAGGCTTCCCGCGTCGACGGTGGCCCAGGACGGAACGGCGAGCGCAGCGGCGGTCGCGACCGCAAGGAGCAGCACGTCCGGAACCACGCGACCGGGCAGCCCCGGGAGCCGGCGGGGACGCGCGAACCACAGCTCGACCGCCAGCGCGGTCAGCGCGACGAGCACGAACCCGACGCCCGAGATGCCGAGCCAGGAGAAGAGGTGCCGGAAGGGGCTCTCCGACTGGGACATCGCGAGCCGGCCCCAGGAGAAGCCGCCGTAGGGCCAGACGGCGCTGATCGCCTCGCGAGCCGTCCAGAGGCCGGCGACGACGAGCGGGACGACACCGATCCGTCCCAGCCTGCTCGGGAAGACCCGCGGCACCCACCGGTAGGCCAGCGACACGAGGACGCTGCCGCCCGCCACGAACAGCGCCTCCAGTGTCGACAGTGCCAGCCATGGCAGGTCGCCGAGGAACAGGGTCGCCCACTCGATGTGCACGAGGTAGAAGGTGAGTCCGAACACGAGTCCGGTCAGGAAGGCGCCCCCAGGCCGGCGACCGCGCAGCGCGACGAGCACGATCGCGACGCCGGGGAAGGCGAGCGGCCAGATCCCGGCGTCGGGGAACGCGCCGTCCAGGAGCGCGGCCGCGCCGATAGCCAGCAGGACCGTTCCCCAGAGTGGGACCACCGCGCCGACTCGGACGGGGACGGCCTGGGGCGGCACACCGCGACGACGCCCGGCCGAACCGGTGCCCGCCGGGCGCTCCGCGATCAGAGGCTCAGCCGTCACGCGTCTCAGCCCACGCTCGAGTAGGCGACGATGCCCCGCCGGATGGCGTCCATGGCCTGGCGGGCCGTGCGTCCCTGGCGGCCGTCCGCGACGATCGAGATCTGGTCGAGCAGGTCGATGGTCTGCTTCGACCAGCGGACGAAGTCGCCCGCCTGCAGGTCCGCGTCGCGCAGGACCTGATCGAGCGGGCCACCCCGCGCCCACTTGTGCATCGCGATCACGAGTCCGGTGGAGGGCGGCGTGGAGCCGGGGAGCTTGTGGTCCCGCTCGACGTCGTCGAGCCGGGCCCAGATGTCCTGCAGCTTGTCGAGGGAGGCGCGGAAGGGGCCGCGCGGGAGCCAGCGCTCCGAGACCGGGTCCTCCTCGCGTCGCGGCTCGAAGACCAGCGTGGTGGCGAGGGCGGCGAAGGCGGCAGGATCCAGCTCGTTCCAGACGCCGCGGCGCAGAGACTCCGCGACGAGGAGGTCTCGCTCGCCGTAGATCCGCTTGAGCATGGTCCCGTTGCCCGTCAGGACGATCTGCCCCTCGGCGTCGAGCTTGAGGTAGCCCTCCTCGAGAAGCACGTCGGTGACGCGGTCGAAGACCTTGGCGACTGCACCGGTCCGCGTCGCGATCTGCTGCCGGAGGCCGTCCGTCTGGCGCTTGAGGCGCCACCAGCGCTCCGCCCAGCGGGACAGCTCCTCGCGCTTCGGCGACGAGTGGCCGGGATGGGTACGCAGCCGCTTCCGCAGCTCGGCCAGGCGCCGCTGGTGCTTCTCCGCCTGCGCCTTCGTCCGGTCGCGGTTCTGGGAGCCGGCGCGCTCGAGGTCGGTGATCTCGCGGCGGATCTGCGCGTACTCCGTGAAGTCGCCGCTCTGCCCGCTCTCGTCCTGCATGGCCTTCTCGTAGCCGGCGAGCGACTCCTCCTGCTGGCGCACCTTGCGGGCGAGGTCGACGACGGCCCGGTCGGCCTGGAACTGGGCGAAGCTCGACTCGAGGATCTCGCGGGTGCGGTCCCGGCCGAACTGCTCGATGAGGTTGACCGCCATGTTGTAGGTGGGCCGGAAGGAGGAGTTCAGCGGATAGCTGCGCCGGGAGGCGAGCGAGGCGACGGCCTGCGGCTCCATGCCGTCGGCCCACTGGATGACGGAGTGACCCTCGACGTCGATGCCCCGGCGCCCGGCGCGGCCGGTCAGCTGGGTGTACTCCCCCGGCGTGATCGGGACGCGGGCTTCCCCATTGAATTTCTCGAGCTTCTCCAGGACGACCGTGCGAGCGGGCATGTTGATGCCGAGCGCGAGCGTCTCCGTCGCGAAGACCACCTTGACGAGCTTCCGCTGGAACAGCTCCTCGACGACCTCCTTGAAGGCCGGCAGGAGGCCGGCGTGGTGGGACGCCACCCCGCGCTCGAGGCCCTCGAGCCACTCCCAGTAGCCGAGGACGGCGAGGTCCTCGTCCATCAGCGTGCGGCAGCGGTCCTCGACGATCTCGCGGATCTCCTTCCGCTCCCACGACTCCGTGAGCTTGACGCCGTCACGGAGAACCTGCTGGACCGCGGCGTCGCAGCCCACCCGGCTGAAGATGAAGAAGATGGCGGGCAGGAGGTTGCGCTCGTCGAGCAGGCGGACGAGATCGGCCCGGTCCATCCGGCCCATGTCAGGACGGCCGCCCTTCGAATGGCGGCGGCCCACATCCCGCGCCTCCCGGACCCCCAGCACCCGGCCGCCGTAGCGGGCCATCTGCACAAGCTCCGGGTTCACCCGGTTGGTCGCGGCGAGCCCGGATGAGTCGAAGAGGTCGACGAGCTTGGAGCGCACGATGACGTGCTGCTGGAGCGGCACCGGGCGCTCCTCGGACACGATCACGTCGGTGTCGCCGCGGACCGCCTGCAGCCAGTCGCCGAACTCCTCGGCGTTCGACACCGTCGCGCTCAGGGACACCAGGCGTGCGGTCTGCGGCAGGTGGATGATGACCTCCTCCCACACCGGGCCGCGGAAGCGGTCGGCGAGGTAGTGCACCTCGTCCATGACGACGAACGCGAGGTCCTGCAGGAGGTCGGAGTCGGCGTAGAGCATGTTGCGGAGGACCTCGGTCGTCATGACGACGATCCGGGCGCGCGCGTTGATGTTGGTGTCGCCCGTCAGCAGACCGACGTTCTCGGGTCCGTAGTCCTCGACCAGCTCGTTGAACTTCTGGTTGGACAGCGCCTTGATGGGCGCGGTGTAGAAGACCTTGTCGCTCACCTCCTGCATCGCGAGGAAGACCGCGAACTCGGCGACGATGGTCTTGCCGGCTCCCGTCGGGGCGGCCACGAGCACGCCCCTCCTCCTCCAGCGACTCGCACGCGCGCACCTGGAACGGGTCCAGGTCGAAGGACTGGCGCGCCTGGAACGCGTCGAGGGCCGGGAAGCGGCGCTTGTTCCGCGAGGCGGCGAAGCGCTCCGCCGGGGACAGCTCTGCGGTCATGGTGTTCCGTTCCGTGTCAGGAGGCGTACCCGGCCGCAAGCGCGTCCGTGCGGCGCGCCACCCGCCGGTCGTGCAGGACCGCGATGCCCGCCGCTGCCACGTAGAGCAGCACCATCGGGATCGCGAGGAGGAACATCGAGATGACATCGGCCGCCGGGGTGGCGACCGCCGTGAACAGCACGATCGTGAGGATGGCGACGCGCCAGCTCTTGAGGATGCTGACGCCGGGCAGGACGCCGACGAAGTTGAGCAGCACGAGGAACACCGGCAGGACGAAGGCGACGCCGACGATGAGGATCAGCTTGAGCACGAAGTCGAGGTAGTCGCTCGCGTTGAGGAACACCGAGTCCTGCTTGGGCGCGAAGCCGACCATGAGCTCGACGATGTGCGGCCACACGTACCAGCCGCTCGCGCAGCCGGCGAAGAACAGCGGGACGGCGGCGAAGAAGAAGCCGAAGCCGTACTGCCGCTCCTTGCGCGTGAGGCCCGGGACGATGAACGCCCAGACCTGGTAGAGCCACACCGGCGCGGAGAGCACGAGGCCCGCCGTGAACGAGATGCGCAGCTTGAGGTCGAACGCCTGCGTGATGTTCGTGTAGTTGATCTTCGCGTCGTGGCTCTTCGCCAGCGCGTACATGGGCGTCCGCAGGGCGTCCCAGATCCAGTCGGAGAGCAGGTAGCCGGCCACCATCGCGACGGCGATCGCG
Source organism: Naasia aerilata (assembly GCF_030296595.1). Lineage (GTDB taxonomy): Bacteria > Actinomycetota > Actinomycetes > Actinomycetales > Microbacteriaceae > Naasia > Naasia aerilata. The sequence goes on along the minus strand of NZ_AP027731.1, from coordinate 2,951,576 downwards.
ATCGCAGAGATGAACAGCCGGCGCCGCAGTTCCAGCAGGTGCTCGCCGAGCGACATGCGCCGCTCGGAGTCGCGGTCCCGCCGTGCGCGGGCCATCCGCTACTGCTTCGGCTGGGACCCCGTGCTGTCCGCCGGGGTCACGGTCGGCGCGACGGCCGGCGGGTCCTCGGTGTACACGATCGGGGTCTTGGGCGCGTCGATCCGCGGGTCATCGTCGGACTTGATCTCGGCCTTGAAGATCTTCATGGACTGGCCGATGCTCTTCGCGAGGGCCGGCAGCTTGGGCGCCCCGAACAGCAGCAGCACGATGACCAGGATGACGATCAGGTGCGGCCATCCGAATGCGTTGCCGAAGATTCCCATGGGAAGGTCCTCTTTCTCAGATCGGCGGTTACCAGGAGTTTACCCCGGGCCAGGCGGCTCTCCCGGCGCACACGCTTCCGGTCTGCTCGGAGATCGGCAAGGACGCGATGCGCCTCCTGCACCTCCGCGCGATCTCGGAGGATCGCGTTGGTGAAGTGGCGGGGTGAGACCTCGTCACTCGCGGCGTCGAGCAGCTCGAGTTTCGACGTCAGCTCCCCGAGCGCCTCGAAGGCGGTCATGGCCTTGCGGAACAGCCACCAGCCGAAGAGCGCGAGCATGCCGAGCATCGCGAGCACGAGCAGCACCCAGATGAGCACCCAGGACCACCACGGCATCCCCCGAGTCTAGTTCCGCTCGAAATGCGGGAAAGGAGGAGGGCGCCGAGTACCGATGATTGAGGAGCTCGCGCTGCGAGCGTCTCGAAATCAGGCCCGATGGTCGGAGAGTACGGGGCGCCGCGCCCAAGGATCGTCCCGCGGATTTCGAGACGCCGCTTCGCGGCTCCTCAATCAGCGGGCGTGTTGTCGCGATGCGCTGCTTTGTGGTCCTCGGTTCGCGGGCGCGAGGGCGCGCGCTCAGGCGTCGTAGGCGGCGAGGCCCGCGCGGGCCCAGTCTGCGACCGCGGTACGCGCGTCGTCCGGGGAGAGGACGCGGACCGTGCCCGACAGACGCGCCGCCAGGCGCTTGAGGCCGTGGTAGTGGCCCACGCGGATCGTCGCCTCGACCAGACCCGGGCGCGCGCCGGGACGCGTGCGGGTGCCCTCCGGCAGGTACTCCCCCAGAAGCGGCAGCGCGCTCTCGCTGACCTCGACGACGACCGTGAGGTCCTCGGGCGACGTCTCGAAGAGCACGTCGGAGAGCGCGACCTCCTCCGCGGCCCGGCTGACGGGCGCATCCGTCGCGCGCACGGCGCTCATCCGGTCGAGCCGGAAGGTGCGGACAGCCTCGCGGGCATGGTCCCAGCCCCGGAGGTACCAGTTCTCGTCGTCCGAGTCGAGCCGCAGCGGATCGACGGTGCGGGTCTCGGTGTTGCCCTGCGCATCCCGGTACGCGAACTCGACCTGATGCTTCGCGACGAGGGCATCCCGCAGGACCGGGAGGTCCGCGTCGACGCGGGCGCCGGCGACCACCACGGGGCTCGGCGGGGCGGAGGCCCCCGCGCGAGCTTGTTCATGAGCGACGCGAGCGCGGCCCGATCCGCGTTCTCGGGCAGCGCCGACAGATACTGCAGCCCGGCGAGCAGCGCCGCCGTCTCGCGGGCGGAGAAGCGCGGCGACTCGTCGATCGCGACCGAGTGGGTGAGGACGATCAGATCGTTCTCCTCGAACTCGTCCCAGTTGATGTCGAAGAGGTCGTTGTGCAGGTAGGCGTCGCTGTCGCCCGGCAGCCCGGAGACGGCGATGAGCTCGACGGCGCGACGCATCTCGTCGTCTCTGACCCCGAAGTGCTTCGCCGCCTCGGCGACGCTCACCTGCTCGTGGTCGATCAGGTAGGGCACCAGCGACAGCAGGAAGGCGAGCTTGTCCTGCGCCTGCAGCGGTCGCGCGCTCATCGAGCCGCCTCCTCGTGGTCGGCGACGACGCGCCTCAGCCGGGCGATCACCCGGTCCTTCAGATGATCGGGCTCGAGGACGAGCACCTCGGGTCCGAACGAGGCGAGCTCGTCCGCCATCAGGTTGGAGTCGGAGTAGTTGAGCACGAGCTCCCCTCCGCCGGCACGGAGGCGGCGCGGCGGCTGAGGCGCGTCTCGGCGTCCGAGCCCGGGGCCACGCGGATCCGCACGCGGCCGTTGGCGAGGATGCGGTCCAGCTCGTTCAGCGCGGCTGCCGCGGCGTCGCCTTCCGGCGGGACGAACACGGTCCGCGTGGTCGTGACGGGTCCCACGATGCGGCTCAGCAGGAAGGTGCGGGGCGCCTTGCGCGCGCGGTCCTGCGAGGCGAGGTGCCAGCGTCCCTCGTGCTTGACGAGGGCCAGCGGCTCCACGGTCCGCTCGGTCGCGGCGTTCTCCCCGGCTTGAGGTACGCGAACTTGACGACGAGGTGCTTGTCGATCGCCGACCGGAGGGGCTCGAAGGCGGTCTCCCGGACGCGGATGCGCGGCGCATAGCCGATGGTCGGGTCGTCTGCCTCGACGCCGAGCGAGCGGAGCTTGATGAGGGCCCGGTGCGACTCGCTCGACAGCGAGCCCTCGCGCCAGACCTCAGCGGCGAGGTTGAGCAGCGTCGTCTCCTGCGGCGTGAACGTCACGTCCGCAGGCAGGTCGTATGCGCCCTTCGGGATGCGGTAGCGGAGGTTCTGGTTGTTGCCCGCCTCGCTCGGCGGCTCGATGGTCTCGAGCGGCACGCCGAGCTCGCGGATGTCGTCCTTGTCGCGCTCGAACTGGCGCTCGAGGCTCGCGTTGTTCCCGCCCGTCGAGTACCGCTGGCGATAGCCCTGCACGGAGGAGAGGATCTCCGCCTTGGTGAGGCCGTGCTCGGTCGCGACGAGGGCGAGGACGAGGCTGAAGAGCCTCTCCTCGACGGGCACCGCCTCCGACGCCAACGGAGTGCTTACTTGACGATGCCGAGGACGTCGATGACGAAGACGAGCGTCGATCCGGCCGGGACGGACCCGCTCGCCTGATCGCCGTACGCCTGGTCCGGCGGAATGACCGCGAGGATCTGGTCGCCCACCTGGGCGCCCTTCAGGGCGTCGAGGAAGCCGGGGATCGCCTGCCCCTTCGTCGCCTTGATGGTGATCGGGGCGCCGTTCTGCCAGCTGGAGTCGAAGACGGTGCCCTCCTTCCAGAGCACGCCCGTGTAGTTGACGAGGACCGAGTCGCCGCTCTTCACCTTCCGGCCGTTGCCGGAGATGAGGTCGGCCACCTGGAGCTTCTTCGGCGGGTCTGCCGCGGGGATCGTGATGCCGGGGCGGCCGTCGGGCGCGAGCACGACGGACGGGAGGCCCTCCTGGGCGACCTGGGCGATCCCCTGCGCACGGGCGAGGAAGGCGTCCTTGAAGTCGACGACGACCACGAGGGAGTCGTCCTTCGCGATGCCGGCGGGGCGGCTGTCGTCGGAGAACGCCTCCTTGCCGGGGACGACGACCGCGACGCGGCTGCCGACCTCGGCGCACTGGAGGCCCTTCTTGAGGCCCGCGATCGGCAGCTTGTCGATCACGAACGACGACGGGGTGCCTGCTCCGTAGTCCGACTGGTCCAGGACGTCCCCGGTCGTGCCGTTCAGGATCGTGAGGTAGCCCGACACGAACTGGTCGCCCTGGATGGGCGTGCCCTCGCCGGCCTGCAGCACGCTGACCTCGGTCTTCTTGGGGCGCAGCGGCGTCGGGAAGGTGACGTCCGGCTGGCTGAGCACTGTGCCGGACGCGGAGACCGCGTTCGACGCGGTGCCGGCGGAGGCCTTCGGCACGCAATCCGTGTTCGCGGGGCCGACATAGCAGGCGGACAGGCCGCCGAGCAGGGCGCCGGCCACGAGCGTGGCGGACACGACGCGCGGGAGTCGTCTGATCATGGAGGAAGCCGTCCAGGGGAAGCCGAGGGGCCGGGATCGGCCGCCGACCAGTCTACTGGTCGGCGTCCGCGCCGAACGCGGACCCCGCGCCGGTACGGTCCTCGCTCGGTGGCGGCGAGTCCGGGGTCGCGGGCGTCCCTTCGCCGCCGCGCGCCAGGGACGCGGCTGCGCCGGCCTGTGCGGCCCGGACCTTGCGCCGGAGCGTCTTCGCGCTCGCGCTGCCTCGCTCCCCGAGCGCGCCCGGGGTCCACAGCTCGACGTCCTCGTCGCCGTACTCCGTCTTCGAGGCACGGCGCTTGACCTGCGGCAGGATCGCGCCGGGCGCGAGGCGGCGGGCGGTGAGGAGGAATCCGGTGTGACCGATCATCCGGTGGTCCGGACGCACCGCGAGCCCCTCGACGTGCCACGTGCGGACCAGCGTCTCGCTCGAGTCCGGGTCGGTGAAGGCGCCCGACTCGCGGATCGCCTCGGCGACGCGGCTCAGCTGGGTCACGGTCGCGATGTAGCAGAGCAGGACGCCGCCGGGGGTGAGGGCGTCGGCTGCGACGTCAATGCACTCCCAGGGCGCGAGCATGTCGAGGACGACGCGGTCGACCGTGCCGGGTTCGGCGACGGCCGGCAGCTCCTCGACGAGGTCGCCCGTCACGATCCGCCAGTTCGCCGGCTCCGTGCCGAGGAAGCCGACGACGTTGCCCGCCGCGACATCCGCGAACTCCTCCCGGCGCTCGAAGGAGGTGAGGGTGCCCGACGGGCCGATCGCGCGCAGCAGCCAGAGGCTCAGCGCCCCGCTGCCGACGCCGGCCTCGATCACCCGGGCGCCCGGGAAGATGTCGGCCTGGGCGAGGATCTGCGCGGCGTCCTTCGGATAGATGATCGCGGCGCCGCGCGGCATGCTCATGACGAAGTCGGACAGCAGCGGCCGGAGGGCGAGGTACTCCACTCCCCGGAGTTGGCGACGACCGACCCGTCGGGCAGCCCGATGAGCGCCTCGTGCTCGAGCACGCCGCGGTGTGAGTGGAACTGCTTGCCGGGGGCGAGCGTGATCGTGTTGAGGCGGCCCTTCGGGCCTGTGAGCTGGACGCGGTCGCCGACCTCGAAGGGCCCGGAGAATGCGCTCATGAGGCGAGCTCCTCGTCGTCCACCTCGGGTGCGCCGGGAAGCAGGGCGACCAGATCGGGGATGTGCCGGCCCGCCAGCGTCGGCCAGACGGTGTAGCCGTTGCCGGAAGGCAGGTCGACCGTGTGCGGCACCCCGATCGCCGTGGCTCCCGCGCTCATGGCGGAGGCGAGGCCGGGCCGGGAGTCCTCGATCGCGACCGTCAGCTGGGCTGGCACCCCGAGGAGCTCCATCGCCCGGAGGTACGGCTCGGGATGCGGTTTGGGGTTCTCCACGTCGCTGCCGGAGACGATGACGTCGAAGGCCGGGCCGGCCAGGGGAACGCCGCCGCGATCTCCTCGGCCATCGGCCGCATGGACATGGTCACGAGCGCGGTCGGGACGCCGGCGGCGCGCAGCTCGGTCAGCAGCTCGCGCGCGCCCGGACGCCACGGCACGTTGTCCCTGACCCGCTTCATCACCTCGCGCTGGAGGTGGTCGATGATGTCGGCCGCATCCCAGGGCACGCCCTTCGCCTGGAGCGTCTCGGCAGAGATCCACAGGCTCAGCCCCACCTGCGCCAGCCCGTCCTCGGGGTGCCAGGTGCCGCCGAACGACTCCACGAGCTCGGTCTCGGTCGCCTGCCAGTACGGCTCGGTGTCGACGAGGGTGCCGTCCATGTCCCAGAGGACGGCGGCGGGAAGGGCGGAAGTCACAACGGGCCAGTCTAGGCAACGGGCACGGAGCGCCCGCCTCGACGGCGGCGCCGACGTCCCCTCCGACGCGCGCCGTGCGCCGACTCGCGCGGGGCGGCGAATCGGCTGATGGCGAACGGAACCCCGATCTCCGGCCAGCGGCATCGGCGGAGACCTATCCTGAGACGAAGCCCGCGTGCGGGCGGAAGGGCAGGACACGTGGCGGAGCGGTTCAGCGACGGTCGGATCCTCGTCGTCGCATTCGAGGGCTGGAACGACGCGGGCGAGGCGGCCTCCGGCGCCGCAGCCGTGCTCAAGGACTCCCTCGGACTGACGCCCGTTCACGAGCTGGACCCGGAGCAGTACTTCGACTACCAGTTCACGAGGCCCGTCGTGTACATCGACGACGACGGCCGCCGTCGCCTGCGCTGGCCGACGGCGACCATCTACGGCCCCGCGAAGGACGACGACCTGGCCGGGGTGGCTCCCGAGCCGCTCGAGCGAGTCGACAACATCTTCGTGATGCTCGGCAGCGAGCCGTCCCGCAGCTGGAAGAGCTTCGCGGCCGACGTCATCGACGCGGCACTCGTCCACGACATCAGCGGGCTGGTCGTGGTGGGCGCGATGCTCGCGGACGTCCCCCACACGCGTCCGATCTCGATCTTCTCCTCGAGCGAAAGCCAGGAGCTCCGCGACGAGCTGGGGCTCGAGCGCAGCACCTACGAGGGCCCGGTCGGCATCCTCTCCGTGCTCGCCGACGTGGCGGAGGTGGTCGGCATCCCGAGCATCTCGATCTGGGCCTCGGTTCCGCACTACGTGCACAACGCGCCCTCGCCCAAGGCCACCCTCGCGCTCGTCGAGCGGCTGGAGGAGGTCCTCGGCGTGCCCATCCCACGTGGTGACCTCGAGGAGGAGTCCACGGCGTGGGAGTCGGGCATCGACGCCATCGCCGGCGAGGACGAGGACATGGCCGCGTACATCGAGCAGCTGGAGCAGGCGCGCGACACCGTCGACTCCCCGGATGCGAGCGGCGAGGCGATCGCCAAGGAGTTCGAGCGGTACCTGCGCCGCCGGGGCGACGGTCGCGACGGCTGGGCGGACGGGCGCGAGCGCCCCTAGCTCGGTCGCCAGGTCCGTCGCTCCCGCGGGTCGTGCGGACATCCGAGGCCCCGCGCGCGGCCGCGCCGTGTCCGCAGGACCCGCGGCCCGCCGTCAGTCGGGGAGGCTCGCGAGCAGGGCCTTCGTGGGCCGGTCGATGAGGTCGTCCCAGTCGTGGTGGCGCTGCACGTAGGCGTCGACGAACGGGCAGACGGGGACGATGCGCTTGCCGTCCTTCCGCGTTCCCTCGAGCGCCGCGCGCACCAGCTGGCTGCCGAGGCCCTGACCCTCGAAGCGGTCGTCGACGACGGTGTGCGTGAAGACGCGCTGGTCGCCGTGCGGCAGGAAGTGCGCGACCCCCGCGAACTCGCCGTCGAACCGCAGCACGTACCGGTTCCGGTCCCCTTGGAACTCGATGGCGACGTTGTCCTCGGTCATGCCGTCCTTCCCTGCTCGCGCGGCCGCAGCCGCACCGTCGGCAGCTCCGGTGCCGGCAGCACCGTGCGCCACACCTCCGGGAACGCCCCGAAGGGTCCGCCTCGCTCGCCGCCGGCCGTGGCCGCAGCCAGCTGGGCCTGCCACTGTGCGCGCTGGGCGACGATCTCCTCGTGGCTGCGGGCGACGAAGTTCCACCACATGACGATCGGCTCGCCGAGCGGCGTTCCGCCGAGGAGGAGCAGGCGGGCGCCCTCGGGCGCCTCGAGGCGCATCGTCGCCGGGCCGGCGTCGCGGTACAGCAGGCGCCCGGGCTCCCCGGCACGCCGTCGAGCAGCACGGGCCCCTCGTCGACGAGGAGGCCGTGCTCGAACCCGGGATCCGTCGCGAGCTCGACGGCGCCGCCGGGGGCAGGAGGATCTCGGCGCCGAGGAGAGGCGTCCAGGTCGCCACCGGCGACCGCTCCCCCGCGAGCTCGCCGAGGAAGACCCGGATGCGGGCGTCTCCCACCGCGATCTGTGGCGCGGCGTAGTTCTCGAAGTCGCGCGCTCCCGCGCGCCGGGAGTCGGGCAGGGCGACCCACAGCTGCGCCCCGTGCAGCCGGGTCGTGCCGGCCGTCGAGTACTCGGAGTGGGCGATGCCCGAGCCGGCCGTCATGAGGTTCACCTCGCCGGGGCGGATCACGCGGACCGTGCCGAGGGTGTCGCGGTGCTCGATCTCGCCTTCGAAGAGCCAGGTGACCGTCTGCAACCCGGTGTGCGGGTGTCCCGGCACCTGCATGCCGCCCGACGCGCCGACGTCGTCGGGCCCGTAGGAGTCCAGGAAGCACCAGGCGCCGATGAGCGATCGGCGCCGCTGCGGCAGGGTCCGGCGGACCGTCATGGCGCGCACTCCGCCGAGCGGCACGTCCCGCGGCTCGAGCACCTGCACGCCGGCGTAGGCGGGCCCGTCCTCGGCGACGACGAGTCCAGGGCGCGCCTCCAGATCGGTCACGCGATCATCCTGCCACCGCCTCGCCTCAGGCGGTGAGGACTCCGGTGCTGAGCAGGACGATGAGCGCGCCGCCGAGCAGGACGCGGTAGATCACGAACGGCAGGAAGGAGCGCTTCGAGATGTAGCTGAGGAAGAACGCGATGACGACGAGGCCGACGACGAAGGCGACGACCGTGGCGAGCCCCGTCTCGAGCGGGCTGAAGACCTCGGGCGCGCAGCCGGCGACGGCGGCCGTGCACGGGTCCTTCACCGACTTGTAGAGCTCGTAGAGGCCGCTGAGGAACACCGCGGGGATCGCGAGCAGGAACGAGTAGCGGGCGGCGGCTCGGCGCGTGTAGCCGAGGAACAGGCCTGCCGTGATCGTGCCGCCGGAGCGCGAGACGCCGGGGATCAGCGCGAGCGCCTGAGCGAACCCGAACACGATGCCGTGCGGAACGCTGAGGGTGTTGAGCCGGCGCTCCTTCCGCCCCACCAGATCGGCGACCCCGAGCAGGATGCCGAAGACGATGAGCGTGAACGCGACGACCCAGAGCGAGCGGAGGGTGGTCGTGATGTCGTCCTGGAACAGGAGCCCCAGGATGCCGATCGGCAGCGAGCCGAGGATGATCAGCCAGCCCATCCGGGCATCCGGATCGTCCCGCGGCACCCGGACCTGGCCCGCCGAGTCCTTGAGGGCGAACAGCGCCAGGAACCAGCGGGAGACGATCCGCACGATGTCGCGCCAGAAGAACACGAGGACCGCGGTCTCGGTGCCGAGCTGCGTGATGGCGGTGAAGGCCGCGCCCGGGTCCTCGGCGCCCGGCAGGAACTCGCCCACGATGCGCAGGTGCGCGCTCGAGGAGATCGGCAGGAACTCGGTGAGTCCCTGGACGAAGCCGAGCAGGAGGGCCTCGAGGATGTGCACAGCGGCCTCCAGCGTCGTGAGCGAGCAGGAGGTCCCCTGCCTCCGTCACCCTACCGGCGCGATCGGCCGCCCCCGATCCGGCGGAGCGGCATGGCGCGAGACCCCGCAACCCCTTTCCGCGGCGGAATCGCGGGCGTACCGTCGCGGTCAGCGAGGGTCGACGGACCCCGCAACCCAGGAAGGAGAGCTGATGACAACCGCACGGGACATCATGACTCCGGGCGCCGAGTGCGTCGGGGAGAACGAGAACCTCATCGCCGCAGCGAAGAAGATGCGCGAGCTCGACGTCGGCGCGCTGCCCATCTGCGGGGAGGACGGCAGGCTGAAGGGCATGCTGACCGACCGCGACATCGTCGTGAAGTGCATCGCCGACGGCGGCGACCCGTCGCAGGTGACGGCGGGGTCCTTCGGCGAGGGCAAGCCGGTCACGATCGGCGCGGACGACGACCTCGAGGAGGCGGTCCGCACGATGAAGCAGTACCAGATCCGCCGGCTCCCGGTCATCGACGGGCACCAGCTCGTCGGCATGGTGAGCCAGGCCGACCTGGCCCGGAACCTGCCGCCGGAGCGGGTCGGCGACCTGCTCGAGGACATCTCCTCCTAGCCGGCCGCCATCCCGAACCCTCGACGCCCTCCGCTCACTCGTAGCGGAGGGCGTCGATCGGGTTCTGGCGTGCGGCGCGGACGGCGGGCAGGGTGCCGGCGAGGAAGGCGATCGCCATCACGAGCAGGATCACGACCGCCACGGAAACGGGATCGAACGCGACGAGCTGCAGGCCGGTGAGATCCTTCAGGACGGTGCGGCCCAGGACGTCGCTGACGCCGACGCCCACCAGGATCCCGAGCGCCGACCCGATGGCGCTGCCGAGGAAGCCGATGTAGACCGCCTCCGTGCTGAACAGCGCGAACACCCGGCTGCCGCGCATCCCCATCGCCTTCATCAGACCGATCTCGCGCGTGCGCTCCTGCACGCTCATGAGCAGCGTGTTGACGATGCCGAAGCCGGCGGCCAGCAGCGCGATGACGGCGAACGCGTCGAGCACCGCGATGATGCCCGAGATGACGGCCTGGAATGAGCCGAGCTGGTCGGCCACGGTGGTGCTGGCGTAGCCCTCGGCGCTGAGCTTCTTCTTGATCGCCCCGGGCGCAGGTCCGTCGAGGTCGAACCGGGCGGACGCGCTGCCGTAGCTGTCCTTCTTCCTCGGGCAGGCCGGTGCTCTGCACGGCCCAGAGGGCGTCGGTGAGCGCGTCGTTGGCGCTCGCCCCGCCTGCCGCGACGAGTCCGGCCTGGCTGACGCCCGCGATCGTCGCGGTGACCGTGCTCTGCTGGCCGAGCGCGTCGGAGATGCCGAGAGTCACCGGCTCGCCGACCGCCGCCTTCGCGTTCGGATAGCCGAGGGGTTTCAGATAGTCCTCCGGCAGCAGCAGCTGCCGCTCCGTCCCGGCGAGGTCGAGCTGCTCGCCCGCCGCGAGCTGCACGGTGGTGCCGCTGAGGAAGGTGCTGATCGCGAGCTCGTAGCGATCGCCGTCGGCGCCCTCGATGTAGTCGGGAGCCACCCGGAGGTTGGGGCGGACCGAGACGATGCCCGGGGTCGCCGCGATCTTCGCGATGTCGGCATCGTTGAGCGCCACCACCTGGCCGCGACCCTGCCCGGCGGACACGGTGTCGGAGTCGGGATCGTAGGGGCGCGGCCCCGGGGTGTCGTCGGTGGCCGTCGTGACCGTGAGCAGGTCGGCCGCACCGAGAGAGGTCACCGTGTCGGCGATGTACCGGTTGATGCCGGTGCCGAGCCCGTTGGTGATCGTGAGGGTGAACGCGCCGATCGCGATCGCGGTGACCGTGAGGCTCGTGCGCAGCTTGCTGCGGAAGGTGTTGCCGATCGCGGAGCGGAGCAGGTCGCCGGCCCTCATGCGCTCGGCTCGATCAGGCCGTCGCGGATGTGCACCGAGCGGTCGCAGCGGGCAGCCAGCTGCTCGTCGTGGGTGACGACCACGAGCGTGATGCCGCGCTCGCGCTGGAGGCCGAAGAGCATGTCCTCGACGACGGCGCCGGTCGTCGTGTCCAGGTTTCCGGTGGGCTCGTCGGCGAACACCACGTCGGGAGCCGCGACGAGCGCCCGCGCGATCACCACGCGCTGCTTCTGTCCCCCGAGAGATCGGTCGCCCGGTTGCGCGCCTTGTCGGCCAGCTGGAGTCGCTCGAGCATCTCCATGCCGCGGCGCCGTCTCTCCCGGCGTCCCACCCCGGCGATGGTGAGCGGCAGCACCACGTTGTCGAGGACGCTCGCCTTCGGCGTGAGGAAGAACTGCTGGAAGACGAAGCCGAAGCTGCGGTTGCGGATGCGGCCGAGCTCGGCCTGACCGAGCCGACCGGCGTCGGCACCGTCGACCAGGATCTCCCCCGTCGTCGGGCGATCGAGGAGCGCGAGCAGGTGCATCAGGGTCGACTTGCCGGAGCCGCTCTTGCCGAGGATCGCGACGGACTCGCCGCGCCGGACATCGAGGCTGACGCCGCGGAGGGCTTCGAAGCGCCCCTCACCGCGGCCGTACACCTTGTGCAGGTCGACGGCACTGAGGACGGGGACTGCGGACGTGGGGGCCTCCTGAGCTCGACGGGGCGCTCCCTCGCGCAGGATGAACCTACGGCACCGCTTCCGCCAAAGACGCGCGGGCTGTGCTCGCCATCCCGGTCATCCCCCGGGCAAGACCCGATCCGACGCCCCAGTCCGGGGTCCCCCACGCCGCGGGGAGACGCGCGGGACAGCGGTCTTGTACCTCCCCCGATGCGCGTCCCCGCGGGAGACACGCCGACGCCCAGCCACCCCGGAGCGTGCGGAGAACCGTGTTCTCCGGAAACTTGGCGAGTCCGCTTTCGCTTCACTACAGTCCCCGGAATGACCCTCCTCGATCCCGACACGACGACGGAAGACCGGACCCGGATCCTGACCGCCGCGTACCGCCTGTTCAGCAGTCGGGACTCCGAGGTCACCTTCGCGGACGTTGCTAGTGCCGCGTCCGTCCCCGTGGAGGAGATCCAGCGGCGCTTCCCGGAGGTCTCCGTGCTCGTGGCGGCCGCCCTCGAGCACGCGTCGCACCAGTGGGCGATGGATGCCGCGGAGGCCACGGTCCGCACCGGCGCGCGGACCGCCGAGGACCGCCTGCTCGCCCTCTTCGCGGTCTACGAGGAGTGGTTCGGGCGCGCCGACTTCGATGCCGCCGGGCTGATGACGATGCTGGGACGCTCCGGCCGCATCGAGCGCGACGGTCGCCGGATGCTGCTCCACGTGGAGCGGATGCGGCGGATGCTCTCGACCCTCGCCGCCGAGGCCGGGCTCGGAGACCCCGACGACTTCGCGCTGTCCTTCCACGTGCTGCTCAAGGGCGCCGTCATCTCCGCCATCGAGGGAGACTCCGCCGCCATCCAGCGGGCCAGGGGCCTCGCCAAGACCCTCATCGCCGTGCACCGCCCCGCCGGCGAGGCGCGCCGGGACCGTGTGACGCTGGCTCCCGGGGGCGACGAGCGCGAGTGGCTGGTCCTGTCCGAGACCGCCGCCGCCCGTGGCGAGAACGCCGTCGCGATCGTCCGCCAGGAGCGGCAGGGCTACTGCTGCTACCCGAACGTCGTGGGCTTCGAGCGCCTGGGCCCGTACGAGAGCCTCGAAGAGGCGTACGAGGCCGTCGTCTCCCGTGTGGCTCCTGCCGCTGCGGTGAAGTGACCCTCAGTACTCGAGCAGCAGGTCGGTGAGCACGCGCTGGCCGAAGTCCAGGGCGGCGAGGGGCACGCGCTCGTCGACGCCGTGGAACATCCCCGGGAAGTCGAGGCCGTCGGGCAGCCGGAGCGGCGCGAAGCCGTAGCCGGTGATGCCGAGCTTGCTCAGCGCCTTGTTGTCGGTGCCGCCCGACATCAGGTAGGGCAGGACGCTCGCCTCGGGATCGTGCCGGCCGAGCAGTCCGACCATGGTCTCCACCAGGGGGCCCTCGAAGCCGGTCTCCAGCCCGATGTCCGTGTACACGACCTCGACCTCGACCTCTGGGCCGACGAGCTCGCGCACCTCGCGCAGGGTCTCCTCCTCCGCACCCGGCAGGCAGCGGATGTCGATGAGGGCGCTCGCCTCCTCGGGGATCACGTTGTGCTTGTACCCGCCGCTCAGCACGGTCGGATTCGTGGTCGTGCGCAGCGTGCTGAGCAGGAAGCCGGATGCGGTCCCGGTCGCGAGCAGGAGCTCGTCGGCGCCGGTCCGGACCGGGTCGACGTCGAGGATGCGCGCCACCTCGGCGAGCAGCGTCTCCGTCGTCCGGGTGAGCCGGATCGGCCAGTTCCGACGCCCGAGGACGACCACCGCCTCCGCGAGCTTGGTCACCGAGTTGTCGGAGATGAGCCGGGACCCGTGCGCGGAGGGCGAGCGAGCGGTGAGCTTGATCCAGACGAGGGCCTTCTCCCCGGTCTGCAGCAGATAGGAGCGCTGCCCGCCGAACGTGACGGAGTAGCCGCCGACCTCGCTCACCGCTTCGGTGGCTCCGGCGAACAGCTCCGGATGGTGGTCGACGAGCCAGTGCGAACCGAGCACTCCCCGGCCTCCTCGTCGGCGAAGAAGCCGATCACGAGGTCCCGCGCCGGACGGCGCCCAGAGGTCAGGATGTCCTCAAGCGCGGTGATCATCATCGCGTCCATGTCCTTCATGTCGACCGCGCCGCGGCCCCACAGCATCCCCTCCCGGACGATGCCACCGAACGGGTCGACGCTCCAGTGCGCCGCGTCGGCCGGCACCACGTCGGTGTGCCCGTGCAGGACGAGGGCGGGACGCTCCGCATTCGCGCCCTCGACGCGAGCGACGACGGAGACCCGGCCGGGCTCCGGCTCGAAGAGCCGCGGCTGGACACCGAGCCGCGACAGCCGCGCCTCCAGGTATTCCGCCGCCTCGCGCTCCCCTCGGAGCGTCCGCCGCCCCAGTTGACGGTGTTCATCCGGATGAGGTCCCGAGCCACCGTCGCGACCTCGGTCAGGGGCTCTTCGGACGCGCTCGTCATGCCGTCCACGCTACCCGGGAGGGCCGTCGGAGGCGCGCGGGCGGCGCGAGCGCCGGGTCCCGTCGTGATAGTGTCTCTCCTCGGCGATCAGTGATCGCCCACTCGTCCGGGTGGCGGAAATGGCAGACGCGCTAGCTTGAGGTGCTAGTGCCCGTATAGGGCGTGGGGGTTCAAGTCCCCCTCGGACACACTGGTTGAGACAGTAGGAGAAGGCCCCGCTTCGGCGGGGCCTTCTTCGTGTTCGCGGGCTCCTCTGCGAGGTCTGAGCGGACCGGTTCCCGGCACTTCCGAAGGTCGAGGTGCTCCGATGGGTCGGCGTCGGGTGCCGGACCCGGCCGGATCAGGAGGACATCCCATGGAGATCGACAAGTCGCAGATCCTGGAGCAGCTGAGGGGCCTCGGCAAGCACGACGAGGCGAAGCAGGCGGAGTCGGAGCTGCCCGACAAGGTGGACACCGACAAGCACGCCGACCTGCTGCAGAAGTTCGGCATCAACCCGCAGGACCTCCTCGGGAAGCTCGGCGGACTGTTCGGGCGCTGAAGGCCCGAACAGCGCGCACAGCGGAGCGCTGAGCCAGGAACAGGAAAAGCCCCCGGTCGGTCGACCGGGGGCTTTCCCTTGTACGGGGTTCTTCTGGGGGTGGTGCGGGGCTCAGGCCCGGCTGCTGCGGCGGCCGGTGATGAGGCCCCAGATCAGGAGCACGATGATCGCGCCGACGATGGCGAGGAGCCACGTCTGGATGGACCAGAAGTCCTGGAGCGGCGCGTTGAACAGCAGGCCACCGAGCCAGCCGCCGAGCAGCGCTCCCACGACGCCGAGGAGCAGCGTGGCGATCCAGCCACCGCCCTGTCGGCCGGGAAGGATGAGTTTGGCGATCGCGCCGGCGATGAGGCCGAGGATCAGGAAGGCGATGAAGCCCACGGTGTCTTTCCTTTCCTGAAGGTTCTGGACGAACCTCAGACTGGCAGTCGCCGTGAGTATGCCGATACCCCTTGCAATCCGCGACGCCGATCTGGTGAGATCCGCTCAACCTGAGTCCCCGCTGAGAGTCGCGAGGCCGCCACTCCCCCGAGGCGTAGCGTGCGGCCATGAACACCCAGGACACCGGCAGGCCCGACGCGGGCGAGCCGTTCGATCAGACCAACGCCCTGGCGGGCGACCAGCTCGGCGAGTCCGACGGCACCGCCGAGGGCGAGCGCAGCAGCGCGGCGGACCGCAGCGATGCGGAGTACTCCTTCGGTGATGACGGGGACCCGAGCCTCGTCGACGACCCGAAGAGGCCGATCGGCGACGACAACGAACCCGCCATCCTGGGGCGCCTGCTCGACGACGACTGAGGTTCGGCCACTACTCCCTTCCCGCCTCCCCGCCAACCCCTGCCCCGGCAGGGGGCCCGGCGTAACGTCCGTCGCTGGAGGAGGCGCTCATGGTCGATCGCATCGCTGACATCTGGGGAACCCGCACGCCGTTCGCTCGAGGTGAGCGGTGGCCCGTCCGGGTCGACCAGAAGCTCGCCGAGGGGCTGACCGAGGACGATGTCGACCGGTGGGTGCAGTCCGCCTGTGTCCTCTGCAGCAACGGCTGTGCGGCCGACATCGCCGTCAAGGACGGGCGCATGGTGGGCATTCGCGGCCGCGCCATGGACCTCGTCAACCACGGCCGCCTCGGCCCGAAGGGACTGTTCGCCAGCTGGCAGGGCATGGAGAGCGGGGATCGGCTCACCCAGCCGCTGATCCGCCGCGACGGGGCGCTCGTTCCCACCGACTGGGACACGGCCATGGGGGCGATCGTCGAGCGCAGCCGCGCGCTCCTCGCCGAGAAGGGCCCGCTCGCCTTCGGGTTCTACACGAGCGGTCAGCTCTTCCTCGAGGAGTACTACGCGCTCGCGATCCTCGGCAAGGCCGGCATCGGGACGCCGCACATGGACGGCAACACCCGGCTGTGCACCGCGACCGCGGCCACCGCGATGAAGGAGAGCTTCGGGTCCGACGGCCAGCCGGGCAGCTACGCCGACATCGACGAGTGTGACGCGATCTTCCTCTACGGCCACAACATGCCCGAGACCCAGACGGTGCTCTGGGCACGGGTCCTCGATCGCATCGAGGGGCCCGACCGCCCCCTGGTCGTCTGCGTCGACCCTCGCGAGACGGAGGTCGCCCGGGTCGCCGACGTGCACCTCGCCGTCCGTCCGGGCACGAACCTCGCCCTCATGAACGGGCTGATCCGCGAGCTCTTCGTGAACGGCTGGATCGACGAGGAGTACGTCGCGGCGCACACCTTCGGCGCCGATGAGCTGCGCAGCACCGTGGAGTCATGGACACCCGAAGCCGTCGCCCGCACGTGCGGGGTGGATGCCGAGGACGTCCGCCGCGCGGCCCGGATCTTCGGGACCTCGCAGCGCGTGCTCTCCACCGTCCTGCAGGGCTTCTACCAGTCGTCTCAGGCGACGGCGTCCGCGTGCCAGGTCAACAACCTGCACCTCCTCACCGGGAAGATCGGGCGGCCGGGCAGCGGCATCCTGCAGATGAACGGGCAGCCCACGGCCCAGAACAACCGCGAGTGCGGCGCCGACGGGGACCTCTCCGCGTTCCGCAACTGGGAGAACCCCGACCACGTGCAGGAGCTCGCCGACCTGTGGGGCGTCCACCCCGACAAGATCCCGCACTGGGCGCCGCCCACCCACGCGATGCAGATCTTCCGCTACGCGGAGCAGGGCAGCATCCAGTTCCTCTGGATCCAGGCGACGAACCCCGCGGTGTCGATGCCGCAGCTCGAGCGCATCCGGCACATCCTCGACAAGGAGGGGCTCTTCCTGGTCGTGCAGGACCTCTACCTGACGGAGACCGCCCGCTACGCCGACGTGGTGCTGCCCGCGGCGGGTTGGGGTGAGAAGCAGGGCACCTTCACCAACGTCAACCGCACGGTGCACCTCTCGGACAAGGCCGTCGCGCCGCCGGGCGACGCCCGGAGCGACCTCGACATCTTCCTCGACTACGCGCGGCGGATGGATTTCCGCCGGGACGACGGGGCGCCGCTCCTCGACTGGAGCGGACCCGAGGACGGGTTCCGCGCCTGGCAGGAGTGCACGCGCGGGAAGCTCTGCGACTACACCGGCCTGAGCTACGAGAAGCTGCGCGGCGGCAGCGGCATCCCGTGGCCCTGCAACGAGGAGCACCCCGACGGCACGGTCCGCCTCTACGGCGACGGGATCTTCCCCACCGACGTGCAGCGCGCGGAGACCTTCGGCCACGACCTCCTGACCGGCGCCTCCGTCGGGCCCGATAAGTACCGGGCTTTGGGGCTCAACGGCCGCGCGATCCTGAAGTCCGCGCCGTACAAGCCGGCGCACGAGGAGCCGAGCGACGAGTACCCGCTCCAGTACTCGACCGGACGGACCGTGTACCACTTCCACACCCGCACGAAGACGGCACGCTCGCGCCAGCTCAACCGGGCGGCGCCGTCGGCGTGGGCCGAGCTTTCGCGGTCCGACGCGGCAGCGCTGGGGATCGCCGAGGGTGACCTCATCCGCGTGACCTCTCCGCGCGGGGAGCTGGTCGTCCCGGCCCGGGTGGGCGACATCCGGGAGGGCACGGTGTTCGCGCCCTTCCACTACGGCTACTTCCAGGAGGACAGGTCCGGGCCGGACGGCCGGCCCACGGCCGCGAACGAGCTCACGATGACCGAGTGGGATCCGGTGTCGAAGCAGCCCATCTTCAAGGTCGCCGCGGTGCGCGTGGAGAAGGTGGCGGACGGCGAAGGCCCGTCCGCCGCCCCCACCACGGCCGCCTCGCGTCCGGCCGATCCCGTCGGCGTGCCGCCCACGGTGGGCGGGCCCGAGGCGGAGGCCGAGGAGGCGATCCGCCCGGTCGAGCCGCCCGCGACCCCGGACGACGAGGAGCAGCGATGAATCTCCCCTCTACCTCGGCCTCCTGCACAGGGCGGAAGCCGTCCTCGCCGACTCCTTCCGCCTGCTGGCAGACGGCCACGGCGACGAGCCCGACGTGTTCCACCTGTGCCATCTCCTCGCGACCCAGTGCGACGAGCACCAGCGCCGGCTCACGCCGGTCCTGGAGCGGTACGGGGAGCAGCAGGACGGCGAGCCCGAGCGCTTCCACGCCGAGGCGCTGACCGAGGCGCGGACCGGCCCGGTGGGCCTCCTCCGCGACCTGCAGGATGTCTACGTGCTCGTGTCGCTCGTCAGCATCACCTGGACCATCGTCGAGCAGGCCGGGAAGGCGCTCCGCGACGAGGAGCTGCTCGGGATCATCACCGCGTGCTCGGCCGAGACGGGCGTGCAGCAGTCCTGGCTGAGCACGCGGATCAAGCAGGCGGCGCCGCAGGCGCTGCTCGTCGCCTCATGAGCGCGGACTCCTTCTCCGGCGGTCCGCTGGACGGGCTGCGGGAGAAGCGTCCCGGGGCCGCGGTCTACGCCGCGCTGCTGTGCCTGATCGTGCTGGCGCTCTCCGGCGTGGTCGGGCTGCTGCTGAAGCAGCCATGGCTGTTCCCGAGCCTCGGGCCGACGGTGATGCTGTTCTTCGAGTCGCCCGAGCAGCCGGCGTCCCGGCCGCTCAACACACTCGTCGGGCACGGCGTCGGTCTTCTCGCGGGCGCGATCTGCTTCTACGCTCTCGGGCTCGCGGGGCAGCCGCCCGTCCCGGTCGGCGGGCTCACCGTCCCCTACCTCGTGGCCGGCGTCCTCTCCGTCGCGATCACCACACTCGTCCTCACCCTGCTGAAGCTGCCGCACCCTCCGGCCGGCGCGACGACCCTCATCGTGAGCCTCGGGATCCTCACCACGCTCCCCCAGCTGCTGTCGATGGCGGGCGCCATCGTGCTCATCACCGTCGCCGGGTGGGCGCTCAACGCGCTGCTGCTCGGTCGCCGGCGGTGATGCGGGCGCTCATCCTGGCCGGGGGCCGCGCCAGTCGCCTCGCCGGGCGCGACAAGACAGCTCTGCAGTACGGGAGCCGGACGCTCCTCGAGCACGCCGTGGCTGCCGCGCAGGCCGCCCGCGAGTGCGTCATCGTGGGTCCGGTCTCGCCCTTCCCCGCCATCCGCGCCGTGCTGGAGGAGCCGCGCTACGGCGGGCCGGTCGCGGCGCTGGCGGCCGGCCTCGCGGCGCTGACGCCCGCGGAGGACGGCGACATCCTCGTCCTCGCCGCCGATCAGCCGCGCGTGACCGAGGCCGTGCCGGCGCTGCTGGCGGCGGCGGGAGGCACCGCCGCAGCATGGGTGGCAGTGGACGAGGCCGGACGGCGCCAGCCGCTGCTCGCGCTCTACCGCGAGGATGCGCTCCGCGCGGCGGTCGCCTCACTGGGTGACGAGGTGGCCGGCGCCTCCCTGCGACGCCTGCTCGCGCAGCTGCCCGAGGTCGCGGAGGTCCCTCTCGCCGACCGCCTGACCGCCGATGTCGACACCCCCGAGGACGCCGCACGTGCCGGGATCCCGGGCTTCGGCGTACTGTCCGAAGAAGGCATCCCGCGAAAGGACCACCCGTGACCGCACCCTCCGAACTGGACGACTGGGCCGCCGAGCTGGTGGCGGCGCTGCAGCTGACGGGCTTCGAGGTCGACATCCCGCTCGTGCTCGACCTCGCCCGCGACGCCGCTCACGGCGTCGCACGACCCGCCGCTCCCCTGACCACCTTCCTCGTCGGCTATGCCGCCGCCCTCCGCGGCGGATCCGCCGCGGACATCCGTGAGGCCGCAGGCGTCGCCACCCGGCTGGCGGCCGCACGCGCGTGACCTCCGAGTGGGAGGCCGCACGGCGCGCGGCGTGGGAGGCCGGACGGCGCACGATCCGAGGGGCCGAGACGCGCCCGCTGGAGGCGGCGGCGGGGCGCACTCTCGCCGCGGCCCTCGTCGCGCCCGTCGACGTGCCGGGCTGCGACACGTCGGCCATGGACGGTTGGGCGGTCGCGGGGGCGCCGCCCTGGCGAGTCGGAGACGCCATCCCGGTCGGCTCCGCGCCTGATCCCCGCCCTCTGGTGTCCGGCACGGCGCGCCCCATCGCGACTGGAGCGCCCGTGCCTCCCGGCGCCGGCATCCTGCGCCGCGAGCACGGCGAGGAGCGCGACGGCCGCCTCACGCCCCGCACCGGGACGGCGGCGCCCGCCGCGGGGAAGGACGTGCGGCCCGCGGGCTCCGACGTGGCGGCTGGGGAGGTCGTGCTCCCGGCCGGGTCGCGCCTCACTCCCCCGGCGCTCGCTCTGGCCGCGATCTGCGGCATGGACGAGCTCGAGGTGCGGGTGCCGCCCCGGGTCCTCCTCCTCGTGGTCGGAGAGGAGATCGAGGTCTCCGGCGTTCCGTCCCCGGGACGCGTCCGCGACGCCTACGGCCCCCAGCTTCCCGGCGTCCTCGCCGCGCTGGGGGCGGGAGAGGTCGACGTGCGGCACCTGGGCGGCGACGCGGATCAGCTGCTCGCCGAGCTCGGCGTCAGCGACGCAGACCTCGTGGTGACGACGGGCGGCACCTCGCAGGGGCCGACCGACCACGTCCGCGCCGCAGCCGCGAGCCGCGGCTGGAGCGCGGTGGTGGACGGCGTCGCGATGCGGCCGGGCCACCCCGTCCTGCTCGCCATAGGGCCGTCCGGACGTCCGCTCCTCGCCCTGCCCGGCAACCCGTTCGCCGCGATGGTGGCCCTGCTGAGCCTCGGCGTCCCGCTCCTCGACGGGATGCTCGGGCGGCGCACGCCGTCGCCGGTCCCCGCGCCGGCCGCAGTCGAGCTCGAGAACCCGGGACGGGGCGTCCGGGTGCTCGCCTGCCGACGGTCGGCGGACGGCGTCGTGCCTCTGCCGCAGCAGGGACCGGCGACGCTTCGCGGACTCGCCGAGGCGGACGTCCTGGCCCTCGTGCCGATCGGCGGCACCCGGGCCGGTGCACCGGTCCCGGTGCTCTCCCTGCCCTGGTAGCCGCCGCCGAGCGCGCCCTGAGACGCCGAGCGCGCCCCGGGACGCCGAGCGCGCCCCGGGACGCCGAGCGCACCCCGTACCCGCACCGCGCTCGTCCGCACGGCCCGCGCTCGGCGGCAAATTGGTGCCTCAGCCCTCCGGGTCTGGGCCCTTGCTGTAGACCTGCAGGCCATCCGGGATCACCCGCACATGCAGCACGACCGAGGGGGCGGAGGGGCTCGGCCGCTCCAGCTCCCCGTCGTGGGCGACGCGGGGCAGTTCGTCGCCGCGCGCCCGGAGGGTCAGGTCGAGGGCCGGCGTGGTGAACGACTCGATGCGCGAGCGCGCGGGCATCAGCCGGAGGGCTCGCAGCACCGCGCTGGTGCGCCGGCCGAAGACGAGGGAGCCGACGGCGCGCAGGCGGGAGCCACCGGCGTGCAGCACGCGGACGTCGAGCACGCGGTCGTCCAAGCCGCGCCGCTGCATGGTCGAGACCAGCCGCGGGTCGTTGCGGTCAACTGCGACGAACACCGACCAGGCGCGGGCGGAGCGCCCGTCGATGCCGATGGGGATCGGGCGAAGGCGGCCGAACAGCTGACCGGCGGCCACGAGGGACGCGCCCCACTTCGTCCACCGGTCCTCGAGACGGAGGCGCAGCGCCACGAAGTCGGGGTAGATGCCGACCGACACCGTGTTGAGGACGGTGATGGGGTCGTCGCCGTCGAGGAACGCCTCCGCGACGTCGACCGAGAGGCCGGCGCCCGCCTGCAGGGCGTCGATCGCCTCGTCGGCCGTCACCGCACCCGTGGCGCGGGCGAAGTGGTTGAACGTGCCGCCGGGGACGACGAGGAGCGGCAGCCCGGCCCGCCGCGCGAGCCCAGCGAGCGCCGACACAGTGCCGTCTCCGCCGCACACTCCGAGCACCGTGGGCGGGGTCGGACGGGCGAGCGCCGCGGCAACGGCCTGCTCCGCCGTCTCGCCCTCCTTGAGCAGGTGCACGCGGGCCCGGGGCAGCCGCCGCTGAACGATCCGAAGCGGGTCTCTGCGGGCCACGTGCCGGCCGGATCGGGAGTTCGCCACCAGGAACAGGCCGTCGCCGTCCTCGATCGCGGGCAGCGCGAGCGGGGTGCCCAGCCCGCCGATGGCGTGCCGAGGGACGAGGCGCCGCGGAAGCGCGTAGAGCAGGCCGGCGACCGCCGCACCCAGGGCGACGCCGCCGACCACATCGGACAGCCAGTGCGCCCCTGTGTGCAGCCGCGAGTACGCGACCCCGCCCGCGAGCGGGGCGATGAGGGCCCCGGCGGCGGGCGCCTCGAGCGCCACTCCGGTCGCGAAGGCCGCGGCGCTGGCGGAGTGCCCGGAGGGAAAGGACGGGGAGGTCGGGTGCTTGTGCAGCCGCCGCCCGACGGGGATGTCCTCGAGGAGCTGCCGGTCGCCGCCGAACACGCGCTTCCCCACCAGGTTGGCGAGGATGCTCGCGATCATCAGGGAGGTCACGCCTCGGCGCGCCGCCGGTCCCCGGCCGAGGAGCATGAGGACGGCGGCGATGCCGAACCAGAGCACGCCCCGATCGGCCGCGCGGGACAGGCGCCCGAAGGCGCGGTCGACCCCGGTGGCGTCGGCTCCCCGTTGATCCGCGCGGCGGCCGCGCGATCCAGCGCGCGCAGCCAGGCCGGCAGCACGCGGGCGCGTCGGAGTGCGACTCGCAGGTCGCGGACGGAACGGGGGCGCGGCGGGGTCACGCCCCCAGAATGGCACGGCCCTCCCGCGGGGCGGGCGGCCAGGGCGCGGCGGACTGCGGGAGGCGGATGTCCGAACGGCCCGCGCCGACGAGGTCGGACGGGCGGCGGTCAGGCGTCGGCGGTCAGCCGTCGGCGGCGGCCTCCAGTGCAGCGAGGTCGAGCTTCGTCATCTTCAGCATCGCCTGCATGGCTCTGCTCGCGCGCTCCGGGTCAGGGTCGGTGAGCAGCTCCGGCAGGCGCGACGGGACGATCTGCCAGGAGAGGCCGAACCGGTCCTTGAGCCAGCCGCACTGGCTCGGCTCTCCGCCGTCCGCCGTCAGCGCCGTCCACAGCCGGTCGATCTCGTCCTGCGTCTCCACCTCCACGTAGAGCGAGAACGCCTCGGTGAACGGGAACTCGGGGCCGCCGTTGATGCCCATGAACCGCTGACCCTCGAGCTCGAAGGTGGCGCCGAGGACGGTCCCCGCCGGCAGCGGCGAGCCCTCCGGATAGCGGGACACCTCCCCCACCGTCGAATTCGGGAAGATGTCCCGGTAGAACGCGATCGCATCCTCCAGGTCGTCGTCGAACCAGAGGAACGGGGTGATCGTCGGCGCCATCGTCGGTCCCTTCTCGCGCCCCCAGGGTCCTCCCGGCGCCGACACGTGTCAACGCACGCGAGCGATCCCCCGGGGAGGAGGCGGAGCACTGTCGGGGCTCAGTCGCCGGACCCTCCCGCGGCTCCCCCGTCGGCGACGATCCACGTGTCCTTCACCGTGCCGCCGGGAGCCGCGTGCACGACCAGGCTGCCGTGCGGCGCGACGCGGGTGAGGGCGAGCGGGGCGAGGACGCAGTCGCCCTCCGCCGTCCCCCGCACGTGCACGAAAACCCGCAGGTCGACGTGCCGCGGCTCCAGCCGGGCGCCCCAGAAGGTCGGCAGGGACGAGAGCTGCACGACCTCCTGCGCGACCCATCGCTCCGGGTTGGCGGCGATGTCGGCGCGCCGGGTCGCGACCGCCGCGGCTGAGGCGAAGGGGCCGATGAGGACGCCCGCGCCGCCGTGTCCGTCCACCGGCTTGGTCACGAGCTCGCCCGCACGCTCGAGCACCGCGAGCCGCTCGTCGGTGTCCTGGGTCCGGTAGGTGGGCACCGACTCGAGCAGCGGATGCTCGTCCAGGTAGTAGCGGATGAGCTGCGGGACGGCTCGGTAGAGCGCCTTGTCGTCGGCGAGGCCGGCCCCGGGAGCGTTGGCGAGGAACACCCGTCCCGCCGCCGCGGCCGCGAGGAGCCGCTCGCCCAGCGGGCGGCCCTTCTCGTCCACCAGGTCGAGGAGGTCCGTGTCGAGCCGGAGATAGAGCGCGCCGATGGGCTCGCCGGTCGAGCGCGACCGCACCTCCAGGTCCTCGTCCACCTCGAGCTCGTCGGGGTGGACGAGCAGCAGGTGCGCGCCTTCCGCCAGGCGGCGGTGCTCATACCAGGAGGCGCTGGACGGGCCGGGTGACAGCAGGGCGAGTGCGCCGGGCTTGGCGCCGGCCGCCAGAGTCTGGTGAAGGAGCGGCAGCACGCCGTCCGGGGCGAGGAGGCCCGCCGGTCGCGGCAGCTCGGGCAGCACCGCGTCGAGGGCGTCGCGGGCGGCCAGGGCGACGGCGGCGCCGCTCGGCGCCTGCGCGGTATCCCCGAGCACGCGCCACGCGCCGAACTCGTTGCGGACGAGGTCGAACCCGATGATCGGTGCCCGCACCGTGCCGGTGGGGATGCGGAGGCCCTCCTCGCGCCAGCCAGAGGCGCCGAAGACCCGGTCGGCGGAGAGGACGCCGTCGGCGATCACCCGCTGCTCCCCGTAGACGTCCTCCAGGAAGCGCTCGAGCGCGCGCGCCCGCTGTACGAGTCCCGCCTCGAGCCGCGTCCACTCGTGCCCGCTGAGGATGCGCGGCAGCAGGTCGATC
Organism: Naasia aerilata; assembly: GCF_030296595.1. Lineage (GTDB taxonomy): Bacteria > Actinomycetota > Actinomycetes > Actinomycetales > Microbacteriaceae > Naasia > Naasia aerilata. Next base: position 2,926,904 of record NZ_AP027731.1, on the reverse strand, counting down.
TCGAGCGGACGCGCCGAGCCGCCGGCCGGGTAGGTGAGGCCGTGGCCGGTGGCCCACCGGTCGCGTGCGGCCCGAAGGTCGTCCACTCGCGACTCCGGCATCCCGCGGAACCGCTCAAGCACCTCCCGGTAGGCGGGCCGAGGAATCGAGCCGGGGCCCACGGCCTCGTCCCCCGCCCGCGTCCGGTAGCGCGGCAGGACCGGGGCGCCCGGCACCTCTCCCCCGGCGGGTCCGTGGGTCTCCCGGATCACGAGGTCGACGACGTCGTCCAGCCGGCCCCGCTCGGCGAAGGCGGAGCGCTGCCGGTCCGCCGAGCTCCCGCGCGCGAGCACGGTGGTGGCGAGCTCCCGTACCTGCTCGAAGTCGCCGAGCTCCTCCAGCTGCGGGCGCAGCTCGGCGACGAGCGCGCGGACCGCATCGGCGGCAGGGACCGGACGCGGGTGCTCGCCGCCGTCCACCAGGCGACCGGACAGGCCCCCGCGTGCCGCCTGCCACATGGCGGCGCGATGCACGGGCACGGCTTCGTGGACGTACGGGCGTCCCGCCTCGATGTCCAGCTCGGCCGCCCGGACGGCGGCCCGGAAGAGGCCGGCGATGAGGATCGCGTCGTCGACGAGCGGGCACCCGTCGCACACCCGCAGCTCCAGGGTGGGCGCGTGCGCCGACGGGCGGACATCGAAGTAGGCCATCTTCGCGTCGGCGATCACGCCGGAGGAGATGAGGTCGCCGAGCAGGGCGTCGTACTCGGCGGCGGAGGCGAGCGGACCGGTGGCACCGGCGCTCGGCCACCGCTGCCAGATGATCGAGCGGATGCTCGCGTAGCCCGTGTCCTGCTCGTTCCAGTAGGGCGAGCTCGTCGACAGTGCGAGGAGGACGGGAAGCCTGCGGGAGATCCGCTGCATGATGTCGACGGCCAGGTCGCGGTCCCGGACGCCGACGTGAACCTGCAGGCCGCAGATGAGCTGCTCGTCGACGAGGAGCCGGTACTGCTCCTGCATGCGCGCGTAGCGGCCGGTGCCGGTCAGCTCGAAATCCGCGAGCGCGGAGCGCGGGGCCGTCCCGACCGCCGCGATGCCGACGCCCTCCGCTTCCGCGGCGGCGATCACGCCGCGGCGCAGCCGCAGGAGCTCGGAGCGCAGCTCGTCGAGGGTCCGCACGACGTCCGTGTTCGTCTCCACCGTGGTGCGCTGCAGCTCGGCCGAGTAGCTCTCGCCAGGCAGGCGGGACAGGATCTGGGGCGCCCGTGCGGCCAGCTTGCCGCTGCGGCGGTCGATGAGGTGGAGCTCTTCTTCTGCGCCGAGGGTCAGCTCCGCCGTCATGGCCGCAGTCTAGGGGCGGCCGGCGGCCCGGCATCGAGGCCCGTGCCACGCGACGGCGCTCGCCCGTCTTGGCGCTCACCTCGTCCGCGGATCAGGCGAATCCAGGTCCACAGGGCGCGCATATCGTCCGGGCGTCCGAGGAGCCGGACCGGAGCACGGTGTGCTTTCATGAGCGAGGGCGCATTCGCGTCGAATCCTCCCCCGCGGTCCGCCGCCCGCCCTGCCCGGAGGTCCGGATGAACGGCCTGGAGATCGCCGTCCTCCTCGGTCTCGTGCTCCTGGTGGGCGGCATCCTCTCCCACCGGCTCCACGTGAGCACTCCCCTCGTCCTGCTCCTCCTCGGCGGCATCCTGGGCTTCATCCCCCTCTTCGACGGGCTGGAGCTCGAGCCCGACCTCGTGCTGCTGCTGTTCCTGCCTGCGCTGCTCTACTGGGAGTCGCTCAACACCTCGGTGCGCGAGATGAAGCGGAACCTCCGGGTCATCCTCCTGTCCGCGGTGCCGCTCGTGCTCGTGACGGCGGCGGCCGTCGCCGTCGTCGGGCACGCCTTCGGGCTGCCCTGGTCGGTGGCCATCGCCCTCGGCGCGATCCTCGCGCCGACGGACGCGACCGCGGTCGTCGCAGTGGCAGGGCCGCTCCCGCGGCGCACGCTCACCATCCTGCGGGCGGAGAGCCTCATCAACGACGGCACCGCCCTCGCCGTCTATGCCGTGGCGGTGGCCGCGGCGGTCGCGGAGCGGGAGATCAACCTCGGCACGGGCGCGCTGCGCTTCCTCGCGGCCTACGCGGGCGGCATCCTGATCGGCGCGGCGATCGCCGCGCTGGTCGTGGCCATCCGGCGCCTGCTGCCGAACCGCCTGCTCGCGAACACCACGAGCGTCCTCACGCCGTTCCTCGCCTACCTGCCGGCGGAGCTGCTCGGCGTCTCGGGAGTGATCGCCGTCGTCACCTGCGGACTGGTGCTGAGCTTCTACGGCCCGCGCATCGTCAGCGCGAGCGCCCGCACCCAGGTCTACAACTTCTGGGAGCTGGCCACCTTCGTGCTGAACGGCTCCCTGTTCGTGCTCATCGGGCTCGAGATCCACCGCGTCATGCTCGAGGTCGACCACGAGTGGCAGCCGGCTCTCGGCCTCGGCCTGCTCGCCGCGCTGGCAGTGATCGCCGTGCGCTTCGCCTGGCTCAACACGACGCCCTACATCATCCGCGCGCTGGACCGGCGGCCCCAGCAGCGGGAGCGGCGGGTGTCGGCCCGCCAGCGGCTGCCCATCGCCTGGGCCGGCTTCCGCGGCGCCGTGTCGCTGGCGGCGGCCCTCGCGCTCCCCGGAAGCTGGCCGACGGGTCGCCCTTCCCCGGGCGCGATCTCATCATCGCCGTCACGATCGTCGTCATCCTCGTGACCTTGGTCGTGCAGGGCTCCACGATGAGCCGAATCGTGCGGTGGGCGAAGCTGCCCGAGGACCCCACCGAGGCCGACGAGCAGCGGCTCGCCGAGACGAAGGGCCTGGAAGCGATGCTCGAAGCCCTGCCCGAAGCGGCCGAGGCCGTCGGCGCCACCGAGGAGCTCCGCGCGCTGCTCGAGCAGGAGTACACCGAGCGGCTGGAGCGCCTGCACTCGACCGGGGTCGAGGGCGAGGAGAACGCCGAGGAGCAGGAGTCCGACTCCGAGGGCGAGCTCCGCCTGCGCCTCCTCCGCGTCAAGCGATCCGCCGTGATCTCCCTGCGCGACCGCAACGAGATCGACGACACCGTCCTGCGGCATGTCCAGTCGCACATCGACCTGGAGGAGCTGCGCCTCACCCGGACTCTCGGCGAGCCCGAGTAGCGATCGTCAGGTGAGCACGCGGGTGGTCTCGGGGATGACCCCGCCGGCCGCGAGCGCGGTCGCGGCATCCTCGAGGGCTGTCAGGGCCACCCGCTGCGTCCACGGGCCGTACGAGATGCGGGCGACGCCGAGCTCCTCGAATCGCGTGGAGGGCTGCGCTCCGGGCACACCGATCACGCTGACGCGCTGCGCTCCAAGCTCGGCGACCAGGCGCTCGACGACGTCGTCCGCGAGCCGGCCGGGAACGAAGACGCAGGTGGCGCCAGCGTCGAGGTAGGCCCGCCCGCGCTCGATCGCGTCGGCGAGCACCTCATCGGCCGGTCGGTCGCCGGCGCGGAGGAAGGCGTCGGTGCGGGCGTTGAGCGCGAACGGAACGCCCTCCTCGTCCGCGGCGGCCACCGCCGCGGACACGGCGGCGACCGACTTGTCGAGCGGCGCCATCTTGTCCTCGAGGTTCGCGCCCACCACGCCGACGGCGATCGCCTGGCGCACGGTCTCGCCGGCGTTGCCGTATCCAGCCTCGAGGTCGGCGGACACGGGGATCTCGCCGACGCTCGCGATGATCCGGCCCACCATGTCGAGGTGCAGGTCGAGGGCATGTTCTCGCCGTCCGGATAGCCGAAGGCGGCGGAGATGGAGTGGCTGGCTGTGGCGAGCGCCTGCGTGCCGGGGAGGCCCGCGATGACCTTCGCGCTGGCGACATCCCAGACGTTGATGACCTGCAGGATCTCGGGTGCCGTGTGCAGGGCGATCAGGCGACGGCCGCGCTCTTCGATGCTCATGCCTCACGGTAGCGAGGATGACGGGGGCGGGTCGAGCTAGGGGGCGAGCGGCACGTGCTCCGGATTGGAGAGGGTCAGCACAGCGCGCACGATGCGCGGGTTCTGCTGCAGGTCCTCCTCCAGTGCGTTGAGGCGCTGCGCCACGTCGTACTCGCTCTCGTTGCCCACCAGGTCGACCGCGGCGACCAGGAAGACCCGGGCAGGGCCGACGTACTCGATGTGCAGGTAGGTGACCGCGGCGATCTCGTGGCGCTCGAGGAGGCTGGAGAGGGCGGCGGAGCGGATCGACGGATCCACGGTCTCCCCGACCAGGAACTTGCGGTTCTGCTGGATGAGCACCACGGCGACGACGGCGAGCAGCACTCCGACGAGGATCGACCCCACCGCGTCCGGGGTCGGGGATCCGGTGAGCTGGTGCCCGAGCACGCCGCCGAAGGCGAGGACGAGGCCGATGAGCGCCGCGGCATCCTCGAAGAACACGGCGCGCACGGTCGGGTCCGAGGTATGCAGGACGAAGGACAGCAGGTCGCGGTCGCTCGTGGCCGCGTCGCCGTGCGCCTGGCGGAAGGCCTGCGTGAACGACACCGCCTCGAGGAGGAAGGAGATGCCGAGCACGATGTAGGAGACGACGAACTCGCCGCCGGGCTCCGGCGAGATCAGCTCCTGGATGCCGTGCATGATCGACACCGCGGCGCCGACGGCGAAGAGGCCGAACGCCGCGATCATGGACCAGACGTACGCGTCTCGCCCATAGCCGAGCGGATGCGAGGAGTCGGCGGCCCGTCCGGCGCGCTTCGCCGCGATGAACAGGAACACCTCGTTGCCCGTGTCCGCCCAGGAGTGCGCGGACTCCGCGACCATGGACGCCGACCCGGTGAGCATCGCGGCGACCGTCTTCGCGGCCGCGATGAGCCCGTTGGCCGCGAGCGCGACGAGGACGGTGAAGGCCGACTCGTTGTGCGGCTCGGCGTCCTTCTTCTCGGGCGCGGCCGCGGCGGTGGTCATCGCCTCATCCTGCCACCGGCCGGGGCGCCGGGCAGGGGGCTGGCGGCGGTCGGCGACCCGTTGTAGGTCGCCCTCGGGGGCGCGCCGCACTCGCTCCGCTCATCGGCGAGCGCCGGCGCGGACCCTCAGCAGGACACCGTCGCTCGAACAGGACATCAGCCGCCGGGACGTCCTGTTCTCCGCACGAAGTCCTGCTGAAGGGGTTAGTCCGCGAGGACGATGCCGAGGTCGAGCGCGTCGAAGTCGATCACGGTGTCGGCGCGGGCACGGGTCGCCGCGATGAGCCGCGCATTCGGCTCGTCCACCGTGTCCGCCCAGGCCGCGGCGGCATCCGGAGCCTTGCCGAACCGGATGTGGCGGGCGACCAGACGCTCCCGGCGCAGCACCGGGTCGGTCTCGGAGTACCAGACCTCGGTCAGCTCCGCGCGGACCTGCCGCCACGGCTCCTCGTCGACGAGGAGGTAGTTGCCCTCGGTGACGATCACGGCCGTCTCGGGCGGAACCCCGATGCTGTTCGCGATCGGCTGCTCCAGGTTGCGCTCGAACGCCGGCGCGTAGACGGTGTTCCGGGTCTCCGCCCGCAGGCGCCGCAGGAGCGCGAGGTAGCCGTGCCCGTCGAACGTGTCGAGGGCGCCCTTCCGCTCGCGGCGGCCGAGCCGGTCGAGCGCGGCGTCGGCCAGGTGGAAGCCGTCCATCGGCACCCAGGCTGTGGGCAGCCCCTCCGCGGTGAGGGTCTCCGCCAGCCACTCGGCGAGCGTCGACTTCCCGGCGGCGGGCGCCCCGGTGATCCCGATCAGCACCCGGTCCCCCTCGGCGGCGAGCGCCCGGACGCGGTCGAGCAGGGCGGATGCGGCGGCGGACGTCACGGCCGCCATGCTACGGCCCGCTCCCCGCTCGAGATGCCGAATTCCGCCCTCATGGAGCGCGTTCGGGGGCGGATATCGGCAACTCGAGGAGCGTCAGGGCCTAGCGCGCACCGTGGTCCAGCGGCCGGACGCCTGGCGGGTGACCCGCACGTCCACCACCTCGGCGAGCTCGCCGGTGACCGCTCGGACGTGATCGGCGACCTGCACCGCGATATCGTCGTCCTCCGCCGTGAACCGGACCGTCATCCGCGCCTCTCCCCGCACCACGTTGACGCTCGACGCCTCCAGCGTCGTCAGCGCGGCGGCCGCATCGGCGGCCGCCGGCAGGACCTCCGCGGGACGCACCCCCGGCGCGAGTGCGCCGATCGCGAGGGTCACGCGGTAGGACGGCATCCCTCCACGCTAGCCACGGTCAGGAGAGGCGTCGCTCGAGCACGCGCACCTGCCACGGCTCCAGCGCGAACACACCGTTGGCAGCACCGGAGGGACCGTTGTCCAGCAGCACGCTCGCGCCGGCCCAATCCTCCGCGCCCGGGACGGACGGCTCGGCGTCCAGGGGCTCGTCGTCCGCGTTCGCGAGCACGAGGAGCTGACGGCCCTCGAGCGTGCGAAGGTACGCGAAGAGGGTCGGGTGGTCCGCGGCGATCAGTGAGAACGTGCCGTGCGAGATGAGGCGGTCTCCGTGCCGGAGGGCGATGAGCCGCCGGTACCACTCGAACACCGACCCGGTCCTGCCGACCTGGTCCGCGGCGTTGATGCGGTCCGAGTTCGGGTTCACGCCGATCCAGGGGTTCCGCTGGTGAAGCCGGCGTTCGGCCCCGCCGTCCACTGCATCGGGGTGCGCGCGTTGTCGCGCCCGATCGCCCTGACCCGCAGCAGCACCGCGTCCGGGTCCGACCCGAGTCCCATGGCGAGCCGGTAGTAGTTGAGCGATTCGATGTCGCGCAGGTCCTCCACTCCCCTGAAGGGCGCGTTCGTCATGCCGAGCTCTTCGCCCTGGTAGATGAACGGGGTGCCCCGCTGCAGGTGGAGCACCGTGGCGAGGAGGGTCGCGGAGCGGTTCCAGTAGAGGCCGTCGTCGCCGAAGCGGCTCACGACCCGCGGCTGATCGTGGTTGTTCCAGTAGAGGCTGCTCCAGCCGGTGGTCGCGAGCCCCTCCTGCCACCGCGCGAAGGACGCCTTCAGGTCGCGGAGGTCGAGCGGAGCGGGGTCCCACTTGCCGCCGGGTCCATGATCCAGCCCGACGTGCTCGAACTGGAACACCATGTCCAGCTCGTGCCGGTCGGGGTCCGTGAACCGCCGCGCCTGGTCGATCGTCACGCCCGGCATCTCCCCGACCGTCAGGTAGCGGCCCGGGCGCCCGGCGAACACGGCGTCGTGCATCTCCCGCAGGAACTCGTGGATCCGCGGCCCGGGTGCGAAGAACGGGAAGCCGTTGCCGAACGGTGTGCCGGGTATCGGGGCGCCGTCGGGCAGTGCCGGATCCTTGGAGAGGAAGTTGACGACGTCCATGCGGAAGCCGTCGATCCCACGGTCGAGCCACCAGCGCATCATGTCGTGGACCGCGGCCCGGACCTCCGGGTTCTCCCAGTTGAGGTCGGGCTGCTTGCGGGAGAACAGGTGCAGGTAGTACTCGCCGGAGGCGGGGTCGTGCTCCCACGTCGAACCGGAGAAGAACGACTCCCAGTTGTTGGGCTCGGAGCCCGGGTGGCCGGCGACGGTGCCGGGACGGGCCGGTCGCCACCAGTACCAGTCGCGCTTCGGGCTCTCGGGGCCGGATGCCGACTCCACGAACCACGGGTGCTCGTCGGAGGTGTGGTTCACCACCAGGTCCATGACGAGCCGCATGCCGCGGCCGTGCAGGTCCGCCACGAGCGCGTCGAAGTCGTCCAGCGTCCCGAACACCGGGTCGATGCTGCGGTAGTCGCTGATGTCGTACCCGTTGTCGTCCTGCGGCGACGCGTAGATCGGCGAGAGCCAGATGACGTCGACCCCGAGGGTCTGCAGGTGGTCGAGCCGACTGCGGATGCCGGCCAGGTCCCCGACGCCGTCGCCGTCGGCATCCGCGAAGCTGCGGGGATAGATCTGGTAGACGACCGCGGACTGCCACCAGGGGTCGGACTCCCCGTCCGCGCCGCCTCCGGCTCTCCGCCCGGGCCCGCCTCTGTGATCAGGATGGTCATGACGCCTCCTGCGGCACGAGGTCGACGAGAACCAGCTGCCACACGTGCGGCTCGGGCAGGATGGCGGTCGCGTACGCGCCGTCGACGGTCACGTCGACGTCGACGAGGCGAGGAGTGCGGTCCGGATCGGCGACGCGCACGCGGGGAACGCACCCGGCGACCGTCCGCAGCCGCAGCGTTCCGGTCCCGACATGCGCCGGCGTGGTCTTGGCCCCGTCCCAGAGCTGGACCTCCTGCCCGACGAGGTTGACGAGGTGGAGAACGAGGCGGCCGCCTGCAGTCGTGATCCGGCGCCAGACCGTGCCGGGCTGCGCCTCCGTGGCCACGACCGCGGACGCGTAGCTGACGTCGCAGTCGTCGTTGTACGCCCCCGCGAATGAGCGGGTCACGTCGGTGACCTCCCCGGCGGTGAGCACCTCGCCGTGCTCGACGAGGAAGTCGTACCAGCGGCGCAGCAGGCCGGCCGTCGAGTCCTCGACCTCGTGGTTGCGCACGTAGTAGGGGTCGACGAGGATCCGGTCAGCCTCCCCCGCCAGCAGCTGCGTCGCGCCGTGGGAGAACAGGGTGGCCATCGTGAACGACGTGGCCAGGTCGGCCGCGGGGGCAGGGACCGAGTCGTAGACGTGCTGATAGGCCGCGATCACGACCGGCTTTCCCGCGGCGACGCTGCGGGCGCGGGCGACGACTGCGCCGAGCGAGCTCAGCGTGGTCGTCGGGTCCCAGACCTCGATGTAGACGGCGTCCTGGGCGGCCGACGAGGTCCGCCAGGTCGGGAAGTCGTTGACGTTGTTGAAGACCAGCCGGGACTGCGGGAGCCGTTCGCGGACGCGGTCGATCAGCACTTCGAAGGCCTCGGCGAGGTCCGCGATCCCACCGTCGGCCCGGCGCGCCACCTTGGGGTAGCCGTACTGGTCGAGGTGGAAGCCGGCGAACCCGAGGTGCTCCGTCGCTGCTGCCAGATCGCCGGTGAAGTGCTCGAGCCAGTCCGGAGCCGAGGGATCGACGAGGAAGAGGAAGTCGCCCAGCCCGTAGGGAGCGCCGTCGCCGGCGAGGATCGCGTCGTGCTTCCACCGATCCCACTCGGCGGGGCCCACCGCGTACACGGCCGCATAGCCGAGGGCGCGGGATCCGGCTCCGTGCACAGCCCCGATCAGGCGGCGGACCGTCTCGAGCGCGACCGGCTGGTCGAGGGCGTCCGCGTACTCCTCGCCGCCACCGAGCAGGTCGGCGTGCCGGTAGGCCCAGTCGTAGAACTGGACATCGGTGAGGTGCAGCCGCCGGATGTTGTCCACGACCCCGGCGATGTCCCGGCCGGGCGCGAAGTCGACGACGAAGCCGTAGCGATGAGGTCTCGTGCCCGCACCGGTGACCTCGACGGCCGTGCGCAGCACGCCGTCCCCGGTGTCCAGCTCGACCCCGTAGCCGCCGGCAGGCAGCGTCCCCAGGTCGAGGAGTGCCTCCGGTCCCCCGGTCGTTCGGCGATCAGGTCGCCCAGCCGCCAGACGCGGACCGTGCCCCCTGCGCCGGCGCCCCGCCGCTCGATGCGGACCGCCTCCCCTCTGGGAAGGATGCGCGCAGCGGGAGAAGCTCGCCCGCGGTCATCCCTTCACCGCGCCGGTGGTGAGGCCCTGCACGAAGTAGCGCTGGAAGACCAGGAAGACGACCACGACCGGGATCACCGCGAGCAGCGACGCGGCGAAGACCAGGCCCCACTGCGTCGCGTTCTGGCCCTGGAACAGCTTGATGGCCACCGGCAGGGTGCGGTGGGCGGGCGAGTTGATGATGGTGAGCGACCAGACGAACTCGTCCCACGTCGCGAGGAAGGTGAAGATCGTCGCGGTCGCGAGCGCCGGCTTCGCGAGGGGCAGGGCGAGCCGCCAGTATCGCGTGAAGGCCCCCGCGCCGTCCACCTGCATCGCCTGGTCCAGCTCCTCGGGGATCGCCTCGAAGAAGCCGCGCAGCAGGAAGGTGTTGAGCGCGAGCGAGCCGGCGACGTAGAAGACGACCAGTCCCGCCAGGCTGTCGAGGAGCCCGAGGTTCTTGGCGAGCACGAACTGCGGGATGATCAGCATCATTGCCGGCACGACCAGCCCGATCAGCAGGATCCGGAAGATCAGCTCTCGTCCCGGGAAGCGGTACCGCGCGAAGCCGTACGCCATCATCGAGCTGAGCAGGACGGACAGGGCGGTGGAGATCACCGCGACGACCGCCGAGTTGAGGAAGTACAGCCCGAAGTCCTGCGTGGTGAGCGCCTGGGTGTAGTTGTCCGTCGTCGCCGGATTCGGGATGAACTGCGGCGGGACCGTGAGCACGTACGCCTGGCTCTTGAAGCTGGTCGACACCATGTACACGAACGGCGTCACCATGACGACGGCGCCGGCGATCAGGGCGGCGTACCGGAGGGTGGACGCCGCGCTCCGGCGAGCGCGGACGCCGCCGCCTCGGGAGTGCGGGCCGCCGGGCGCGGGACGGGCGAGCGAGGATGCGGCGGTCATGAGACGTCCAAGGCGCCCCGGTCGCGGAAGACCCGGAGCTGGATCACGGCGAGCACGAACACGAGCAGGGCGAGGAGGACCGCCAGAGCGGAGCCGTAGCCGAAGTCGAGGAAGGTGAACGCCTGCGTGTACATGTAGGTGAGGAGGACATCGGTCTGTCCGCCGGGGCCTCCCCGGTCATGACGAGGACCGAGGTGAAGACGTTGAAGCCGCCGATCACGAGCATGACGGTGACGAAGAGGGCCGCCGGCCAGATGGCGGGCAGCGTCACGGCTCGAAAGCGCTGCCACCGGCCGGCGCCATCCATCGTGGCTGCCTCCTCCAGCGACTGCGGGACGCCCTGCAGGGCGGCGAGGAAGATCATCATGGACCAGCCGATGCCCTTCCAGACCCCGAGTGCGCAGATCGCGATCAGGGCCGTCCATCGCCCCGAGAGCCAGGACACGTCGCCGTGCATGAGATGCAGGAAGTCGCCCAGCGTGAAGTTGACCAGCCCGCGGTCGGCGAACAGGTACTTGAACAGCAGCGAGACGACGACCCAGCTCGTGACGACGGGGAGGTAGTAGAGGACTCGGAAGAGCGGCTGGACGGGGCTCTTGCGCTTGAGGAGCAGGGCGATCGCGAGCCCGAGCACGATCTGCGGAGGAACGGTGAAGAGCATGTAGATGCCGCTGTTGGCGAGGCTCTGCCAGAAGTGCGGGTCCGCCATGGCACGGGCGTAGTTGTCGAGCCCGACCCACTCGCTGACCGCGCCGGCCACGATCTTCCAGTCGAAGAAGCTCATGGTGACCGCTTGCACGATCGGATACAGGATCGCGACGGCGAAGAGGAGGACGCCCGGAGCGATGAAGAGGTAGGGCACCGCGACCCGGCGCAGCGCGGCGGAGCGGGAGGGCGCGGGGCGGACCGGCCGGGCCGTGCCCGAGGCGGAGTCCGCCTCGGGCACGGTCACGTCCTGGTCGGCCAGGGTCAACGTCACTTGCCGTCCGCGAGCAGGGCGTCGATCTGCTCGGCAGCCTTCGTGAGGGCGTCCTGCACCGTCGTGGAGCCCTCGAAGGCCGGCGTCAGCTCCGTGTTGAGGATGGTGTCCACCTGCGAGGACTGCGGGATCGCGAGCCGCGACTTGGCCGTCTTGAGCTGCGTCGAGAAGGTCTCGTAGTAGGGGTCGATCGCGGCCTGCTGGTCGGCGAACGCGGGGATGACGGTCATCTGGCCCGTCTTCGCCATCTCCACCTGGAACTGCTCGGTCTGCGTGAACTCGATGAACTTCATCGCGGCATCCTGGTTCTTCGACGAGTTGGTGAGGACGATGTCCTCGCCGCCGACCACGCTGACCGATCCGCCGTCCCCGGCGGGGACCGGGGCGTAGATGGGCTGGAAGTCGGGATACTGCCCCGACCAGATGCCCTTCATCCACGGTCCGTCGAGGATGGTCGCGTACTGGCCGCCCGGAAGCCCGTCCGACGTGCCGGTCGCGCCCTGGTTGCCGGTGATGAGGTTGGGGATCTGCCCCTTCTTGTACAGGTCGACGAGCATCTGCACCGCTGCCACGCTCTTGGACCCGTCGAGGAAGCCGGATGCCTTCGTCAGGTCGTCGTTGGTGACCTCGCCGCCGCCGGACCACATCCACGGGAAGAGGTTCCAGCCGCCGAGTCCGCCGTCGGCGAAGACCGACATCCCGGTGCCCTGGAGGGCGTCCGCCATCTTCTCGACGTCGGCGAAGGTCGCGGGAGGAGCGCTCATCCCCGCGGCGTCGAGCGCCTTCTGGTCGGTGATGAGCACGCGCGTGTTGGTGTCGAGCGGCAGCCCGTAGTACTTGCCGTCGTAGAGGTTCGTGGAGAGCGACCCCGGGTAGGTGGCATCGGCGAGCTTCTGGAACCCGTCGAGCTTGTCGGAGAGGGGGACGAGGACTCCGAGGTCCGCGAGCTGCGGCACCCAGCCGAGGTCGGCCCGGACCAGGTCGGGCAGCTCGCCGCCCGCGGCGCTCGTGGTCAGCTTCTGCAGCAGGTCGTCGTACGGGATGTCGACGTACTCGATCTTGATGCCCGGGTTCTCCTTCTCGAAGGCCGGGATCAGGGTCTTGTTGAGGGCGTCCTGCTGGGTGGAGTTGCCGCCGTTGCCGTAGGAGCCCCAGAACGTCAGGGTCACGCTGCCGTCGTCGGAGCCGCCCCCTCCGGCCCCGGACGAGCAGCCGGCGGCGAGCAGTGCGACCGCGACGGTCGCGCTCGCCGCGGCGAGGATTGAGGTCGGACGCTTCATTGCGGTTCTCCTGTCGTGAGGGTAAGCGACGCGGTGCTGGCCGACGTCGCATTAGTTCTAGAGCAGAAGTAATTGCGAGTCAAGAACGAGGTTCGGCGCGTCCTGAGGCGCGTCGTTAGTTCATTGACGGAAGTTACTGGATGTGGGACTGTGGACCCCGTCCATCGATGGAAAGGCCCGGTTTTCGTGCAGACCGCCCCGCGCTGGAGCCCGCTGCCGGCTCCGGAACGCTCCGTGGCCCTCGAGGTTCTCATCCACGGGCCGATCTCGCGCAGCGACATCGCCCGGCGTCTCAACCTGTCTGCCGGATCCCTCTCGAGGCTGAGCGCGGGTCTCCTGCAGAGCGGCGTGCTCGTCGAGACCGGCGAGCTGAGCGAGGGCCGCGCCGGACGCCCCTCCCGGCCCCTAGACGTCGTTCCCGGCTCGCGCCACTTCCTGGGCATGAAGCTGACCGGTGAGGAGCTGCTCGGCGTGGTCACGGACCTGCGCGCCAACGTCCTCGACTCCTCCTCGGTGGTCCTCCCCTCCCGCGACCCGGAGAGCGTCGTGGAGACGGTCGCCCGCCTTGCCGAGCGGCTAAGCCGGAGCGTTGCGAGCATCACCGCGCTGGGCGTGGGTTTGGGCGGCCGCGTCGACCGGCGCTCGGTCGTCCTCAGCGCACCGTTCCTCGAGTGGACCGACGTCCGCTTCGGCGAGATGCTCGAGCGTCGCACGGGGCTGCGCACCGTCGTCGAGAACGACGTCGACGCCTTCACCGAGTACGAGCACTGGTTCGGCTCCGGTCGCGGGCTCGACCGGTTCGCCGTCCTCACCTTGGGCGTCGGGATCGGCTACGGCGCGGTCCTGCACGACCGGCTCCTCTCGAACCGCGACTCCGGGCTCGGACTGGTCGGGCACTGGCCGCTCGACCCCTACGGCCCGCTGTGCCCGCAGGGGCACCGTGGATGTGCGCGCAGCGTCCTCGCCTCCCCGGCGATCGCGCAGGCCATCGGCACGGCGCTCGGCCGGCCGATCGACTTCGACGAGGCGTGCCGATTGGCCGAGGCGGGCGACCCCATCGCCCGGCGGGTCATGGACGACGCCGGACGGGGCCTCGGCCGCCTGATCGCCGCCGTCGGGAATCTCACCCTGCCGGACCGGATCGTGCTGGGCGGGGAAGGCGTGCGGCTCGCCTCCATCGCCCGCGCCGCCGTCGAGGAGGGCATCGCGATCGACCGCGATCCACGCGCGACGCGGCTGGACATCGTGGCCACCTCCGGCGACAACATCGAGTGGTGCCGCGGAGCGGCCGTGATCGCGATCCAAGACTTCGTTCTCGACTCCACAGCCGGGCGGCTCTGAGCCGACGCCCTCCGTGGATAGGGTGCCTCGGTGACCTCCTCCCCCGTCGCCCGGGCCGCCGCGTGACCGACCGCATCGTCCTGGCCGGCGCATCCGGCTTCATCGGCCGGTACCTCGCGAGCGCGTTCCGTGCCGACGGCGCCGACGTGCGCACGGTCGGCCGACTCGGCGCCGACGCGGTCTGGGGGTACACCGAAAGCATCCGCCGCCTCCTCGATGGCGCCGACCTGGTGGTGAACCTGGCCGGGAAGAGCGTCGACTGCCGCTACAACCCGCGGAACCGGGCCGAGCTGCTCCGCTCCCGGGTGGCGACGACCACTGAGCTCGCCTCGGCGATCTCCGCCTGCGACGTCCCGCCGCCGGTGTGGATCAACGCCTCCACGGCGACGATCTACCGGCACGCGGAGGACCGCCCGATGACGGAGGACGGCGGCGAGCTCGGCGAGGGCTTCTCCGTCGGCATCGCGACCGCCTGGGAGCGGGCCTTCTTCGGCCCGCCGCTCCCGGGAACGCGCCGGGTGGCCCTGCGGATGTCGATCGTCCTCGGGGACGGGAGCGCGCTGCGCCCGCTCCTCGCGCTGACCCGGCTCGGCCTCGGCGGCACACAGCACGACGGCCGGTGGCCGGCCACGAGGGCCCGCCTCGCGGCCGGCACCTACCACCGCTTCCGAGCGCGAGATGGACGCCAGCGGTTCAGCTGGATCCACCTCGCCGACGTGCTCGGCATCGTCCGCTTCGTCCGCGAGCATCCCGAGATCGAGGGGCCGATCAACGCGACCGCGCCATCGCCGTCGGACAACCGCACCCTGATGCGGACGCTGCGCCGGATCGTCGGGATTCCCATCGGGATCCCGCTTCGGCGCTGGATGCTGGAGCTCGGCGCCATGGTGATCCGCACCGAGACCGAGCTGATCCTCAAGAGCCGCTGGGTCGTCCCGGAGCGGCTGCAAGAGGCCGGGTACCGCTTCCGGTTCGCGGAGCTGGAGCCCGCCCTCCGCGACATCGTCGCGTCCCGCAGGCGCTGACGTCGCCGGGCGCTCGGCTCGGGCGGCTCGGGCGGCTCGGCGCCGACCGAGCCGAGCCGAGCCGGCCGGGTCTAGCCGGCGGGCGGGGCCGCCGCGACATCGACCACCCATGTCACGCCGTACCGATCGGTGAGCATGCCGAATCCGGGGCTCCAGGCGGATGCGGCCAGGGGCTCCACGACGGACGCCCCCGCGGCGAGCGCCTCCCAGTAGCCCTGCACCTCGCCCAGCGAGGTGCCTCGGACCGAGACGAAGAACGGCTGGTCCGTGGTGGTGACCCCGTTCTCGCGGCGAGTCGCCCTGGGGGCGGGTGCATCCCCGCTCGGGGCACCGGGAACGTCGTACGCCATCACGCGGAAGCCGTTGCCACCGTCCACCTGCCCGAACACGACGTTCAGCGCTCCGGGCGCATCCTTCGGCATGCCGAAGTCGGAGTAGGTGGCGATCACGACCTCTCCCCCGAACACCGACTGGTAGAAGGCGAGCGCCTCACGCGCGTCTCCGTGGAAATTGAGATGGGTCGTCGTCGTGATGGTCATTTCTGCTCCTTGGAATGGTGCCCGGGCCTGTCCGGGATCTCCACGGTGACAGCCGTATAGGTCAGGTTCTGTCCTAGACCGGACCTAGGGTTGCGGGCATGGCGACAACCACCCCCGCCTCCTCTCCCTGCTTTCGCTGCTGCAGACAGGCAGGGAATGGCCTGGAGCCCGCCTGGGCGAGCGGCTCGGAGTCAGCCATCGAACCGTCCGGCGGGACATCGATCGCCTCCGCGCGCTCGACTACCGCATCGAGGCCACGATGGGGCCCGCGGGCGGGTATCGGCTGGCCGCAGGAAGCGACCTCCCGCCGCTGCTGTTCGACGACGAGCAGGCCGTCGCGCTCGCGGTCGCCCTGCAGACGGTCGTCGTCGCAGGGGCGGGAGTCGAGGAGGCGGCGCTGCGCGCCCTGACCACCGTGCGTCAGGTGCTGCCCACTCGACTGCGCTCCCGGCTGGACGCCATCCGGTTCACCAGCATCCCCGCCCGGCCTGAGGCGGGCGCCACGGCGGTGTCTCCCGCGGTGCTCGTCCTGCTGTCCGCCGCGGTGCGCAGCCATGAGGTGCTCCGCTTCGACTACGCACCTCCGGGCTCGGACGCGGCGACCGCACCGCCCCGCCGGGTGGAGCCGCACGCCGTCGTCGCCTCGCAGGGACGCTGGTACCTCGTCGCATGGGATCTCGAGCGCGACGACTGGCGCATCTTCCGGGCCGACCGCATGACCCCGCGGACCCCGACGGGACCTCGCTTCGCTCCTCGCGGCATTCCCGGCGGCGATGTCGCAGGCTTCGTGTCCGCCCGCTTCTCGGGCTCCGACCGACCCGGCAGTTGGCCGTGCATCGGCAAGGTCGTCCTCAACCGGCCTATCGCGGACGTCCTGCCCTTCGCCGGCGACGGCATCGTCCAGGAGCTGGACGGGCAGCGGTGCAGCCTCGAGGCCGGCGCCTGGTCCTGGATCGGCCTGGCCGCCTCGCTCAACCGCTTCGACACCGACGTCGAGGTCCTCCGCCCTCCCGAGCTTCGCGCCGCCTTCGCCGAGCTCGCGGCTCGCAACGCTGCGACCGCCGCCCCGTTGTCGGGCTAGGTCTCACGCCCGAGCGCTCAGTCGGGCAGTCGGAGGATCGGCTCCGCCTTCCCGAGCTCGTCCCCGATCCCGATGTCGACGAGGACGACCCGGCCGGCCAGCTCCTTCGCGGGCGACAGCAGCAGCCCGGCCTTCATGCCGCCGAAGGTCACGGTCACGTCGGCGGGCAGCACGACCGGATCCGGGACGGTGCCGTCGTCCGCGTCGATGCCGCTCGGGATGTCGACGGCCACGATCGTCGGCGCGTGCGGCCCGCCGAGGAGCGGCAGGATCGCGGCGACTACGTCTCGCGGTGTCCCGCTAAGGGCCGGCGAGCGGCCCGCCGAGCCCGTGCCGAACATCCCGTCGACGACCGCATCGGCGGCCGCGGCCGATTCGAGCACGTCGCCGCGGTCGATCACCGTCGCGCCGGCGGCCAGCGCGGCCGACAGGCTCTCCTCGTGGGTGCGCTCGAGCGCGAGCAGGATCTCGACCGCGACGCCGTCCGCGGCGAGCGCCGCACCCGCGTAGAGCGCGTCCCCGGCGTTGTTCCCGGGCCCCGCCAGCACCAGGACCCGCGGGCGTGCGCCGCGTTGGGCACCTGCCGCCCGGCGGTCCCGGAGGACACGGCGGAGCTCGTCCGCGAGGGCGTCGGCGGCGCGCTGCATCAGCGGCTCACCGGCGGCGAGGTGCGGCGCCTCGGCGGCGCGCACCTGAGCGGCGGAGTAGCCGACCTGCATCCCTGCTCCTCCGCTCCCGGCCCTAGTTGAGGGCGAGCTTCGCCCGGAGCTCCGCGTTGCTCGGCTCCACCAGGTGGCTGCCGTCCGGGAACACGATCACGGGGATGTTGGTGCGCCCGCTGATCGCGCGAGCGCGGTCGGCGGCGTCCTCGACGGCCTCCGTGTCGACGTAGTCGTACTCGATGCCCTCCGCGTCGAGCAGCGCCTTCGACCGGCGGCAGTCGCCACACCAGTCCGCGCCGAACATCACGATGGTCTTGTCAGCAGTATTCGCAGTCATCTCTCGGCCCAACCCGTCCCGCGCGAGCGGCATTCCCGCCCCCCAAGTGGCGGGGACCGCTCCTGCTGCTCGGTACGGTGATCGGAGGGGTGGCGGATGCAGTACATCGGGATCGACCTCGCCTGGAGCGAGGGGTCGGCTGGCAAGCTCGCGAACGAGTCGGGCTACGCCCTCCTGGACGAGCGCGGCGTGATCCGCGACGCCGGCTGGGTGCGCGGCATCGACGCCGTCGTCGAATGGCTCGAGGCCACCGCGGCTCCCGGGGCCGTCATCGCCGTCGACGCGCCCCTCGTCGTCGCGAACGCCGAGGGCATGCGGGAGTCCGAGCGGGAAGTGGCACGCCGGTACGGCCGCTGGCAGGTCTACGCGAACGCCAGCAACACGAGCGTCGCGTGGATGGGCGGGGTGACTCTCCGGCGGCGCCTGGAGCACCTCGGCTACACCTATCTCGACGGCAGCGCTCCGGCATCCGCCGACGCCCGCTCGTTCTTCGAGTGCTACCCGTACACGACCATTGTGGGCATGGAGGAGCTGGGGTACGAGCGGGAGCGTCCCCGGTACAAGCGGCTCGACAAGTCCCTGACCGCCGCGGAGGGACGCGCCCGCCGGGCCGTCGAGTTCGACGAGCTCCTCCGCCGCGTGGGTGCGCTGACCGACGCCGAGCCGCCCGTCGACCTCCGGTCCCACCCGCTCACGGCTCGGCTCCTCGACGAGCCGTCCACCGCCCAGGCGGCCGTGCACAAGCACCGGGAGGACCTCCTCGACGCCGTGCTCTGTGCGTGGACCGCCGCGATCTGGCATGTGCACGGCGACAGCCGCACGCAGGTGCTCGGTGCGACGGATGCCCTCGACGAGGACGGGAGGCGACCCACGATCATCGCGCCGGCTCGCCCCGAGCAGCGCCGGGAGGCGCCAGCCTCTCCGTCCAACGTCTCGATCCTGCATCCGCCTGCCATCCGCTCGATCGGGTCGGCCGCCTTCCGGGACGCCGCGGATGCCCATCCGGCCGGGAAGGGCCGGGTCTGGGCCGCGGCCGAGCCGTCGGCAGATCTCACGGTCGGGCTCGTCGACCTGACGACGGAGGGGCTTCGGTCGCGGGTGGACGCCGACGCGGACCTGCGGAGGGCCCTCACCGCTCTCCGGTCGGAGGTCGACCGCCTGCTCGGCTGGTGACCGCTTCCTCTCGCTCAGCAGGCACTCTCCTCCTCCGGCAGGCCGCATCGGCCCTATCCGGCCTGCCAGAGTCGGTTTCCGCCTGCTGAGGGAGAGGAGGAGGCGCCAGTAGAGCCGCCACGCCAGGCGTTCATGACGCCGCGTGTCAGCGGCCCTACCGCCTCGGGAGACCCGGTGGCAGAGTCGACGCACGCAGCGCGCCCCGCGAAGCCTCGCGTTCCTCCCCGGAACACGCCTGCGATTCCCGCACGCGGGAGTCGCACCCCGCCGACTCCCCGAATCGAAGGAGTCGACATGTCCACCGGAGCATCCGCCCCCGCCGAGACCACCGACGTCGAGATCCTCGGCGCTCACCTGGTGGGCAGCGTCAACCTGCCCGACGCCGCCGCGGTCTTCCGGGCCGCCGCGGAGCGCCTCGGCGGACAGCTGCGCCGCATCCCCGACGGCGAGGTCGGCGAGCGGTTCTACTGGATCCAGTTCCAGACGTTCCGCTTCGAGGGCACGCCCGGCCTCGCTCGGGTCGGCGACCAGCCGATCAAGGTCCGCGACACCTTCGACCAGCGGCCGTTCGCGCTGGACGGCACCGTCCCTGCGGAGGAGCTGGTCTTCCCGGACCTCGGCTACGCCGCCGCGGCGCTCGAGTCCTACCGGGAGTTCGCTCGGCTCCGCGAGGAGGGCGCCATCCCGGCCGAGACCCGGTTCCAGGTATCGCTGCCGACGCCCGCCGCGGTCGTCGGCGCGTTCATCGCGCCCCAGGACCGGGCCGCCGTCGAGCCGGTGTACGAGCGGGCACTGTTCGCTCAGCTGGACCGCATCCTCGACGGCATCCCGCACGGCGACCTGGCGGTCCAATGGGACACCGCGGTCGAGTTCGCGCTCATCGAGAGCGTCAGCATCCGCATCCACTCCCTCACCGCCTGGTTCGACGACGTGCTCGGCGGCGTCGTCGAGCGCGCCGTGCGGCAGGCGAGCCGGGTGCCGGAGGACGTCCAGCTCGGCTACCACCTCTGTTACGGCGACGTGGAGGAGCAGCACTTCGTGCAGCCCCAGGACGCGGGCAACCTCGCCGCGTTCCTCCGCGGGCTCCTCGCCGCCGCACCGCGCCGGATCGACTTCGTCCACCTTCCCGTGCCCATCGAGCGCGACGACGCCGCGTACTTCGCCCCGCTGCGGGACGTTCCCGTGCCCGAGGGCACCGACCTCTACCTCGGCCTCGTGCACCACGAGGACGGCGTCGCCGGCGCCGAGCGGCGGATCGCCGCCGCGCGCTCCGTGCTCCCCCGCTTCGGCATCGCGACCGAATGCGGCTTCGGCCGCGGGCCCGCCGAGCGCACCGCTCCCCTGCTCGACCTGCACCGGGAGATCGCCGAGGCCCACCAGCGCTGAGGCGCACGCCGCGCCCGGCGCCCGGCGGGGGCGTCCGTCCCCCGCCCCAACCTGCGACACCCCCTGGTGCGCACAGCCTCCGGTGACACCCTGAGGGGGTGGCAGTGGAGCTGGCCCCGATGCCCGGGGAGCGCCTGGACGGGTGGATGGCCGACAAGGTCTTCGCCTACGCCGAGTCGCGCGAGGCCGCCGGTGAGACGGCGGAGCAGGCCCACGCCCACGCCGAGCGCTCCATGCTCAGCTTCTTCCCGGAGGGCACGCCGCTCGCGGGACACTTCGTCTACCAGGTGATCGCGGACGACGTGCAGGTCGGCGGACTCTGGCTCGGCCCGCATCCACAGATCCCCGACGGCCGATCATGGTGGGTGTACGACATCGCCATCCTCCCCGAGTACCGGCGCCGCGGCTACGGGCGGCAGGCGATGCTGCTGGCCGAGGAGGAGGTCCGCAAGCTGGGCGGGACGGTCCTCGGCCTCAACGTGTTCGGCTTCAATGCGGCGGCGCAGGCGCTCTACGACTCGCTCGGCTACGGCGTCCACTCGATGCAGATGCGGAAGCGCCTGCGCTGACCGGCTTCCGACCGAGGTGACACCAGGTGCTGCCACCTCGCGCTGGAAACGACAACACGCGCCACCTCGGCGCCCGCGTCAGGCCTTCTTCGCGGCCGCCTTCGCCGCGCGCTTCGTCTCGCGCACCTTCGTGAGCGAGTCCGGGTCCACGATGTCGGCGACCGACCGGTAGCTGCCCTCCTCGCCGTACGCGCCGGCGGCGTCCCGCCAGCCTGCCGGATCGACGCCGTACTGCTTGCCGAGGAGCGCGAGGAAGATCTTCGCCTTCTGCTCGCCGAAGCCAGGCAGGGCCTTGAGCCGGCGGAGCACCTCGGGGCCGTCCGGCGCGTCCCGCGTCCAGATCGCCGACGCGTCGCCGCCCCACTCCTCCGCGATCGCCGCGCAGAGCGCTTGCGTCCGGCTCGCCATCGAGCCCGGGAAGCGGTGCACGGCGGGCGGAGTCCGGAACACCTCGGTGAGCCGCTCCTCCGACTCCCCGGCGATGGCCGCCGCGTCCAGCGAGCCGAGCCGGTCGCGCAGCTTCAGCGGCCCCGCGAACGCGGTCTCCATCGGAATCTGCTGGTCGAGCAGCATCCCGATCAGCAGGGCGAGCGGATCGCTCGAGAGCAGCGCGTCGGCGTCGGGATTGGCGGTGATGTGCAGGTCGGGCATGGCGTCATCCTTCCAGCGACAGCGCGCCCGTTCCACTCCCGGTGTACCCCGCTCGCTCGGTGCTGCCGGGTCCGAGAACCCGCACCGCAATGTCGGAAGAGCCCGCGGCGGAGGGCCGGGCACGGGTATCGGCCCGGAACGGCGGGGAAGGAACGGGTTCCGTGCACCGGCCCGACGGCGGCTTTCGGCGTCCCGGCGGGACAAAGGACCTACGCATCCTCGCTGTGCCACGCAAGTAGAACGGTCTGTTCCCGCGTGTCCCGCCCCCGTCGGCGAGCGACACGCCCCATTGCGCGCCCACGTACAGGGGCGTCTACTTTCGCCCCGATTTTCCGGGGTCCACCATGAACAGGTCCGCCGCAGTGACGCGGCTTGAACCCCCGCCGGTGGCCATCCCGACCACCTCAACGGGAGCCGAAGCGCGCCCTCCTCCGGCCGGAGTTGCCCCCACCCCGCCCGCTCACCCTCGAGGACGACCGATGACCATCGCGCCCGAAAGTCCCACCGCCTCCGCGCCCTTCGACGAGCTCTCCGAGCAGCTCGACGGCGCGCTGCACCGACCCGGTACCGCCGAGTTCCTCCACCTGGCCACCCCTTCAACCTCGCCGAGCAGACCTCTCCGCTCGCGGTCGTGGAGGCGGCGTCACCCGAAGACGTCGCCGCCGCGATCCGGTTCGCCGGCTCGCACGGCATCGAGGTCGGCGTTCGGCTGACCGGCCACGGGATCATCAACCACCTGGAGAACGTCCTGCTCGTGCATACCGGCCGGCTGGACGAGCTCACGGTGCACCCCGACGAGGCGTGGGTGCGCGTCGGAGCGGGCGTCCGGTGGGACCGGGTGCTGCAGGAGGCCGCCGTGTTCGGGCTGGCTCCCCTCGCCGGCTCCTCCCCCGACGTCGGAATCGTCGGCTACCTCACCGGCGGCGGCATCGGCCCGGTCGCGCGCACCTACGGAGTGGCCGCCGACCGGATCCGGGCGATCGAGGTCGTCACCGGCGACGGAGAGTTCCGCCGGGTCACCCCCACCGAGCACCCGGACCTGTTCTGGGCGCTCCGCGGCGGCAAGGGGGCTCTGGGGATCGTCACCGCCGTGGAGTTCGACCTCGTCCACCTGGTGGAGATCTACGGAGGTGCCGTCTACTTCGACGGCGCGGACGCCGAGAAGGTGCTCGACACCTGGGCGGAGTGGTGCCCCTCCCTCATCGAGGAGGGCACCACCTCGATCGCGATCCTCCGCCTGCCCGACGTGCCCTTCGTGCCCTGGCAGCTGGCGGGGAGGATGTCGGTCGCGGTGCGCTTCGCCTGGATCGGCGACCCCGCTGACGGCCAGCGCGTGTTCGCGCCAATGCTCGCCGCCGCACCGCCGGTGCTCGCGATGGTCGGCCCCATGCCGTACACCGAGCTGCGCCGCATCCACGCCGACCCCAGCGACCCCCTGCCCGTGCACGAGCACGCGGCCCTCCTGGACGAGCTCAACGACGACGTGCTGGATGCCCTCCTCGCTGCGGCCGGGCCCGATGCCGACGACTGCCGGCAGCTGATGGTGGAGATCCGCCAGCTCGGCGGCGCCGTCGCCATGGCGCAGGAGCACGCCAGCGCCCTCTGCCACCGGGACGCGGAGTACTCCTACCTCAGCATCGGGATCCCGGCCGGGCCGGATGCCGAGGCCACGATCCGGAACGCCGAGGACATCGGGCGGCTCATCGAGCCGTGGACGACCGGGGGCACCCTGCCGAACTTCGCCGCCAGCGACGACCCGCACGACGTCGTCCGCACCTACGATCGCGAGACGCTCGAGCGGCTCGCCGACCTCATCGAGACCTACGATCCGGACTCGGTGCTGCGCGCCGCGCGGCCCATCCGCGAGGCGCTTCTGCTGTCCGTGCCGGAGGACTGACCGGGGGTCGCGATCCCGCCGAGCCGCCGTCCCGCGTCCTCTCCCGCCCCAGTTGAGGACCCACCCCGGGACGGCGGCTCGGTGGCCCGTCGGGGCATCCGATGAGTCGCCTCAGCCCCGCTGGTGCTCGACTGCCGCGACGGCGAGCCGGACCCACTCGTCAGCCTCGGACAGCGGCACCGCCACCCAGTCCTTGAACTGGCGTCCGGGACCCGGCTCGAACACCATCGCCCCGTCGAGGCGGAGGGCGGAGGCGAAGACGTCGCTGTCCCGGCCGAGCTTGACGGCGAGCCGGTCCTGCGTCAGGCAGGCCACCATCTTGCCGCCCGTCGTGATGCACGGCCGTCCCATCATCTGGGAGCGCTTCACGTCCGGCCCGAGCGCGGCCAGCACCTCGTCGAACTGCGCCTCCGCCTCCGGCGTCGTGGCGTCCTGCTTCACGGGATCTCCTTCCGGCCGGGGCTCGTCGACGCCATCCTGCCGGGCTCCGCCTCTCAGAGCGAGACCGAGTGGTTCTCCCCCACGTCGGGCTGCCCGCCGGTGACCGCCGCCTTCGCGTACTTCAGCAGAGCGACCGGCTTCGGGTCGGTCATCGCCCAGAACTCCGCGCTCTCCGCGTTCACCTTGAGGAGGGCGATGTGCGGGTCGTCCTTGCCGTCCTTGAACCAGGCCTGGGCGCCCGCGTTCCAGTACTCGTCGATCTTCGCCCGGTCGTGCACGAGCTGGGCCCGGCCGGAGAGCGAGAGGTATCCCTTGCCCGACTCGAAGGACACGTTCACGTGGCTGTCATGCTGGATCTGGTGCACCTTCTCGGAGTCGTCCGAGACGAAGAACCACACGTCGCCGTCGAATTCGACGTCGACCGTCGCGAGCGGCCGGCTGACCAGCCGCCCGTCCTCGGTCATCGTGGTGAGCACCGCGATGCGCGAGCCCTTGATGATTGTGCCGATCTGTTCCAGCTCGTCCTTCGTCGCCGTCGTCACGTGCTCCTCCTTCGTCTCTGCGGCGGTCGCCGCTCCGCCCCGACGCTAGGGCCGGAGGCTCACAGTGCACTGGGCGTCCGACATCGTTGAGCGCTGTCCCTCAGCGGGCGGCCGACCGTACTCCCACCGGCCGCCGCTCGCTCGCTACTCTGAGCGCGTCGCGGCGACTCGGCCCGCGGGCGAGGAGGCAGGATGACCGCCGACGTGCCCGCCGTGCATCCCGACTACGCGCCGCTCACCGCACCCGTCACCCGCGCGGAGATCGAGGAGTTCCGCCGCCGGTCGAAGGCTGCGGGAGCCCCTGGTCGCGGCGACCCGATCCGACCGGGACGGGCACCGGCCCCGCGGCCGCCGGCCGCCTGATCCCGGCCATCGTGCCCGCCATCGGCTTCGCTTTCGTCGCCCTGATCCTCGGTCCGCAGCTCGGCTCCATCTCGGGCGCCGTCTTCCGCGGCCTGTTCGAGGCGCCCTTCCCCTTCAACCTGATCTCGCTCGGCGTCTTCGCCTTCTGGCTCGTCGTGGCCGGGGTCGTCGTCTTCGGCGTCCTGCGGCTGATCCTCAACCTGGGCTTCCCGCGCGGCTGGTGGGAGGCCGCGCTGCGCCTCACCCGCTTCGCGGCCGCGAACGGCCTCGTCTACGGCCACGAGGAGTCGGTCGCCTACCCCGGCTCCGTCTTCCAGGTGGGCACGAGGCGCGTCGCCGAGCGCCGGCTCAGCTCGGCCGCGGGCCGGCACACCGAGATCGGCAACTACCGGTACGTGGTCGAGTCGAGCGGCGAGAACAAGACCGTCACCGTCCACCGCTGGGGATACATCGCCGTGGGGCTCGACCGGAACATGCCGCACATGCTCCTCGACTCCCGCGCCAACGACTGCAGCGTCTTCGGCATCCGGAGCAGCAACCTGCCGATCCAGTTCGATCGCGATCAGGTGCTCTCGCTCGAGGGCGACTTCGACCGGCACTTCACGCTGTACGCGCCCCAGGAGTACGAGCGGGACGCGCTCTACGTCTTCACGCCGGACCTCATGGCGCTGCTGATCGACGAGGCGGGCGGCTTCGACGTGGAGATCGTGGACGACACGATGTTCATCTACTCGGCCACCCCGTTCGACCTCCTCTCCCCCGCGACCTACGAGCGGATGCGCGCGATCGTCGCCACGGTCGGCGCCAAGACCCTGCACCAGACCGCCCGCTACGCCGACGAGCGGGTCGGCGACCGCCTGCGCAACGAGGTCGCTCCGCCCGGCCGCCGGCTGCGCCGGCGGACGCCGTGGCTTGCGATCGTCCTCGGAGTCGCCATCACCGCCTGGTGGATCTGGGACACCTTCTTCTCGTCGCTCTTCTGAGCCGCTGCGACACACGGCTAGGCGTCGCAGGCGACCCCGTCCCCGTCGCGATCGAGCTGGTAGACGTCGGTGCCGACGACGTAGACCGGTCCGCCCGTGTAGGCCGGGCCGTTGCCGCTCCCGCCTGCGCAGTCCACGTCCGAGGCGATCGGGACGCACTGGCCTGAGTAGTTGGGGTCGCAGCCGTTGTCCACCGGGGCCGGGGCGGGTGCAGGCGCTTCGACCACGGGCGCCACGTAGCTTCCTACTGCGGTCACCTCGTCGACCGCCGGCGTCGTCACGATGTCGCTGACCTGCTCCCGGGAGACCTCCTTGCCGTCGTGCAAGGTGACTCGGAAGGTCTTGGTGCGGACGCCGTTCGCCCCCACCTGGGTGATCACGCTGGTGCCGGCGTCCCGGTTCGGGTCGTCCACCGCGGTCTGCGCATACGGCACGGCCTCGGTGGCAACGGCAGTCGTGAAGGTCTCCGTGGGCGTCTTCTTCGGCGCTGGCGCGGGTGCGGGGGCGGCAGTCGGCGTGCTGAACTCGCCGACCGCCGATACGTCCTGCGCGAGCTCGGTCCGGCCACTGTTCCCGGCGATGGCGGCTGTACCGAAGGCGAGGACGATGACGGCGCCGACGGCGAAGCCGATGGTGCGCGGGCGGATCAGGTCGCTCAGCTTGGCGGTGCGCCGGGGTCGATTCACGCGATCTCCTCGTTGAGAAAGGGGCAATGCCTCAGGATGGTGTGCCCCGGTGCTTTGCCGCCACTCCGACACGACAGATCGCGGCGCGCCCCGCAACCCTGGTGATCCGCGTTCGGAGGGTGCGAGAGTGAGCCCATGGCCGATACCAATGAGGATGTCGCCCGCGCCATCTCCGGGCACTCCTTCGAAGCAGCCCTTCCGTCCCTCGCCGACGACATCGTGTGGACGCTGGTCGGAGAGGAGCCGATCCGCGGCAAGGACGCCGTGATCACGCTCCTCCAGGCGACCGCGGCGGAGGTGGCCTCCACCACCTCCGACTTCCGCTCGTTCCGCACCTTCGTGGCCGGCGACGCCGTGGTCGTGGACAGCGTGGCCGAGTACGTCGCGGCGGACGGGGACCGCACGGTCGTCGCATCCTGCGACATCTACGAGTTCACCGACGGGATGCTGACGGAGATCCGCTCCTACAACATCGAGTTGCCGGAGTAGCGAGGCGCAAGCCCCGCCCGGCTTCCGGAGCTCAGCCCGCGGGTGCGGTGGCGGGGGTGTCGGACGGCGTCGGCTCGGGTTCCGTGGACGGCGCCGCCGAGGGTACGGGCTCCGGCTCCGCTGGTTCGGGGTCAGCGGGTGCCGTCTCCTCCGGCGCCGGCTCGTCGTCCGCGTCCGTGGCGGGGGTCTCCTCCTCCGGCTCCGGGGTCGCGTCGGGGGTGGGCGCGATCGACGGTGTCGGCATCGGAGTCGGCGCTGTCGCTGCGGGGACGGCGCTCGGATCCTTCTGGATCGTCGCCGCGATGCGGCTCTTGATGTCGTCGAGCCGCGCCTGGAGGTCCGCGAGCGGGATGTTCTGGATGTTCTGACCGAACTCGGCGAGTTCCTGCCAGAGGGCCGCCAGGTCGGTCATGGTCGCGTCGCTGAGCGGGCCGCTCAGCGTCAGCACCAGTTGGGAGGCGAGCGCGTAGGTGACGCAGTCGACGCAGTTGTAGTTGACCGCTTCCGCGAGGTTCTGCGGCACGACCACGTCCGCCTGCCCGACGACGAGGACGACCTGGAAGCCGACCGCGACGGCCGCGCAGCCGGTGCAGCTTGCGAACGCGTACGCCTCGTTCGTCGTGTCCACGGTGTCGTCCTCGACCCAGACGAGCGCGAACGCCACGTCGTAGTCGACGGTGCCGTCCGTGGTGTTGACGGCGAGAGCTTGGCTGCTGCCGTCCTTGGGCGGGGCCGGCCGGTCGAAGGGGAACACCCACGCGGGCGCGGATGCCTCGCCGCCCGCGCCCGCGCCCGCGCCCGTGTCCGAGTCCGTGGCCGTGTCGCCGGCCGTTCCGGAGGCGGTTCCCGCACTCCCCGTCCGGGGCAGCAGGACGAGCGAGAGGGCCGGGTCGTCGGCGGTCGGCTTCGGTCCGTCGCCGGGCCACAGCACGACCTGCTGGCCCGTCTCACCGGCCGCGACGGCGCCCGTGCCGGGCGCGAGGGACCGCACCGCCGAAGTCACCGTGCCCGCCTCGTAGGACTGCACGGGGCGATACGTGCTGGTGGAGGGCCACCAGGCGAATCCGAGCGCGGCGATGACCGCGACCGCGACGAGCCCGGCGAGGGTGCGCTGGACCGGCCGCCCTTCGGTCCGCCGCCACGCGCCCCGCACGGACTGCCGCACGAGGCGGACGAGGAGGTAGGCCATCCCTGCTACCGGGATGGCGATGGCCACGATCGCGAGCGCCGCGACGACGACGCCGCCCGCATCCCCCGCGCCCGCAGCGTGCCCGAGCGCCGCGGACTGCTTGGCTGCGCTGGCCAGGGCGGTGCCGACCACGCGCGGGAAGCCGAGGATCATCAGCACCACGCTCAGCAGCAGCATCGGCACCACGATCAGGACCCACGCGGTGATGGTGATCCGTGCGCCGGGCTTCAGCGCGCGCGTGTCGGCATCCTTCCAGTGCCAGGGCAGCAGGCCGCGCAGGGTGGGGCCGATCCGCTGGAAGAGGTCGGGGACGCCGGTGACGTCGGCGAGCACGTGGTAGCCGTCGAACCGGACCATGGGCGTCAGCTGGCGGACCATGAGGAGGATCTGGCTCGCGACGACGAGCAGGAGCGCCTCGTCGTGGCTGACGAACCAGACCGCGACGACCACGACCGCGACGATGGCGTTGAAGTAGAGACCGCCGAGATCGGTTCGGATGCGGCCCCAGCGGCCCAGGCGGTACGAGTCGGTGACATCGGTGTAGAAGGCCGGCCACACGAGGTAGAGGCCCGCGCCCATCTTCCCCGGTGCCGCTCCGCCCCGGGTGGCCGCCGCCGCGTGCCCGAACTCGTGGAAGCCCGCCGAAAGCAGGGTGATCACGAAGACGAGGAGCAGCAGTGCGGGCCGGTCGAACGCCTGCCGGGTGGCCGCCGCCAGACCGCGCTCGAAGAGGAGCCACCAGCAGATGACGGCGAACGCCGCGAGGACCGGCACGGCGAGGAACGGTGTGAAGAGCGCGGCGAACGGCGCGGTGATCCTGCGGGTGCGCTCCGCGTCGGTGACCGCGATCCGGAACCTCATGCGCAGCAGCGGGTCGCCGCGCTTGACGGCCGGCTCGCTGCCGTCCGGCAGACGCAGGAGGCCGAGCGGCAGGAGCTTCGACGTGACCAGCGTGCCGATGTCGTCCGCGCTGACGGCCCGGCGGAGGCGAGCGGAGACGGCGTCGGCCACCTCCGCAGGCGTCCTTCTGCCATCGATCTCATCGAGGACGGCGTAGAGCAGCGGGGTCAGCTGCAGGACCTGCCCGTCGCCGCGGCGCACCAGAGCGGGCGGCGTCCGGTACCCGGACCCGCCCATCTCCCCCAGCAGCTGCACGCCGTCCGCGCGCACGAGCGCATCGCTGCCCGGGTCGGGAGCCGGCGCCCCGCTCGCGAGGGGCGGGGCGCCGGCGTCGACCGTCATCCGCTACTGCTGGAGGTCGGACTGCTGATCGGCCGTCGCCGTGGCGGCCCCGTCGATCTGCTGGTTGATGATGGCGTCCTGCTGCGAGATCGCCGTCGCCTGGCTGTCGATCGTGCCGATGTTGGCCGCGACCGCCGCATCGATGGGAGCGGCGACGTTCGCGTTCGCCGCGACCGCTCCGTTGATCGGGGCGGCGAGCCCCGCGTCGGCGGCCAGGTCGACGTTGACGTTGAGCAGGCTGCCGCTGAGCGTCGACGACAGGTCGGGCACGGCCGCGCCGGCATCGGGCAGCACGGTGCTCGGGTCCGGCAGCACGGTGCCTGCGTCGGGCAGGGTGCCGCCGGCCACCGCGCCCGCGTCGGGAAGAGTGCCGTCGGTCACAGCGCCCGCGTCGGGGAGGGCCGTGGCCGTGGGGGCGGCCGTCGCGTCGGCGGCGCCCGCGTCGGTCCCTGTCGCAGCCGCCGGTGCCGCCGCATCGGTGCCGGCAGCGGTGGCATCCGGCGCGCTTGCCTGGTCGAGGACGCTGTCCTGCGTGGAGTCCGCGGTGGCGTCGGCGGTGATGCCCTGGCTGATGAGCGCGCCCTGGTCGGAGAGCGCCTGCGCCGTCGAGCCGTCGGACAGGATGTTCGCTCCGACGGCCGCGTCGATCGGCGCAGCGACGTTCGCGTTCGCGGCGACCGCGAGGTCGATCGGCGCGGCGACGTCGAGATTGAGGTCGAGGTCGGCGTTGAGGTCCAGGATCGACGCCACCTCCTTGTCGGGCAGGGCGACGACGGACTCGGCGTCGAGTTCGTCCTGGGACAGCGGCGGAAGTGCTTCGTCGTTCACGGGTCTCTCCCTGGGTAGTGGGCGCAGAGATCTGCGGTTTCCTCACGTTGACGGTAGGGATGCCCCCGCCCGGAGAGGGAGGGGTTGCGGAACGCCCCCGTTTTCTGGCAGGACCCTGCTCGTCCCCTGTGTGACAGCCAGGAGGAGCAACAGAGAGGAGGTGGCCCGAACTCGCCGTGGGATGCGGCCGATGGGCCTTCGAGAGAGCGCTCACCCGTCACAGGGCTGATCGATGGAGAGGGTCCGCAGCTGTGCTCATGCGCGTCCTTCGCCTCTTGACGCGGAAGCAGATATTCACGTTAATCGGCATCAACATGAAAACCTCGCGGCAGTACGTGCAGACACAGCGAGCGCGGGCCGCCGAGGAGACGCGCGAACGCATCCTCGACGCGTTCGTGGGCCTCGTCATCTCGCGCTCGTCCGTGGCGATTCCGCTCCAGGATGTAGCGCGACAGGCCGGAGTCACGGTCCAGACGATCCTCCGCCGCTTCGGATCTCGAGACCGGCTCTTCGACGAGGCGCTCGTGCACGGTCAGGCGATGATCGCCGGCGAGCGCGAGGCTCCCGCTGGCGACGCGGTCGTAGCCCTGTCGGTCCTCGTCGACCACTACGAGCTGCGCGGCGATGCCGTGCTCGCACTGCTCGCCACCGAGAACGCCGACCCCCGCATCGCGAGGATCGTGGACGCGGGCCGGGAGACCCATCGGCGATGGGTGGCCGAGGTCTTCGCCGACGCACTCCTCGCGCGCAGTCCCGACGATCGCGTCGACACAGCCCGACTGCTCGTCGTCGCCACGGACGTCTACGCCTGGAAGCTCCTGCGTCGCGACATGGCGCTCACCCGCTCCGACGCCGAGCGGCACCTCCTGCGCCTGGTCGGCGCTGTCCTCTCCGCGAACTGATCAGGAGATCGCATGTCCCGCATCGTCTTCCTCACCCTCGACGGCGGCGGCAACGTCGCCCCTGCACTGGCGATCGGCCACCAGCTGGCCGCAGCCGGCCACCGGGTCCGCTTCCTCGCCGACGAGCGCCAGCTCCCCCGGCTCGCCCGGGAGGGCTTTGCAGCAACCCCGTACCGGCACGCCGCGGGATGGCATCCCGTGGACGCCTCCTCGTCCCTTGCCGGCATCCTGGCGTTCTCGCGGATGCTGGCCGATCGCGGCTACGCCGCCGACCTCGCCGACGCGCTCGCTGTCGAGCCGGCGGACGTCGTCGTGCTCGATGCGCTCCTTGCCGGCGCCGTCGCTCCGGCCAAGGCGTTCGGCGTCCCGATCGCCGTCCTGATGCACTCGTTCGCGCAGTTCTTCCTCAGCAGCCCCGGCGTCCGCGCGGCAGGCGCGCTGCACGGCCTGCGACCGGTCGCGACGTGGTCGGCCGCGGACGCCATCCTCGTGGCAGCCGATCGGCAGCTGGACCCGGCGTCGGGTAGGCGGGTCCCCGCCAACCTGAGGTGGACCGGCGTCGCCGAGGACGCCCTCCCCTGCCGGCACGACGCCCGGGGCATCCCCGACCGTCCTGCTGAGCCTGAGCACCGTCGCCGCACCCGGTCAGCGCCGGGTCCTGCAGAACGCGCTGGACGCCGTCGCGACGCTCCCGATCTCGGGAACCGCCACGACGGGCCCCGCGCTCGATCCGGCCCTCTTCCGTGCAGGCCCGAACACCCGGCTCGTTGCATCCGCCCCGCACGGCGAGATCTTGCCCTCCTGCTCGGCGGTGATCGGGCACGGCGGCCACTCGACCACCATGCGCGCGCTGTTGCACGGCCTGCCGCTCGTGGTGATCCCGTGCGACACCCGCATCGACCAGCCGGCGGTCGCGAGAGCCGTCGAGCGGGCGGGAGCCGGGATCGCCCTGCCCAAGAAGGCGTCGCCGGAGCGGATCCGTGCCGCGCTCACGACGGTCCTCGAGGATCCTCGCTACCGGGAGGCCGCGGGTCGCATCGGCGACCGCCTCCGTGCCCAGCACGGGACCGCACGGGCGGCGGCGGCCGTTCTCGAGCTGGCAGGGACCACCGCCCAAGTCTGAACGGGACCGGCCTGCCAGCCCGGTTCAGCGCCCCTCTGGTGGCCCGTCGCGACTCCAGGGGGTGACCGGTCGCTCCAGGCGCTCGCCGTCGATCTCCAGGTCGACGTGCTCCTGGAAGAACGCGACGAGTCCCCGCACCTCCGACGCGTCGTGGCGAGGCTCCGCGTATGTCCACGCCACGTCGATCTGCGGGCCCTCCTCCGTGTGCGCCGTCAGATAGGACGCGCGGCCCTTGTAGGCGCACCAGGTCACGGTCTCCGTGGGCGTGAGGCGCACCCCGATGTCCTCGGCCGGCAGGTAGTAGCGGACCGGAAGCATCGTCTCCAGCAGGATCGACGCGCGCCGGGTGTCGGCCAGCACCTGGTCCCCCAGCATCACCCGGACCCGTCGAGAGGCCGGCACGACCTCGATGCGGTGCAGCGGGTCCCGCGGGTGGGCCACGACCACCTGGTCCTCCTCGCGCCACTCGTCCATGCCGCGGAAGTCGAGCAGCACCCGCCCCTCGAGGTCCGGGTCCGCGGGCCGGAACGCCCGCACAGTTCTTACGGATCCTCGCACCCGGACCTCCAGGAACTCCCCCTCGGTCGTGTGCAGATCGAAGGGCACGGACGGGTCGAGGACCGGTCGCCGCACGTAGGCCGCCGCCTGCTCCCCCGACAGCGACGACGATGACGGGACCAGCTCCCCGTCGATGTCCGACTCCGGCACCGCATACCGGGGCGTGACGTAGCGCGGCTCCCAGACCAGCACCGCGGCGGCGCTGTCGACCATGGTCCGATCCTCGATTCGCCCACGGACGCGCTTGGGTGTCGGGGCGTAGCGCAGCGCGGGCAGCTGCGCGCGGAGCAGGTCGATGAGCTGAACTGCCATGGGGCCTCCCGGTTCGCCGCACAGGCTACGCGCCGGACCCGGCTCTCGGCACCCGCGATCGGCCCATGCGGCGGGCGGCGCTCGCGCCCTCTTCTGCGCAGCTCCTGCTGCGGGCTAGCGCACCGGAGCACTCCCTCGCAACCGTGTCCACCCGGTTCCGCGCCTCGCCGGGCCGCACCTAGGCTGGCCCGCGGCGGCGGCCGAAAGAGGCCGCCGAACAGGAGGAACCATGAGCACCGAGGTCGCCCAGGAGCACGCGCAGGGCTCCAAGCTGAAGCAGGGCATCACCGGTCCCCTCCTGTACCTGTTCATCCTCGGGGACGTCCTCGGGGCGGGGATCTACGCCCTCGTCGGCGTCCTGTCGAAGGAGGCGGGCGGGGCAATCTGGGCGCCGATGGTGCTCGCCCTGGTCCTTGCGCTGCTCACGGCCGGCTCGTACGCGGAGCTGGTCACCAAGTACCCGAGGGCGGGCGGCGCCGCCGTATTCGCCGAGCGCGCGTACAAGACGCCGATCGTGTCCTTCCTCATCGGCTTCTCGATGCTCGCGGCCGGGCTCACCTCCGCGGCCGGCCTCTCGCTGGCGTTCGCCGGCGATTACTTCGCGACCTTCCTCGACGTCCCGCCGCTGCCCGTCGCGCTCGTCTTCCTCCTCCTCGTCGCCCTCCTCAACGCCCGCGGCATCAAGGAGTCGATGCGCAGCAACATGGTGATGACCGTCATCGAGCTGAGTGGCCTCGTCCTCGTCATCGTGGCGGTCGCCGTCATGCTGGGCGGAGGCGGCGGCGACGTCAGCCGCGTCGGCCAGTTCCCCGCGGACAGCAGCCCCTCCTCGCGACGCTCGGCGCCGCGATCATCGCCTACTACTCGTTCGTCGGCTTCGAGACCTCGGCGAACGTGGCCGAGGAGGTCGCCAACCCGTCGAAGGTGTACCCCCGGGCGCTCTTCGGCGCGCTGCTGACCGCGGGCGTCGTGTACGTCCTCATCGGGCTCGCGAGCTCCATCGCGCTGCCGCCGTCGAAGCTCTCCGCCTCGAGCGGCCCGCTCCTGTCGGTCGTCTCGGCGACCGGGGTGCCGATCCCCGACTGGGTGTTCAGCCTCATCGCCCTCGTCGCCGTGGCCAACGGTGCGCTGCTCACGATGATCATGTCGAGCCGCCTCGCCTACGGGATGGCGGAGCAGGGGCTCCTTCCCAGCGTCCTCGGAAAGGTGCTCCCGAACCGCAGGACACCGTGGGTCGCGATCCTCGCCACGACGGTGGTCGCGATGATCCTCACCCTGGTCGGCGACCTGTCGACCCTTGCCGAGACCGTCGTGTTCCTGCTGCTGCTCGTGTTCCTCAGCACCAACATCGCCGTGCTCGTGCTGCGGAAGCAGACGGTGGAGCACGCGCACTTCCGGGTCTGGAGCGCCGTCCCCATCCTCGGGGTGCTGTCCTGCCTGCTGCTGCTCAGCCAGCAGCGGTGGCAGGTCTGGCTGTTCGCGGGGATCTTCCTCGCGGTCGGCGTCGTCCTCTACTACGTCGCGAAGGTGACGCGGGCGAAGGTCGCCGGCCGGCGCTGACCCCGGGAGTGCGTCCCAGTGCCGCCGTCGCGACCGCGCCGCGGAGTCGGCGTAGGGCCCGCGCGCCGGTCGTCCCGTTAGGAGACGACCGACGCCCGGGCCCGGCGGGGTGCCGACCCGAGCTCAATGCGCGGCGACCGGCTCCCGGGCGTCCGCCGAGGCGAGCACCGACTCCAGCCGCGCGTAGCTCGTCTCCATGCCCCCGACCATCCCGGTCGCGAGCACCGCGTCGCGCATCTCGGCGTTGGCATAGGTGATCACGAGGGTGAGGAGCGTGCCGCCCGCCCTGGGCGTGAGCGTCAGCTCGTTGAGCGTCGCGGGCGCATCCAGGCCGATCATCGCCTCCGTGGTGACGGCGCGGCGGGGCGGCTCGGACTCGAGCAGCTCGCCGGTGAAGCCGAACCTGTCGCCGCCGCCCTCCTTCTCCCACTCGTACCGATAGCTCCCGCCGACGGACGTCGCCACCTCGCAGACCGGCATGGTCCACCCGTCGGGGCCGAGCAGCCACTGCCGCATGAGGTCGGCGTCGTTGTGGGCGCGCCAGACCTGCTCGACCGATCCCCGGATGATCCGGGACACCCGAACCTGGGTGTCGCTGAGGATCTGCGCCTCGGCGTCACGGCCGGCCGCGAAGGAGGCGAGGTCGGCGAGCACATCGTCGATCTGGGCCATGGCCTGCTTGGTGCCCTCCTCCATCCCCATGGCGACCAGCTGCTCGAGCTGCTCGAGCGAGCCGAAGAAGGAGGTGGTGGTCACGCGGGTGCCGCCCGCGGTCCCGGCGAAGTCGAAGCGCATCCGGACCGTCGGCAGCTCGGTGTTCGGTGCGCCGTCGTCGCCGAGGAAGCCGTCGACGACCTCGAACGACCGCGGGGCCTCGACGGCGGTCCACTCCCAGTACCCGCCGTGGCTGTCGCCCTCCGGGCCGGTCATCGCGTAGGTGCTGCGGCCGCCGGGCGCGACGTCGTGGCGGGTGAAGGTCGCGGGGTACGTGGGCGGACCCCAGAAGCGCTCCAGCTGGCGGGGGTCGGTGTAGGCCTCCCAGACGCGCTCGGGCGAGGCGGCGAAGTCGGCGACGATCGTCAGGGTGAGGGCGTCGAGGTCCTTCTCGACAGCGGTGACGGGCATGGCGAGCCTTTCAGTCGGTCTTGCTGGGGGATCGGATTCGAGCAGCGCATCCAGGCGGTCGACGCGCGACCGCCAGATGGCCTCGAACTGGTCGAGGAGCGACTGGGCACGGCGAATGGCGTCCGGATTGCCCCGGACGATCCGCTGCCGGCCGTGTGGATGCTTCGTCACGAGACCCGCCTCCTCGAGGACGGCGACGTGCTTCTGCACCGCCGCGAACGACATGGCGTACGACTCGGCGAGCTCGGACACGGTCGCCTCGGCGTGCAGCGTCCGCCGCACGATGTCCCGGCGAGTCGCGTCGGCGAGGGCGCGGAACATGCGGTCCACGTCCTCATCGCTGAGCTCGATCCCAACTCGTACAACCATTTGGTTGTATGTTAGGACCGCCGCGGAGGGTGCGCAAGTGGTGTTCTGCGCGGATCAGGAATTCGCGCGCGGTTCAGGACAGGTGACTGAATTCGAACGCGGATCCGGACGACACGCCGTTCCGCGGACGGCATTGCCTGATCGGCGTAGGCGGAGCCCCCGGATGTCCAGGTTCACGAGCAAGGGGCCGTGCGACGCGGAGGAGCTCAGGATGCGTCGCTGAGCTGGTACTCCCACGGGGCGACGGTCATTCCGTAGGCCCCCATGGCCCGCTGGGCGACGATCGTGAAGGCCTCGCCCCGCCGCTCGGCATAGCTGCTCGCCTGGTCGGCGAGGTCCGAGGAGCCGAGCGCCCGCATCCGCTTCTCCAGCCGATCGACCGCGCGGACGAGGGCGGCCATGGCTCGCGGGTCCGCGGTGCCGGCGAGACGGACGGTTCCGTCGTGCTTGCTGCGGATGCGCAGCCCCAGCACCGCGGCGAGCAGCAGCGAGGCTCGCTCTCCCTCGATCATCGGCTCCCCTGCGCTTCCCATGCGGGACACGGTACGACCGTCCGCCGACACCCCGCCATGCCCCACTTCTTTCCGGCGCGTCCTCCACATGTGGAGTGTGGGGCGGTGGAGAACCACTAGGTCTTGGGGTGGAACTCGTCAGGCGCGATGGGGACCGCACCCCGCGGGAAGGGTTCCGGGACGACCGCAAACGAGGAGTCGCGGCGTGCCGAATGCCCGTTCTCGCGACTGTCCGAGTTTCTCCTTGCGAGATGGCCCCGGCTCCGTAAGACTCTCCGCATACGAGAAGAGCAAATCAGATCGTAATAAAACCGCCCCACGGAAAGTTGGTGCCATGGCCTCACCTCGCCACGCCGAGATCTCCGGCGCCGGATTCGCCGGGCTGACCGTCGCGACCGCGCTCGCCCAGAAGGGATGGACCGTCCGAGTCCATGAGCGCACCCAGGATCTCCGCGCCGAGGGGGCGGGCATCGTCCTCTGGGGCAACAGCCTCGTGGTGCTCGACAAGCTGGGTGCGACCCCGGACCTCGAGTCGCGGGCGATGCACTCCCCCGCCTACGAGACGCGGATGAACAACGTGATCCGCTCCCAGGAGAGGCTCGAGGGCGTCCGCTGGATCTCGGTCACCCGCCCCCACCTGTACGCGACGCTGCTGACCGCGGCACGCGAGTCCGGCGTCGAGATCATCTCGGGCTCGGAAGTGACGGGTGCGACCCCGGACGGCCGCATCTCCTTCGCCGACGGCACCTCCGCGGAGGCCGACCTCGTGGTCGGCGCGGACGGCGTCGGCTCCGCAGTGCGCGACTCGCTCGGCATCCCGCTCAAGCGGGAGCGCTCGCGCGACGGCATCACCCGGTTCCTGGTCCCGCGGCACAAGGCGGAGCTGCAGCTGCTCGAGCCGGACACCGACTGGGACAACTACATCGACTTCTGGAACATCGAGCCCCGCGTCCTCCGCGTGCTCTACGTCCCGTGCAACGAAGAAGAGGTGTACATCGCCCTGATGGCGCCGGTCAGCGACGCCCAGGGCTCGAAGGTGCCGATCGACCTCGCCCTCTGGACCGAGAACTTCCCGCACCTCGCGCCCGTGCTCGAGGAGGCGGCGAAGCTGCACGGCAAGTACTACGGCTACCAGACCACGCGCGTCGACCACTGGACCGAGGGACGGGTCGCGATCATCGGCGACGCGGCGCACGCCATGTGCCCCGCGCTCGCGCAGGGCGCCGGATGCTCGATCCACAACGCCTGGACGCTCGCCACCGTGGCGACCCAGGCCGCCGACGACGAGCTCGGCGACGCGCTCCGCGAGTGGGAGCGGCTCGAGCGGCCGATCACCGACCGCGCCCAGGACCGCTCGCAGTACTACGCCGACACCCGCCAGATGGCGCAGGGCAACCAGTTCCAGGGCGATGTCATCGAGACCGCGATGTACAACCCCACCGACCCCCACCGCCACGAGGTGAACGCTTGAGCATCGACCCCTTCTACAAGGTCCGGGCCTTCCACTCCTTCGTCTCGGAGACGATCCACGACCTCGGTCCCGCGCCGGCCGAGCCGCTCGTCAAGGCGGCGGTCGCCGTCGTGCTCGAGAACCCGTTCGCCGGGCAGTGGGTGGAGGACGTGTCCCCGCTCACCGCCCCGAGCGCGAGCATCGGCGTCGAGCTGGGGCGGCGTGCCGTCGCGCTGCTCGGCGGCCGGCCCGTCGAGTCGTACGGCAAGGGCGGCCTCGCCGGCCTGAACGGCGAGCAGGAGCACGTCGTCGCCTGCATCACGACCGTGTTCGGCGACGCCCTCCGCGACGAGGTGGGCGGCGGCAAGGCATGGATCTCCTCCGCCTCGAAGGTCGCCGCGGCGGGGACGCAGATCGACATCCCCCTCGCGTACAAGGATGAGGTCTACGTGCGCTCGCACTACGACGCGATGACGATCGCTCTTCCGGACGCCCCCGGCCGGATGAGATCGTGATCATCGTGGCGGTCGCGACCGGCGGCCGGCCGAACGCCCGGGTCGGCGGGATGACCGTCGCCGACGTCGTCGCCCGCGACGCGCAGTAGCCCCGCAGAGCAGGAGAGTCATGACCTACCAGCACAGCCAGTACTTCGAAGACGCCTCGATCGCGAGCACGCTCGCCGACGTCGCCCGCGCCCACCGCATCCTCGAGCTCGAGGGGCACGGCGACATGTCGATGGGGCACGTCTCCTACCGCGACCCTTTTGGCCGCGGTCTCTGGCTCAAGCGCGGCAACCTCGCGCTCAGCGAGGTCGAGGACGACGACTTCATCCTGATCGACTTCGACGGGAACGTGCTCGAGGGCACGGGCCTGCGTCACCTGGAGTGGCCTCTGCACGCGGAGATCATGCGGGCGCGTCCCGACGTGAACTTCGTGGGGCACTCCCACGCGCACTTCTCGACCGTGCTCGGAGCGTCGACCGAGGACCTCAAGCCGTACAACAACCACGGCGTCTGGTTCGCCTACGAGGGCGTCCCGCGCTTCACCGAGACCTCGCACATCATCACGACCGTCCCCCTGGGCGTCGCGGCCGCGAAGACCCTCGGCGCCGCACAGGCGCTGCTGCTCGCGAACCACGGCATCGCCTTCGTGGGCTCCACCGTGCCCGAGATGACGCTGACCGGCATCTTCCTCGAGAAGGCCGCCCGCTTCCAGGTCGACCTCCGCTCGTCCGGCTTTGCCCCGATCGAACCCGACCCCGAGGAGACGAAGGAGAAGTTCGACCGGATCTACCCCGCG
The DNA here is from genome assembly GCF_030296595.1 of Naasia aerilata. Lineage (GTDB taxonomy): Bacteria > Actinomycetota > Actinomycetes > Actinomycetales > Microbacteriaceae > Naasia > Naasia aerilata. The sequence continues at coordinate 2,887,539 of NZ_AP027731.1, read as the reverse complement.
AAGGCCCAGCACAACTTCTGGACCTTCTTCAACCGGCGACTCGACAGGGTCGAGGGGCTGCAGGGCATCGGCATCTCCCAGATCAGCCTGCCGCCCGGCATCTGACACCCCATCCACCGCACCGCCAACGACCAAGGAGCATCCGTATGAGCAGTCTTCCCAAGATCGCGACCGTCGTCGGTTCGGGGACCATGGGCCCCGGCATCGCCGCGACCCTGGCCCGTGCCGGTGTGGTCGTCCGCGTCTATGACATCTCCGACCAGGCCATCGAGAACGCGAAGGCGTCCTACGCGATGGTGAACGGCGTCCTCGAGACCGTGGGCACCCCCAAGGCCGACGGCGGCTCCGTCACCTTCGGCACCGACCTCGCCGAGTCGGTCGCCGACACCGAGCTCGTCATCGAGGCCATCCCCGAGCGCCTCGAGCTCAAGAAGGCGCTGCTCGCCCAGCTCGAGGAGGGCCTCATCGGCGACGACGTCATCATCGCGTCGAACACCTCCGGCATCCCGATCACGACCATGGGCGAGGGCATGAAGGCCCCCGGCCGGCTCATCGGCATGCACTGGTCCAACCCGCCGCACCTCATCCCGATGATCGAGGTCATCCCCGGCGACGCGACCGACCCGGCGCTGGTCGACCAGGTCGTCGACATCGTCAAGGCGTTCGACTACGTCCCGGTCGTCGAGAAGGAGACCCCGGGCTTCGTCGAGAACCGCGTCCTCTACGCGATCCTCCGCGAGTGCCTCGACCTGCTCGAGAAGGGCATCGTCACGCCCGAGGGCCTCGACGCCTGCGTCAAGTGGGGCATCGGCTACAAGCTCTCCGTGATCGGCCCCACGCGCCTGCTCGACATGGCCGGCCTCGACATCTACAAGGCCGTCTCCGGCTACCTGAACGCCGACCTCGCGGACCGCAAGGACACCCCACCGATGATCGAGGAGAAGATCGCGGCCGGCACGCTCGGCTTCAAGAGCGGCGGCGGCATGTACGAGTACGACGGCCCCGAGGCCATCGCGGCCAAGCGCAAGGAGATCGTCACCGGGCTCGTCGCCGCTCGCAAGACGCTCTCGTCGATCCCCAACGTCTGATGCCGTCGACGATCGGCGTCGAGCCGATCGCGGACGGGCTGCATCGCACCCGGGGCGCCGAGGTCGACCTCGCGTTCCGGGTGCGGGGCTCAGGCCCGGCGATCGTGCTGCTGCACGGCACCTCGGCCAACCACGCCGTCTGGGAGCCCGTCGCGGAGGCCCTCGCCGAGCATGCGACCGTGATCGCCCTCGACCAGCGCGGGCACGGCCGCAGCGACAAGCCCGCGCAGGGCTACACCGGACGCGACTTCGCCGGCGACGTGGTCACGGTGCTGGATGCGCTGGGCATCGAGCGCGCGATCGTCGGCGGGCACTCGCTCGGCGGCCGCAACGCGTGGACGGTCGGCGCGCTGCATCCCGGGCGCGTGGACGCGGTCGTCTCGGTCGACTACACGCCCTACGTCGAGGCGAGCGTGCTCGACGACCTCGCGGCCCGGGTCGCCGGCGGCCACCGGGCGTTCCCCGACGTCGCCGCGATCGAGGACTACATCCGCGGCCGCTATCCGCGCATCCTGCCCGGTGCCGTCGAGCGGCGCGCTCGCTGGGGCTACACCCAGCGCGCCGACGGACAGTGGTGGCCGCTCGCGGATCCGGACGCGATGCAGCAGCTCATCGAGGGCTTCCGGACGCCATGGGACGCGGAGTTCCGCGCCGTGTCCGCGCCGATGACGAGCATCCGGGGCGCCAGCAGCCGCATCGTCAGCGAGGCCGCCTGGTCGGCCGCGATCGCGGACCGGCCGCAGGACCGCTGGATCCTCGTCAACGACGCCGACCACTACATCCCCGAGGAGCACCCCGAGCTGGTCGCGGCCGAGTTCGTGCGCCTGCTCGCGTCCTGACCTCCGTCATCCCCGAATCCGAACCCACGAAAGGACGAGCCTTGGCGCTCTTCATCGACAAGCTCCAGATCTCCAGCCCGGACGTTCCGAACCTCGACCTCTTCCCCGTCGAGTTCACCGCGGACGGCGGCAACTCGGTGCCCCGGCTCGAGTTCTCCGGCCCGCCGGAGGGGACCGTCGAGTACGCGGTGATCCTCCACGACCCGGACGCTCCGCTCCCCCAGGGGTTCACCCACTGGGTCGTCTACGGGATCTCGCCCGACGCGACCTCCCTCGACCTCGCCGCACCCGGCGTCCGTCAGGGCCCGAACGGCGCCGGCGCGACTCAGTACTACGGCCCCCAGCCTCCCGTCGGACACGGTCTCCACCACTACTACTTCTGGATCTACGCGCTGAGCCGTGCGGTCGAGGGCTCGCCGAACCGCGAGGAGTTCCTCGCCGAGTACGGCGACAGCATTCTCGAGCAGGCGCGCACCGTCGGGCACTGGCAGCGCTGATGGCCATCACCGACGCGCACTTCCACGTCGGGGACTTCCCGATGTCCGGGGTGCGCCTCGACGAGGACGGGCTCGCGCCCTATCTCCGGGCCAACGACATCGACGCGGCCATGGTGTTCCACGAGGACAACGCCATGGTCCGGCGGGTGGTCGCGGGCATCCCGGAGGCGTACCAGCTGTACTGGGCCGACCCGAAGTTCCCCGGCGCCGTCGACGAGCTGCGCGAGTACCTCAAGGATCCGAAAGTGCGCGGCGTCAAGCTGCATCCGCTGTTCGGCGGGTTCCTGCCCGACGACCCGCGGTTGCATCCGATCATCGAGGTGCTCATCGAGCACGACCTGCCCGCGCTCATCCACTGCGGGCACCCGATTTTCTCGCTGCCGTGGAGCATCGAGGAGCTGATCATCCGCTACCCGGAGGCGAAGATCATCCTCGGGCACATGGGGCACGGGAACATCGTCTACATCGACGCCTCGATCGCGATCGCGGGCCGGCACCCCAACGTGTGGCTGGAGACGAGCGGGATGCCGATGAGCCTCAAGATCAAGGAGGCGGTCGAGAAGGTCGGCGCCGACCGGGTCATGTACGGCTCGGACGGCCCGTGGCACGAGCCGAAGGTGGAGCAGCTGAAGGTGCAGCTGGCGGGCCTCTCCCCCGCCGACCTCGACGCGGTGATGAACGGCACGGCCCAGCGCCTCTTCCTGGGCGCCTGAGGGCGCCACCGAGCGCGGTGCACACGCCGAGCGCGGTGCGTACCGACGAGCGCGCCCCGTAGACGCACCGCGCTCGTCGTCACGGGCCGCGCTCGGCGCTCGCCCGCGCTCGGCGTCCAAGCCACCCCGCTGGTTGAGGAGCGCCACGCAGTGGCGCGTCTCGAAACCCCGCAACGTGGCCTCTGGACTCAGCCATGCGCGTGGTCGACTCCAAACGCACGTGCGTGGTTTCGAGACGGCGCCTGCGGCGCCTCCTCAACCACTGGGATGGTCACCTTCGGACCCACTCCCCCGCTGGTTGAGGAGCGCCGCGCAGTGGCGCGTCTCGAAACCTCGCAACCTCGCTTCTGGACTCAACCGCCGCGAGGGCGAACAGTCCCCCCGGGTCAGGCCGTGAGCCTCAGCCCCGACAGGGCGAGGACCTCGGCGATGCTGCGGGCCATCGCGAGGCCCTCCGGCCCCGCGAACTGCTGCTCGCCGCCCTCGCGGTGGAACGCCCACCCCTCCGGGCGGCCGACGCCGAGGAGCGCCGCGGGCACCACCCCGGTCACGTTGCCGAAGTCGGTCGCGAAGGGCAGCGGCGGGAGGTCGTCCTGCACCGGGCGCCCGGCGGCGGCGAGTGCGTCCTTCACCGCGGCCGCGACCCGGGCGTCCGGCCGGATCGCCTCGATCGCGTTGCCCCGCTCCCAGACGGCGTCGGGCAGCGCTTCCCGTACGGGCCGGAGGTAGACGTCGATCTCCTCCTCCGCGGAGGCGAACACGAGGAACTGGGCACGGAGCGACAGCCCCGACCCCTCCTCCACGTCGCCGTCGAGGACGACGGTCTCCACCATCACGTGCGAGCGGTCGAGCGTCTCCAGCAGCGGCGCGAGCCGGCGGAAGGCCGCAAACGGCGCCGGCTCGACGTCGTTGCGCAGCGTCCGCGTCCCCGCGACGACGGCCGTCTCGCGGCGCATCCACAGCGACTCGGTCCAGACGGCGTCGAGGAACTCCGGGTGCGCGTACAGGGCCGCGTCGACGCCCTGCCACACTCCGCGGGCGGCGGTGAGCGCCTTGCCGCTCCCGAGCCGCTGGGTTGCGGGCGCGTGGATCTCATCCGCCGGGCATCCGACCACGACCACCGTTCCGGTGAGCGACTCGCGCAGGTCCGCGAGCGCCAGCGCAGCACCCAGGACGCCGGCGGACTGCGCCGAGTGCCCGCAGGAGTGCGTCGCGACTGTCGCGCCGTCGGAGGTGCGGTGCGCGGGTGCCGCGTCGTAGACGGCGATCAGCCCCACCGTCCCACCGGGCCGTCCGGTGTCGAGCTCCGCCCGGAACGCGGTCGGCATCTCCCCCACCCCGCGGTCCACCCGGTACCCGGCCGCCTCGAGGCGGTCGGCGAGCTCGCGGGAGGTCTCGTGCTCCTCGTGGGAGAGCTCCGGATGGGCGAGCACGAACTCGGAGACCGCGCGGATGTCGGGCTCGCGGGCGGCGACGGCGTTGAGGACGTCCCGGTCGGAAGCGCTGCTCATGGTTCTCCCTGCTGTTCCTGCGGATGGGTCAGTCGAACCCCGCGGCGAACTCCTCGGCGATCGCGAGGACCGGCGCGTGCACCGGGCCGGCCGTGATCGAGGGGATCACCGATCCGTCGACGACGTAGAGGCCCTCGAGGCCGCGGAAGGCGAGCCTCGGGGTGACGGGCGCCGCGTCGTCGGCTCCCATGCGGAGCGTCCCGACGGGGTGGTGATGCGTGATCGCGGCGCGGGCGATGAAGGCGTCGATGTCGGCCTCGGTGCGCACTCGGGGTCCCGGGAGCACCTCCTCCGCCCGCCAGCCGGCGAGCGCCTCAGAGGCCCCGATCAGCCGGGCGCGCTCGAGGGCGAGCCGGAACATCGCCCGGTCGTGCTCCGTGTCGAGGTAGTTCGGGTCGATCACCGGGGCGTCCTCGATCGAGGGGCCGGTGATCCGCAGCTCGCCGCGGCTGGTGGGGTTGGTCACGCCGAAGAGGAGGGTGAACCCCTCCCCCAGCCCGACGCCGGGGTCGAAGGACTCCGAGGCGCTCGGCGCGACGACGCAGCCGACGACGACGTCGACTGGACCGGCGGTCTCGCCCAGCCCCTTCGCCGACTGGTACGACATCGACTCGGAGAGGTTGAGGCGGGTCGGCGGGACCGGTCGCGCGGCCCGGTAGAGGTTGCCGGCTCCGAGGAGGTGGTCGTGCAGGTTCTTGCCGACCTGCGGCGACTCGAGGACGGTCTCGACGCCGGCCGCGCCGAGCACCTCCGGGTCGCCGACCCCCGACCGCATGAGCAGCAGCGGATCGGCGATCGACCCGGCGGCGAGGATCACGGTGTCGGCGGCCACGAACATCGACTCCCCGTCGACGACGACCTCCGCGCCGAGAACCCGGCCGCCGGAGATCCGCAGCCGGTGCACCGTGACACCGGTGAGCACCGCGAGGTTCGGCCGGTCGAGCACCGGGTCGAGGTACGCGTCCGCGTCGGTGACCCGCTCGCCGTTCCGGAGCTTCAGCGAGTTCGGGGTCGCGCCGAGCATCTCGCCGCCGTTGTGGTCCGGGATCCGGCGCACGCCGAGGGACTCGGCGCCGGCGAGGAAGTCCTGGACCAGCGGATTCACAAGGTCCGGACCGGGCAGCAGCACCGGCATCGGGCCGTCCGCGCCGTGCACCGCGTCGGCGCCGCCGGAGAAGGACTCCATGGCGCGGAACCGGGGCAGCAGGCGGTCCCAGGACCAGCGCTCGTCGCCCGTCGCGGCCACCCAGCGGTCGTAGTCCGCTCGGCAGCCGCGCATGTGCGCCGTGGCGTGCAGCAGGCTGGACCCGCCGACGCCCCTGCCGCGCGCCCAGCTGAGCTGCCGCCCGGCCAGACCGCGCTGCGGCACCGTGAGGTAGTCCCAGTCGTAGTCCCGGTGCTGGATGAACGGCCAGAGCTCGGGCCGGCGCATGTCCGGGTCGGTGACCCGGCCGCCGGCCTCGAGCACGACGACCCGCCGAGCGGGATCGGCGCTGAGCCGGTTCGCGAGGACGCACCCCGCGGAGCCGGCGCCGAGAATCAGGACGTCCGCACTCGCGGTGGTCATCCTGCGTCGATCAGTTGCGCGTGTGGCCGCCGTCGACGACGAGCAGCTGGCCGGTGACCCACTCGGCCTTCTCGGACGCGAGGAAGGCGACGGCCGGCGCGATGTCGGCCGGCACGGCGCGGCGGTTGAACGCCTGCATCGGCACCACGTAGTCGAAGCCCTCGCCGTGGCCGGTCGTGAACACGCCCTCGCTCGCGGTGATGCCCGGGGCGACCGCGTTGATGGTGATGCCGTACTTGCCGATCTCGCCGGCGACGGCCCGCGTGAAGCCGACCACGGCGCCCTTCGTCGCGACGTAGTCGGCGCAGTTCGGGGTGCCGGCAACGAAGGTGTTGGAGGCGATGTTGACGATGCGCCCGTACTCGTTCGCCTTCATGGCCTCGACTGCGGCCTTGGTCATGTTGAAGAGGCCTTCGCCGTTGACGGAGAACGTGCGGCGCCACTGCTCGATCGTCAGGTCGTCGAACGGCGTGTAGGGCACGAGGCCCGCGTTGTTGACGAGGATGTCGAGCCGGCCGAGCTCGGCGACCGTCTCCGCAACGACCGCGTTCGCCTGCTCCGGGTCGGAGACGTCGAGCCGCTTCGCGACCGCGCCGATCTCCTCGGCGACCTTGGTGGCGCCGTCGATGTTGATGTCGGTGACGACGACCTTGACGCCGTCTGCGGCGAGCTCCTTGGCGATGGCCGCGCCGATGCCCTGGGCGGCTCCGGTCACGATGGCGACGCGTTCAGTCATGCTGCTTCCTTCAGTTCGTGGGGATGGCGAGACGGCCGGTTGCCGTCGAGGTCGGTTGCCGTCGGAGACGGTTGCCGTTCGGGGTCAGTTGCCGCCGTAGTACTCGGGTGCGAGCTTCCAGGTGAGGTACGGCTCGAGCTCGTGGGACGGGTAGATGTCGGCGTCCTTGACGCGGCCGAGGTAGTTGAGCCGGCGGATCGCCTCGACCGACTTCGCGGGGTCGAGGTGGAAGCCCGCGATCCACTCCTTCTCGAGCGTCGTGCGGGTGTAGGCCGCGTCGCCGCAGAACAGCATGTTCCGCTCGTTCTCGAGCTCCACCAGCATCGAGTAGTGCCCGATGGTGTGGCCCGGCGTCTCGAACAGCGTCACCCCGGGCGCGATCTCGTAGTCGCCGGAGATCGGCTTGTACGTGACGCCCGGGAAGTCGAAGGACATGTCCGAGTAGCCCAGGCGCTCGAACGGCTCCGGGTACCTGGCCTGGCGCAGCTCCGCCTTGTGGATGAGGTGCGTCGCCTTGGTCAGGTGCTTGTTGCCGCCGACGTGGTCGAAGTGGAAGTGCGAGTTGACGACGATGTCGACGTCCTCGGGCTTGTAGCCGATCTTCGCGAGCTGTGCCGGGATCGTCTGCTCCGGCGTCTGCTCGGGCAGCTCGAAGGGCAGGACCTTCTTCACGTGCTCGAGGTCGTAGCCAGTGTCGTAGAGGATGAGTCCATCGGCGTGCTCGACGAGCACCGAGTAGACCGGGAACCGCACGGGATTGCCGGTGTTGATGTGCCAGTGGACGTCGGACTCGTCGATGACGAGAGTGCCGCCGTCGAGCAGGTAGACCTTGGGATCCGGCATCGCATGCTCCTCGGTTTTCTTACATCAGTACGAGTGTCGCTCAGAGTATGAGAATCCACACGCGGTGGTCAATGCTTGATCGCGCGTGTCCGCGGTCACGCGCTTGCGCGCACGGCCGGGGCGTCCTCGAAGACCGGCTCGTAGTCGTAGTAGACCCAGCGGTAGCAGTGGTCGAGCATCGGCTGCGCCGCGAAGTCGCCGATGCAGGTCGTGTCCTGGTACCGCTTCGTGCCGTCCTTCTGGTGCCAGTGGATCCGGCAGAGCACCTTCCAGGTGGACGCGTTGCCCACCTCCTCAGCGGGGATCAGGTGCTCGCTCGGAACCCAGCACTCTGTCCAGTCGGCGAGGGTCGGATCGATGGTCGAGGTCCTCGGCGCGACGTCGGCGAGCTGAGCCAGCGCGTCCTCGTCCTGCGACGTCAGCGGCCCGGCGGGCTGCGACGGCGTGGGCGCGGGGGTCGTCGGGACGGCTGTCGTGGGCGAGGCGCTCGGCGCGTTCCCGGCCGGCGCGGCGCAGCCGGCGAGGCCGATGAGGGACACGGAGAGCACGGCAGCCGCGACCTGGCGCAGGAATCGGTTCATGTGCTCGCTTCCTCAGTCTGAACCCAGCTTCGCGGCCCGGCGGGTCCCGTTGTGTTTCAGGTCGGTAAATCTCGCCGTGGATCGTTGACCTGTCGCCGTCCTTCTCATAATGTCCGGGTACCGACGCACAATGTGAGAAATTCCCGAACAGTGCTGCGGCGGTTCCCACTCTCCGAGAGGACTTCCAGGCAATGTACAAAGCACGCACCGGCGGCGTTCTGCGCCGCACGTTCACGGGCGCCGGCGCACTCGTGGCCGTATCCGCACTCACCCTCGGCCTCGTCGGCTGTTCGTCCCAGGCGGGCGGCAACAGCGGAGGCGGCGATTCCTCGTCCGGCGGCAGCGATGACGCGGCCACCAAGGTCAGCAAGATCGCCTTCGTCGCTCCCGAGAACGAGACCGACCTCGGCTGGAACCAGGTCGGCCTCGCCAACTCGAAGGACGCCGCCGACAAGATGGGCCTCGAGTACGTCGCGGTCCCCGACGCCGGCTGGGACAACATCGAGACCGTCCTCGGTCAGGTCATCGACGACGACGGCGCGCAGTTCGTGATCGCGCACGCCTCGGGCTACGGCGTCGCGGCGCAGACGGTCTCCGGCCAGACGCAGGTTCCGATCCTCGCGCAGGACTCGGGTCTGAAGCCGGTTCCCGGCCAGCTCGCGCAGGCCCTCGTCTCGGCGGAGCAGGGCGGCTACATCGCCGGCATCGCCGCGGCGATGAGCACCCAGTCGAAGACGGTCGCCGTGGTCATCTCCGCGGACGACGTGAACTGGCTCGACATGGCCGCCGGCTTCGCGCAGGGCGTCTACTCGGTCGACCCGGGCATCAACGTGCTCTTCGGCCAGATCAGTGCCAGCGGCTACGCGGACTCCGCCGGCGGCAAGACCGCGGTCGAGACCGTGATCGCCGGTGGCGCGGACGTCGTCTTCGGAATGGGTGACGGCGCCACGCTCGGCTACCTCCAGGCCATCGACGCGCACCCGGGCGTCAAGTACATCGCCGACATCGGCGACGTCACCTCCGCCCTCAAGGACCCGAGCGTGCTCCTCACCTCGGTGATCTGGGACTACACGCCGACGTACGAGCAGGCCATCAAGGATGTCGACGCGGGCACCTTCGGCAGCAAGGACTACGAGCTGACCGTCGGCAACGGCGGCCTGTACCTGCAGGACACCGACAACATGACCCAGGAGATCAAGGACGCGGTGAAGACCGCGACCGACGGGATCGACGCCGGCACGATCAAGCCGAGCGGGGCGAAGGACTCAGCAGCGGTGAAGGATGTGATCGCCGCCAAGAAGGCCGCGTAGTCGAGAGATCCGACCGCCGGTCCGGTGTCCAGCACGTCTGGCACCGGACCGGCGCCCGCCGCTTGCGCGGCGAACGAGGAACCACCGAGGAGCACACTGTTGAGCACCATCGCCGCTGAGCCGGGAGTCATCTCGCTGCGGGAGATCACCAAGGCCTTCCCCGGGGTCGTCGCGAACGACCGGATCTCCCTCGACATCGTCGGCGGGCAGGTCCACTGTCTGCTCGGCGAGAACGGTGCCGGCAAGTCGACCCTCATCAGCATCCTCGCGGGGATGCAGCAGCCGGATTCCGGCACGATCCTGGTGGACGGCAGGTCCACCCCCATCAACTCCCCCAAGGCGGCCGTCGACCTCGGCATCGGCGTGGTCCACCAGCACTCCACCCTCGTGCCGGCCTTCACGGTCCTCGAGAACCTGATGCTGGGCGAGACCGGCGTGCTGCGGAACGAGACGCGGGCGAAGGCCCGGCTCGACGAGCTCTCCGAGCTCCTCGGCGCGCGCATCGACCCCGACGCCCTCGCCGGCGACCTCGGCCTCGGGCAGCAACAGCAGGTCGAGATCGCGAAGGCCATGTGGAAGGGCAGCAGGCTGCTCATCCTCGACGAGCCCACCTCGATGCTCACGCCGCAGGCGATCGAGAAGCTCGCCGCATCGGTCGCCCAGATCAAGGCGCAGGGGCTCGCCGTGGTGTTCATCACCCACAAGCTCCGCGAGGCCTACCAGATGGGCGACTGCGTGACGATTCTCCGCGGCGGCAAGAACGTGGGCCACATCGGCGCCGACCAGCTCGCCTCCTTCTCCGAGGCCCAGGCGCAGCGCGCGATCCTCGCGGCCATGTTCGGCGACGACGTCGCCACGCCCGAGGCCGCCGACCTCGCCGGGGCCACCGAGGCGCACCGTGAGGTCGACGACATCGAGCTCGGCACCAAGCGCGTCCGGCTCGAGCTGAGCGGGGTCGCGACCCGCGGCCACGGCCACGATGTGGACATCCGCGACGTCTCCCTCGCCGTGCACGAGAGCGAGATCCTCGGCATCGCGGGCATCGACGGCCACGGCCAGGCGGCTCTCGCCGAGGTCGTCGCGGGGCAGCGGTCCGCCGCGCAGGGCACGATCCGCTTCGACGGCGCCGACATCACCCGGCGCGGCGTCGCCGGCCGGCAGCAGCTCGGCCTCCGCTACGTGACCGACGACCGGCTGCACGAGGGCACGGTCGGCGGCATGTCCGTCGCGATGAACCTCGTCCTCAAGCGCATCGGCCAGCGGCCGTTCTGGAAGTTCGGCCAGATCAACCGCAAGGCGGTGGACGCCGAGGCCGAGCGCCTGATCGCCGACTACGCGATCAAGACGCCGTCGTCCGCGACCCGGGCCGGCACCCTGTCCGGCGGCAACATCCAGAAGGTCCTGCTCGCGCGCGAGCTCACCGACGGCGCCCGGTTCGTCGTCGTCAACAAGCCCACCTACGGCCTCGACCTCAAGACGGTGAAGCTCGTCCGTCAGATCCTCACCGAGTTCGCCGCCGAGGGCGGCGCCGTGCTCCTGCTCTCCACCGATCTCGACGAGCTGGTCGAGCTCTCCCACCGCATCGCCGTGATCTCCGACGGCGAGATTGTCGGCATCGTGCCGAACGACGGCCGCGGCACGGCGGAGCGGGTGGGCCAGCTGATGACCGGCGCGATCGAGGGCACCCCTGCGACCGAGGAGGCGCACGCATGATCGAGGAACTCCCCGCTGGCGCCGGATCACCGACGCCCTGGTGCGCTCCATCCTCCCGGTTGTCCTGGCGCTCGTGGTCGCCGGCCTGATCATCGTCGTGATGGGCAGCAACCCGCTCGACTTCTACGCCGGGGTCTGGAAGTACGGGCTCACCGGCAACAACTGGCAGGACAGCCTCCGCCTCATGGCGCCGCTCATGATCATCGCCCTCGGGCTGATCGTCGCCTTCCGGGGGCAGCTGTGGAACCTCGGCTACAACGGAACCTTCCTGCTCGGCTCGGTCGTCGCCTCCGGCCTCGGCCCGAACCTCTTCCCCGTCCTGCCCGGCTGGCTCGTCACCGCGATCATCATCCTCGGCTCGCTCCTCGTCGGCGCGCTCTGGTCAGTCGTCCCCGCCGTGCTCAAGGCCCGCTTCGGCACCAACGAGATCATCACCTCCCTCGTCATGTCGTTCATCGCCATCGGCGTCGTGAACCTCCTCATCAAGGGGCCCGTGCACGACCCGAACCCCCGCGTGACCGCCCCGCAGACCGCGACCATCGCCCGCGAGAACCTGCTCCCCTTCATCGACGGAACGCGCGTCCACATCGGCTTCGTGGTGGCGATCGTGCTGGCGCTGGTCGCGCAGTTCATCGTCAGCCGCACCTCGTTCGGGGTCCGGCTCGACGTCTTCGGGGCGAGCCCGAAGGCCGCGCAGCACGTGGGCATCAGCCGGAGCTGGATGATCATCCTGCTCTTCTGCACCTCCGGCGCTCTCATCGCCCTTGCCGGCTCCATCGACGTGCTCGGCAACGTCACCTACCAGCGGGCGAACTGGAACCCCGGCTACGGCGACGCGGTGATGCCCTTCGTGTTCCTCGCCCGGCTGAGCCCCCTGGCCGCTATCCCCCTCGTCGCCTTCTACTCGGTCTTCGCGAACGGCGGCATCAACGCGGCCCGCAGCGTCGGGCTCAACTCCGACTTCCTGCTCGTCGTCGTCGGCCTGATCCTCGTGTTCATGACGATCACCGAGTTCGTCGGCGAGAAGCGCCGGCTGGGGCAGGGCTACCTCCCGGCGGGCATGAAGCAGTCGGTGATGGCCCTCTTCGGTCCGCGCGCCGCCGCGCCGGTGAAGGTCACCACGCCCGCTCCCGACAAGGTGACGACCTCCAGCTCTCCGACCACGACCACGACGAGCACGCCCGGAAAGGTCACGACATGAGCCTCCTGTCGGCGAGCGTCCTCGCCGCCTTCCTCACCGCGATCATCGTGCAGACGATGCCGCTGATCCTCGCGGCGATCGGCGAGACGATCGGCGAGCAGTCCGGCGTGCTCAACCTGGGCATCGAGGGCGTCATGCTCGTCGGCGCCTACAGCGGCTATGTCGCCGCCATCTCGAGCGGGAGTCCGTGGATCGGCATGCTCGGCGGCATCGCCGGCGGGGTCGTCGCCAACCTCCTGCTGCTCGTCCTCAACGTCTGGCTCGGGCTCAACCAGATCGTCATCGGCCTCGCGATCACGATCATGGGCGAGGGCCTGACGAGCGTCCTATACCTCCAGAACTACTCGAAGCACCCGCAGAGCGTGCCCGGCAGCTCCTGGGCCATCCCGGGCCTGTCCGACCTGCCGGTCGTCGGCCCGTCGCTCTTCCGGCAGTCCGGGATCTTCTGGGTGCTGCTGATCGCCATGGTCGCCATCGCGTTCCTGCTCTCGAGGACGAACTGGGGCCTGTCCATCCGGGCCGCCGGGCAGAAGCCGTCCTCGCTGGATGCGGCCGGCGGCAACGTCCTCCGCACCCGGAGCTCGGCCGTCCTGCTCAACGGCGCCTTCGTCGGCGCAGGCGGAGCCTTCCTGTCGATCCTCACCACCGGCACGTTCACCGCGTTCATGACCGGTGGCCTCGGGTTCGTCGCGATCGTCATCACGATGCTGTCCCGCGGCAAGGTGACCTGGATCGTCATCACGTCGCTGCTCTACGGCATCGCCGTCGCGATCAAGAACCCGTTGCAGCTGATCGGCGTCAGCGTCCCCGCGGACGTCTTCCAGATGCTGCCGTTCATCGTCGTGATGGTGACGCTCATCCTCTTCGCCCGCAGCTCGATCGTCCCGCCGGCCCTCGGCAGCCCGTACACCCGCGGCGCGCGCTGACGCGCGCCGCCAGGAAGGACCGACCCATGAACAAGCTCGAGTTCACGCTGTCCGCCGGCCCCGTCGAGGTCTCCGCCGCGACCCTTGCCGGCCTCGCGAAGCCGATCCAGTACCACTACGACGAGGACTTCAAGGACACGTTCCGCCGCGTGCAGGACAAGACCGCGCAGATCTTCCAGACCAAGAACGACGTCATCATCATGCAGGGCGAGGCGATCCTCGCCCTCGAGGGCGCCCTCAAGTCGCTCGTCACCCCCGGCATGAAGGTGCTGAACCTCGTGCAGGGCATCTTCGGCAAGGGCACCGGCTACTGGCTGAAGGACTTCGGCGCCGACGTCGCCGAGCTCGAGGTCGGCTACGACGACGCCGTCACGCCCGAGATGGTCGAGGAGTACCTCGACGCGCACCCCGGCATCGAGATGGTGTGCCTCGTTGCATCGGAGACCCCGTCCGGCACCGTCAGCGACGTGTCCCGCATCGGCCCGATCTGCCGCGACCGCGGCATCCTCACCTACGTCGACACCGTCTCGGGCGTGCTTGGCATGGAGCACCGCACGGACGACTGGGGCCTCGACCTCTGCGTGACCGGCCCGCAGAAGTGCCTCGGCGGAGCCCCCGGCCTCTCCCTCGTCTCGGTGAGCCAGCGCGCGTGGGACAAGATGTACGCCAACCCGGCTGCGCCGCGCGACTCCTACCTCTCCCTGATCGACTGGAAGGAGAAGTGGCTCGGCGACGGCCGCTTCCCCTACACGCCCTCCGTCCAGGACATCAACGGCCTCGAGGCGGCGCTCGACCAGGCCCTCGCCGAGGGCATCGACAACGTCATCCAGCGCCACGTCGACGCGCGCGAGCTCACTAAGGCGGGCGCCCGTGCGATGGGCCTCGAGTTCTGGGCCGTCCGCGAAGACATCATGTCCGCGTGCGTGACCTCGATCCGCCTCCCCGACGACGTCGACAACGCGGCCGTCCGCGACCTCGCGCGCTCGAAGTACGGCGTGATGTTCTCCCACGGCCAGGGCGCCGGCAACCTGATCCGCCTCTCCCACATGGGCTCGACCGCGGGCGGCTTCCACTCGATCGTGGGCCTCGCGGCCCTCGGCCGCACCCTCTCCGACCTCGGCATGAAGCTCGACGTCGGTGCCGGCCTCGAAGCCGCGCTCGAGGTGCTCGGTGCTCAGCGGGCGTGAGGGGGCGCGGCTTTCGAAGCCTGGTCTAGGCTCGAAAGCGAGCTATATGAACGCCATGAATGCATCGCTCGGAGACGAGCCCGTCCCCGCGCTCGGGCAGCGCACCAAGGGCGTGGACAGTGCTCGGCGGGTGCTGCAGATCCTGCTGCAGTTCACCGAGAACCGCCCCGAGCTCACCATCGACAACGTGCTCGAGAGCTTCGACATCTCGGTGCCGAGCGCCTACCGCTACCTGTCGCTGCTGCGCGAGATGAACCTCATCGAGGAGCGCAGCAAGGGCACGTTCGTGCTGAGCCCCCGCGTTCTCCAGCTCGCGCGTTCCGCGGAGGCCTCCCTCGACTACCGGACGCTCGCGCAGCCGGTGCTCGCCCGCATGCGCGAGAAGACCGGCGAGACGGCCCTCTACCTGCGCCGGGTCAACGACGCGGCAGTGGCCCTCGCGATCGCGGAAAGCGACCACCAGATCTCGATCTCGTTCCAGCCGGGCCACCTCATGCCGTTGCACCTCGGCGCTGCGTCGAAGATCCTGCTGTCCGAGTTCAGCGACCCGAAGCGCGACCAGTACCTCGACGGCCTCCGCCCCCGATGGCGAAGGCGGCCCGCTCGAAGCTCGAGGCCGATCTCGGGGAGATCCACGGGAGCGGGTACGCGGAGTCGAACGCGGAGGTGGATGCGGGCGTGTGGGCGGCGGCTGCCGCGGTGCGGTCGTATGGGGCGCTGGTGGGTGCGCTCACCGTTGTTGCGCCCGCGTATCGGCTGACGGAGGAGCACCGGAAGCAGATCGGTGAAGCGGTGCGGGCTGGCGCTGCCGAGTTCGAGGAGCTGCTGCAGGGGCAGTAGGGGTCGGTTATCACGCGTAGGTTCGTGCGGGCAGTGGGCCCACCGCTGGTTGGTCGGCGGGCAGCTTCTCCCGGACGCCCCATTCGCGGCTCGACGGACGAGTAGCCCTCCAAAAATATCGCAAGGTGGGCCCGACCGAGGAGAAAGCCGCGCGAGTTGCTCCTCTTCCGGACGCTGGTGGGTGCGAGGATTCCGGGGATGCTTACCCTCGTCCGCACGCCTCGCGATATTTTCTTTCTCCCCCAACGTCTGCTGGTGCCGCTGTTTCAGCGGCCGTACGTCTGGTCGGAGGACGCGCAGTGGGCGCCGCTCTGGAGCGATGTCATGCGGCTCGCGGAACGGCGATTGCGCGGTGAGCCCGTGGCGCCGCACTTCCTCGGCGCGGTCGTCCTCCAGCAGCAAGCTGTTCAGGTCGGGAGCTTGGCTGTTCGGACTGTCATCGACGGTCAGCAGCGGCTGACCACCTTGCAGTTGCTCTTGGACGCCGTTCACGCGCAGCTTGAGATGCGACAGCTCGACTCTCTTGCGCGCCAGCTGCAGGACTTGGTCGAGAACCCTGCGCATTTCACCACTGCGGAAGCTGATCGCTTCAAGGTATGGCCGACCAACCGGGACCGTCCGGCCTTCAACGAAGTCATGTCGGCCGGCGTGCCCGTCGATTACTCGACGCTGAAACATCGATCGAGTCGGATGGCCCGGGCTCACGAGTTCTTCTCGACCTCGGCGTCAGCCTGGTTGACTGAAGGAGAAATAGGGCCTCGCGCGGCCGCCCTGGTGGAGATCCTCTCCTCGCAACTTCTGCTCGTCTCAATCGACCTGCTGTACGACGAGGACGCTCAAGAAATCTTCGAAACGCTCAACGCACGCGGAACGCCGCTGACGCCGGCCGATCTCATCAAGAACCTCGTGTTCCAGCGGTTGGAAGCCGGAGCCGACGATATCGAGTTGGCATACCAGCGGTATTGGGCTGAGTTCGAGACACCCTTCTGGGAGACGGAGGTCTCGGCGGGTCGGGTTCTCTACAGTCGAAGTTCCCTGTTCCTCAATCAGTGGCTCATCTCGAAGACCTTCAGGGACGTCCCGGCTCGGGAGGTGTTCTCCGCGTTTAAGCGGTATATTTCCGAGAGGAGCGACGGCATGCGCGAGCTGTTGCCGTCGGTTCAAGCTTCCGCCGACCTGTACCGCAACTTGCTTGAGCGGGCCGCGGCACGATCCGGGCCTCTGTCCCGAGTCGAGATGTTCGTGTACCGGACTTCCACTCTGGAGTCCGAGCTGGTGAAGCCCTTCCTTCTATGGCTCTTAGACCCAGAACTGCCGGCTGTGCCGCGCGCCCAATCGGATAAGGCGCTGGCCGCCTTAGAGAGCTGGATGGTGCGGAGAGTCCTCGTGAGGGCCAGCACCAAGGGCTACAACCGGTTCTTCATCGATCTCCTCACGCACGTGAACTCACGCGAGCGCGCCCTGGTGGGTGACGCGGTGGAGGCATTCCTGGGGCGGCAGGACAGCCCGACGGCCTATTGGCCCGGGGACGCAGAGGTGCGACGGGAACTGACTTCCATGCCCGCCTATTGGCGCCTGCGCCGGGGGAGGCTGCGCATGGTCCTCGAGGCTGTCGAGGACTACAAGCGGGGCTGGGCAAATGGAAAGCCTCTGCACGAGCAGCCAGTGGTGCGGGGCACCTGCACAATCGAGCACATCATGCCCCAAGAGTGGAGGACCAACTGGCCAGCAGACCCGCAAGGGGCAGATCCAGAGGCCCGAGACGCACTGGTCCAGACCCTGGGAAACCTGACCCTGGTCACCCAGAGCCTCAATAGCAAAGTCAGTAACGGCCCCTGGCATGGCGAGCACGGCAAGCGGACACTGCTCAACGGTCTCACCTCCATCCTGCTGACGCGTGAAGTAGTCGACCGCGGTGCAGACGGGTGGGATGAGGCCCGTATTCGCCAGCGAACCGAGAACCTCATATCGGACATTCTCAAGACGTGGGAGGTACCGGTCGGCCACACCGGAAAGGTCGCAGGAGCCGTCGAGCGTGCCTCTCATCGCGTTGAGGTGGCAGACCTCGTTCGAGCCGGGCTGGTTCCGCCAGGACAGACGTTGTTCGCCCGCCCGCGCGCTCTCGCTGGGCGCACCTGTGCAGTCAGTGAGGATGGCCGAGTCTTCGTCAACGACACTCCATACAGCACCTTGAGCGCAGCCGCGCGGGCCGTCAGTGGGTCGCAATCTGAACCCGGCTGGTGGTTCTGGCTCGTCGGTCCTGACACGGACAGGTCGATGTCGACGCTCAGGGACGAGTATCTCCAAAGCCTTGACGAGGATGAGGCCGACCTCGTGGTGGAGGGCGAGTAGCGCCGGCGTCGGCTCCCGCACCGATTCCCGTTACGACCGGATCAGAGCTTCCTGGTCGCCTTACACCAGCGCATAGCTCGACTCGATCGCGCTCTCCCCCGTGTTCATGACCGTGATCGCCAGCTTCGCGGGGATCTGCTCCTTCATGGAGTCGACGTGGCTGATGAGCCCGATCGTCCGGCCGCCGGCGCGCAGACTGTCGAGGGCGCGCATGGCGACCTCGAGCGTCTCTCCGTCCAGCGAGCCGAAGCCCTCATCCACGAAGAGGGTGTCGAGGCGGATGCCGCCAGCCTGCTGCGACACCACCTCGGCGAGGCCGAGCGCGAGGGAGAGCGAGGCGAGGAACATTTCGCCCCCGGACAGTGACGCCGTCTGGCGGGGCATCCCGGTGTGCTCGTCCAGGACGGTGAGGCCGAGGCCCGCCTCGGCGTTCCGGTACTGCCGCTCGTCGTCGAGCAGGAGCGTGTAGCGGCCGTCGGTCATGGTGCGCAGGCGCAGGTTCGCCGCGGCGATAATCTGCTCGAGCTGCGCCGCAAGCACGAACGTCTCGAGCCGCATGCGCTTGGTGTTGGGCTCTTCGCCGTGCACCGCGGCGGCGAGGGCACGGACCTGCTCGTACTCCTCGAGCAGTCGGGCAGACCGGCTCAAGAGGTCCTCGGCTTCGACCACTTTTGCGCGGACCACCCGAGCGCGCGCCTTGAGTTCGGCGTGCGTTGCGAGAGCCGTGTCACGCGCCTGACGTGCCCGCACGAGCGCCTCCTGGACCGGCGCGAGATCGACGGGCTCCGCCGGGAGGTCCGCGAGCTCATCGTCCGCGAGCACGGACCGCGCCGCCGCCAGCTCGCCTTCATGCTGGCGGATGAGGGCGCGCTTCCCCTCGACCTCGGCCTTGGGCAGGCGGGCCGCTGTGACGGCGTCCTCGGAGTCGAACTCGTGCTCGGCAAGGCGTTCGGCGAGAGCGGCGACTGCCGATTCCAGCGCCTCAGCCCGCTGGGACCGAGCCTCTCGGGACTCATGCAGCTCGCGGGCGGCGTCACGCTCCGCTCTGAGTGCAGCCGCACGCGCACCGACGCTGTCGTGATCGCCCCGGTGCACCCGAACGCGCTCCGTCGCCTCATCGCGCTTGACGGTCGCCTCAGTGACCTGCGCCGCGATCGCCCGCTGCTCGGTGCGGTCCGCCTCAAGCGCGGCACTTTCGGTGTCGAGCCCGGCGCGGACTTGGGCCTTCTCGGCGGCGAGCATCGCGCGCTCGTGCTCGGCTTGCTCGGCGGCATCGACCGCCTTCCGCGCCGCGTCGCGCTGGCCGAGGGCCTCCTCGACGGAGCGCTCCCCCGCCTTGCCGCGCGCCTCGGCCAGGCGGGCGGAGGCGTCGCTCACTCGAGCTCCTGCCGCCTCTAGGTCCCGCTGTCGGGCGGCCATGGTGGCCTTGGCCTTCTCTACGGTTGCGGGTGTGACGGGATCCGCGACCTGCGGTGCGGGCGACGGGTGCTCGACCGACCCGCACACCTTGCAGGCCTCGCCGGGCTTGAGCGCAGCGGCGAGCTCCGAAGCGATGTCGGCGTGCCGGCGGTTCACCAGATCGTCGTAGGCGAGCGCGGCGGCCAGGTTCTCCTTGCTCGCCGCGCGCTCGGCCTCGGAGGCGGTGGCCAACTCGTTCTCGAGCTTCTCAGCGAGGCGGGCTGCATACAGGGCGTCCTCGGCGCGATCGAGCTCCTTGCGGCGGTCTGCGGCCGTACCGGCGAGGACCGAGGCGGCGCCGAGCTTGTCATCGAGGACGTCGAGGACCGACGGGATGGTGGCGATGCGAGCGACGCGCGCCGAGATCGTCGCCGCCCGGGTGGCCGCCGCGGCAGTCAGCCGCTCTACGTCCCGCCGCAGCTCGGGCAGCCGTTGCTCCTCGGCGACCGCCGCGTCAAGGGCGCCAACCGCCGCAGTGAGCGTGTCGATCAGCTCGGGCAGGTCCACATCACCGTTGTGCTGAGCAGCGAAGGGTGCCCAGCTCTCGCCCGCGGCCTGCTCCGCTTCCCTGGCCTTGGTGAGAGCCTTCGCAGCGGCCGCGCGCGCGTCCAAGAAGGGGACGACGAGCTCGGCGCGCGCAGCGGCCTCGATGAACTTCCGCTCTGCTTCGATCGCCGGCGCCGCCTTTTCGAGGGCGAGCAGCCCTTCCCGGGCTGTCCGCAGACGAGTCTGCTTCCCGAGCAGCTGCTGAATGGCCCGCCACCTGATCTCCGCAGCCTCGGCCTCCGCGTTGGCGACGTCGACGGTCGCGCCGGTGACGACGAGCCGCTCCCCCAGCGCATCCCGGGCCGCCAGGAACCAGTCGAGATCAGGCACGATCGCCTCGTCGAGCTCCGCCTGCTCGGCCACCGTGGCCGCATGCATCGCGATGGTCTGGCGGGTGGTCGCGACCTCGGCGTCGAGCTGCTTGCGTCGCTCGAGGAGTGACGTCTCGAGCTTCTCGAACCGCGCCGTGCCGAAGAGCGTGCGGAGAACCGCGCGGCGCTCGTCGGTCTTGGCTAGGAGGAACTTCTGGAAGCGGTTCTGGGCCAGCAGGATCACCTGGAGGAACTGGTCCTCCTTGATCGGCAGGATCTCGCCGAGCACGAGACCCACCTCGCGCGGCGACGCGGCGAGCCCGCGCCAGTCGGCGCCCTCGCGGATCTCGAGTCGGGCCTCGGGCTTCGCAGGGGTCAGCCCTCCCCGCGCTTGGCGGGACGCAGATACTCAGGGGTGCGCCAGATGCGGTAGTCCTCGCCACGCAGACTGAACTCGAGCTCGACGAAGGACGGATCGTCGATGTCGCAGTGGTGGCTGCGGATTTGCGCGTCCCGCCCGTCGTAGCGCGGGATGCCGCTGTAGAGGGCGAAGCAGATCGCGTCGAGGATGCTCGACTTGCCGGCGCCGGTTCGGCCCGAGATGAGGAAGATGCCGTCGCGGTCGAACTCGTCGAAGTCGACGCGCTGCTCGTCCTTGTAGGGGCCAAAGCCGGCGAGGCGGAGGCGGCGGATCTTCACCCTTCGACGGTAAGCGCGGCTACCGACAGTGCCCGGAAGGATCGCCGCTCTTCGGCTGGCGGGGATCGGCGGGAAAGGTGAGTAGGTAGGTCAGATTCCTTCAGGACCCCCACTCCTCCGCCGGCAGCCATCGCGTGCCGTGCGTTTGGCTGAGAACCATTCCCGCCAAGCCCAAACCCGCCTCGGTCACGCCGGAGGCGAAGAGCTGCAGCCATCCACGATCGGCGGGGGTTAGACCGTATCCGCCCGGTCGTTCCAGGACGCACACAACTTCCCGCGTCGGCTCCTGGCAGACCGCTCGCAGGAACGGCCCCATCGACTCTCCGGGTGGCGCATGTGTCGGGAGACCATCGATGGGTAGGAACACCGGGAGCTGCCGGCGTTCTGCGTCGAGCAGAAGAAGCCAGATCTTGCGGGTAATTGCCCGCCCTATGAGATCGCGTACGCGCCACTGAATGTCGGCTGCGTCGATCAGGGGGATGTTGCTGAGGTCTTCGGCGGTGAGATTCGACATGGGCACGAGAGTCGCCGATGCTTCGCCTTGGTCAGAATTGTCGCTTACAAAAGGTGGACAGCTCAGCTCGCATCTCGCCTGTGGAGGACGAGCCAGTTCGGTGCAAGCGACGAGCGGTCCGGTTCAACTCCCACGACCTCGCCCGGAGGGCGTTCAAGCGCGCCAACCGAGCAGTTTGCCGGTGGGTCCGTTCAGAGCGGAAGTTTGTGCTTGAACGGGGTCTCCCGCAAGACACGTCCGTCGACTCGAATCGGGTAGCGCTCCTCGAAGAGCCGGAACCCCGCCCCGTACTCGTCCTGGCGCGCTCTCGTGTGTGCGGCTTCGCGGCTCGCGAAGTCGGTCTCCTTGGTGGAGTACAGATACTGGATCATCGCCCAGGAGGCCATTCCCTCGTAGATGAAGAGATGGTTCCTAGCGCCGTACTTCGCATGGATCGCCGACTCGTCCCAATTCCGGAACTGCCAGATGTGCGTGAGCTCATGCGCCATCGTCTGGATGCTCGGGAGCTTCGGGGACCCGTTCTCGATGTACAGCTCGTAGCCATTGGCGGTCTTCGATCCGAAGCCGAGCACTCGGGGATCGAAGCCTGCGGTCGGCTCGAACCTTTCGTTGGTGCGTCGGGCGATCGTCTTCGCGTTCTCCATGCGCACGGTGATCCCGACGTTGAACTGGATCTCGAAGATGACCTCGAGATTACGTCGGACCTCCTGGTACAGGAGAACGAACTCCTCGTGCGTGGTGACGGCTGTCCTGGAGCACGTGACGCAGCGCTCCCGGCCGTCCTGCAGCAGATCGAACTCGCCGCCCATGAGGGGACGTGCACAGAAGTCGCAGTAGTTCGCCGTGCCCGGCTCGAACACGAAGTCCTGTCCCGCCCCGCGCCCCACGGCGACCCGGGATTGCTCCAGGTAGTTGTCGCCGAAGCCCTTCGACTGGAGGTAGGCGAGCGTCGTGCTGCCGTTGAAGGAGTGAGCGGGGGCCACGCCGCCCAACTGCAGATAGCGCTTCGGGTCGATCCTCGCGGTCATGCGTTGGACTCCTTGCTCGACGTGGAGACGGACGCCACGGCGAGCGCGGCCGGAGGCTCGGCCGGTTCCGCCGGCTGCTGGTGGGGCTCATAGGCGTTGGGACGACGGAGGCCCAGGAGGCGGGCGACGAGACCTGAGAGGGCGGCGATCCCTCCGCCCAAGGCGCGGAGGACGCTGGCGACGGCTCCGCGCTTCGTCTTCGGCACTTCGGGGAAGTCGGGTTCGGCCTTCGCCAGCGGCTCGGGTTGCGGCTCCGGCGGAACCGGGGTCTCGCGCCACAGCAGGTAGTCGGTGACGATCTCCAGGAGCCGGCGCCAGTTGCGCTCGACGGCCACGACGAGGCCGAGGTCGACCAGGCTGTCCTCGACAATGAAGATCGAGTCGGGACGACCGTCGACGACCAGATCGTCGAGAAGGTCGCCGGCCTCATCGCCCTGATCCGCGGTGAGCGCGGTGACGTACTCATGCGCGTTCGGGAAGACGGAGACGAAGAGCTCGTTGAGGACCACAACGATCGTCCGCCGCGTGGAGGCGTCGACCTCCGGCAGGCGAATCTCCAGGACTTCCTTGTGCCGGTACTCCCGGGTCGGCACGTCGTCGACCCCGATCCGATGCGCCTCAGCGAGGGCCGACCTGCTCGGCATCTCGAGGTATCCCACAGTGGACACCGAGATCGTCGCGAACGACCGCAGCAACTCGATCCGGCTCTCGTTCAGACGCCCTTCCGCATGGGGCTGTGCCTCGATTCGGTCCACTGTGAATCGGGCGCCGGAAATCGGATTGGCCTCCAAGTCGCGGAGCGTGAACGTGCGAATCTGCTTGTACACCCGCCGGTCCCGGATGTGGTCGGCGGCGCGACGGAGCACAACGCCGTCGCGATGGTGGGCGTTGCCGATCGCCTGTACCTCGTAGTACTTGCCGCCGTGCGTGAGGAACTGGCCCGGCAGCATCGCCTGATACACGTGCCCGTAGAGCAGCGCGCCGATGTACGAGGAGTCCTCCCGCTCGTCCTCGACGAAGAAGTACGCGGCGCGAAGATGCTGCAGGACGCCGTCGAGGTCCTTCGACGGTTCTACCCGGAATCGCGGGAGGGTCCCTTCGCCGTCGGCCGCTTCGCGTTCGGCGAGGATCCGGATGTCGCTCACGCCGGTGTGCTTGAGGACCAGCTCCTTGAAGAGGTCGACGAGCATTCCCTCCCCCGTCGCGGAGTCGGGATTCCCGTCGTCCGTCGCCACGTCATTCGAAACCGTCACCCCGAGCAGCTGCAGCTGCTTCGTCAGCTCGAACTCGTTGACGTCGAAGGCGAGCATCGTCAGCAGCAGTCGCAGGACGCCGTTGCGCTCGGTGCGGGCGAAGTCGGGCACGATCGACGGGATCGCCTTGGGGTCGGCCGCGAAGATCTCGCGGTTGGCGATCATGTAGTCGCGCAGCAGATAGTCGCCGGCGATGAGGTTCACGAACCCCTCGGTGCGGGCGCGCGTCGCATACAGCCGCAGCGATTCGAAGACGTTGTTGATCTCGTCCTCGACGACGAGGAACTGTCGAGGTGCGCGCTCGACGCTCCACGGGCTCGCGACCGGCACGAGAGCCTCTCCGAGCGCCGACTGCGTCAGATCGAGCTCTGCGAATGCGGTGATGGGCCCGTAGTACTGTCCGGCGAGCCAAGTCATGTCGCGGACCGGGAAGCGATCGCCGCCGACCCACGACACGCGCTCGACCTGGTACTTGAGCGCGACCGCCGCGAGCTCGGTGCCGAGGCCTAGATATCTTGTGATCGCGGGGAGGATCGCGGTGTGCATGCTGGGCCCCTCGGCCTGCCACACCATCTCGCTCGTGGCGCCGGTGGGCAGCGCCGAGGCGACGACGTCGGCGAGCTCGACCTTGAGCAGGTGGCTCAGCGCGTCGACCAGACCGTCATGGTTGCGATCGAAAGCCGCGTAGACGACCTCGCCACGGCGCCCGACCCGCTGCAGGACGAGTCCGAGTCCGAGTTGACCGGTGGCGAGCAGCCGGGAGGGCTCGGCGAGTATGACGTACTCGACCTGCCCGAGGAAGGCGTCGTGCTCTCGAAGCAGATCCATGTTGTGCAAGTCAGCGAAGCGCAGCACACCGACGTCGAGGTCGTCGCGTGGCGTGGTGCCGAGCACCTGCACCGACCAGAGGTCCCCGATTCCGGTGACCGACTCGAGCCCCGCCGCGATCCAGTCGCGATACTCGGCGGTCGCCGCCTCGCGTCCCGCGACGATCAGGACCTTCCGGTGCTGCAGCAGGTGGTAGTGCGCCGGGAACGCCAGATACGGCGTCAGGTCGCCATGAAACGGATTCGCGATGACGACGCTCTGCTTGCGCAGCAGCCTGACCGAGGCGTCCAGCAGGTTGATGTCGAGCTCGTCGCCGTCGGCGCGGAGTCGCTGGAAGTAGGCGCCCGCGAGCGTCTCCAGTTCGCCCGCCTGCTCATCGACGAGGCGGTCGATCCGGGAGCGGGACCGCGTGGCGTCCAGTGTCGAGAGGCTCAGCTCCTCGGCCAGCACCCTATCGCCGAAGGTGCGGTCGAGGACCTGACGCAGCAGCCCGTAGTTCGCGACTCGGGTCGCCTCGTCGTCCTCGCCGAGGATGTCGGTCACGTATTCGTCCTTGGTGACCCCCGAGAGGAACCAGACGATCTCGCCCAGAACGAGTGTGATCAGCGCCGGATAGGCGATAGCAAGAGCTCCCGGCCACTGCGGGGCGGAGGTGATGAGAGCCGTATAGCCGACAGTGATGACGAGCCCTGCCGCGAGGAATCCCCGGAACAGCCCTCGCAGGTTCGCGGTGGAAGGCCGGACGAACCACAGCTCGTAGTCGGAGTCCCATTCGTAGACGCCCTCAACCGCCTGGTGCCCGCGGAAGGCGGATCCGCGGGAAAGGCCGGCGAGGATCGGCTTCAGGAGTAGCTTGAGCACGAGGAAGACGACGAGAACCAGAAGATTCTCGAGGAAGTAGAGCCAGACCGAGGAGTACCAGTCCCGCACCACTGGGATCAGCCGCATGAGCCACGCGAGCCACCCACCCAGCCAGGCGTTCACCCGGTACAGCACGACCATCGCGATGATGGCGTACAGGACTGCGAGGACGGGCATCGGGAACTGTCGGACGCGCTCGGCCTTCTTCTGATTGCCGAGGCGGAGCGCGAGCAGCGCAAGCAGGATCGGCACCGAGGCGAGGAGGTGCCCGGCGAAATCGAGAAGGCTCACGCGCCGGCCTCGCGTTGGATGGCGTGCTCGAAGAGGGCACGCGTCGGACGACGACGCGCGCGACGAAGTCGTAGGGCGCCCGGACCTGTTCGCCCGAGGAGTTGAACGGCACCATGAGGCCGACCGGCGTCGGCAGCTGCAGAAGACGCCGCATGCGAGGGCGGTTTCCGAGATCGAACGTGGTGATGTCGCCTTCGACCTTCTGCACGACCGGTGTGGCGCCGAGCGAGGTGATGAGGCCCCGCTCGAACTCCATCGCCCGTGTGAGGCGAACCCTCAGTTGCTCGAGCTCCTGGAGTCGGGCCCGGTCCTCGTCCTCCTTGACGACGGAGCCGAGGAGCAGCGCACGCGCGCGCATGTAGGTCGAAAGATCCGTCAGGTACTTGCCGAAGACTGCCGCACCGCCGTGCACTCGGGCACGGATGGACTTGAGATCGCGGTTGAGGTTTTCGATCTTCGCGACAAGCCGGCCTCGTTGCCGGGCGAGGGCTGCCACTCCCCCGGCGAGGAGCACCACGAGGCTCAACAGTGCCACGAGCGCTGCGTCGCCGAGGGCTGCCGGTCCGTGCGTGACTCCGGACAGGACGATGTACGGCAGGAGCCCGAGGACCCAGGTGAGGACCACGACTCCCGTGGCGACGCCGATCGTCGTCGCGTGCAGCCGCTTCTCGATGGTCTGCCGGATCTCCCGGTGGTGTCCGTCGATCATCCGGCGGACCGCCTTCCGATCGAGCAGATCGGCCGTGGCCGGCGCTGCCAGCGCGGCCACCTGCCGTGCAAGATCATCCTCGAGGTCATCCCGCTCGTACCGGGTTAGTTCGACATCGCCGTCCGGCAGGAGCCGGGCCTTCAGCCGGGCGTCGTAGACCGCTGCCGCCAGGACCCGCCGTGGTTTCCGCAGCAGCGCCTCGGTCTGCTTCATGACCTGGACGTAGTCGGCCCACCAACGCGCCGACTCGCTGGACGGCACGTCGGTGGCCAGGGAATAGCGACCCGTGGGAGCGGTGATCGACTCCTCCCAGGTGGTCGAAGTCGACCGGCACTTCCTGATCGACGAGCAGGGTCGCGATGTCGGCCGTCGGTCGTCGGCCGGGGCTCCGGAACACGCCATCGATGCGGTTGCGCACGGTGCCGAGCCGACTGAGGTGATTGTTCATCGTCTCGACCAGGGAGGCCGCGTCCACTTCCACGTCCAACCGGTACACGTGATCCGCCTGAAACGAGCTGGACGGGAGGTCGTTCACGGAGACGCTCAGGACCGAGAGCCAGAACCGCATCAGGTTCTGCTCGTAGTCGGAGTGCTCGGAATCGACGAGGTCGTAGACGGCGAACCGGGTGCCCGAGGGGTAGTCGTTCCGCGCGACGAACTGCGACGGGACGCGGCGGAGGTCCGCCGACCACGCCGCGCGCAACTGCTCGTGTGGGTCGGCCTCCGGCGGCCGACGCGTCGCGACGAAGATCACCTCTGTCGGCCGGTTTCCGCGGAAGTCGTACCGTGCATTGAGCGCCTCGTGCTTCGCGCGCTCGTCCGCGGTGTACTCGACCTCTCGGTAGTGGATCTTCAGGTCGTGCATGACGGCAAGCTTCTGCCGCACTTCCGACGGCTGCGGCACCGGTCCCCCGTCGGCGAGGTCGGCGGCCCGCCGCTCGATGCGATTCCCGGCGAGGTCATCCGGGTCGCGATACGAGTACACCGCCTCGAAGTCCTTCGCTCCGATCGGCGGGTAGCCGAGCAACATGTGGGAGAGACGGACGAGAGGGTACGGCGACTCCTCGAGACTGAGTCTCGCCGCTTCGCCGACCTCGTTGTCGAGGTAGTCGAACGGGTTGTCGGGCTGGCCGGCATCGGGGCCCTGTTCGCTCGGGCTGTCGACGACGATCACCCGCCATTCCTTCTTGCCTTTGATGACGGGGCGGATGCCGGGCAGCGCGTCGTCGATGGTGCGCGCACCCGCCGACTCGTTCCAGTCGACGAAGGCGAGGAGCTTCTCCTCTTCGTAGGGCGCGAACAGCGTCCTCGCCTGCGCGAAGATCCGTTTCGCCCTGCCTCGGAGCAGGATGACGGTGAACATGATGCGGTGAGGCTCCCGGCTAGTCCCTCGCGAGCAGCTGCTTGTCGACGGCATACACTTCGGCGCGAAGCTCCGAAAGGGGCAGATCTATCAGCAGGTCCCCCAGCGCGCCGATGATGACACGGAGCTTGCGGTTGAAGTAGGCCCCGCCCTTCTCGGTGAACGCCGACAGGTGAGTCGTGAACTCCCGGAACTGCTGGCGCAGAACCTCCTCGAGCACCGTGTACCGCTGATCGCCGTCCTCGAGCCGGAACACCTCCTCCTGAATGAGCGCGATGAAGTCTCTCGTCATGGCGGCGAGGTACTCCTCCTCGAAGTGGTCCTTCGGTACGGAGATCGCCCAGAAAGCGGCGATGTCGAAGATCGTCGCGCCGACGCTCGGGAAGGAGGGGACGACCTGGCGCAGTTCCGTCAGCTCGACTCCATGTGCGAGGGCGGTCCCGAAAGGACTGCTCAGGTAGTCGACCGCGGAGGTCTCGGCGAGGGTCGCCTGGATCCGGCGATCCACCGCCTCTCTGAGTCGAGACACCGCCACGGGATCGATGGTGAGCGAGTCGACCACTTCGTAGAACTGGTCGCAGGGTGTCCCGTTCGACACGATGAAGTCCTGCTCCGGGCCCACCAGCGGCTTGTAGCGGTAAATCATCCCGCTGCCGATGGACTTGTCGCGGATGATGTGGCCGTGGACCAGGCCCTTGAGGAGCGCTCGGTGGATCTCGGTGAGCTGGTTCGACTGGTTGCCCTCATCGAGGTCCGGCATGGCGGCGATGGTGTGCCAGCGGCGGTCGATGTGGGGCGTGATCACCTTCGTCTCGTCCACGGACGGGCGGATCTGGCTGACGAGCCGGAAGTAGGCCGTGAAGTACTCGCCCGCGGCGAGATTCTCGGTCTGGCTGACGCGCGGCGGCGAGAACTTCGAGAGGTCGCGGGCGCGAATGCCATAGATCGCGTTGTAGAAGAGGATCTCCTGGCTCGGGATCTCGTCGTCCGGCTGACCGCCGTAGTTCGAGAGGTGCTCGTTGATCAGCGCCTCCCGCTTCGAGCCTGCGTCGCCCTTGATGCTGGGGTTGAACGCGCACGCGAAGATGGGATGCCGATCCTCGCCGAGCGGAGACTCGATGAAGGGCGCCGCGAGCGCCTTCACCGCGTTCAGCTCTGAGACGACGTAGTGGCGGATGTTCGCCTCCTCGACATTCTTGGTGCGGGCGCGGTACTCGCGCTCGAGCGCTTCGATGACGTCGATGTCCAGCGTTGTGGAGCCCTGCTGCTCCCGGAACTTCTTCACGAAATGCTGCACGATCGTCCCGGAGTAGAGGTCCTGAAAGTAGTTCTCGTCCTTCTCGTCGGTGATCGCCGCGTACTCGCGCACCTTGGCGAAGATCGCCTGCGAGAGGTCGGAGTCGGCATTGGCGCTGCCGCCCTTGTAGAGCACCGACTTGCCGATGTGGTCGAGGCTCTTCGAGTCGGCGTAGACAAAGCGGGTCGTCGACCCCTTCGTGTCGTTGTACGCGGTGTAGAGCTTGTCGATGTCGCTGCCGAGGCGCGCGAGGTTCTGCCGAAGGTTGTCGAAGAGCTTCTCGAAGGCGTCCGAGAGACCCTTGACGTAGACGATCGCGTCGGTGAGGACGGCGGAATTGACCTGAGCGTTCCCGAGGTCGCCGACCTTCTTCAGGTAGGTGGCGAACTTGTCGGCCAGGTCCTTCTGCCAGCCGTCCTGCCGGTTCGTCACCCGAGAGACGAAGCCCTGCTTGCGTGCAAGCACAGACTCGGGCCCTTCGATCTCGTCGGTCGACGGGTCGTCGAACGCCTGCTTCTCGAAGTCGCGGAAGTAGCCCTGCAGATCGTTCAACTCGATGTCGACGGTGGCCTTTTGCTTCTCGAGCATGTCGAGCAGCTTGTAGAGGAAGTAGCGGGCGGAGACCGGGTGGATGAAGCCGTCGCCACGCTGATTCTTCAGGTACGTCTCCAGGGCGAACGGCTGACCGTCGTTCGCACCGCGACTGTCGGTGCCGAAGAGCGAATAGGCCGTGATGGCCGCGTTCTCCTGGGCGTGCCGCTCGACGAGGTCGTGGTACTTCTTCAGATCGAGGTAGCGCTCGTAGTACTCGGGGGCGTTGCCGCTGAGCTCCGCGATATTCGCCGACAGCTGGGCCTTGAGCGCATCGTCGGTGTCGTTCTTCGAGCGCGTCTCGAGGTAGCTCATGAGCCCGCTGAGGTACATGGCCCACTTCTTGCCGATCTCGGTGATGCCCTCCGGATCCTTCAGCACCGCCTGGTCCTTGATCGACCGGGCGAAGGGGTCCTTCTCCCCGTCCGCCTTGGTGTCCACCGTCTGCGGGAACACCTTCTCCAGTCGGAGGTCTGGCACGCTGAAGCCCTTGTCCTGCTGGTCGCGAACGCCGGCGAGCTGGCCCTGGAAGGCGGCGTCGAACTTGAGCCAGTCCCGGCTCACCGCCGTGCGCAGCCAGGTGTAGGCGAAGTACTTCTCGACGTGGCGGCGCGGGTAGACGAGTCGCGATGCGCCGGCGCCGGCGTAGCGATTGCGGCCGTTGTTCTTGATCACTTCCCGGAGCGTGTTGTCCTCCGAGGAGTTCGAGCGCTTGGACATCGGGCCGATGGACTGGGTGTAGATGCAGGTGGCAGCGTGGTCGAGGATGTCGCCGAATGAAGTCAGGCTGCCGCTGGTGCCCTGGGCGTCGAAGAGGAAGCAGAAGTCGTACGGCATCGCGTTCACCGGTTCGACCCCCTCACCGCCGATGGTCGGGAACTCGAACTTGAGGTTCCGGTACTGGGGAGGCAGGGTGTTGTCGCCCTTCATGAGGAAAGCGTCGAGCTCGCGGATCGTGGCGTACGCGTTCACCTTGAGGTTCTGCTGCTCGTCGGCACCGGGAATGACGTCGTAGAAGACATCCGGCTGCAGGAAGAAGCCGCGCGTGATGGCGCGCAGGTGCGGGAACTTCGCCTTGAGGTAGCTCGAGAGGTACATCGCCACCGAGAGGATGAGACCGGATCCCGTCCCACCGGCCAGCGACGAGGTGATGATGACGCGGAGCGCCTGCTCCTGGTTGTCCTTATCCACTCGGAACAGCGTGTCGATCGCGTCGCGCAGCGGGGCGAGCTTGCCGCTCTTCAGGGTCGTGTCGAACGCGAGCCGCGAGATCGCCCGGACCTGCGCGGCACCTTCGGTGAGGGTCTTCCGGTTGAGCATCTCGTTGACTGGGAACCAGTTGTCGCGGGCGTTCGTGTTGACCGTCAGGTAGTCGCCGACCGTGTTCACCGTCGAGGTCTGCACGGTGAAGACGCCGGGGTTCTTCTCCCGAATCTCGCGGAGCTCGTTGATATCCGTATCGAAGACGACGTAGGCGATCCGGTTCTCCTGTGAGGAGGCGGACTCCTTCACCTTGTCGGCGACACGGGCGACGATCTTCGATCCGGTGCCGCCGAGACCGAGGATCAGGGTGGGGGCGATAGGCATATTGATTCGTTCCTTTTTCAGTGGGCCGTGCGGGTCACGCGTTCGGCGCGCATTCGTACTTCATGTCGGGGTTCTGGGCGGTGATGAGGCTGCCGGGGCCGACCGTGGGGGCCGCGTCAGGTCCTTGTCGAAACGGGTCCCGTTCACCTCAACCGACTTCTCGGGGCGGTGGGCGCTCACGAGCGCCTTCCAGTTGGTCACCTCGCCGGCGCCGCGCGAGACGGCCTTGAGCTTGAGTCGGGTGAATCCAGCGGTGCCGGGGGCGTAGCGGAACGTCGCCCGATCGGCGAAGAACGGCAGGAGCCGGTATCCGAGGCTCTTCTTGAACTCGCCCCGGCTCTGTCCCGACGGCATCCCGAAGGTTCGCGGGCGCGCGTTGATGTGCGGAGCTGACTTGAACCGCCGGGAGAAGCGCTTCTTGAAGATGTAGCCGGCGAGGAGGAGGAGCGCGAGGAGGCCGAGCAGCAACTTCCACCCGTCCTTCTCGAACCAGTGGAGCAGCCGGTCCCAGAAGGAGATGTCGTCCACGACAGTCACATCGGTCGTGCCCGTTGCCCGCTTGATGCCCTCGTCATAGGTGTAGTCCGCGGCTACCTTCAAACGCACCGGATGCGAGGTGTCCACAGAGTAGATATCGCCGTTCGCGGACACCGGGATGAGGTTCAGCGCCCCGGGCGTCTTCCCCTTGATGACCTTCCAGCGAATTCCCGCTGCAGGCTTCCCGGTCACAGTGAACGCGCTCGGGTCGATCGCATCCCACTCCTGCTGCGTCACGGTTCGGCCATCTGCGCCGGCGTAGGTGGCGGAGATCGACGCGCTCGAATTCAGAGAGGTGACCGTGAGGTCGGGGTGGTCGATCGTGATCGTCCCCAGCTCGGGCGCCGGGTAGATGTGCTGTTTGATCTCGGCGTGTGCGGGATTGCCGCCCAGGTACGTGCCGTCCACGGTGACAACGGCATCCCCCGCCGCGAGGTCGTACTCGGCTCCGCTGTCGAGGGTCGGCTGGATCACGTCGCCGTCCTCGCTCATGCTGGCGGTCAGCGTGACCTCGCCCAGAAGGTCCTGGCGGTCCGAGCCGATGATGTTGCAGTCGGAGTCCATGAACCCGTACTCGATCTTGTACTTCCCGGCGACGACAGCCTGCCCCTTCGGGATCGGCTCATCGGTCGACGGATCGATCCAGGTGACACCGAACTGCACCCGCGGGATGTAGTAGAAGCTCGTCTGCGACGCGTTGCCGACGTCGAAGTAGGTCGGCCCTGCGGGCACGTTGGCAACGGTGGCGACCTGACCCGCGAGACCGGCTGCCGGTTCGGCATTCACGGTCCTGCCGTCCGCGAGCGCCGGGGGTTCGAAGGCTCCGGGATGCTGACGGGATCGGCGAGCAGGTCGAGTGGCTGGTCCTGGTCCTCGCCGCTCTCCGGCGTCCCGATGGTGGCGCTGCCCTGCGCGAGTACGAGAACCGTTGCGAGGTCGATGTCCGGGTCGATCGTGGTGCCTTGACCGCCCATCGGGGGATCACGGCGCGGCCGAAGATCTCGTTGGCAAGGCTCGCTGTGTTGCCCAGTATCTGGGTGATGTCGTCGGGAGCGTTGGCCGGGTGGAAACCGGGCGCGGCAGCAAGCTGTGGCGCGCCGCTTCCGGCACCGAGGAAGCCGACGTCGAAGCTGCGGCCGGCCGAGCCGAGCGAGCTCGACCAGCCCGAAAACTCACCGCTGGTGGCGACATGGTCGTCGAACGCACCGTCCGACAGGAGGACGAGCCAACGGCTCTCCGCGCTGCTGCCGGCGAGGTCGTCGCGCGCGGCGGGCACCGCTGCCCAGGGGTCCCTCCCCGTGCATCTGCAGGTTGTTGATGGAATCGACGTTGGCTTGGCTGGGTCCGGATTCCGAGCCCTGGATCGTTAGGGCCACTCCGCCTCTCTGGGACAGCAGGAACACCTTCATCTCGTCCGCGGGCCCCAGCATCGCGGCGAACACCATGAGCGCGTACTTGACGTACGACCACCGCTGCGGACTCGGCGCGACGAACATCGAGCCGGAGTCGTCGAGGACAACGTCGATCTCGTGGGACTTCCCCACCGTCGCGGGCACGCTGGAACAGATGGCGGTTGGTTTGGCCGCTACCGCCTGGTGGGCGACGGGAACAGCCAACGCTGCAGCGGGCGCGGCACTCGCGCCCATCAAGACCGTGGCAGTAACTGCGACGGCAGCTGTCGTCGTGCGGAGAATTCCTCGTATTCGAGCTCCGACTGGTATTAGTCCGTTCAAGTACTCACTGCCCACGTAGGTCGAATGCGCAGCATCGACTAATGCGCAGGAAAGGGGACATGAGGCAGACGCTATACCTTAGCCTTGAGTCTGGCAATTGGAGGCGACAATGAATCGACGGGGTGGCCTATGGACTATCACAACTGGGGGCCTATTCGCTATTTTCAGCGTCGTCATTCTTGCGCTCGGTGCCTGGATAGGTGTAAGTGCGACGCAGTCGACTAGTTCAACGGCCAAGGGAGTCAACGCCGGCAATGCGCTTCCTGCCGTCGCGCCCGATGACACCAAGACCAGTACATCCGCTTCCGGCACGTCGGTTGCCGGGGCCGCCGCGGTCACGAGCCTCGAGCTCGTAGAGCCGCCACTCCTGGGGAAGAGTGCGATCGACGTGCTCGCGCTACTCCCGGTGCGCGCCCCCGACTCGGGCGCGGACTACCAGCGCACGCAGGACTTCGGCCAGGCGTGGATGGATGTCGACGGCAACGCCTGCAACACCCGCGACGATGTGCTGCAGCGTGATCTGAAGGACACGGTTCTCAACGGTTGCAAAGTGATGTCGGGCACTTTCACCGATCCGTACACGGGGCAGGCGATGACCTTCACGCGGGGCAATGACACCTCGACGCTGGTGCAGATCGACCACATGGTGGCCCTGATCGACGCCTGGACCTCGGGTGCACAGCAGCTCACCCAGGACCAGCGCCAACGCCTCGCGAACGATCCCACCAACCTGCTCGCGGTCAGCGACCAGGCGAACCAGGCCAAGAGCGGAGAGGATGCCGCCACGTGGCTGCCGACGTTCGCGGGCATGAAGTGCGAGTACGCAGCGCGGCAGATCAGTGTGAAGTACGCGTATGGACTCTGGGTGACCCAGCCCGAGCACGATGCCCTCTCGACGGTACTTCGCTCGTGCCCGGATCAGCCCGCGTATCGCTCGTCGCTTGGGGAGCCCGTCGGTACACCGACGCCGCAGCCCACCGCCTCCCCCACTGCTGCCGTTGGTCTCGTCGCAACAGACACAGCTTCTAGCGTCTACTACGCGAACTGCTCCGCGGCGTACGCGGCAGGCGTCAGCGGCATCCAGCGAGATGCGCCGGGTTACCGTGGGGAACTCGATCGCGACGATGACGGTGTCGCCTGCGAGGGTTGACACTTGCGAGGCGTACCGCGAGAGGCGACCTCCTAGGTGCGTCACACGATGGGCTTTCCGCAGCGTCTGCCGCGGTGGTGCTTCCGGTATGGCTTGTGCCCTCAGCCCAACTACGGTGCCACCGAGGTGCCCTCAGGCTCCCCCACGGCTTTGGCACATGTGGCGCCACGATCGCGACCCCGCGGGGCTCGGGCCTAGAAAACCTCTTCCCCGCAGTACGGGCACTTGTATGGGCCGCGCGGATGCATCTGGTCCTTGAAGACCTGGTGGCCCTTTGCGCAGCTCGCATCGAGATTCCAATTGCCGGTTCGGATCTTCGACGCTTCGGTCTTGAACATAGGTCCGCCATTCTTCAACGAGGCAGGTGCTTATGCGAGGTTTATCACCGGTAGCCGCCGACGGCAATCCCGCCGCCCGAGGAATCCTCAGTTCCAATGGCCGGATAGTCCGATCCGACCGCTGTGAATGCTGCGCCGCCGGCGGCGGGGCGTTATGCGCGGACCTCGCGCACGTCCTGCTCCACGAACAGCTCGTTCACGAGCCCGCGCTCGTACTCGGACGGGCCGACGCCGTTGCGGACGAACTCGAGGAAGCCGGCGACGATTTCGCCGTCCGTGCGCTCCCTGACCCGCTCCCCATAGCTGGCCGTCGTTAATTCCGCAGTGACCGATGGCTTGAACTCGAGCGCGACGCAGTGCGTGAAGCGCTGCTGCAGGCGGCGCATCGCATCCATCGGCCGTACGCGGTCGGTGAGGATCGCTTTGACCCAATCCCCCTCGTGCTCGGCGTACCGGGCGTCGGTGAGCAGGTCGTCGAGCTCCCCGGTGAGCGGAGTGAGGCGGCGCGGGACGGGCAGGTCAAGCCAGGCCACCTCGCCCAGGCGGTCGGCGCCGAGCTCGACGAGCCAGCCGCCGCGGAGCTTGTCGGTCTCCGAGAAGGAGTAGTGCAAGGGGGCGCCCGAGTAGCGCACGCGCTCGCTGAGCTGCGCCCGGCCGTGGATGTGGCCGAGGGCGACATAGTCGGGTCCGTCGAACACGCTGGCGGGCACGAGGTCGAGGCCGCCGGAGCTTATGTCACGCTCGACGCCGTCGCTGGGGGCGACGTCTGCGGTGAAGCAGTGCGAGAGTACGACCGAGCGGCCGGCACGCATTGCGCGGTCCTCGTTGATGCGCTGCATGGCGAATGCGAGCGCCTGCTCGTGCGTGCGTAGCTCGACGCCCGGGTAGTCGTGCCGGATGAGGGAGGGCTCCAGGTACGGGATGCCGTAGAAGTGGACGGGTCCCTGCTCGTCTTCCAGCGTGACCGGCTCCTCGAGGCGGGAGTGCTGGGTGAGCACGTGAATGTCGGCGAGTCGGATCCACTCGGCGTGGAAGCCCAGGCGGGTGATGGAGTCATGGTTGCCGCTCGTCATCACGATCCGAGCGCCGGCTTCCCGGATGGTGCGGAACGCGTCGCTGAGCAGCGTCATCGCCTCGGCGGACGGCATAGACGAGTCGAAAACGTCTCCGGCGACCAGGACGACATCGATGCCCTGCTCCCGCACGGCGCCGGCCAGCGCATCGAGCACGATGCGCAGGTGGCCGAGGGTCGAGTGCGTGTGGAAGGTGCGCCCGATGTGCCAGTCCGAGGTGTGGAGGATCTTCACGCCTCGACGGTATGTCGGGGTTGCGACATCGGGGCGAAGGAACGCCGGTCGTGCCCGTTCATGGCTCAGCCGGCGGACGGCAACGGCGGCTCAGATCCTCCGGCGGCCGCCCACGATCACGCCGGCGAGCGGCACTGCGGACGCGATCATCAGGACGTTGCCGAGCACCGTGTCGTCCGGGCGGACGATGGCTCCGGAGAGAAGCAGTCCCCCGAACACCAGCGCGGACGCGATGCGGCGCAGGGTGCGGTCGAGGCCCGCGACCTGCCGTTCCAGGCGCGGCGTGGTGACCGCCAGCTCGCCGCGGTCGACGCGCTCGAGCAGCCCGTCGATTCGCTTCGGCAGGCTCACCGCGGTCGCGGCGATGTCGAGCGCCTGGCGACCGATGTCCTGGATCGCGTTGCCGCGCTCGTCGCGGAGCAGCTGGCGGGCATACGGCTCGACCGAGTCCCACACGTTGAACGCGGGGTCGAGTGTGCTGCAGACGCCGGAGGTCAGCGACATGGCGCGGATCACGAGCAGCAGGTTCTCGGGGAGCATGAACGGCAGGGTGCGGACGACGTCGTTGAACTGCTTCGCGAAGTCCCGGAACTCGCGCGGGTCGACCTCGCGGAGCTCGGCGAAGCCCATCCCGCCGAAGCGGCCGAACACCGCCGTCATCGCCCGCTCGAGCTCGACGGTGTCGGCCGAGGGCAGGAGCATCCCGATGTCGCGCATGGCGTCGACGAGCCCGCGGCCATCCCGTGACGCGGCCGAGATCAGCACCTTCCGCAGGCCGGCGCGCAGGTTCGTCGGGACCTGGCCCATCATCCCGAAGTCGATGAACGTGAGCTTCCAGGGGCGGGACTCCGCGTCGGCCGGGCCAGGGCTCGGGGTGACGAAGATGTTGCCGGGGTGCGGATCGGCGTGGAACCAGCCGTCGGTGAATACCTGGTCGAACATGACCGTGGCGAAGACCTTCGCGACGTCCGCTGGGTCGATGCCCGCAGCGAGCAGCCCTTCCCGGTCGCTGATCTTGATCGCGGTGACGTCCTGGAGCGTGAGGACGCGGCGGGTGGTGCGCTCCCAGGCGATCGCGGGCACCGCGACCCGGACGTCCCCGTCGAACACCTCGGCGAAGCGCTCCGCGTTCGCCGCCTCGTGCAGGTAGTCGATTTCCTCGAGGCTCGTTGCCGCGAACTCCTCCACCAGGGCCGGCATGTCGACACGCTGATAGACGAGCCGGATGCGGCTCAGCCAGCCGCCGACCCTGCGGAGCGCGGCGAGGTCGATGGCGACGATCCGGTCGATGCCGGGGCGCTGGATCTTGACGACCACGTTCTCGAGCCCGCTCTCGGCGGCGAGGGCCGGAGTGAGCCGGGCACTGTAGGCCTGGCCGAGTGAGGCAGAGGCGATCGGTGTCTCGTTGAACGACGCGAACGAGCGCGTCAGCGGCCCCAGTTCCGACTCCGCGAGGGCGCGGATGGCCGTGAAGGGCGCCGCGGGCACCTCGTCCTGCAGGCCTTCGAGCTCCTTGGTGATCTCGGGCGGCAGCACGTCGAGGCGCGACGACATGAACTGCCCGACCTTGATCATCAGCCCGCCGAGGTCGAGCGCGAACCCGTAGAACTGGCGGGCGATGCGCTGCATGCGCCGGGTGCGGGTGCGCTCGGCCAGGCGGCTGAGCCCGATGCGCGGCAGGAAGATCTCCCACCACCAGGTCGCGGCGAGGCGCCGGGCGGCGAACCGCAGGATGCGGCGGTAGCGGGCGCGGGTTTTCCCAGCGCCCGCCGCATCTCGTGCCGGAGCGGCTTGGACTGACGCCACTCCTATCAGCTCTGCGCGAGGATCGCGTAGAGCTTGCGCCGCGCCTCGTTCAGCACCTCGATGGCCTGCTGAGTCTGGGCATCGGTTCCCGTACGCGCCACCTGTCCGGTCGCCTGCGCGAGCTCGAAGCCCGCTCGGGGCAGCGACCCGTGCGCCGCGCCCTCGGTGACGTTCCACGGGGCGGAGACGCCGGAGCGGCTCACCTCGAGGCGACCGGCGTCGGTCAGCGAGTAGGTCTTGCGGCCGTTCGACTCCTCCGCGCTGATGAGGCCCTCGTCCGCGAGCAGTTGCAGCGTCGGGTAGACGGAGCCGGCGCTGGGTTTCCAGGCGCCGCCGCTGCGCTCCTCGATCTCGTGGATGAGCTGGTAGCCGTGCATCGGCTGCTCAGCGAGAAGCGCGAGCACCGCGGCCCGCACATCACCGCGGCCGACGCGGCTACCTGCGCTTTTCTCGAAGTTCTTCTCCAAGCGGGTGCGCAGCTGCTCGAACGCCTGCCACATCCCGTCGACCGGGCTCGCGCCCGCTGAGCCGAACCCATCGGCCCTGAACGATCCGTTCATGATGACCTCCTCGATCGGGCTCAACGATACTCAGCGATATAGGAGGAAGCTGAGCCGGGTTAGCGTCGAGCGCTGGCCGTAGGCGACGCCGAGTACTCGCTCTTGTTGTCGTACCTCAACCGATGAGCGCGGCGCTGAGGAGGCGGAGGCCGCGGGTGGTCGGGGACTGCACTTCTCCGCGTCCTGCTCGGCGAGCAGCCCCGGCACTGCGTTCCTATCAAGGGGCACGACGCCGGTGAGGACCCGAGGGATCCCGCGACGATGCCGCCGTTAGTGCCTCTCGACCCTGCGATAGCCCGCCAACGCGCGCCGCGCCGCGGTCGGAAAAGTCGATCACCGTCGCTACGTTGGGTGCAACCCGAACGTGTGGAGGTGACAAGATGGCAGTCGGCGCAGCGAAGGTGCTTGAGAACGTCGCGGGGAGGCCGCTTGTCAAGTCGAGGCAGCGGGTTCAGGACCACGCTGAGGTACTTACCCCGGCGTGGCTTGTGGACGAAATGCTCGCCCTCGTCAAGAACGAGTCGGAGCGCATTGACTCGCGCTTCCTAGAGCCCGCCTGCGGCACTGGAAACTTCCTCGTTCGCGTGCTGTCCAGCAAGTTGACGACGGTGATGGCCCGGTACGGCAAGAGCGACTACGAGAGGCGCCACCACGCACTCCTGGCGCTCATGTCGGTCTACGGCATCGACATTCAGGCCGACAACGCTCTCGAATGTCGGACGAACCTGTTGTCGCTTTTTGGCGCTTATTTGGGCGCAAGAGCAGGCGACGAGTGGATGCGGGCAGCCGCCCTTGTCGTAGGCGTGAACGTCATCGTGGGAGATGCGCTCGCGATGACGACCGTCGGTACATCGCCTGATACACACGGGCTTCCCATCGTGTTCGCGGAGTGGGGCTACCTCGGGCGGGGCAAGTATCAGCGTCGCGACTTCCACTTCGACAAGATTGCCGGGAGGGGTACTGTGCGCCCCGGAGAAGCCCATCACGAGGTTTTCCAGCCCGTAACCAGCTACCCGACGATGACAGTCGCGCAGATCGCCGCGATGGAGGACGTCACATGACCGACACCACGACAGTGGGCATGTCCCTGTCCTTCGGGGAGATGCTCCGCAGAGATCGGCAGAACCGAGCCCCGGACGTGCTCAATACGATCGCGAGTCTGTCGAGTGACGAGGTCTTCACGCCGCCGGAATTCGCCAACAAGATGCTCGACACGCTTGAGGAGGCCTGGGCCGACGATCACAAGGGCGCGTCGATCTGGGCAGACCCGGACGTGACCTTCCTCGATCCCGCTACAAAGTCCGGCGTTTTCCTCCGGGAGATCACGAAGCGGCTCGTGGAAGGGCAGGGCAACCCGCCTGAAGGGTCGGACAAACGCAAAGCGCTTGTGGACCGTGTGCTCACGAAGCAGGTCTTCGCGATCGGAATGACTACGCTGACCGCGCTCATTGCGCGTCGGTCGGTCTACTGCTCCAAGGACGCGACGGGCAAGCATTCGGTAGCACCGTCGTCTGCTTCGCCGGATGGCAACATCTGGTTCCAGCGAACTGCGCACACTTGGGTGGGTGACCGCTGTGTCTACTGTCCGGCGTCGAAAGAGGGCTACGAGCGCGGCGACCAGGCCGAGACCTACGCGTACGCACTTCTGCACCACACGGACCCCAAGTCGCTGATTGTGCGCTTGTTTGGAGAAAACATGCACTTCGATGTAATCGTGGGAAACCCGCCATACCAGTTGGACGATGGCGGGGCGGGGAAGAGTGCGGCACCGATCTACCATCGGTTCGTGCAGGCGGCGAAAGCGCTGCAGCCGCAGTACCTGACGATGGTTACCCCGTCACGCTGGATGGCCGGCGGTAAAGGACTGGATGAGTTCCGTGCCGAGATGTTGGCGGACGACCGGATTCGCTCGATCACCGACTTCATTGACTCGGATGAGGCATTTCCTGGCGTAGACATCGCTGGCGGTGTCTCCTATTTCCTCTGGAGTCGTGACTTTCATGGTCGGTGCTCGGTCACGACCATAGTTCGAGGGCGCAAGACCAGGCCGACCGAGCGACGTTTGAATGAATTCGACGTGTTCGTCCGTCACTCTGACGCAATATCAATCCTGCACAAGGTTTGGCCCGGCGGTCATGACCCTCTGAAGTCACTCAGCGTCAAGGTGTCGGGTAGAAAGGCATTCGGGTTCGCCACGACCGACCGAGGGGCTCCCACTACTGAGGGGATAAACACCCCCGTTACGCTAATGAGCAGCGGAGGAGACGGCTATATTCCCCGGGCGTCCGTTACGTCGAATGCGGAGTGGATTGACAAGTGGAAGGCGACGGTCAGCAGGGCTGCACCGGCGGGTGGTCGTCCCGATCGGGACGGCCGGTATTACGGCCTAAGCAGCATCCGCGTCGTCCGCCCGGGCTATGTCACGACTGAGGCCTATCCGGTCGTGAGCGCTTTCGACACGGAGCTCGAGGCGGAACGAATGTGCGCCTATCTCAAGTCGCGATTCGTGAGGTTCCTTCTGTCGCTTAGGGCCGCGAATCAGAGCGTCACGCGATCGACGTTCGCGTTCGTTCCCGACCTGCCGATGGACCGTGTCTGGACCGATGAAGAGCTGTACGCCAAGTACGACGTTTCATTGGATGAGCAGGCGTACATCGAATCGCTCGTTCGACCCATGGTTGTCGACTCAGCATCGACCCAGAGCGGTGAGGTGTAGCGGGTGCCCACAGCTAAGTCCCTATCCGACCTATTTCCGCAGAAGCCGACCGGGGAGCCGCGCCTCTACGCGTGGTCGAGCGATGAGATCGCAGAGCGGTGGCGCGGCTGCCTCAAGGTCGGGCAGACCACCCGCGACGTCAATGAGCGGATCAGGGAGTCGCAAGGTCAGGCGCGGGTGAATTACGTGCTGCAGGTTGACGAGCCGGCCCTGGACGCAGACGGCGTGCGCATCACCGATTCCGCTGTCCGGGAACGCCTAATTGCTAAAGGATTCGAGAACGTTGTCTACGAATCCAGCAAGGAGTGGATTCGCTGTACTCGGGCCGATGTGCTTACAGCGATCACCGAGCTCCGTGAGCACACAGAGCTGTCAGGCTCACATCACGAAACGTTCGGGATGCGTGACGAGCAACGAGCGGCGGTCGAGAAGACGCTCCGGTTCTTCCAGCGCGAGTGGGCCGCAGACGGGGCGGCCGTTCCACGCTTCCTTTGGAACGCCAAAATGCGATTCGGGAAGACTTTCACGTCGTATCAGCTGGCCAAGCGCATGGGCGCGAAGCGCGTCCTCGTGGTGACCTTCAAGCCGGCCGTAGCGGACGCGTGGGAGACCGACCTGAACTCGCATGTCGACTTCGATGGCTGGATCTATGCCTCGAAGGATTCCGGCCCGGACAACCCCCTCAACGTGGATCACGAGAAGGCGCTGGTCTATTTCGGCTCGTTCCAGGACCTGCTGGGTCGGGAGAAGGGCACTGGTCTCATCAAGGCGAGGAACGAGTGGATCCATCTCATCAACTGGGATTTGGTGATCTTCGACGAGTACCACTTTGGGGCCTGGCGTGAGAACGCGAAGGAACTGTTCGAGGGGAGGACGTCCAAGAGCAGAAAGCCGAGATGGCGCAGGAATTCAGTGAAGATTTGGAGGTTCTGGACGAGGAGCTGGACGAGCAGCGGAATGACGAGGCGGATTTCCTGCCGATTACCGCGAAGGCGTTCCTATACCTTTCGGGGACGCCGTTCCGTGCGCTGGCCGATGGCGAGTTTGTTGACGACAACCTTTATAACTGGACCTATACCGACGAACAGCGGGAAAAAGTCTACTGGTCCGTAACGCACCCCGGAGAGCCAAATCCGTACGCCGCGCTGCCCGAGATGGCGCTGATGACATATCGGATGCCCGAAGATATCCTCACTGTCGCAATGCAGGGCGAGTTTGATGAGTTTGACTTGAACGAGTTCTTTGCGGCGATCGGCGTCGGCTCGAACGCCGCTTTCAAGCACAAGAGTGATGTGCAGAACTGGCTGAACCTGATCAGAGGCCAACACCAGCCAACGACCGTCGATGCACTGCGCGCTGGAACACGTCCACCATTCCCGTACTCCGACGCTCACGTCTTGCCTTACCTGAACCATTCCTTCTGGTTTCTGCCCACCGTCGCCAGCGTTCATGCGATGGAGAACCTCCTGCACGAGCCGCAGAACAAGAACGGCTTCTGGGGTGACTACACCCTCATCAACGCCGCAGGACCCGGGGCCGGCATCGGCCTAGCCGCACTCCCTCCTGTTCGAGCGAAGATCAAGGACGGCTTCACGACGAAAACCATCACGCTATCCTGCGGAAAGTTGACGACGGGCGTCACTGTGCCCCAGTGGTCCGCCATCCTTATGTTGCGGAACCTTCAACGGCCTGAAACCTATTTCCAGTCCGCCTTTCGGGTACAGTCGCCCTGGGTCATCCAAAACCCAAACGGAGACGACCCGAAATCGATCGAGGTCGTCAAGCCCGTCTGTTTCGTCTTTGATTTCGCGCCGACTCGCGCGCTCCGTCAGGTGGCCGAATATGCACGAGGGCTGAGCCCGGAAGAGACGAACGACGACAAGGCTGTGGCCGATCTGCTGTCGTTCCTTCCGGTGCTGGCGTACGACGGCTCGAACATGGTGCCCGTTGACGCCGGGAGCGTCCTCGACATCGCACAGTCAGGTACGTCGGCAACGCTCCTGGCGCGCAAGTGGGAGTCGGCGCTCCTAGTCAATGTGGACAACGACACCCTCAAGAAGGTCCTCGCCAATCCCGATGCCTTGAAGGCCATCCAGAACATTGAAGGCTTTCGCTCGCTGGGCGACAACGTCTTTGAGACGATCATCAATAAGTCCGAGAAGATTAGAGACTTGAAAAAGAGGGCGAAGGAGCGGGACCTCACGCCGAGGGAGAAGCAGGAACTCACTGAGGAAGAGAAGCTGC
The DNA here is from genome assembly GCF_030296595.1 of Naasia aerilata. GTDB lineage: Bacteria > Actinomycetota > Actinomycetes > Actinomycetales > Microbacteriaceae > Naasia > Naasia aerilata. The sequence continues at coordinate 2,843,908 of NZ_AP027731.1, read as the reverse complement.
AGAAGTCGCTGCGCAAGCAGGTGCAGGAAAAGCTCATAAAGTTCGCGACCCGAATCCCCGCCTTTATGTATCTCACCGACTTCCGAGAGAACGCGCTCATCGACGTCATCAAGGCGCTGGAGCCCGACCTCTTCCGGGTGGTCACCGGCCTTACCATCCCGGACTTTGACCTGCTTCGCGGTTTGGGGCTCTTCAACTCAACACACATGAATGACGCAGTGAAGACTTTTCGCCGATTCGAGGACGCGTCGCTTTCCTACGCCGGTGTCGACTCGCACCAGGGCCTGCGACACTGGGGTCTTTTCGACACGGTCATCGAGGCCGAGGTGGCGGGTCACTGAGGGCTCTGCGTCGACATTTCTTTAGCGGGAGCCCGATCTTCGACCAGACCCTGGAGTCACGACGTGGCAATCGCTCTCGGAGGTGCACACGTCCACTCCCGAGAGCGTCTGCGCGGCCCACGCCGGGGCGCCGACCATCGGCAAGAGAAGCATCCCAGCCGGGACGTCCGAACTCGCGAGTAACATTTCCGGGTGACCGTGACGCGCGAGGATCAGCCGTTCCTCGACGTCCGGGACATCACCCGCCACGTCGGGCCGGCCTCCTTTGCGCGGGGGCAGGAGTACGCATCGCGTGGTGCGGTGCTCGACACCGCGTGGGATCCCGATCACCAGGTGCTCAGCGGTCACGTCCGCGGCACCGCGAAGACGCCGTACGAGAGCCGCATCCGCTTCCGCACCTCGGCCGGCGACATCAGCAGTTCCTGCACCTGCCCGATGGGCGGCAGCTGCAAGCACGTGGCGGCCACCCTGATCCGCCGCAACCTCCTCACCATGCAGGAGCAGCTCGGCGCCGAGGAGAAGACCGCCCCCACAGCTGAACCGACTGTCTCGCCAGTTACATCCCCACTTGCAGTTGCCGCGGAGTTGCCCAGTTGGAAGTCGGCGGTCGCCGCCCTCACCACGCCGGCACCGGGCTCGGGCGCAGCGGCGAAGACCCCCGAGCTGATCCCGATGGGCCTCCTCTTCGAGCTCCGCGAGATCGGCGCCCTCCGCGATCGCTGGAGGGGCGCCTCGGCCAAGCCGGTCGACGCCCGCACGCCCAGCAGCGCCGAGCTGCGGCTCGCCATCCGCCCCGTGATGCGCAGCCCCTCCGGCAACTGGGTGCGTGGCCAGGTGAACTGGAGCAATGTCGGCCACCACGCCGGACGCCTCCGCCTCAACCCCACGCACCAGAGCTGGCTTGGCCAGATCGTCGCGCTCAACCGGTCCAGCCGCTCCACCTTCGGCTACACCGAGCCCGAGTGGATCTACCTCGACGATCTCGCGAGCCCGCTTCTCTGGCCACTCCTCGCGACCGCGTCCGAGGTCGGTGTCGAGCTCATCACCGGCAAGAAGGGCACGCCCGTCACCGTCGGGCACGAGGCGACGATCGGCATCGAGGTGTCGGCGAGCGTTGACGAGGGGCACCAGGGTGATCTCCGCGTCCTGCCCGCCGTCCGCATCGACGGCGAGCGGCACCCGGTCGAGGCGAGCCGGCTGATCGGCGACCACGGCGTCTACACCTGGGAGCTGGATCCCCTCCCCCGGCTCACCCTCGCCCCGACCGCCGAGGTCGTGACGACCGAGCAGGTGCAGCTCCTCCGCAACCGGTCCGAGGTCGTCGTGCCGGCCGCGGACGCCGCCGAGTTCCTCACCGAGTACTACCCGAAGCTGCGCCGCACCGTGCCCGTCTCGAGCCCGGACGCGTCCGTCGACCTGCCCGAGCCGGTCACGCCGACGCTCGTCCTCATCGCGATCTACGCGCCCGGCCACTCCCTCCGGCTCGAGTGGGGCTGGGCCTACGGGGCCACCAAGGTGCCGCTCACCATCACTGGCCGGGCGGACGAGACGTTCCGGGACCCGTTCGCCGAGCGGGACGTCCTCGCCCGCGTCCGGGCCGCCCTCCCCGAGGCGCTGCCCGGATCCGCCCGCACGCTCAGCGGCATCGCGGCCGCCGAGTTCAGCGAGCACGAGCTCCCCCGCATCGCCGCGCAGGACGACGTCCGGGTCGACGTCGTCGGCGATCAGCCCGACTACCGGGAGTTGACCGGCACGCCCGCCCTGTCCGTCTCGACGGTCGAGACGGACAAGCGGGACTGGTTCGACCTCGGCGTCATGGTGACCGTCGACGGAAAGAAGGTGCCGTTCGGCCCGCTCTTCACCGCACTGTCGAAGGGGGCTAACAAGCTGCTTCTCGTCGACGGCTCCTATCTCTCCCTGCGCCAGCCGGTGTTCGACCAGCTGCGCGAGCTCCTCGCCGAAGCATCCGAGCTCGACGAGTGGGAGACCGGCGTCAAGATCAGCCGCTACCAGGCGAGCCTCTGGGCCGACTTCGAGGACCTCGCCGAGGAGAGCGAGCAGGCCGTCGCCTGGCGGGACTCCGTCTCCGGCCTCCTCGAGCTCGCGACCGACGGCAAGGTCGAGCCCACTCCCCTGCCGGACAGCATTCGGGCCACGCTGCGGCCCTACCAGCAGGACGGCTTCAACTGGCTCGTCTTCCTCTGGCAGCACCGGCTCGGCGGCATCCTCGCCGACGATATGGGCCTCGGCAAGACGCTGCAGACCCTCGCCCTGGTCAGCCACGCGGTCGCCCAGACGGCGAAGGAGGAGCAGCGGCCCTTCCTCGTCGTCGCGCCGACCTCCGTCGTCTCGAACTGGCTGGCGGAAGCGAAGCGGTTCGCGCCCGACCTCAAGGTCGTGGGGGTGACCGAGACGGAGCGAAAGTCGGGCAAGTCGCTGAGCAAGGCGGTCAAGGGCGCCGACCTGGTCATCACCTCGTATGCGCTGTTCCGGCTCGACTTCGAGCAGTACAAGTCGACGACCTGGGCCGGCCTGATCCTCGACGAGGCCCAGTTCGCGAAGAACGCCGATTCGAAGGCGCACGAGAGTGCGGTGGCGTTAGACGCCCAGTTCAAGCTCGCGATCACCGGCACGCCGATGGAGAACTCGCTGACCGACCTGTGGTCGCTGTTCAAGATCGTCGCGCCGGGCCTGTTCCCGTCGGCGCGGAAGTTTCGCGAGGACTACGTCCGCCCGATCACCGCCGGCAGCGGCATCGAGCAGCTCGCGCGGCTGCGCCGGCGCATCCGCCCGCTGATGATGCGCCGCACCAAGGAGCTCGTGGCGTCGGATCTGCCGCCGAAGCAGGAGCAGATCCTCTACGTCGACCTCTCCCCAAGCACCGCAAGCTCTACGACACGGTGCTGCAGCGGGAGCGGCAGAAGCTGCTCGGCCTGCTGCAGGACATGAACAAGAACCGGTTCATCGTGTTCCGGTCGCTCACCCTGCTGCGGATGCTGAGCCTGGACGCGTCGCTCATCGATGAGCAGTACGACTACCCGTCGGCGAAGCTCGACGTGCTGTTCGAGCAGCTCGTCGACGTCCTCGCCGAGGGCCACAAGGCTCTCGTGTTCAGCCAGTTCACGTCGTTCCTCGGCAAGGCCCGAGACCGGATGGACAAGGCGGGCATCCGGTACGAGTACCTGGACGGCTCCACTCTCCGCAGGCACGAGGTGCTCGAGCGGTGGCGGGACGGCGACGCGCCGGTGTTCCTGATCAGCCTCAAGGCGGGCGGCTTCGGCCTCAACCTGACCGAGGCGGACTACGTGTTCCTGCTCGACCCGTGGTGGAACCCGGCGGCCGAGGAGCAGGCCATCGACCGCACACACCGGATCGGGCAAACGCGGTCGGTGAACGTCTACCGGATGGTCGCAAGCGGCACCATCGAGGAGAAGGTGATGGCGCTCAAGGAGCAGAAGGCCCGCCTCTTCGACGCCGTCATCGACGACGATGCGGTGTTCTCCTCGGCGCTCAGCGCGGAGGATATCCGGGGGCTGCTCGAGGACTGAGTCGTCGGAATATCCCTTGCATCCGGCGTCCCAAGAAGAATATGGGCCGGTAGGAACGGCATTCCGGGGCGAGATATCTGCCCACTTGAGGGGACTTGTTCAATTCCGCTCAAAGTCTTTCACTGGTATCACCCAATCAGTGAGGACTACCCGTGCCTGCATATTCGTACCCGAAGCTCGCCGTCGTCGATGGAATCGGTGGACTGCGAGGACTCGTTCCGCTCACACAGCTCGCGGAGGTGCTCGACATCCCGTCACGCGGCGCGGAGGCCCTCGCCCTCGGCGGTCACTTCTTCAGCCTCGCTCGCATCGGAAACTCCGACATCTTCGTCGTGGATGCCGCCGAGATCGTCCAGCTTCTCGACGACCCCGCATTCCAGACGGCGGTCGCCGCCCAGCGGAGGCGCCCGCAGCGCTGCCCGCAGTGCAAGCAGCAAGCCTGGGATGCGGACGGCCACGACGTGTCTTCGATGGACCACCCGGCGTCGTCGAACTGGGTTGAGCTGATCCTCGGCGGAGCGGAGGCCGAGCACGACCCCGCGCCCTCGCATTGCGGCAGCTGTGGCTTCGACTGGGTGGCGAGCCGGCCGGTCGAGCCGATCACCGTGGTCGAGGCACTCGGCGTCGCCATCTCCTGAGCACCTCCATCTGGCGCAGCTCGCCCCACCGGCGGGCACCATCCTGCGGCTCGCGAGGAGCTAACGCCAGCTGAGATTCGCGAACGGCAACGCCCCGTGGCGGTCCCAGAACTCGGACAGCAGCGCCGCCTTCGCGGGCTTCACGCCCGTCGGTGGCACGACCTTCCAGGCGACGAGCAGTCGGTGCCGGTCGTGCAGCTGCCACAGGTACCGTCCGCCCCAGTGTCCGACCGGCTCCCCCGCCGCAAACCTGCGCAGCAGGCCCATGCGGTCGCGCAGCGTCGAGGCGCTGTCGCCGTCACCCGTCCCGCCCACGTAGAGGAGCTCTTGGTCGTCCACCCAGGCGTCCTCGAGGCTCTCGAGGGCGACGGAGGGATCCGTGCCCTTGAACCAGCCGCCGACGTTCTCGCCGCGGAACGCGGGTGTTCCGCCACCCTCACGGATGACCACGTAGATGCCCGGCTCTGCCGGCAGCTCGACGGTCGCGAGGTCGGCGACCTGCACGAAGCCCTGAAACCCGGCTGCGGTCAGCCCTGAGCGCGTCAACTCCATAGCTTCGACCCTAGAGCCGCGGTCCTCAGGACGCATGTTCCCACGGACGAGGGCCAGCCCGCGCTGCTATGGAGCCGGCAAGAACTCCCCGACCGGCGCTGGGAATCCCGGCTGCGGGGCGGTGCCGCCGCTAGCATCCGTGCCAGGACCGAACTTCATCCAGCACGAGGAGGACAGCCCCATGCGCAGAGGCGGCGGCATCAGCATCATCGGAGTCATCTACCTCCTGATCGGCGTCGCGGTGGCCGGGTTCCGCGGCTACCTCGTCGACTGGACGGTGATCGGCAACGTCATCGAGGGCATCCTGGCGGTCCTCGTGTGGCCGGTCGTGCTCCTCGGCGTGGACCTGCACGGGCTCATCCCCTAGGCCCCAGGCGTCGCCGTCGTCCGCCACGACGAAGCGCGGCGACCAGCCCGGAGGGCGGTCGAGCGAGGTCGTACGGGAGCTGCGCGGCCTGCCGATCGCGCCGACGACCGCGACGGACTCGGGCGGTGCAGGGTTGTGGTCCGCGGTGTTCCAGTCCGAGCCCGGGTGTGGATCGAGTGGAACCGGGCGACCAGCAGGTGTTGGCGCTACTTCTCGTAGCCGTCGATGAGCTCCAGCAGCTCCTTGGCTGCCTTCGCGATGTCGTCGTGGTCGTTCTGCGCCGCGCGGCTCTCCACCGAGATGACGCCGCCACGGCGGACCTTGCTGAAGTCGCCGTACGGGAAGGAGTAGCGCCCCTTCGTCTCCTCGGACTTCTCCTCGTCGATGCCGAGGTGCCACTTCGCGTACTCGTCGTAGCCGTGCTTCTCGAGGAAGGAGTTCTCCTCGGCGGCGCTCGGCGAGGCCTCGGACCAGTCGCCTCGGGCATCCTTCACGACCTTGCCCTGCTTCACGAGGTTGCGTGCCTGCTCCAGCGCCTTCTTGTTCAGCTTGACCGCCACGGCTGCGTCTCCTTCCGAGGATCCGACGTGGATCCGACACGATCCGACGATGACCAGTCCACCGCTGGCGCCCGGCGGAGCGCAACCGTCCGGAAATCGGTGGACAGCTCCTTCTGTGCGTTCCGCCCCGGGTCTACACTCCGGCCATGCAGGCTTCCGCGCCCGCGATCCCACGAGCGACGTCCCGATTCGGCGGGCACGCGCTCGACGCCGTGCTGTTCGCCGTTGCCGCGATCCTGCTCCTCGCCGACCTGACCATGGCGACGGCGTCCCGCGCGTGGACTGAGACGCCCGCCTACGCGTTCACCTACTACCCGGGGCTGATCGCGCTCGTCCTCGCCGCGGGCATCTCGCTCCGGATTCCGGGCCAGCTGGTCAACGGCCGGCTCATGCTCGGCATCGTGGCGGTGGCGGCGGTCGTCGACCAGCTGGCATTCGCGCCGGACGTCGGGCCCGCGTTCTTCCTGCAGGGCATCCTCTACAACTTCGTCCCCGCTCTGTTCGCCCACCTCCTTCTCCGCTGGCCGGAGGACCGCCTCCAGACGCGCCCGCAGCGGTGGATCCTCTGGGTCTTCTACCTCGTGCTCCCGCTCCTCACGTTCGGCTGGCAGGTCACGTGGAAGCTGGAGTGGTTCGGCGGCGGCACTGACGGGTGGTGGTGGCTCACCCTCGCTCCCGACGAGGCGCTCTCGACCGGGATCTACGTCGCGTGGGAGATCGTCACCCTTCTGGCCGTGGCGACCGCGCTGGTGCTGATCGCTCTCCGAATCGCCGCAGCACCGCGAGAGCGGAGACGGCTGCTCGTCCCGGTCGCGATCGCGGCCGCGCTGCTCGGGATCACGGTTCTCGTCTCCGGCCTGCAGGCGGTGTTCGGCTTCTTCTGGTTCGACACCGAGATCCTGCAGAACCTGGCGATCTTGGCGGTCGGCGGGGCCGTGCTCGTGGAGGACTGGCTGACGTCGCGATCCGGCCCGCGGTCCGGAGCGCTGCGCCCGAGGCCGGCTACCGATCGGCCGACCGAGGCAATTGCCGAAGTGCGGGACTCCTCGCCCAGCTCGGCGCTCCCGGTGGTCGGACCTCGCGCCCTGTGGCTCGCGATCGGAGCGGTCCTGGTCGCGGCGGCCGTGCTGCTCGGCGCGCTCCGGCTGGCGACGGCATCCGACGACTCGGTTCCGCATCCGGAGCCTCAGCCGGCTCCGCAGCTGCCCGAGGACATGGGACCGGCGCCCGGGATCTAGGAGCGCTGGGGAGCGGATCCGTCCGAGCATGAAAAAGCCCGGCCGTCCCTCCCAGAGAGGACGGCCGGGCCGAAGGTGCGCTGCCTTAGCGGACGGCGCCGCGGCGACGGTTGTTGGTCGCCGCGATCCAGATGAGGAGCACGATGATCGCGCCGATGATGGAGCCGATGATGCCGGACGGCTGGAGGAAGCCGCCGTTCGGGTCGGCGCCGAAGAGGAGGAAGCCGAGGAAGCCGCCCACGAAGGACCCGACGATCCCCAGCAGGATCGTCATTCCGATCGACATGCTCTGCTTGCCCGGCACGACCGCGCGAGCGATGAAGCCTGCGATCAGGCCGATGATGATGACGCTGATGATGAGACCAAGCCAGCCCATGATGTTCGCCTTCTGTTGGTGCACGGATGTGCGTGCGGTGTGACCCGACGTCTGCCGGGCTTAGGTACTATTCTTTCACCCCTGGAGGTGTTCCGGTACACCCCTAGGGGGATACCGTTCTTCTATGTCCGTCCCGTCGAAGCCGATCTGCATCGCCCTCGTCGATGACTACGACGTGGTGCTGATAGGTCTCGCCCATATGTTCGATCGCTACCGTGATCGCATTGTGGTCGCAGAAATTGATGCGAACCAGGCCTTGAATGATGAGATCGACATCGTCATGTACGACTCCTTCGCGCAGCCGGAGTCGGACGAGAAGGAGATCGCGGCCCTCCTGAAGAACCCGCGCGCCAGCAAGGTCGTGGTCTACACCTGGAACTTCCAGCCCGAGCTGATCGAGAGCGCGCGCAAGCAGGGCGTGCACGGATACCTCTCCAAGGCGCTGCCCGCACGGGAGCTCGTCGTGGCGCTCGAGCGCATCCACGACGGCGACATCGTCTTCACCGAGGCGCCCCGTCGGGCCAAGAGCGCCATGGGCCTCGACTGGCCAGGCCGGCGGGAGGGCATCACCGACCGGGAGTCGGAGATCCTCGCCCTCATCACGCAGGGCAAGAGCAACGAGGAGGTCGCGAAGCTGACCTACCTCAGCCCCAACACCCTCAAGTCGCACATCCGGAGCATCTACCGGAAGATCGGCGCGACCAGCCGGACCCAGGCGGTCCTCTGGGGTGTGGAGCACGGCTTCACGCCGGACAAGCACCGCATCGACCACTGGATGGGCGGGCCGTAGGAAGCGCTGCCGCCGCTCCTCGGCATCCTCCGTCGCGACACTGCGTCAAGGGTGCCGTCCGGGTGGGCACGGGGACGGACCCCGCCCGTAGGATCCGAAGCATGAGCGACCCGAACGCCCTCGATCCCGTCCGCGCCGCGCAGGCGGCCGCCGATGCCGCGGTCGCGGCCGCTCGCGAGGCGCAGGCCCAGGCGGAGGCTGCGGTGCAGCGCGCGCAGGAGATGGCGGCGGCAGCCGCGGCGCCGCCTGCAGCGTCCGCTCCTCCGGCGGCAGGGGCGAGCCCCACGCAGGCCGCGACAACCGCCGGGCCCCTCTCCGCAGCCCAGGTCGACGGCGTCCGGTCCGGCTACGCCTTCACCGGGCCGGCGCTCGAGATGGGTGCGCTCGTCAACGGCGACGCGCTGCCCGACGCACCGGTCCGCATTCCGCTCGCGATGACCAACCGCCACGGACTCGTCGCCGGCGCCACCGGTACCGGGAAGACCCGCACGCTGCAGGTGCTCGCCGAGCAGCTGTCGGCGCAGGGCGTCCCGGTGTTCGCCGCGGACATCAAGGGCGACCTGTCCGGCGTCGCGACCCCCGGCGCATCGAGCGACAAGCTCCTCGCCCGGACGAAGGGCATCGGGCAGACCTGGACGCCTGGCTCCTTCCCGACCGAGTACTTCTCGCTCGGCGGGCAGGGCACCGGCATCCCGATCCGCGCCACGGTGTCAGGCTTCGGGCCGCTGCTGCTCAGCAAGGTGCTCGGGCTCAACGACACCCAGGAGTCGAGCCTCGGGCTCGTGTTCCACTACGCCGAGGAGGCGCGGCTGCCGCTCCTCGACCTCGAGGACCTCCGGGCCGTGCTCAGCTACCTCGTCAGCGACGAGGGCAAGGGCGAGCTCGCGCAGCTCGGCGGGCTGTCCGGCGCGACCGTCGGCGTCATCCTCCGGAAGCTCGTCACCTTCGCCGACCAGGGCGCCGACGTGTTCTTCGGTGAGCCGGAGATCGACACCGCCGAGTTCCTCCGCACGACCCCGGAGGGCAAGGGCATCATCAGCCTCCTCGAGGTGCCCGGCGTGCAGAACCAGCCCGCCCTCTACTCGACCTTCCTCATGTGGCTGCTCGCCGACCTCTTCAACGACCTGCCCGAGGTCGGCGACCTCGACAAGCCGAAGCTCGTGTTCTTCTTCGACGAGGCGCACCTGCTGTTCGCCGATGCATCCAAGGCGTTCCTGACGTCGATCACCCAGACCGTGCGACTCATCCGGTCGAAGGGGTGGGCATCTTCTTCGTGACGCAGACGCCGAAGGATGTGCCGCGCGACGTGCTCGCCCAGCTCGGCTCACGCGTGCAGCACCAGCTGCGCGCCTTCACCCCGGAGGATGCCAAGGCGCTCAAGGCGACGGTGACGACGTTCCCGAACTCGGGCTACGACCTCGAGGAGGTCCTCACGACCCTCGGGACCGGCGAGGCGATCGTGACGGTGATGAACGAGCGCGGCGCTCCCAGCCCCGTGGCCTGGACGCGGCTGCGCGCGCCACAGGGGTCCATGTCGCCGACCCTGCCCGCCCAGATGGAGTCGGCGGTCGCCGCCTCTCCCCTGCTGCCCCGCTACGGGACGGCGATCGACCGGGATTCGGCCCGCGAGATCCTGGGCAAGAAGCTCGAGGCCGCGCACGCCGCGGCAGTCGCCGAGCAGCAGCGGATCGACCGCGCCAAGGCCGCCGCCGAGTTCGAGAAGCAGCAGGATGCCCTCGACCGGCAGCGCGCGAAGGAGGAGCGGGCGGCGCAGGCCGAGTACGAGCGCGAACTCAAGCGGTCCCGGACGCGGACCACCTCGTCCTCACGCTCGCGTGCGCCCAGGTCGCCGCTCGAGGAGGTCCTCGGCAGTCGCGTGACGCAGAAGATCCTCACCGGTGTGGTCGAGGGCATCTTCGGCACGCGCCGGCGGCGGTAGCGTCCGCGGCGTGACCAGAACCCCTCCCTTCTCCCCTGCTACGTCTTGGCGATGACCGGCGATACAAGGCGCCCGTGGCGCGCCCTTCCGCTGCTGCTCGCCGCCGTCGTGGGCGGGCTCATCGTCTGGTTCGTCCTGTCGGTCGCGGGGCTGCCGGCGGGAGAGACCGGTTCCCGCGTGCCGTCCACCCGCTCCGAGTCGGCGCCGAGCGCGCCCGTGCCGCGGGGAGCTCAGGAGGCGGTCGTCGAGCGGGTGGTCGATGGCGACACCGTCATCGTCGATCTCGAGGGCGCGCGGACGCGGATCCGGCTGCTCAACATCGACACCCCGGAGACGGTGGCCGAGGATCGGCCGATCGAGTGCCTGGGGCCGGAGGCGTCCGCGTTCACGAGGGAGTTGCTGCCTGAGGGGGCCGAGGTGCGGCTGGCCTTCGATGTGGAGCGCACCGATCAGTACGACCGCACGCTCGCGGCGGTCTTCACCGAGGACGGCCGGAACGTGAGCGTCGAGCTCGCCCGCCGCGGGCTCGGCCGGGCGGTGTCGTACGGCGACAACGTCCGCTGGTTCGACGACGTCGAGGAGGCCGAGGCGGATGCCCGGGACCAGCGGGTGGGGCTGTTCGACCCCGACCTGGAGTGTGCGCGCTAGGGGTCACTGACCTGCCGAGCAACGGTGGTACCTGAGGGGTGCCGTTGCGCGGATCAGGCAATCCCGGTTTCGACGCGGCGCGTCCTCCTGAACGGCGTGCGAAAACGGTCGACCACCTGATCCGCGAATAGTCCTGATCCGCGCAAGAGCGTAGAGGCGCAGACGGCCCCAGGCGCTGCCCCAGCCGAGCCGGTGCTCAAGCCCGAGCCCGGACGGCAGCGGCTACGGATCAGTCGGTGACGTACCAGGACGGGTCGTCGGGGAGGCAGTCCTGCACGGGGCGCTCCGCGAGTCGCGACCGGTCCGCATCCTTCGGCGCGGAGAAGGGGAAGTCGTCCATCAGAACCCCGTTTCACTCCTGGCGCCGCAGCTTCGGCGCCGATCCTTGATCCTCCGTGCCGGACCTTGCCGTACGCAGTGGTGATCAAGTGAACAGAGGAAGACCGGATCGTATTCCGAGCCATCCTCAGCCCCGGCGTCCCCCGCTTCGGCGCGACGCCCCGCCCGGCCGCGGCGCACCGAAACAGGTCTGCCGCGCCTACATCGATCTGCCCACCGGGTCAGGTGACGGGCGCCGCCTCCCGGGCCTTGAGGTCCTTCCGCAGGATCTTCCCCGAGGCGGACTTGGGCACCACGTCGATGAACTCGACGAGCCGCACCTTCTTGTAGGGCGCGACCCGCTCGGCGACGAACGCCATGACGTCGTCCTCGGTGGCCTCCGCACCGGGAGCCCGGACGACGAACGCCTTCGGCACTTCCCCCGCCTCCTCGCTGGCGACGCCGACGACGGCGGCATCCGCGATCCCCGGGTGCGTGAGCAGCAGCGCCTCGAGCTCGGCGGGGGCGACCTGGTAGCCCTTGTACTTGATGAGCTCCTTCAGCCGGTCGACGATGTAGAAGACGCCGTCCGAGTCGACGGACGCGATGTCGCCCGTGTGCAGGAAGCCCTCGTCGTCGATCGTCGCCCGCGTCGCGTCCTCGCGGTTGAGGTAGCCGATCATCACGTTCGGACCGCGGACGAGGAGCTCGCCGGGCGCGCTGCGTCCTTCCGCGGGCGGCTCGATCTCCTCGCCCGTCTCGGTGTCGATCAGCTTGGACTCGACGTTCGCGACCGGCACCCCGATCGAGCCGAGCGAGAGGTCGTCGCGATCCGGCGGGATGACGTGCGAGACCGGGCTCAGCTCCGTCATGCCGTAGCCCTGGCGGACTCGTGCGCCGATTCGCTGTGCGACCGCGTTGCCGAGCGCCTCGTCGAACGGCGCGGCGCCGGAGAGGATCGCGCGGACGGACGAGAGGTCGTACTCGTCGACGAGCGGATGCTTGGCGAGGGCGACCCCGACCGGCGGGGCGATGAAGAGGTATGTGCAGCCGTGGTCCTGGATGATCCGCAGGAACTCGGCCAGGTCGAACCGCGGCATCGTCACGAGTCGGGCGCGGCGCTTGAGCGCGATGTTGAGCAGCACCGTCATCCCGTAGATGTGGAAGAACGGCAGCAGGGCGAGCACCCGGTCGTTGCGGGTCACGTCGAGCACGGCCTTGCACTGCTCGACGTTCGCGACCAGGTTGCGGTGGCTCAGCTCGACGCCCTTCGGCACGCCGGTCGTGCCCGACGAGTACGGCAGCACGGCGATGTGGGTGGCCGGGTCGATGTCGATCCGCGGCGCCTTCCGCCCCTCCCCCAGCAGGTCCCGCAGCGACGGGTGACCGGGTGCGCCGTCGAGCACGACGAGGTGGTCCGGACGGAGGCCCAGGCGGGCGGCCGCGTCCTCGGCGCCGGGAAGCAGCGGGGAGACGGTGAAGAGCCAGGTCGCCTCGGCATCCTTCAGCTGGCGGGCGATCTCCTCGCCGGTCGCGAGCGAGTTGATCGTCGTCGCGGTCGCGCCGGCCCGGAGGATGCCGTGGAAGACGGTCGCGAACGCGGGCACGTTGGGGCACAGGAGCCCGACGACGGTGCCGACGCCGACGTGCCGGGCGGCCAGGGCTCCGGCGAGGAGGTTGATCTGGCCGATCAGCTGCTTGTAGGTGGTCTCCGCGCCGGTGCTGCCGTCGACGAGTGCGACCCGCTCCAGCTCATCCGCATCCAGCCCGTCGAAGAGGAAGTCGAAGACGCTCAAGTCCGGAATGGGGACGTCTGGGAACGGGCTGCGGATCATTCGATCTCCTTTGATCGGGTGCCGGGCGAGTGTACCGATCCTGACGGGGAGAACAGGGCCGGGCAAGATCCCCGAAATCGCCCGGCGGGAGGCGGCCGGGACCGCGTAGCCTCGGACCCACAGGGTCAGAGGGCTCTTTGCAGGGAGGGCAGGGCAATGGGCGAGAAATCCGTTCGCGGAGGTCACGACAAGACGGCCGCCGCCAAGACGCTCAAGGAGAAGCGGCTGGCCAAGCACGACAAGGAAGCCAGCAAGGCACGCAGCGAGAACACCGACGCGGTGTCGAAGGTCAAGAAGCGCAGCTCCTAGCGGATGCGTCGCCGCCTGCTCTGGTAGGCGGCGACGTCGCGTTCGCCCCTGCCGCGGCGGGCGCCGCGCCTACGCAGCCGAGGTGAGCGACTCCCTCGACTCGCGGGCGCCATCCCGAGCCGCCGCGGTCTCGTGCGGGCCCAGGAAGTGCCGCTTCAGCACGCGCCGCCACTTGTTGGACGGCAGGTCCGGCTGGAGCGCGGCGAGGCCGACCCCGTACTTGGAGATGCCGACCGGTCGGTGCCCCGCGCGCCACAGCAGCTTGTCGACGACGGACGCGCCGCCCGCCGACTTGGACTCCACCACGGCGAGCTCCGGAAGGACGAGACGGCGCTGATCGTCGACGACCCACTCGAGGTCGACGTCGATGGTGGCCCGGGCGCCCGAGGACGGGATGTAGAGGGTGCTCCGCGAGTACCGGGTGATCAGCGTCGGAGCCAGCGGCGTCTCGGTGAGGTCGGCGACGCCGGACTCCCCCAGCACCGCGTTGACGTACTCGCGCCCCTCGGCGGTGAGGACGTCGCGGTCCTCCATCGTGTACTCGAGGCGGTCCTTGATGGTGAGGCTGCGGCCTCCCGCGGTCTTCACCTCGAGGAAGCAGGCGCCGGTGTCCAGGTAGGCGCGCGTCCGGATCTTGAACTTGCGGCGCCGCTTGCGAGCCGCGCTCAGGTAGCTGGCGAGGTCGGGGGTGTCGAAGTAGACGGACTCGTAGGCGGACGAGCGGGATCCGCCGAAGTCGAGGACGCGGCAGTCGTCGCCGAGACCGCGCAGCACCCGGTCGAGGTCGTCTCGGGGCACCAGGTACTTGCGGTCGACGCGGGTCTGCAGGGCCGCGACCGCGTTGAGGTCGTCGAGCGAGATGGGCTGCATCTCCAGCAGCCGGTCGGCGGTGGACATCAGCGGCTCACCGAGACGATGGCCGGGTCGCGGGAGTCGGCGGCGCCGGCGTCGGTCGCGCTGCTGCGCGGCAGCTGATACCTCACCTCCACGGCCGTCGTGTCGTTGACGAGGTCGACCTGGCGCACCTGCACCGAGTGCACGCGGGCGACCAGGAGGTGCTCGAGCTCCTTGACGAGCTCGCGCTCGTCGATGATCGCCCGGTCCAGCACGACGACCTGCTCGCGGTAGCGGCGGAAGAGGCGCGGGTGGTCGCCGACGAAGAGCGCGACGAGGACGAGTGCCATGAGGCCGACCGGGAGGAGGTCGGTGGTGTCGTTCATGCCGGCGAGGAGGCCAAGCGCGAGGGCGGCGAAGAAGTAGGCCACCTCGTGCTGCGAGATCTCGTAGGAGCGGAGCCGGATGATCGACAGGACGCCCATCAGGCCGAGGCCGAGCCCCAGGGCGACGCCCTCCGCGGAGGAGAGGACCTCCACGACCGCCAGCACGCCGATGTTGACGCAGAGGTAGGCGGGAACGAGGTCGCGGCGGCGGTGCCGGGGGAAGTAGAGGCCGAAGGTGAGGATCAGGATCGCCGCGATGTCGAGGCCGATCAGGGCGTATTGGGGCACGAGGGACTCCTGGGTAGGGAGAGCCAGGTCGGGTTGCCTGGAAACGTAGGTCGGGTACCTGGAAAAAACTATGGCCGGATCTGCCGCGTCTCCGCCATAGGGAATTCGAAGAAACGCCGCAGAAAGCCGTCCCGAGTTTGCTTTCCGTTCACTTCGGGGCGATATAAGCGCTCGATCGGGCCGAGCCGCGGCTACGGTGCGGGCGGCATGGCGCGGCCGGTCGATGCGCGACTCCGGCCCCGCAGACGGGCGATCAGGAGTCCGACGGCTCGCCAGCCGACGAGGAACACGCCGAGGACGAGCACCGCGACGACGACGAAGGCGGGGGCGATCCCCTGCCCGGTCGCCGCACGGAGCAGCATCCCGAGCACGACCGTGGCGGCCCAGACGACGGCCCCGGATCGCACCGCGAGGGGCGGCCGGCCCGAGCGGAGCAGCCAGCCGGCGAGGAGGCCCGCGAGGAACGGCAGCAGGGTGACGGCGAACCCGGCCTGGTCCTCGCCGTGGCTTGCCCGCCCGATCAGGACGAAGACCAGCACGAGGACGAGGTCGACCGCGAAGGCGAGGACGGAGCGGGTGCGGACGGTCATCCGTTCCACGCTAGCTCGCGCGTCCTCGACCCGTGCCTCGGCCGAACTGGCTGGGCGGTCACCGTCTCGGCAGGAGAATCCCGGCGACGACGAGCGCGACGCCGAGGAGCGGGGAGATCGCCTGGAGGACGACGAGCGGCGCGAACGCGATCAGCATCGGGTACACGAACGCCACCACGAGGAGCATCGCGATGACGAGGGCGCCCGCCCCGCCGCGGGACCGTCCCGCGGTGAGGAGCAGCGCGGCGACCAGGCCGCCGAATACGGCCGCCAGGTTGGCGATGTCCACGAGGATGCCGAGCGGCACGAAGAAGGAGATCAGCCGAACCGCCCAGCCGGCTGCGGCGACCGCGGCGGCCCCGCGCTCGGAGCCCACCATGGTCGCGGCGAGCAGCCCGAAGCCGATGGCCATCCCGGCGTGGAAGAGGACGCCGATCCAGAGGCTGTCGATCGGCAGGTTCGCGAACGGGGCGAGGAAGCCGATCAGCAGGACGAGTCCGGCCGCGGCGAGCACATAGGCGCCGACCTGGGACCGGGATGCGCGTGCGCGGGAACGGGCTCGTGCCGCCATGGGTTCTCCTGTCGTCGGGACTTCCTTCTCATTGAAGTGCCTGACGAGGATGGGGCGTCGGTGTCGCGTCGTGTGTCGGCGGACCCGCCCCGCCCTCCCGCGGAGCCGATGCGGAGCGGGGCGCTCAGAACCGGTCGAGACCCAGAACCCGGACGACCGCGATCCCCTGCTCCTCCGATTCGGCGAGGTCGACCTCGGCACGGATGCCCCAGTCGTGGTCGCCGGCGGGGTCATCGAGGATCTGCCGCACCTGCCAGGTCTCGGGGCCCTCCTCGACGAGGAGCATCGACGGGCCGCGCGCCTCCGGACCGGTGCCGATCGAGTCGTGCTCGGCGTAGTAGGCGTCGAGCGCCGTGCCCCAGCGGTCCGCGTCCATGCCGGACTCGGCGTCCAGCTCGCCGAGCTGCTCGGCCTGGTCGAGGGCGGCGAGCTGCACGCGGCGGAACAGCTCGTTGCGCACGAGGACGAGGAACGCCCTGCGGTTCGTCAGCACGCTCGGCGGGGGCGGCGGCACGACCGGAGCATCCGGATCGGCGGCGGGGTTGATGAGCTGCTCCCACTCGTCGACGAGGCTCGAGTCGACCTGGCGGACGAGCTCGCCCAGCCACTCGAGGATGTCGCTGAGCTCCTCGCGCTTGATCTCCTCGGGCACTGTCTGGCGCAGCGCGCGGTAGGCGTCGCTGAGGTAGCGGAGGACGAGCCCCTCGCTGCGGCCGAGCTGGTAGAAGGAGACGAACTCGCCGAAGGTCATCGCCCGCTCGAACATGTCGCGCACGACGGACTTGGGGCGGAGGGCGAAGTCGCGGATCCAGGGCTGGCTCGACGCGAACGTCTCGAACGCCTGCTCGAGCAGCTCCGCGAGCGGGCGCGGGTAGGTGATCCCCTCGAGGAGCTCCATGCGCTCCTCGTACTCGATGCCCTCGCGCTTCATGGCGGCGACCGCCTCGCCGCGCGCCTTGAACTCCTGCTGGGAGAGGACGGGCCGCGGGTCGTCGAGGGTCGACTCGATCACGCTAATGACGTCGAGCGCGTGGGTGGGCGCGTCGGGGTCGAGGAGCTCGAACGCGGCGAGGGCGAACGGTGACAGGGGCTGATTGAGCGCGAAGTTGGGCGGCAGGTCGACGAGCAGGCGCACCTGCCCGTTCGCGACCTCGACCACGCCGGCCGCCTTGAGGGTGCGGTAGATCCCGAGCGCTCGCCGCGCGAGCGGGTACTGCCGCGCGCGGGGCTCGTGGTTGTCGAAGACGAGGGCGCGGACGTTGCCGAGGACGTCTCCCCCGCGGCCGATGACGTTGATGAGCATCGCGGCGGTGAGCTGCATGCTGCTCGTCAGCGCCTCCGGCTCGGCGTCGATCAGCTTGCGGAAGCTCGGCTCACCCCAGGACACGAAGCCCTCCGGCGCCTTCTTGCGGATGATCTTCCGCTTCTTCTTCGGGTCGTCGCCCGCCTTCGCGATCGACTTCGCGTTCTCGATCTCGTGCTCGGGCGCCTGGACCATGACCGTGCCGGCCGTGTCGTAGCCCGCGCGGCCCGCCCGCCCGGCGATCTGGTGGAACTCGCGAGCGGTGAGGTGCCGCATCCGGGTGCCGTCGAACTTGGTGAGCCCGGTCAGCAGTACCGTCCGGATCGGGACGTTAATCCCGACGCCCAGGGTGTCGGTGCCGCAGATGACGCGCAGCATCCCACGCTGGGCGAGCTGCTCGACGAGGCGCCGGTACTTCGGCAGCATCCCCGCGTGGTGGACTCCGATGCCGCCGCGCACCAGGCGGCTGAGGGTCCGGCCGAAGCCGGTGGTGAAGCGGAACCCGCCGATCTCCTCGGCGATCCGGTCGCGCGCCTCCCGGTCGACCACGCGGATGCTCGTCAGCGCCTGCGCGCGCTCCATCGCGGCCGCCTGCGAGAAGTGCACGACGTAGACGGGCGCCTGCGCGGTGTGCAGGAGCTCCTCGACCGTCTCCTGGACCGGGGTGCCGGCGTAGAAGAAGTGCAGCGGGACCGGGCGCTCGACGCTCGTGACCTGCGCGGTGGCGCGGCCGGTGCGGCGGCTGAGGTCGTCGGCGATCTTGCTGACATCACCGAGCGTCGCGGACATGAGGATGAACTGCGCACGCGGCAGCGTCAGCAGCGGCACCTGCCACGCCCAGCCGCGGTCGGGGTCGGAGTAGAAGTGGAACTCGTCCATCACGACCTGGTCGACCGGGGTGTCCGGGCCCCTCCGGAGGGCGATGTTGGCGAGGATCTCGGCGGTGCAGCAGATGATGGGCGCGTCGGGGTTCACCGCGGAGTCCCCGGTGACCATGCCCACGTTCTGAGCCCCGAACACGTCGACGAGGGCGAAGAACTTCTCGCTGACCAGGGCCTTGATCGGCGCCGTGTAGTACGTCCGCTTGCCCTGCGCGACCGCGGTAGCGTGCGCCGCGACGGCGACGAGGGACTTCCCGCTGCCGGTCGGCGTCGCGAGGATCACGTTCGAGCCGGTGACGATCTCGAGGAGCGCCTCGTCCTGGGCCGGGTAGAGGCTGAACCCCTGCTCCTCCGCCCAGTCGACGAAGGCGCTGTAGGCGGCGTCCGGGTCGTCGGTCGCCGGCATCCGGTCGAGGAGGGGCATCCTCTGAAGTCTCCCCTACCGCGCCGGGCGGGCCGAATCGCGGGCGTGCGCCGTTCGCGGGCAGAAGGCGCTGTCCAAACCAAGGAGATCGGCGCGGGTCGTGGACATGTCATGCGGATCCAGGGCCCCGGAGCGCCGAATCTCCTTGATTTGGTCAGGTGGCGAGGGGCGGCTGACGCCGTCACCGGTTCGGGGGCCGCCCTTTCTGGGAGTATCCCGGGCCTTCGCTGAGCCGGTAGCGTGGCGAGCCCAATCGGAAAGATCGCTCCATGACACTCACGACCGGCGCAGTGCGGCACGGGCTCCCGGGCCAGCTGCTCATCGAGGAGGTCGTCCGCCGGCAGGCCCGGCAGACGCCTCGCACGGCGTTCCAGCGCATGCTCGGCCGGTCGCCCATCAGCCAGAAGGATCTGCCCTGGTACACCGGGGCCAAGGGCGAGCTGATGGTCGGCGCGCTTCTCGACCGGCTGCCGGGGCAGTGGCGTGTGCTGCACTCGCTGCCCGTCGGTCCCGCCTCCGACATCGACCACATCGTCATCGGCCCTCCCGGCGTCTTCGTGATCAACACCAAGCACCACCGCAACAAGCGGGTGTGGGTCGCCGGCCGCGCGGTCCTCGTGGAGGGCCACCGGATGCCCTACATCGTCAAGGCGGAGCGAGAGGCGGCCCGCGTTACCGAGGCCCTCGCCCGCGCCGGCGTCTTCGGCACGCAGGTGACGCCCTTGGTCGCCGTCGTCGGGGCCGCCTCTCTCACGCTCCGCGAGCGGCCGGCCGTCCCGGTGCTCCGCGCCGAGCGCCTGATCTCCTGGCTCCGCACCCAGCCGGTGCGCCTCCAGGACGACGTGGTCGCCGAGTTCGCCCGCCGGCTCAGCCAGCCCGAGGTGTGGGCTGTGCTGCCCGAGTCGGTGCCGGACGCCCGGGCCCGTTTCGCCGCGATCGAGTCCGAGGTCGCCCGCGCTCGCGCCATCCGGCACGCCTGGGCCCTCATCGGCGCGCTCACGGTGCTGTCGTTCGGCCTGGTTACCGCCCAGTCGCTGCTCGGCGGAGTGGCGCTGGCGCTCTCCCACTGATCCGGCGGGACGGCTGCCTGCACCGGCGATTCCCGTCCAGCTGCGTTGCGCGCAGCTCAGCCGGCTCCCTCACCCGCGCGCCGTGACGCGGGTCGCCCACGCGGCGATCTCCGCCCGTCGCGTCAGCGCGAGCTTGGCCAGGATGTGCTCCACGTGCGCGGACGCCGTCTTCGGCGAGATCGTCAGCGCCGTGGCGATGTCCCGGTTGGTCGCTCCCCGGCCACCAGGAGGGCGACCTCCATCTCCCTCGCCGACAGTGGCCCCATCGTGTCCTGCTCCCCCGCTCGCCGGCCCGCCGCGTTCACCCGGCGCAGGACGGCGGCGGCGCCGGCGCGCTCGGCCCTCGTGCGAGCCTCGGCGAGATAATCGGCGGCGACAGCGGGCCGGCGGGAGCGCTCCGCGCAGCGCGCGAGGTCGACGAGGGCGTGCGTGCCCTCCCAGAAGCGCCGGCGGAGGCGCCACCCCGAGGCGGCACTCTCGAGCAGCGTGCGGGCGTGGCCGGTGTGTCCCTCGGCGAGCTCGATCAGGCCCTCCGCGTGGTCGAGGGCGGGCAGGGTGCCCGGGATGCCGCGGGTCGAGACGGATGCGGCGCCTCGGTCGAGCCAGCGCCGGGCGCCGGAGGTGTCGTGCTGCTCGAGCAGGGCGCGGACCCCCGTCACGACGAACGGGAACAGGTAGGCGGCGTCCTCGCGCCGCTCCGACTCCGTGACCCCGTGCTCGCAGAGGTCGAGGCACCCGGAGATGTCGCCGCTCAGGAGGGCGAGCTCCGCGAGACCCCAGATCGGCGGTGACAGCCGCTGCAGCTCCTGCATCCGCTCCCCCAGCGCGCGGGCCTCGGCGAGGTAGCCGGCGGCCTCGGGATCGCCGCGGCCAAGGGCGACGTAGCCGAGCGAGTAGAGCGCGGTGACGCGCGTCGTGATGCCGCCGCGGCCGTCCGCGAGAGCGCGCCGAGCCGCGAGGACGGCGCCGTCCCAGTCGCCGGTCGCCCAGAGGACGTGCGCCAGGTGGGACGTGAGGTAGTGGTGGTCGTTCCAGCGCTCGGTGCGGGCCGTGTAGTCGAGGCCGGCGCCGATGTACCGGTCGGCGCGGTCGTATTCGACCAGGACAGACGCGGACGTGCCGGCCATCCGATAGGTCCGGGCGGCCTCCGCCTCCCAGCCCTCGCGCACCGCGGTGTCGAGCGCCGCCTCGAGCAGCCGCCATCCCTCGCTGCCCTCGCCCGCGAAGACGAGCACCGAGCCGATCGTCGCGTCGATGTTGACGCGCAGCTCGGCCGCCCCGGCCTCCGCCGCGAGGCTCCGGGCCTGCTCGCCGAACGCGGCCGCGTCGTCGAGCCTCCGCTCCAGCATGTAGGCGGCGGAGAGGGAGGCGAGCAGGGCGGCTCGGACGGCGTCCGCCTCCGCGAGGGGCCGGCCGTCGAGGCGCGCGAGCGCGGACTGCAGGAGCGCGACCCGGTCGTCGAGGCCGTCGCCGAGGAGGTGCCGCACGGCCGCGAGCCGGGGCACCAGGGCTGCGCCGGCGAGCTCGTCGCCGATGTCGCGGTACAGGTCGATGGCCGCGGCGAGCTCCCGATCGGCGCCCTCGTTGTCGTCGGTCGCCGCGAGCTCCGCGGCGAGCCGGACCCGGAGGAGGGCCCGGTCGCCGGGCGTGGTGTCCGGCGGCTCGTTCCGCAGGGCACGCTGGTAGAGGCCCGCTGCCTCCCGGTGCGCGGAGACCCGGACGGCGTCGGCGGCGGCGCGGAGGGCGTGCTCGTAGGCCTGCGGCCCGAGGCCGGCCTTCTCGTACTGGTCCGACAGGTAGGAGGAGTGGAAGCCCGCCTGCACCGCGGCCTGCGCCGCGGCGGCGTGCAGCGACCGCCTCCGCCGGAGCGGCAGGTCGGCGTAGACGGCGTCACAGATGAGGGCGTGGCGGAACACGTACTCCCCGCGTCGGTGCGGGCGACGAGGTTGTGCTGCACGAGCTCCTCGAGCGCGTCCTCGACCGAATCCTGCGGCACTTCGGTGATCGCCTCGAGCAGTTGGAGGGGAAGGAGCGGCCGACGACCGACGCGGCCGCAGCGACCGACTGGGTCTCGGCGTGCAGCAGGGCCGACCGGGTGCGCACCGCCTCGGCGACGGTGTCCGGGAGCGCGGCGGGAGACCCGGCGGCGATCAGCTCCTCGATGTGCAGCGGGATGCCGTCGCTGTGCGACTGAAGGGCGTCGAGGAAGGCGGTCGAGGGCAGCGAGCCGGTGAGCGCCTCGGCCAGGACGGCCGTCTCCTCGCGGCCGAGGCGCGGCGGGTGGACCTCCTCCGCGAGCCGCTGTCCGAGAAGCCGGGCCCGCCACTGCGCGAGGGGCGTCCGCGGATACAGCTCGTCGCTGCGGTAGCTCGCGACCACCATCGCCGGCATGCCAGGCAGCGAGACGGCCAGTCGGTCGAGGACGTCGAGGCTCAGCTCATCGACCCAGTGCAGGTCCTCGATCCGCAGCAGGGTCGGCTCCTCATCGAGGAGGTCCCGGAGCAGGGCCCCGAGGTCGCCGACAAGGAGGCGCCGGTCGCTGCCGGCACCGGACCCGGCTGCTCGATCCTCGAGCAGGCGGCTCCGCAGCGCCGACCCCTGGCGCGCGCGCCCGAGCCGCGTGAGCTCGTCCGCGAGATCGAGCAGCAGCGATCCCGCCGCCTCCGCGTCGCGCGGATAGGCCGTCGCCCGGAGCACGCGCGCTTCGGGCGCAACCCGGGTGGCGAACTCGCCAAGCAGGCGCGTCTTGCCGATGCCGGCCTCGCCGGCCACGAGCAGCAGCGTCCCCGTCCCCGCCACCGCAGACGCCCAGCGCCGAAGCGCGAGGGAGAGCAGGTCGGCTCGTCCCACGAGCATCGGTGCTGTGCGTGCGCCGTCGGGGCGCTCCCCGGACATGGCGGAATTCTAGGACCGCCGCGGCCTTGATCGGGCGGATGACCGATGCCGGAGGAGTGCCCTCGTTCCAGGCTGGATGCATCAGGAAAGGAGTGCCGAGATGGCGCGATTCATGGACGTGCACGACGGATTCGTCGGTGTCACGAAGGACCAGCTGGCCGAGGCGCACGACGCCGACCTCGCGATCGAGGGCGAGGAGGGCGTGCACTTCGAGCACGCGTGGCTCGACCCGGAGAGCGGGAAGGTGTTCTGCCTCTCGTCGGGGCCGTCGAAGGAGGCTGTGATGCGGATCCACGAGCGGGCCGGCCACCCGACGGAGCAGGTGTACGAGCTCCCGATCGAGGTCTGAGCGGCTGGCGGAGGGGTGGCGGTCAGGTGCCGGAGGGCACGAGGCCGCTGCCCGTCTCCAGCGCCGACTTCAAACCGCTCAGCACGAACATCCACCCGGTTCCCGAGACGTCGGCGGCGGTGCCGGGCGACTGCTCGAGACGGTCATGGGTCAGGGTGAGGAGGGTCACTCCCCCGTCCTGCGGCTCGATCTCCCAGGTGACCTGGCTGGCCGGCTCCTCTCGGAGACTCTCGTCGTAGAGGGACCGCCAGCCCACCACCAGCCGGCGCGGCGGGTCGGACTCGAGGACGGTCTCATCCCCCCACAGCTCCATTCCATTCGGTGAGCGATAGCGGAAGGACGCGCCGGCCTCGCCCGTCGTCTCAACCCGTGCGCCGTAGAAGTACTGCGCTGTCCACTCCGGCTTGGTGATCGCATCCCAGACGGCCTCAGGTGTCGCCTTGATGAACAGGCGGTAGACCTGGGCTGCTCGGGGGTCGGGTTCGGTCATGACGGATCCTCCAGTTGCGCCTTGAGCTCGGCCAGCGCCGCGACGCGGCGCTCGGTGTACTTGTCGATCCAGCGGTCGTGGATGAGCCGGATCGGCACGGGGTTCAGGTAGTGCAGCTTCTGGCGCCCCGACTTGCGGGAGACCACCAGTCCGGCGTCCTCGAGCACCTTCAGGTGCTTCGCGACTCCGAAGCGGGACATCGGGAGGTCGGCCTCGAGCTCCGACAGAGTCCGAGCGTCCTGCTCGAACAAGCGATCGAGCAGGTGCCGTCGCGTCGGGTCCGCGAGCGCTCTGAACACCGCGTCGCCTTCCTCGTCCATGTTCCGACGATAGGTGACCGTTTGGTCACGTGTCAACGCGTCCGGCTCCCCGCATCACTGCGGACTATCCGCAACCGGAGACCGATGCGGTCTGTCCGGAGTGATGCGGGACGGGGACGGGCGGCTCCCCGGCCGCACCCAGGTCGGCGGGTGTTGGATGGCGGTATGGCACAGGCGTGGGTGGCGAACGGGTTCGGCGGGGTCGAGGTACTGGAGCTGGTGGACATCGATGTCCCGGCGCCCGGGCCGGGCGAGGTGACGATCGACGTGCGTGCTGCGGGGCTCAACCCCACCGACTACAAGCAGTACGCGCCGGGCCGGCAGGGCGAGCTGCCCATGCGGCTCGGCAACGAGCTCGCGGGCGTGGTGACCGCGACCGGCCCCGACACCCAGCTCGCGAGCGGCGGCGGCGCGGTCGGCGACGAGGTGCTCGCCTTCCGGGTGCGCGGCGCCATGGCGACCGTGCTCACCATCCCGGCGAAGGACGTGTTCGCGAAGCCCGCGGCCCTCGGCTTCCCGGAGGCGGCGAACCTGCTGCTCGCGGGCACGACCGCGGCGGAGATGCTGTACCGCACCGGCGTGAAGCAGGGCGACACGATCGTCGTGCACGGCGCGTCCGGCGCCGTCGGCGTGAGCGTGCTCCAGCAGGGACGCGAGCTGGGCGTCCGGATGATCGGAACGGCCAGCCAGTCGAACTTCGAGCAGGTGCGTCTCTTCGGCGGCGAGCCCGTCGCCTACGGGGAGGGCCTGGAGGAGCGCATCCGGGCGCTCGCTCCCGGTGGCGTCGATGCGTCCCTCGACACGGTCGGCACCGACGAGGCCGTCGACGTCTCGCTCGCGACGACCCGGGATCGGTCCCGCATCCTGACCATCGCCGCCTTCGGTCGCGCCCAGCGCGACGGCATCGTCGTGATCGGCGGAACGATGCCGGAGAGCGCGAAGTTCCGTGACGCGATCCGCCCGAGACTGATCGAGCTGGCGGCGGACTGGAAGCTCGTCGTGCCGGTCGCGCGCACCTTCCCCTTCGAGGAGGCTCCGGCCGCGCTCGAGCTCCTCAGCACCGGACACCCGGGCGGCAAGCTGGCCCTCGTCCGGTAGACGGCCCCCGGTCGGCGGCGCGCAGGGCTCAGACGAGCGTCGGCTGTCCGCCGATCGCCGACGATCGCCGGGCCGCGATGAGGATGGCCGTGACGGCGCCCGCAGCGGCGACCGCGAGCGCCAGCCCGGCGACGAGGATGCCGCCCGACGGCGCGACCACCGACTGCCCCGCGAGCGCCTGCCACGTGACGAGCGCCACGGTCGCGGCGTAGGCGACCGCGGCGACCGCGACGAGGCGCAGCCGGGGAACGGGCGCCGCGAGGAGGCGGACGCGCCGTCCCACGAGCTCGAGGGCGATCGCGACGAGCGGCAGCGCCTGCAGCGCGTGCATGCCGACGAAGTGCGGGATGCGCAGGTCGCCGCCCACCGTGCTCCAGCCAAGGAGAGGCAGGCCGGGCCCGCCGTCGGCTAGGCCGACCGTGTGAGCACCGGCGATGCCGTGCGCGTAGTCGGCGCCGTTGCCGAAGGTCATGAGGAACGCGAGCGCCATGCCGACGACGGCGAGGAGAGAGCCCGCGCGGATCGCGAGGGTGCGTGCCGGGTCTCCGAGCGGCGTGCGGAGGAGCACGAAGGCGACGAGCAGCGACATCACCCAGACGACGCCGATCGTGCCGGCCATGACGGCCCAGAGGGCGACGTGCAGCGGGGTCGCGACGTTGAAGTGGCTCGTCTCGCCGATCGCCGCGACGCCCACGATGATCGCGAGCTCGATCGCGAGGCCGGCGGTCGTGATCGTGCCCGCACGGCGGGCCAATCGGCGGCCCCGCGGGAGCTGGCCGATCAGCCACGCGAAGGTCACCGCGTAGATCCCGGTGGACAGAGCGAACTTGAGCGGCTTCGCCCACACGCTGAGCCCGGTCACCTGCCGCGGGTCGACGAGCATGCCGATGGCCGAGACGACCGCCAGCACCGCCATGGCCGCGGCCAGCGCTACAAGCGGGCGATGCCACCGCACCGGGACGGGAGCGAGCCAGGCGCGGGCGGCGGGGCGGGAGGCGAGAGTGGTCATGCCTCAAGGCTGGTCGCTCGGCGCGGCGGCCGGCATCGACCGGGTGACCGGTGTTCTGCGGCGTCCCGGTCCACCGATCGACTGATGCGAGGGTCGGCCGAGGTGGCAGTCGATGCTGCTTCCCCGCGCTCAAAGGGACATCACGTGCCACCTCGCGGGGCGCCTCCGAGCGGGCCGCGCGCCTAGGCTGACGCTGTCCCGACCGGAGGAGCGCCGTGGAGTCCACCCTCGTCGACGTGGAGCTGCCGTCCCGCCTGCCCCGAGCCAGCCCGCACCTGCGCGGCGTCGTCGGCATCCCGAGCGGTGAGGGCCCATGGCCCGGAGTCGTCATGGTGCACGAGGCGTTCGGACTCAACGACACCATGCGCCGCCAGGTGGAGCGCATGGCGGCTGCGGGCTTCCTCGTCCTCATGCCGGACCTGTTCGTCGAGGGCGGGCCCCGCAAGTGCCTGCGCTCCACCTTTCGGGACATCCTGCGCGGCGAGGGCCGCAGCTTCGACGACGTCGAGACCGCCCGGCGTTTCCTGGTCGCGCGAGAGGACTGCACGGGCCGGATCGGCGTCCTCGGCTTCTGCATGGGCGGCGGGTTCGCGCTCATGGCGGCGAAGGGCAAGGGCTTCGGGGCGGTGTCGGCCAACTACGGGGTGCTACCGCGGGACATCGACGCGACCCTGGCGGGCGCGTGCCCCATCGTCGCGAGCTACGGCCGCCGGGACCTCACCCTCCGGGGATCCGCGAAGAAGCTCGAGGCGGCCCTCACCCGCCTCGACGTTCCGCACGACGTGGTGGAGTATCCGACGGCCGGCCACAGCTTCCTCGACGACACCGACGAGGACACCCCGGCCTTCCTGCGCCCCCTGCTGCGGGTGGTGCTGGGCGCCGGTCCGGATCCGGCCGCGACGGCGGACGCCTGGCGGAGGATCGACGGGTTCTTCCGGAAGCACCTCGCCGAGGCCTGACGAGTTGCCGCCTTCCGCCCCTCCAGCACGGAGATAGGGGCGGAAAGCAGCAACTCGAGTCGATCTCTACTGGAGGACGTCGTCCGCCCGGGGCTCCGCGGCGTCCAGCTCGCCCATCGACGAGTCCGGGTCAGCGCCGTTCCCGCGACCGCGGCCGTTCCCGGAACCGCGCACGGCGTCCTGGAGCTCCATGTCTGTGGGCTCCAGCGACGGGACCAGGTTGATCGGCTCCGTCTTCGTCGGGACGGACGGGACCATGACGGTACCGTCCTCGCGGCGGTGCCGCGCCTGCGGGCTGAGCTGCGGGGTTCCCTTGACGATCGGCCCCTGGCCCTGGAGCGGCACGGTCACGTCCCGGCCCGGTGCGACCTCGTACGCGACGCCGCGGACGCGGAAGGACACGGGGTTCTCCCCTCCAGCACGGTGAAGTGCAGGGAGTCCTTGCGCACCGTCGCCCGGAAGCGCGTGCCGTGCCAGATCATCCGGAAGGTGAGCTCCGGCCACGAGTCCGGCAGCCGCGGGTCGAAGGTGAGGTGCCCGTCGTGATCGCGCATGCCCGCGAAGCCGGAGACGAGCGCGCTCCACACGCCGCCCGCCGAGGCGACGTGGACGCCGTCCCGGGTGTTGCGGTGCAGGTCGGCGAGATCCACGTAGAGGCTGTGCAGGAAGTACTCCAGGGCGAGGTCCTGGTAGCCGATCTCCGCCGCGATGATCGACTGCACCACGTTCGACAGCGTCGAGTCGCCGGTGGTCAGCGGGTCGTAGTACTCGAAGTCGGCCCGCTTCTCCTCCTGCGTGAAGTGGTTGCCGAGCAGGAACAGCGCGAGCACGACATCCGCCTGCTTGAGCACCTGGAAGCGGTAGATGACGAGCGGGTGGAAGTGCAGCAGCAGCGGCTTCTGGTCCTCGGGGGTGTTCGCGAGGTCCCACACCTCGCGCTCGAGGAAGTGCGCGTCCTGCGGGTGGATGTGCAGGGCCTCGGAGTACGGGATCGCCATCGCCGCGGCGGCGCGCTCCCACTCGACGATCTCGTCGTCCCGCAGGTTCAGCCGGGCGACCATGCGCGCGTACGCCTCGGGACGCTGGCGCAGCAGGTCCCGCACGCTGCGCACCGCGTACATGAGGTTGAAGCGGGCCATGACGTTGGTGAACAGGTTGTCGTTGACGACCGTCGTGTACTCGTCGGGGCCGGTGACGCCGTGGATGTGGAACGTCTCGCCGCCGTTGTGCCGCCAGAAGCCGAGAGTCGCCCACATGCGCGCGGTCTCCACCGCGATGTCGATCGCGCCGTTCGCGAGGAACGCGATGTCCGCCGTCGCGTGCATGAACTTCGCGAGCGCATACGTGATGTCGGCGTTGATGTGGTACTGCGCGGTGCCGGCCGCGTAGTAGGCGGACGCCTCCTCGCCGTTGATGGTGCGCCATGGGAAGAGCGCGCCGTCCTCGTTGAGCATCCGCGCGCGGGCTCGGGCGCGGGGCAGCATCTGCTCGCGGGCGCGCAGCGCGTTCCGGGCCCAGAGCGGGTTCGTGTACGCGAGGTAGGGCAGGACGTAGATCTCGGTGTCCCAGAAGTAGTGGCCGCCGTAGCCGCTGCCGGTCACGCCCTTGGCCGGGATGCCGAGGCCGTCCGCGCGCGCCGACGCCTGAGCCAGGTGGAACAGGTTCCAGCGGATCGCCTGCTGCACGTCGGGGTGGCCGGCGAGCTCGATGTCGGCCCGCTCCCAGTAGGCGTCGAGCCAGTCGCGCTGCGCGACGTACTGGGCGCTGATGCCCTGCATCGCGGTGCGGTCGAGCGTGCGGCTGCAGCGGTCGAGGAGCTCGCGCGTGGGCGTCGTCCGGGACGTGTGGTACGCCACGACCTTGGTGATCTTCACCGGGACCCCGCGGCGGGCCTGGACGTTGTAGACGTTCTTCGCGATGTCGGCCTGGATGCTGCGCTCGACCCGGTACTCGTTGCGCGTGTCTATCACGTGATCGGCGGCGACCGCGACGCGCATCCCCGAGTTCGCGACCCGGTAGCTGAGCACGCTGCGATTGCCCTGCTGCCAGTACTCCCCCGGCAGCAGCACGCGGTCCGCGATGCGCTCGGCGCGGCGGGGGTCGAGCGTCGCGGTCTCCGGCATCCCGCCGTACTCGTCCTCGCCGTCCTGGCGGTTGATGAGCTGGCAGGACACAGTGATGGGCGCGTCGGCGTCGAGCAGCTCGACCTCAATGGTGAGCACCGCGGTGTGCCGCTCGGTGAAGGACACCATGCGGCTCGTGACGACGCGCACGCGCTTGCCCGCCGGGGTCAGCCACACCAGGTGCCGGCTGAGGACGCCCGTGCGGAAGTCGAGGATGCGCTCGTACTCGAGGAGGTCCGCGTCGCCGAGCGAGAGCGGCTCGTCGTCGACGTAGAGGCGCATGACCTTGCTGTCGGGTGCGTTGACGATCGTCTGGCCGACCTCCGCGAAGCCGTACGCCTGCTCGGCGTGCCGGATCTTCCACGTCTCGTGCAGTCCGTTGAGGAAGGTGCCGTGCTCGTGCGCCTTGCGGCCCTCCGCGCTGTTGCCGCGCATGCCGAGGAAGCCGTTGCCGACGGCGAAGAGGGTCTCGGAGACGTCCATGGCCTCGGGCGTGAACACCGCCTCGCGCAGCCGCCACGGGTCGATCGGGAAGCGGTCCCGGTCGAGACCGACGAAGTCCGGGTCGTGCGTCATCCTGCGTCTCCCACCAGGACCCCGAGGTCCTCGATCACCACATCCGCGCCGGCGTCGAGCAGTGCCTGCTCGCCGACCCCGCGGTCCACTCCGATCACGAGCGCGAACGCGCCCGCATGCCCTGCGGCGACGCCGCTGATCGCGTCCTCGAGGACGACCGACTCTGCCGGCTCGACGCCGAGGGCCTCCGCCGCGAAGACGAACATGTCGCCCGCCGGCTTTCCGGCCAGGTTCTCCCGTGTCGCGACCTCTCCGTCGACGACGACCGGGAACAGGTCGCGGATCCGGGCGCCCACGAGCACCTTCTCCGCGTTCTTCGAGCTCGACACGACCGCCATCGGCTTGCCCTCGGCACTCAGCTGCCGGAGGAGCGCCAGGGAGCCCGGGTACGGGCTCACGCCGTCCTCGTCGATGATCTTCGAGAAGACGTCGTTCTTGCGGTTGCCGATGCCGCAGACGGTGTCGGCGGTCGACGGATCCTCGGGCGAGCCCCACGGCACCTCGATGCCGCGCGAGGCGAGGAGCCCGGCGACGCCGTCGTAGCGCTTCTTGCCGTCGAGATAGGTGAAGTAGTCCTCGTCGGTGTACGGCTCGGTCACGCCCTTGGCGGCGAAGAGGGCGGTGAACATCTCCCGCCACGCGTGCATGTGCACGTCGGCGGTCGGCGTGAGCACGCCGTCGAGGTCGAACAGGACGGCGCGATAGTCGTCCAGGTTCGGCAGAGTCGCACTCACGGGCACTCCCGGCGGTCGAGAAGGAACAGGGGGCGGGAGCCGGCCGTGCCGGCTGTTCGATCCGGCAGCACTCGCCGGCCACGACGGTGAGGCCGGGGAAAGGATAACCCCGTGCCGATGCATGGATGCCCCCGGCTCGCCAGAGGCGAAACGCCTCCGACCGGCACTAGCCGGCCGCGAGCAGAGCGGATCCGGCGACAGCGAGCACGATTCCGAGGCCTTGCAGGAGGCTGAGGCGCTCCCGCAGGACCAGGAAGGCGAGCAGCACGGTGCCGAGCGGGTACAGCGCGTTGAGCACGCCCATGACCGCCAAGTCGCCGAGGTGCAGCCCCATGACCAGCAGGATGTTGCCGGCGCCGAGCGCGATGCCGGCGACGAGGGACTGGGTCAGGGCGGTCCGGTTGCGGAGGCCGGCGAGCTCGGACGGACCCCGCCGAATCCGGCCGACCAGGAGGAGGGCGCCGAAGAGCACGGCCGCGACGCCGAGGTCCATCAGCAGCGGCACGAGCCCCGACTCGGGCGGAGTGCGGTCGATCGCGACGATGTACGCGGCATAGCCGACGCCCGCGATGAGCCCCAGCACGGCGGCACGCGGGCGCACCCGGAGAGCGTCGCTCTCCCGCGGGATCGCGAGGAGGACGCCCGCGCCGAGAACGGCGATGAGCGCGATCCAGCCCGAGGCGGAAAAGGTCTCGCCCAGGGAGACCCCCACGAGGACGGGGAGCAGGGCGTAGATCGCCGCGACCCCGGGCGAGAGGATGCTCATCGGCCCGAGCGCGAGGCTCGCGTAGAACGCCCAGGTGCCCGCTGCCCCGACGACCCCGGCGACGATGCCGAGCACCACGGCGTCCACGGACCAGACGGGGTCCTCGATCACCAGCGCGACCGCCGCGATCGCGACGGCGACCACGGAGCTGAGGAAGCAGACGAGGAGGGACGTCACCCGGCGCGACGCGAGCCCGCCGAAGAAGTCGGACGCGCCGTAGATGAGGGCGCTCGCCAGACCGAGGAGCGCCACCATCCCCTCATCCTGGCGGAAGCGGGGAGCCGCGGGCGGCTAGCCCATTCCCCGGATGCGTGTCGGCTCGATCACGAGGAGCAGCCGGGTCTGGTCGCGGCCGCCGAACCAGGGGTACGGCCGGCCGAGGTAGCGCTGGGACAGCTTGTCGATGTGCTCGGCGGCGCCCTCCTCCGTCGCCTCGCGCACGGTGCCGCGCACCTCGATGTAGCGACTCGGGTTGTCCGGCGACGAGACGACGAGCGCGACGCGCGGGTCGCGCTCGATGTTCCGCACCTTCTGATGCGTGGTCACCGTGTTGATGAGCACGTTCGTACCGTCGGTGTCCACCCAGGTCTGCGTCAGCTGCGGTGAGCCGTCCGGCATCGTCGTCGAGAGATAGCAGGTGCTTGGCTGCCGCAGCAGGTCGGCGAGCTCGTCGGACAGCGGCACGGATCCCCCTCGTTCTGGCCCGGAGCCGGACCGCTCCCTCACCCTACGTCGCTGGAACGGCGGTCGCGGACGCCCCCGACTCCGAGCGGTGTCGCCCCGCATTGCACGGGATGACAGAGATATTGCAGCCCCGGGATCGATCCCATGCCGCCGTTTGAGCGTCAATACGCTCGCCGACAGTTCACTTCCCCTGAGGCCGGTGCGAATCCCGGCCCTCTCTATTCGAGGAGATTCCCCGTGTCCATCGCTCTCGCCGCCGCCCTCCGCTCCGCCGGCGCCTCCACCGTCCTGCTGCCCGGCGACGCCGGCTTCCAGGACGAGCTCACCGGATTCAACCTGCACCCCCACCACTCCCCCGATGTGGTCGTCGCCGCCAGGACGGCCGGCGACGTCGCGGCCGCCGTGCGCGTCGCGCAGGACGAGGACCTCCCCGTGATGGTGCTGGGCCTCGGGCACGGGATGCTCAAGGACGCCCGGGGCGGCATCGTGATCACGACGCGGGGCCTCGCCTCCGTCCAGCTCGACCTCGAGAACCGACTCGTCCGCGTCGGGGCCGGCACGCAGTGGAAGGAGGTCCTCGACACGGTCACTCCGCACGGACTCGCCGCTCTCTGCGGCTCCAGCCCGGAGGTCGGCGTCGTCGGCTTCGTGCTCGGCGGCGGCATGGGCCCGATCGCGCGCAGCTACGGCTTCGCGGCCGACCACGTCGAGTCGATCGAGATCGTGACGCCCGCGCAGGGCCTCGTGCACGCGTCGCCGACCGAGAACCCGGAGCTCTTCTGGGCCCTCCGTGGCGGCAAGACCGGCTTCGGCGTCGTCACCGCGGTCACGCTCGACGTGTTCCCCATCGAGACGATCTACGGCGGGGGCCTCTACTTCGACGAGCCCGACGTCAAGAAGGTGCTCGACACCTTCGCCTCGTGGTCAAAGACGCTGCCCCTGTGCGCCTCGGCGTCGATCGGCCTCATCCGGGTCCCGCCGCTGCCCGACATCCCGGAGCCGCTGCGGGGCAAGTTCGTCGCACACCTGCGGTTCGCCGCGCTGGACGACGCGGTGCGGGGCGAGGAGATCCTCGCGCCGATCCGCGCGGTCGCGACGCCGCTGCTCGACATGGTGGGGATGCTCCCCTACTCCCAGATCGGACTCATCCACTCCGACCCCACGACGCCCATGCCGGTCAACGAGGGCGGGATGCTGCTCGAGTCGTTCGACCAGGAGGTCGTCGACGCGCTCTGGGCCGCCGTCGGCCCGGAGGCTCCGGTGCCGCTGATCATGGCCGAGATCCGCACGCTCGGCGGCAAGGTCGCCGAGCAGGCCGCGGAGCCCAACGCCGTGAGCGGCCGCGGCGCCGCGTACAGCCTGTTCCTGCTGGGAGCGCCCGTCCCGGAGTTGCTCGACACGGTCATCCCGGAGGTCATTCACGGCGTCTTCGGGAGGCTCGAGCAGTGGCGGGCCGAGGAGCTGCTCATCAACTTCGTGGGCCGCGCGAACGGTCCCGACGCTCTCGACCGCGTATGGAAGCCCGAGATCGCGGAGCGCCTCGACGCCGTCCGCCGCGCCGCCGACCCCGAGGGCCTCTTCGCCTTCGACCGCCGGCCGGCCCTCGTCGGCTGAGCCGGCCGCAACACCGACCGGGCGGCCGGGACACGGGATCGATCCCCGGGTCCCGGCCGCCCATGAGTACGTTCCGGCCCGGATGGTACGGCGTACCGCGCAACCTGGGCCGGAACGTACCAGGTAGGGGTGCCCGCTACTCCCGTGCCTTGCGGGTGGCCCGCGCGTTGGCTTTCTCGATCGCGTCGACCAGCTCGTCCTTCTTCATCGACGAACGCCCGCTGATGTCGAGCCGCTTCGCGAGGTCCATCAGGTGCTCCTTCGACGCGTTGGCGTCGACGCCGCCCCTGGTCTCGCCGGCCGAGTCGCGGCCACCCTCCGCCTTCTCGTCGGAGGGGCCCTTCTGGTCCTTCTCCTCCCAGTGGTCGCCGACCTTCTCGTAGGAGTGCTTGAGGGACGCGAATGCGGTGCGATGGGCGCGCTCGCCGTCCCCGTACTCCTTCTCGGCCGACTCCAGGGTCTTCTCGTAGATCTCCTGCGCGTGCTCGTCCGATCGGGCGATCGTCGAGGGCAGGTCCTCCTTGTCGGGCATGACGTTTCCTTCCTCTCCGTGGGCCGGTGCGGCTCAGTCGCCCGGGTCGGTGATGACGCCGGTCGGGGCGGCGTCCTCCACGGTGTGGGTCGAGCCGAGCTCTTCCGCGAGCGCGGCGCCGGCCTCGATGGCCTCCTCCTTGCCCGAATAGCTCTCCGAGCGCTCCGGGTGTCCCTCGACCTCGTTGACCCACTGCCCGCGCTTGTCCCGCGTCCGCACGTCGCCGTCCGCCATCGGTGCTCCCTCCGTCGCCATGGCCGCACCGTGCTGCGGCCGCATTCCCCAGCCAACACCCGCCGGACCAGGGACGACACCCCTTGCACTGCGCCGCATTGCGCACGCCCCGCGTCAGATAGCAGGGAGATTGCACGCCCCATTCCGGCCGGATCCCAGGCTTCGCCGGTCAATAGCGTCGCTTCCGCGGCCGACGAGCTGCCGCACTCCTGGCCCTCCAACCTCAAGGACAACGACACTCATGACCACCTCCGCCCCCGCCCCCGCTCCCGTCGAGACCGTTGCGACGCCTGCTCCCGTCCCCGGGCGCGGGCTCGGCATCGCGGGCCTCGTGCTCGCGTTCGTCGCCCCCTCGTCGGGCTCATCCTCAGCATCATCGCCAAGTCCCAGTCGAAGAAGGTCGGCGCGAAGAACGGCCCCGCGACCGCCGGCATCTGGGTGTCGATCGTCGTCATGGTTCTGACCCTCGCCATCGTCGGCGTGGCCATCGCCATGAGCGCCTCCGCCGTCAACGCAGCCGTCGAGGTGTGCAACCAGCTCGGCGAGGGCACCTGGGACGTCGACGGCGTCACCTACACCTGCGGCTGATCCCGGCCCGAGAAGAAGGAAGGACCCCCGGACAGTTTCCGGGGTCCTTCCTCGTGTGCGGGGCCGCGGGCTCAGCCGAGGTCGAGGGCCGTCCAGGACACCGGCGGCAGCGTGACTGTCAGCGTCCCGCCGTCGACGCGGGCCGAGTCGTTCGGCCGGAGGGCCACCCGGTTCTGGTCCTCGAGCGTGTTCTTGGCGTACACGTCCTCGTCGTGGAGGCTGGAGGCGCGGACGCTGCCGAAGGAGCCGAGTCCGCGGACGTCCAGCTCGACCGTGATCGGCTCGTCCTGGCTGCGGTTCACCAGGAACACGGCGGCCTTGCCGGCCTCGTCGTCCAGCGTCGCGACGGCATCCACCAGCGCGGCGCCGCCGTACGCCTTCGTGTCGTAGCTCGGCGCCGAGATCATCGGCCGGATGACGCGGCCCTTCGCGAGCGCCGCCGTGGTGGCGAAGGGGAAGAAGGTGGTCTGCCGCCAGGCCGGCCCGCCGGGCTCCGTCACGATCGGCGCGATCACGTTCACGAGCTGCGCGAGGCTGGCCGAGGTGACCCGGTCGCTGTGCTGCAGCAGGGTGATCAGCAGGTTGCCGAGCACGACCGCATCGGCCACGGAGTAGACGTCCTCGAGAAGGCGCGGCGCGTACGGCCAGTCCTCCCTCTTCTCCTCCGACTTCAGCATGTGCTCCTCGAGGTACCAGATGTTCCACTCGTCGAAGGAGATGTTGATCGTCTTCTTGCCGCGCAGCTTGTGCTTCACGTGATCCGCGGTCGCCACGACGGTCTCGATGAAGTACTGCATGTCGAGCGACGAGGCGAGGAAGCTTCCCAGGTCGCGGTTCCGCTCCTGGTAGTACGCGTGGCAGGAGATGTAGTCGACCGAGTCGTAGGTGTGCTCGAGCACGATCCGCTCCCAGTCCCCGAACGTGGGCATCTGCGAGCCGGACGACCCGCAGACCACGAGCTCCAGGGTGGGATCGAGCATCTTCATCGCGGAGGCGGTCCGTCCGGCGATCTTGCCGTAGTCGTCCGCCGACATGTGGCCCACCTGCCAGGGTCCGTCCATCTCGTTGCCGAGGCACCACATGCGGATGTCGTAGGGCTCGGGCGAGCCGTTCTTCGCCCGCAGGTCGGACAGGTGCGTCCCGCCCGGGTGGTTGGTGTACTCGAGCAGGTCGAGCGCCGCGTCGACGCCGCGGGTGCCGAGGTTGACCGCCATCATCAGCTCGCTGTCGGCGGCCTTGCACCACTTCGCGAACTCGTCGACGCCGACCTCGTTCGTCTCCAGCGAGTGCCAGGCGAGGTCGAGGCGCTTGGGCCGGCTCTCGCGGGGGCCGACGCCGTCCTCCCATCGGTAGCCGGACACGAAGTTCCCGCCCGGATAGCGGATCGTCGTCGTGCCGAGCTCGCGGACGAGGTCGAGCACGTCCTGCCGGAAGCCGTCCTGGTTGGCCGTGGGGTGGGTCGGCTCGTAGATGCCGTCGTAGACGCAGCGGCCGAGGTGCTCGACGAACGACCCGAAGATCCTCGGGTTCACGGGCGCGATCTCTGCCGAGCGGTCGAGCGTGATCCTGGCGGTAACCACTTGTTCTCCTCTCCCCGCCGGAAGCGGGGTATCTGACGGCGCGCACAGCGCAGGGCGCGGCCTCCCATTCTTCCCTGCGCACGTAGGCTGGTTCGCCTACCTCTGCGACGAAGGAGCACCGTGACCGCGGGAACGAATTGGGCCGGCAACTACGCCTATCGGGCGTCGGAGGTGCAGTCGCCCGGGACCGTCGAGGAGCTGCAGGAGCTCGTCAGCCGGTCGCCCGCGATCCGGGCGCTCGGCACCCGGCACTGCTTCAACGACATCGCCGACACCTCGGGCGTCCTCGTCTCGCTCGCCGCGATGCCGGCGGTGGCCGAGATCGACGAGAGCCGCTCCGTCGTGACGGTCAACGCGGGCGCCCGCTACGGCGAGCTCGCAGGCGCTCTGGAGCCCCAGGGGTGGGCGCTCGCGAACCTCGCCTCACTCCCCCACATCTCGGTGGCGGGTGCCGTGGCCACCGGGACCCACGGGTCCGGCGTGGGCAACGGGTCGCTCGCTGCCGCGGTCACGGCGGTGGAGCTCGTCGACGCCGAGGGCGAGCTGCGCCGCTTCGTCCGCGACGAGGACTCCGAGTTCCCGGGAACGGTCGTCGCCCTCGGCGCCCTCGGCATCGTGACGAGCCTCGACCTGCGGATCGAGCCCACCTACGAGGTCGCGCAGACCGTGTTCGAGCGCCTGCCGCTCGACGCGGCTCTCGCGAACTTCGAGGAGATCATGGGCGCCGGCTACAGCGTGAGCGTGTTCACCCGCTGGCGCGACGACGTTCTCGACCAGATCTGGGTGAAGCGCCGCTCCGGCGACCCCGAGCTCGGGGCCGAGCTGTTCGGCGCGCTCCCGGCGCCCGAGGATCGGCATCCGATTCCGGGCATGCCGTCGGTCAACTCGACCGTCCAGCAGGGCGTGCCGGGGCCCTGGTCGGCGCGGCTCCCCCACTTCAAGATGGAGTTCACGCCGAGCGCCGGTGAGGAGCTGCAGACCGAGTACCTGCTGCCCTTCAAGTCGGCCGTGCCCGCGCTCGAGGCTATGCGGGGCCTCGCCGACCGGATCGCGCCCCTCCTGCAGACCTCCGAGATCCGCTCCATCCAGCGCGACGACCTCTGGCTGAGCCCCGCCTACGAGCAGGACTCGGTGGCGTTCCACTTCACCTGGGTGCAGGACGAGGCCGCGGTCGCGGCGCTGCTGCCCGCGCTCGAGGCCGCGCTCGAGCCGTTCGGCGCGCGTCCCCACTGGGGCAAGGTCTTCACGACGAGCGCTGGCCGGATCGCCGAGCTGTACGACCGCCTGCCCGATTTCGTGCGCCTCGCCGAGCGGCTGGACGCGCGCGGCGCCTTCCGCAACGACTACCTGGAGCGCGTGGTCTTCTCCGCCGTCTGAGCCACCGCCGGCGCGGCGACCGACTCGACGGGCTGGCCGGCCGGCTCGCCGGACAGGGCCGCGCCGCGCTCGATCCGGTGCAGCTCGTCCTGGGCCTGCATCGCGAGCGCCGAGAACGCGTCGAGATCGACGGCCGACGCCGATCGGGGGCGGACGCCCATGAGGCAGAACGTGCCGATCGTGTCGCCGGAGAGCGACTGCAGCGGGTGCCCCGCGTAGAAGTTGATGAACGCGACCTCCCGGAACGGGTTCACCTTGAAGCGCGGGTCGCGCCGGGCATCCGGCACGACCAGGGGGTCCGGCTGCTCCACCGCGTACTTGCAGAACGTGAGCTCGAGCGGGACGACGCTCGGCAGCCCGCCGGGCATCGCGTAGCGGAGGCGGTCGCCGTCGACGAGGCTGACGGTGGCGATCTCGACGCCGAACCGGCGCTTCGCCTCCCGCGCGATGCGCTGCAGCTCTGCAGAACCGCCCTCTGCGGCGAGCTCGATCGCCTGGTCGATCCCCGCCCAGTCGGACACCGGGGAGAGGTCCGGCAGGGCGCGGACCGCGCCACCATCCCGGACACGCTGCTCGTTCAGCACGGGCGCCAGCTGGTCCGCGAGCATGCTCGCCCACTCGGCGTAGGCCTCCGGAGAGCCGTAGGGACGGGCGCCGGTGAGGTCGGCGGCACCGAGGGGGAAGAACCGGACGCGGTCGTAGTCGGCGGCGATCGAGGCGCTCGCCGCGTTGAGGCGGCGCGCATGCCGGTCCGCCACAGCGCCGAGCGCCGTCTGGTACATCGGGACGGAGCTCGGAGGCTGGATGCCGGCGAGGAGGATGGGCACCTCGGGCGCTGCGCGGTCGAGGAGCGTGTCGAGGAGGCGTCGGAGACCCTTCGTCCACTCGGCGACGGGTGTGAGCCGGACGGCGTCGTTGACCCCGAGAACGACCGCGATGCTGTCGTACGCGCCGAGTTCGCGGTTCCCGAGCCACGGCAGGGCTGCGGCGAGGTTCATGGTCTCGTCGCCGATGTAGTCGACACCGCACGGGCGCTGCGTCCGGGTCGGCAGCTCGCGACCCAGCTGCCCGGTGAGCGCGAGCGCGTGCGTCGCGACGCCCCAGCCGTGGCAGGGGCCGTTGCCGAGCAGCAGCACGGAGTCGAAGCCCGAGTCGGCGGGCCGCCAGCTGGGCAGGTCGCGCGGGCGCGGGACCGAGCCGGCTTCCTTCAGGTGCAGCGCGTACCAGATGCGCGTGGCGGGACGGAGGGCTTCGTACAGCGGCACTGGCGTCCTCTCCTCGGGCGCGGCGCCGCCCGGTGCTCGACGCTACGACGCGCCCTCCGGCGGGGGCTTCCGGCGCGCCGGGCGTGGCTGGAAGGGGCGAAAACCGTTCAACTGAGAGAAATCCGAGCGATTCGGTCGCGACACCGCGCGAATCAGCGGAGTTGTACTCCTCCTCACTTCTATTGTCAAAGCATGCCTTCCGACCCCCGTGCCTCCGCTGTTCTCAGCCGCATGCGGGCCCCCGGGCAGTGGACGCCGCTCTTGTGGCCGCGGTGCGCCGGCTGACCGATCCGCCCGTCGACGAGCTGGACGCTGAGCCCGCCCCCGAGCCCGAAGCCATCACCACCGGTCCTCAGTACTGGGCCCGGGCCCGCGTCCCCCGTCCGCCGGTCACCAAGTCGCGCACCGGCATCACCGTGAGCCCGTACCGTCTGGCTCCGGACGAGCAGGTCGGCGACCCCGAGCTGCTGCGGAACCTGCGCATGGCGGCTCCGGGCCTCGTGCGCACCGCCGGCGAAATCCTCGACATCGAGGGCCCGATGCCGCTCCAGCGGCTGATCACGCTGCTGGCCAAGCGCTTCGGCATCCCCCGCCTCGACCCGCAGCGCCGCCACCACATGACGCGCGTCGTCGCCCCGCAGTTCCGGGTCATCGAGGACTTCGCCTGGCCCACCGGCACCAAGCCGGCCACCTGGCGCTCCGCTCGTCGGGTCGGCGACCCGAGCGTCCGCCGCCTCGCCGACATCAGCCGGGAGGAGCTCCTCAACGCGATGGAGTTCGTGCTCGGAGGCGTCGACGAGCTGAGCGCGGAGGAGCTGCTCACCGAGACCGCCACGCTGCTCGGCTACCCGCGCATCCCGGGCCCCATGCGCGGCTGGGTCGTGGACGCGCTCACCCGCGGCATCGAGTCGGGACGCTTCGCCGAGCGCGACGAGGCCATCCGCCTTCCCTGACCTCCGCCGCGCAGCGCTGCGATGCTGGAACGCCGCCGCGCTCCCCTCGCTGAACTGACACAGCTCCTCCGGACCGAGCAGCAGCTCGACCGCCTGCACTGAGTCCGCGATCGTCTCGGGACGCGACGCGCCGAGGATCGGGACACCGACGCGCCGGCAGGACGCCTTGACCGCCTCTTGCGAGGTACTCCCAGACGGCCTGGACGCCACAAATCGGCGTCGAGGGGTTGACCGTCAGCCGACGTGCGGCCAGCATTCAGCGCGTTCTATGCTACGAACACCCGACCCTCAACCCGATGAGGAAAGGACCCATGATGTCGTGCGCTCGGAAGGCCCGCCGATGAGGGCCCTGTATGTCGTCCTCTCGTCGCTCGTGTTCACCGTGCTGGTGTTGCTCGGAGTGACGGGCATCGTCTTGGCCGGTGGAGCGCGACCGGCGGGCTGGCCCTACTACCTGGCGCTCGCGGCGCTCATCCTGCTGACGCTTCCCGCCGTCGCCCTCGGTGCGTTCGTGCAGTGGTGGCCCATCGAGCCGTGGCGTGGTCGTGGCCGCCGCTACCTGCTCCGCATGGTGGTCGTGACGGTCGCGCTCCAGGTGGTCGGCGCGGTGTTGGCCGTCTTGGTGGCGGGAGAGCAGCGGATGCCGATGTGGCAGCCGGCGCTGTACCTCGCCCTCGTCGCAGTACTGACCGTGGCCAACGTCGCTCTCGCGCGCTGGGTGCGCCGGCGCGACGACCTCCGTCCGCCTGCACCGTCGGCGGTCTGGAATCGCGACGTCATCCGCCGCAAGAGCCGCACGGTGGCGCTGTGGTTCCTGGGTGCCCTTCTCGTCTTCGGGGTCGGGCTCTTCGTGCTCGAGACGGTCGTGCCCGAGGCCGGGGACCGGGACAGCAGCCTGATGCTGGTGTGGCTGGCGCTCTCGCTGGCGTTCCTCACCGGCTCGTTCGCCTGCATGGTGGTGGCCTGGCCGCTGCTTCGTCAGGTGCGGGAGGTGAAGGGCCGATATGTCTCGGACCTCCGGACCATCGCACGAGTGGTGATCAAGGGCAAGAAGGAGGACCTGAGCGAGGAGGAGGAGGGGCGAGCAGCCCGGTACGCGCGCATCATGACCGCGTACTACCCCTTCCAGATCGCGCAGTTCACGTTCCTCTACCTCGGCATCCTCTGCCAGCAGCTCCCCCGTGCCCTCGGTGACGACGGCGCCGGCCTCCGCCCCTTCTCGGTCTACCTGAGCGTTCTGCTGGTCGTCGTCTTCGTCGTTATGGTCCCGCTGGTGCTGCGCCAGTGGCGGCGGGCGAAGCGCTACGCCGCCACGCACGCCGACGTCCTCGCCGTCTGACTCCGCCGCCGAGAGAGGAGCGGGTCCGTCGTGCGCGCAGTCCACATGGTGGCGTCCGCGGTGCTGTTCGTCGCGCTCCTGGTGGCGGGCATGTCTCGCCTCTTCGCGAGCGGGGTGCTCGGCGACCCCGTCCCGCTCGCGCTACACGCAGTGGGTCTTCTTCTGATGACCATTCCAGCGATCGTGCACGGCGCTCTCGTTCAGTGGTGGCCGCTTGAGTCGCGGGCGCAACTGACGCGCCTGGCGGTCATCATCGGTGCCGTTCAGCTGGTCGGTGCCGTTGTGATCGTGGCTGTCCCCGCGCACGTGGCACAGCTCGAGAACCTCTCGCTCCTGGCCGGAACGGCGGCGCTCAGCGTTGGCAACGTCATGGTCGCGCTCGCGATTCGCAAGCATCAGGCGAAGCGACCGCCGGCGGCGGCTCCTGAGAAGTGGGGTCGCGCCGAGATCCGGTCCAGGTGGCTCAACGCCGCCGAGTGGGGCGTAGGCACCGGGCTTGTCACGGCGGCGCTCATGCTCGGACTAAGTCTTTCCCTCCACGAGCGGCTTGCCGACGAGTGGCCCAGCGCCGTTCGATTCGCCCTTGTATATGGGCTGCTCGCCTTCGGCGTGGCGGCCGCGATCGTAGCCTGGCCGCTGACGGAGGCGCTTCGACAGCTCGCCGTCACCGCGCCATCCCGCGTGCCCGCCATCCGGCGAGCGGTCGGGCGCGGAAGTGGTCCTGAGTTGAGCCCGGAGCTGGTCCCTCTCGCCCGTCGTTATGCCCGCATCAGCACGGTCAGGTTCCCGTTCCTCATGGCGATCGTCTTGGCGTACCTGACCGCCACGCTCGGGATAGAGGCCGAACAGCTGTCGGAGCCCATCCGAGACACCGCCGACGTGATGGCGGTGGTCGGCGTCGTAGGCGTGGTCGGAACCTGCGTCGCCGTTTGCGGCGCCTTGGCATTTCAGCTGCGGAACGCCCGTCGCTACCTCGCGGCCCACCCGCTCGTTCCGGCCGCCGCCGGCCATCTCGACTGAAGCAAGGAGCAACGATGCGCACGCTGTACGTTCTCGGCCTGGTGGTCCTCGATCTCCTGATCCTGCTGCTCGGGGCCGTGGTGATCGCGATCACGGACCTCGACAAGGAGAGCGGTCTCGGCGCGCTTCGCACGCTGCCGACGCTGCTGCTCGTGCTGCCGCACTTCACCGTCGCCCACTACGTGTTGAGCCTCCGCGGCGACACGGATCCCGAGGTCCGGCGCAAGTCCCGCCGCACGACGCTGATCCTCGCCGCGAGCTTCGCCGCCGTCGGAGCCGTGCTCCTCATCGGACTGACCGCGGCCTTCAGCGGTCCGATCCCGATCGCGCTGATTGCCAGCGCGCTGGGCGGCGCCGCACTGGCCTACGCCCTGTTCGTCGGGGAGGCGGTGGCGAAGCGGTATCGCGCCCGCCATCCGGACGCCGAGCACCCGACCGTGGACGACGCGCCCATCCCTCCGGCCACCCGGCGCAAGTGGATCTTCCTGGCGGTGGGCACGGCCGTTGCGGGGTTCGTGGTCAGCCTCGCGCTCTTCCGCTCCGTGTTCGCCACCAGCGACTTCTCGGCTGCGGCGGGCCTGGCGCTGATGATCGGCGGCTTCCTCGGCTGCCTCGTCACCCTCATCTTCACCTGGCGGTCCGGGCGGGACCTGCGCCGGCTCACTGCGGCGAACTTCGGCAACCGGCAAGGCGTGCCCTACTCGGTCGTCACGGGCAAGTTCGACCGCATCAGGCCTGCCGAGGAGCCGGAGGCCGTGCGGTATGCCACCCGGCTCGTGGCGCTCCAGCCGGTCAGCGTCGTCGGGCTCGCGCTCCTCTTCGGGGGCGCCTATCTGAGTCTCGTCCTGCTCGCCCTCGCCGGAGGGCACGGGCTCACGCAGAGCAATGTGGTCACATTCATCTTCGGCGGGGTGACGGGCGTGATCCTGGTCGTCCTCCTCACTCGGCAGTACCGCAACGCGAAGAAGTACCTCGCCCTGCACGGGGGCGCCGCGCAAGGGGTCGAGCAGACGCGCTGAGGTGGGTGGTTCATCGCCCCTCAGTAGCCCACGGGCCGGTGCGGCACGTAGTGCTCGCCGAGCCGGCTCAGCTCATCGTCGGTGAGGACCAGATCGGCCGCGGCAACCGCGTCCTCGAGGTGGTGCGCCTTCGTGGCGCCCACGATGGGCGCAGTCACGGCGGGCTGGGCGAGCACCCAGGCCAGCGCGACCTGAGCGCGGGACACCTGCCGCTCCCCGCGATCGCCGCGACGGTCTCCGCGACGCGGCGGTCCGCCTCCTCGGCCTGCGTGTACAGGGTGCGGCCGAACTCGTCCGTCTCGGTGCGCGCCGTCTCGGTGTCCCAGTCGCGGGTCAGACGACCCCGCGCGAGCGGACTCCAGGGGATGACGCCGACACCCTGGTCGAGGCAGAGCGGCAGCATCTCCCTCTCCTCCTCGCGCATCACCAGGTTGTACTGCGGCTGCATCGACACGAAGCGGGTCCAGCCGTGCCGCTCCGCGGTCTGCTGCGCCTTCGCGAACTGCCACGCCGCCATGGAGGACGCGCCGATGTAGCGGGTCTTGCCAGCACTGACGACGTCGTGAAGAGCCTCCATGGTCTCCTCGATGGGCACGTGCGGGTCCCAGCGGTGGATCTGATAGAGATCCACGTAGTCCGTGCGCAGGCGCCGGAGGCTGGCGTCGATCTGGGTCAGGATCGCGCCTCGGGACAGGCCAGAGCCGTTCGGGCCGTCACCCATCCGCCCGTGGACCTTGGTGGCGATGACGATCTCCTCGCGGCGCGCGTATTCGGGCAGCAGGCGTCCGAGGAAATCCTCACTGCTGCCCGCCGAGTACACGTTCGCGGTGTCAAAGGTGATGATGCCGGCTTCGATGGCCTGACGAAGGAATGGCCGCGTCGCCTCGAAGTCGAGCGACCAAGGATGCGGACCGGAGCTCGGGTCGCCGTAGCTCATGCAGCCGAGGATGACCCTCGACACCCGGAGTCCCGAGTTCCCCAGTCGAACCTGTTGCATCGCGCTGCCTGCCCTACTCTGCTGTGTCTGCCGGCGGCCCGGAGGC
Organism: Naasia aerilata; assembly: GCF_030296595.1. Taxonomy (GTDB): domain Bacteria; phylum Actinomycetota; class Actinomycetes; order Actinomycetales; family Microbacteriaceae; genus Naasia; species Naasia aerilata. Next base: position 2,799,535 of record NZ_AP027731.1, on the reverse strand, counting down.
CCTTCGGGCAGGCGAGGGATTGACGGCCGCCCGCTTTCGCAGAGTACGTCACCCGGCGACGCGGGCCGGACCGCGGCCGCAGTCGGCCGCTAGGGGCCTGATTTCGAGACGCGGGCTGACGCCCGCTCCTCAATCATCGGTGTGCGGGCTTCGGCATCACCCCATGGAGGAGCACCGCCCTCCACCGATGATTGAGGAGCCCGCGGAGCGGGCGTCTCGAAATCAGGCCCCATGCTGAGGCGAGCGCCTAGAAGGGCGGAATCTCCGTACCGTCCGGTGCCCACGTCGTCTGCGCGACCGCTCTCCCGGGTGGTGCCCCGGGTGGCCGGGCGGCGATCCTGGTCGCGGGTTCGGTGCGGTAGATCTTCCCGGCGGGTGAGATGCAGATCAGCTCGCCGGATCCGTCCGGGTCTTGGGTGATGGTCCAGTCGGTTCCGTGTTTCAGGCGGTGGTGGCCCTTGCAGAGGCAGGCGAGGTTGCAGGCGTCGGTGCAGCCGCCTTCCTCCCATGGCTTCGTATGGTCGAGGTCGCACCGGTCGGCGGGCCGGTTGCAGCCGACGAACCGGCAGGTCCCGTCCCGTTGACGGAGATACCGGGCCAGCTCCTCCGGGATCCGGTACCGGGTGCGGCCGAATTGGACGGTGACTCCAGTGTCGGGGTCGGTCAGGATCCGGTGCAGCCCTTTCGACTGCCCGACGAGCTGCGCGGCGGTCTCGGGGTCGATGGGCCCGTAACCGGCGAGCATGGCCGGTTCCCCGTAGCGGCCGGCGAGCTTGAGAGCCGGGAGGGCGGCGAGCTGATCGGCCGCTGACTCGATGTCGGGCTCCGCGGCTCCGCCGGCGGTGAACGGGAGCAGGTTGAGAGCCGGCACGGTCACGTGCACGGTGGGGACGATGCCGCGGGGTCGGGCGTTCGGGATCCGGGCGTGGGTGTGGCCGTCCTCGGCGGGGAGGATGGCCCCGTCGTCGAGGAGCACGTCGCGGAACACGTCCGCCCGCAGCTGCGCGTGGGTGCGGGTCTCGTCCTTGGTCTTCAGCGAGCGGGCGGCCTTGTCGAGGAAGTCATCGATCCCGGACGCGACCGGTGCCGCCAGGTAGGCGCCGATCCAGGCCATGCCGTCCTTGGCCGGTTCTCGGCGGACCTCGCGCTCGGCGTAGGCGTTCCTGTGGCGTTCGGTCAGCTCGTCCGGGTGGATCAGCTGCACCAGCACCTTCACCTTGCGATCGAACTTCGCCGCGGTCAGCGTCTCCGCGTACGGCAGCGCCCGGCGTTCCAGCTCGGCGATCTCGGCCGGGCTGAGGCCGGCGGTGGCGTCGGCGAGGATCCGGGCGTGCCGCTCCCCGAACGCCCCGTCGCGAAACCTCTCCAAGGTGGTGGGCAGTTCGTGCACCAGAGTCCGTGCCCGCACCACCAGGGCCTCCGCGGTGACCTCCGGGATCGATATGGCGCCCGCGACCTCGGCCCGCAGCGCCCGCGCCTGCAGGCCCGCCGGGTCGGTGCTCAGCGAGGCGCCGTAGGCGTTCTCGAACGCCTGCCGGACCTCGTCCACGATCACGTACCGCTGCGCGGTGAAGAAGTTCGTGTCCCGCTCGTTCAGCTGCAGATCATCCACCGCGTAGCGCAGCGCGGTCAGCCGCTCGGCACCCTCCGAGCCGCCGTCCGGGGCGCCGGTCGATGGAGTCAACAGCGACATGAGCAGGGACTCCTCTCCGATCCGATGCCCACAACATACGACCACCCTCCGACATCGGTTCCGGCGGGAACGGACCTGGGAGCACCGCCGGGAGCGTCCATTTCGGGGTGGAGGCCGCGCGGCTCCGTTGCTGATTTCGAGACGATCGCTGCGCGATCTCCTCAATCAGCGGGGTGAGGTGGTCGCTCGGTCCGACTCTCCATCAGGGGGTCGAGACCTCGCCCCTCGCCGACGCCTCGATCAGCGCGGGGAGGTAGCGAGGCCCGGCTGCGCTTCCACTCAAGATCATCGGGCCGCTTGGGCCGCTTCGCCGCTCATCAGCGGGACGCGGGCCCAGGCGTCCGTTGTCGTACCCGAGAACGCGCCCCCGCCGCGGCGTCAACGGGGGCGCGCTAGGGCGCAGGGAGAAGCACAATCGAAAGATGAGCACCTCGGCGTCCCATCTCTTCGTGGTGCGCGGGAACATCGAGCACCTCGCGTGCGACGCGTGGCTGCTGCCCACCGACGCCCGCGCTCAGGTGACCGAGTCGTGGCGCAGCGTGCTCCCCGACCTCTCCTCGCGTCTTCGCCACTCGGAGGTCGACGATCTCCGAGCGGGCCGCTCGCTGGTCGCGGAACTCTCGGGAAGCGACGGCCGCCCGGCCCCCTGCTCACGGTGGGGACCGAGGACGCGCTGAGCTCTCCCGACGAGCTGCGTCCCGCCGTCCGCGCGTTCCTCGAGCGGGGCAGCGAGATCGCGCTGCGTCGCCGGGCCGACGGACTCGGCACAGCGGGGTCTCGTCCCGTCCCGCTCCTCGCTCTTCCGTTTTTCGGGTCGCGGGGTGGCGGCGGGCGGCTGACCCAGGGATCCCTGCTCACCACACTGCTCGACGAGGTGACCGAGACGGGCGAGCGCCTGGGCGTCGACGTGGTCCTCGTCCTCCGGGACGAGCCCGCCTACGCGCTGGCCCAGCAGCTCCGCCGGGCCCGGGGCGACTCCTGGGGTGCGCTCGCGCCCGGGCTCCTGAACGAGGCCGAGCGGCTCGCCGCCGAGGCTCGGGCCGGGCGGCTGGTGCCGTTCATGGGCGCGGGCGTCAGCGTCACGGCGGGAGCGCCCAACTGGGCAGGCCTGATCGAGCGCCTGGCCGACGCCGTCGAGCTCAGCGACGCCGAGCGGCAGAGCCTGCTGCTCGGCCGCCGCGATGCGCGGGATCAGGCGGCATTCCTGCGGTCGGCGTTCCTGCGCAATCCGGTCAACCGCGACCCCGACGGCGGCTTCGCCTCGGCGATCATCGAGATCGTCAACGTGCGCCGCTACGGACTGGCGCCCGCCCTGCTCGCCTCGCTGCGGGCGGAGCAGGCGATCACGCTCAACTACGACGAGCTCTTCGAGCGCGCCGCCGCTGATGCCGGACTCCCTCGCGATGTGCTGCCCGGCGAGGGCACTCCGGGCGCCCGCTGGCTCCTCAAGCTGCACGGCACGGTCACCGAGCGCGACAGTATCGTGCTCACCCGCGACGACTACCTGGGCTTCCACGCCGAGCGTGCGGCCTACAGCGCGCTGGTCGCCGCGACCATGATGACCCGGCACCTGCTCTTCGTCGGCTTCGGGCTGGCCGACGACCACTTCCACGAGATCGTGCACGACGTCCGCAGGACAGCGGGCCAGCCGGCCGCCGCGAAGATCGGCACGGTCCTCACGCTGCGCGAGGATCCGCTGGAGATGACGCTGTGGCGCGACGAGTTCCGCTTCGTGCGCGCCGAGATCGACGGGGACTCCTCCCCCGGCTCGTCGTCCCGGGCGCTCGAGGTCTTCCTCGACGCCGTCATGGCTCTCGCGACGGACCGGCACCCTTACCTGCTCGCCGAGGGGTTCGAGGACGGGCTCGACGAGCACGAGCTCGCGCTGCGGCAGGATCTCCTCGAGCTGGACCGCCGCATCCGAGACGGCGCGCGCGAAACCTCGTCGTGGACGCACGTCGACAGCGCGCTCCGAGAGCTGGGGCTCGGCCACAGCGCGGACTGACGGCCCGGCCGCCAGACCTGCCCCAGCTCCCTAGTAGACGAAGATCGGCAGCCAGGTCGGGTGATGCGCGTGCACGATCACCAGGAAGACGAAGAAGTCGAACAGCAGGTGCACCGTGATGACGTACGGCAGCGAGCGGGTACGCGTGAAGATGAACGCCTGCACCAGTGCGAACGGGATGGTGATCGCCGGGCCCCACGACCGGTAGCCGAGCTCCCACAGGAACGAGACGAAGATGACCGCCTGCAGCGGGATCGCCTGCCAGTCGGGCAGATGCCGCCGCAGCAGCGTGAACACCACGCAGATGAAGAACAGCTCGTCCCAGATGCCGACCGCGTTGACGCCCACGAAGAGCCGCGCGACCTCGTCCGGCGCCGTGACGGCCGGCCAGTTGCGGTAGGCGCCGGAGTTGATGAAGTAGTTCGGCAGGATCAGCCACGCCAGCACGACCGCGGTTCCGAGCCACGCCTTCTCGAGGAGCGTCCACTTGGTGCGCGGCGACGGGAACCGGATGGTGTGGTTCTTGTAGACGAACCGGTCGATCAGGTACGGCACAAGCACGGCCAGGGTGATGACCGTGCCGAACAGCGCCATGTTCGGGTAGTCGAGGTTCGCCTCGACGGAGATGCTGCTGACGATCCCGAGGCCGAGGGCGATGAGCAGCAGGTCGGCCGCGAGGGCGCGCCGAATGAGCAGGGCGCCCAGGACGCTGACCACGAGCAGCGCGTAGCCCGGGAGGAGCACGCCCGGACCGAGCGCCAGGCGGAGGCCGAACAGGAACACGGCAGCGGCGGCGATCCCGAGCGCGGGCAGCACCGCCCAAGGGCTGCTGATCTCCCCCGTCGCCGACCGCACCCTCCCACCCTGCCAGGTCGGGTCCGGGAGAGGGACGCGCGGCGCGGCCCGGGTTGACCCCGAATGACTGGGCCCTGATTTCGAGACGCGGCCTCGCCGCTCCTCAATCATCGAGTTGCCGGGGTGTCTCGCTTCCGGCCCTGATCAGCCGAGGGCTGGGGCGATGTCCTTCGCGATCGACTCGAGGATGCGGGCGTTGAAGTCCACGCCGAGCTGGTTCGGCACCGTGACGAGCACCGTATCCGCATCGCGCACGGCCGCATCCTTCGACAGCTCGGCGACGATCTGGTCCGGCGAGCCGATGAAGCTGCGGCCGAAGCGGGCGAGCCCGCCGTCGAGGTGGCCCACCTGGTCGTGCGCGTCCGCCTGCGCGCGCAGGCCGAAGTAGCGACGCGTCTCGTCGTCGATGAGCGGCAGGATGCTGCGGCTCACCGACACCCGGGGCTCACGCTCCCAGCCGGCCTTTGCCCAGGCATCCCGGAACATCGTGATCTGCTCCGCCTGGAGCTCGTCGAACGGAACGCCGGTGTCCTCGGTGAGCAGGGTCGAGCTCATGAGGTTCATGCCCTGCTCGGCGGTCCAGACCGCGGTGGCGCGCGTCCCCGCACCCCACCAGATGCGGTCCGAGAGGCCGGGCGACTGCGGCTGGATGGCGAGGAGCCCGTTGGCCGCCGTCATCTGCGGGTTCGCCTGCGCGACGCCGGCGCCGGCGATCGCGGCGCGGAAGACGGCGGCGTGATCGCGGGCCATGTCGGCGTCCGTCGCCCCCTCCTCCGGCACGTAGCCGAAGGACTCACTGCCGCGCAGGGCCGTCTCGGGTGAGCCCCGGCTGATCCCGAGCTGCAGCCGCCCGCCGCTGATCAGGTCCGCGGCGGCCGCATCCTCGGCCATGTAGAGGGGTTCTCGTACCGCATGTCGATGACGGCGGTGCCGAGCTCAATCGTCCGGGTACGGGCCCCCATCGCGGCGAGGAGCGGGAACGGGGAGGCGAGCTGCGGGGCGAAGTGGTGCACGCGGACGTAGGCCCCGTCGACGCCGACCTCCTCGGCCGCGACCGCGAGCTCGATGGTCTGCAGCAGTGCGTCCGCCCCCGTGCGGACCTGGGAGCCGCGGACCGGCTGCCAGTGGCCGAAGGAGAGGAACCCGATGCGCTTGGTCATGCTCGAGTCAGCGCCGCCGAGCCGCCCGCTATTCCGGCGAGCCCGGACCGGTCCGGATGGACGACGCCTGGCAGGATCGGCTCGTGCCCGAAGTTCGCGTTCGAGCCGCCACGCCGGCCGATGCCGGAGAGGTCGGGATCCTCGTCGAGCTCGCGTACGCCCCGTACGTCGGCCGAATCGGGCGCCGTCCCGCGCCGATGGACCAGGACTACCGCGCGGTCCTCTTGGTCGGCACCGGGTGGGTGGCCGAGCTCGACGGAAGGATCGCCGGCGTCGCGATCGCGGTTCCGCGTCCGACTTCACTGCTCCTCGACAATCTCGCCGTAGACCCCGAGGTCCAGGGCACGGGGATCGGTGAACGCCTGCTCGCCGAGGTCGAACGGCACGCGCTCGCGCTCGGGCTGCACCGGATCGACCTGTACACCAACGAGGCGATGACCGAAAACCTCGCGTACTACGAGCGTCGCGGCTATCGCGAGACCGCGCGCGCCGAGGAGGACGGCTTCCGCAGGGTCTACCTCAGCAGGATGCTGCCGGCCGCGCCCTGAGCGCTACGCCTGAGGGTTGCCGAGCGAGCCGAGCAGCTGCGACTTCGACATCGACGAGTACCCGCGCACGCCGCGCTCCTTGGCCAGCGAGCGGAGCTGTGCGACCGTCCACGAGGTGTCGGGGCCGGCCTCCGTCGTCACCGGAGCGATGAACGGCGACGAGGCGCCGCCGAGAGCCGGAGTGCTCTCGCCGACGACCGGATCCTGGGCCGGGACGGTCTTGGCGGCCTTCTTCGGCTTGGTGGTCGTGGGCGCCGCCACGTCGAGGGGCTCCGACACCGGCTCCGACTCGGACGAGGTCTCGGCGGCAGTCTCCGGCGTCGTCTTCACCGCGGCCTGCCGCTCCTCGGATGCCTCGAGCGCGGGCTTCGGCTCGGTCGGCGCGGAGCTGTCCACCTGGGGTGAGCTCTCGGCCGCCTGCACGTGCGGGACAGGCGTCTCAGCGAACGCGGCAACAGGCGCCTCGTCGACGGAGGTCTGCAGCTCGGCCGGAGTCGGCGTCTCCTGCGTCGCGCCGCCTGCACGCGCACCGGCCACCTTGCGCCAGGCACCCTTCAGCGAGGCGAGCACGCCCGGCTTCCGTTCCTTGTCCTGAGTGTCGGCAGCCACGAGATTCCTTTCAACGGTCAACAGCAAGAACAGCCATCTTGCCCATTCTCGGCAGATTTCCAGCGGAAGGGGGACGGCCGTGTCACGATCCGAAACCCTGCCAGGCGGCGATCAGCCGTCCGTGCGGGCACCGCTCGAGTCGTACTCCAGCGGCGTCCAGTCGCGCAGCGGGGACGCGACGGCGACCCCTTCGACGACGAACGGGTCCCGGGCCACGAACTCCTGGGCGGCTTCGCGTGAGCGGAACACGCTCATGGCCCCCTCCTCGAGCCTGCCGAAGTTGCCGATCGCGACGATGCCTCCCCCGCGGGCGAACTCGTCGACCCAGGCGCGGTGGCGCGGGTACACGTCCGGGACCAGGGCCGCGTTCGCGACCGTGTAGAAGCACACGGAGTACATGCGGGGAGAGTACCGGGGCTCGTGCTCGGGCGCTCCGGCGATCCCCCGACAGGGAAGAATGAGCCCGGTGGACGTGGTCGAGTGGGAGCAGCGGATCGCCGACGCGTGGGAGCGGTTCGACGAGCTCGGGGACGAGCGCTTCCTCGCCCTTCTGGCGAAGCTCGCGCCGCAGGGGCCGGAAGCGGCGGCGCTGTACGAGCAGGGGTCTGCGTTCGACTCGACCGGCCACGAGGCGGAGGCGGTCGAGCTCTACGAGCGCGCGCTGGCGGCCGGGCTCGGCGAGGATCGGCGACGCCAGGCCGTGATCCAGCTCGCCAGCTCGCTCCGCAACCTTGGCAGGGCCGCGGATGGGGCCGCGCTGCTCGAGGCTGAGCAGAGCGCGGTGTCGGACGAACTGGACGACGCGGTGCGTGCGTTCCTGGCACTGTGCCTCGTGGATGCCGGCCGCGAGCGGGAAGCGGTCGGCGTCGCGCTGCAGGCGCTGGCCGCGCACCTGCCGCGGTACGCGCGCTCGGTGCGGGCGTACGCGGGCGAGCTGCGGGGAAGCGGCAGCGACCGGATCTGACTGCAACCGTGCGGACGTGTCGCAACCGCGGACCGATGCGACACGTCCGCACGGTTGCGACACACGCCCCGTGGTAGGCCTGTCGGAGGCCGCTGGTACGGTTCCGGGTGGATTGAAGGGGGCCGGATGTTCGTCCGCAACGAGGTGGTGCACTACAGCGCCAGCGACCTCACCGCCGCCGTGAGCTGCGAGTGGGCACTGATGCGCCTGCTCGACGCGAAGCTCGGCCGGATCCCCGCCGTGGAGGAGCCGGAGGACGCCATGATGGCGCGCGCCGCCGTGCTCGGCAACACCCACGAGGAGCACGCCCTCGCCGCGTACCGCGCCCGGCTCGGCGAGCACTCCCCGGCCTCCCGGGCGGGGTGGCGGAGATCGCGCGCCCCGAGCCGTCGACCGACGCCGACGCGCTGCGGGCCGCCATGGCCGCGACCGTGCAGGCCATGCGGGACGGCGCCGACGTCGTCTTCCAGGGCACCTTCTATGACGGCCGCTTCGTCGGCTTCGCCGACTTCCTCGTCCGCACCGAGACCGAGGACGGCTGGGTGTACGAGGTCTACGACACGAAGCTCGCCCGCAAGGCGAAGATCTCGGCTCTGCTCCAGCTCGCCGCCTACGCGGTCCAGCTCGAGGCGCTGGGCATCCCGGTCGGCCCGCAGGTGCACCTGCTGCTGGGCGACGGCAGCACCTCGACGCACCGCCTCGCCGACATCCTCCCCGTGTTCCGCGACCGCATCGCTCGCCTCCTGCAGATGGTCGACGCGCGCGTCGCCGACCCCGCTCCCATCGCCTGGGGCGTCGCGGGGTACACCGCGTGCGGTCGCTGCGCCACGTGCGCCGAGCAGGTGGAGGCGAGCCGCGACGTGCTCCTCGTCGCAAGGCTCAATGCGGGTCAGCGCCGCCGCCTGGCGGACGCGGGCATCACCACGATCGACCAGCTCGCCTCGAGCACGGGCGACATCGACGGGATCGGCTCGGCGACGCTCGAGAAGCTCCGCGACCAGGCGCGCATGCAGCTGTCCGCGCCGCCGCACGGGCCCGACGAGCGCCCCGAGGTCCGCTACCGCGTGCACGACACCGCGGGCCTCGCCGCCCTTCCGGAGCCCGACGCGGGCGACATCTTCTTCGACTTCGAGGGCGACCCGCTCTGGACGGACGGGGACACCCGCTTCTGGGGCCTCGAGTACCTGTTCGGCGTGATCGACCACGACGGCGAGCGGGAGCACTTCCGCCCGTTCTGGGCGCACGACCGCGCCCAGGAGAAGCAGGCGCTGCTCGACTTCCTTGGCTACGTGACCGAACGGCGCACGCGCTTCCCGGGCATGCACATCTACCACTACGCCGACTACGAGCGGAGCCACCTGCAGCAGCTCTGCGCCCGGCACGGCGTCGGGGAGGCGATGCTCGACGACCTCCTCCGGGAGCACGTCTTCGTCGACCTCTACCCGGTGGTCATGCACAGCATCCGCATCTCCGAGCGCTCCTACAGCCTCAAGAAGCTGGAGCCGCTCTACATGGGCGATGAGCTGCGCGCAAGCGACGTCACCAACGCGGCGGACTCGATCGTCGCCTACGTCGACTACACGCTCCTCCGCGACGCCGGCCGCGAGAAGGAGGCCGCCGCCCAGCTCGCCGAGATCGAGGAATACAACCGCTACGACTGCGTCTCCACGCTCCGGCTCCGCGACTGGCTGCTCGCCCGCGCGGACGAGGCCGGCATCGGCCGGCGCCGGGTACCCATGGTGGACGAGCCGCGGGACAGCTACATCGGCCGCCAGGAGGACCGCGTGCGGGACCGGCTGCTGAGCGCGATCGAGGGGATCGCCGCGCTCGACCGCACGCCGGACCAGCAGGCGATCGCGCTGGCCGCGGCTGCCATCGAGTACCACCGCCGCGAGGACAAGACGTACTGGTGGGAGCACTTCAACCGGGAGATCACGCCGCTCGAGGAGTGGGCCGACTCCCGCGACGTGCTCGTCGTCGAGTCGGCCGAGGTCGTCTCCGACTGGGAGCTGCGCGGCAAGAAGAAGTCCGACAGTCGCATCCTGCGCCTGCGCGGGCGGCTCGCTCCCGCGAGCCGGCTCGAGGTCGGTGGACAGCCGCACATCATGTACGGCTCTCCGGTCCCGCTCGGCTGCCCGCCGGTCCCCGAGGGCCAGCGCGGGGAGCACGACAGCACCGAGGTGCTCTCCGTGGCCGAGACCGAGGACGGCACGGAGGTGCTCCTCGAGGAGACGGCCGGGGAGGGCGTCGACGGCTGGACCGAGCTGCCGATCGCACTGACACCCGCCCGGCCGATCCCCACCGCGGCCCAACGCGCCGCGATCCTCGAGTGGGGTGGCGAGCTGGCCGACGGACTGCCGGAGCTCGCGCAGGGGCCCGCGCTCGACCTCCTGCGCCGGAACCGCCCGCGGTTCCGTGACGGAGGAACTCTCGACCCCGTCGTCGGCGGCGACACCGTCACCGCCATCGTCGGCAGCCTCATCCGGCTCGACCTCTCCTACCTCGCCGTCCAGGGGCCTCCCGGATCCGGCAAGACCTTCGTCGGCGCGGGAGTCATCGCGAAGCTCCTCGAACAGGGCAGGCGGATCGGCGTCGTCGCCCAGTCGCACGAGGTGGTCGAGAACCTGCTCCGCAAGATCGTGGCGCTCGGAGTCGACCCCGCCCGGGTGGCGAAGAAGGCGCCGAGCCGCGGCTACGAGACGCCGCCGGAGTGGACGGTGCTCACCGACAACAAGCAGGTGATGAACTTCGTGGTGGCCGAGCGGCGGCGGGGCTTCGTCCTGGGCGGCACCGCGTGGGACTTCGCCAATCCCAAGAAGGTGCCGCGGGGCGGCGTCGACCTGCTCGTCATCGACGAGGCGGGGCAGTTCTCCCTCGCCAACACGATCGCCGTGGCGACCAGCGCGCGCAAGCTGCTGCTCCTCGGCGACCCGCAGCAGCTTCCCCAGGTCAGCCAGGGGCTACATCCGGAGCCGGTCGACCAGTCGGCGCTCGGCTGGCTCTCAGACGGGCACGACGTGCTGCCCGCGGGTTTCGGCTACTTCCTCGACCAGAGCTGGCGGATGCACCCGGAACTGTGCGCAGCGGTCTCCGACCTCTCCTACGAGGGCCGCCTCACCTCCCGCGTCCCGGAGACCACCGATCGGGTGCTGGAAGGCGTCGATCCGGGCCTGCACTCGGTGCCGGTGCCGTCCGCGGGGAACGCGACCGAGTCGCCGGAGGAGGCGGAGCGCGTCCTCGAGCTGGTCCGGGCGCACGTCGGCCTGCCCTGGACCGACGAGTCCGTCGGGCGCGTCGCCGACCCGCTGCGGCCGGCCGATGTGATCGTGGTCGCGCCCTACAACGCCCAGGTGGAGCTGATCCGGCGCCGGCTCGACGAGGCGGGCTTCCGGGACACCCCGGTCAGCACGGTGGACAAGTTCCAGGGCCAGGAGGCACCGGTCGCGATCGTCTCGCTCACCGCCTCCAGCGCCGACGAGGTGCCGCGGGGCATCGCGTTCCTGCTCCTACGCAATCGCCTCAACGTCGCCATCTCCCGCGCGAAGTGGGCGGCGTACCTCGTCCACTCCCCTGCCCTCGGCGAGTTCCTGCCGACCACGGCAGAGGGGCTGGCCGAGCTCGCCGGCTTCCTGCGGCTCACGGCGTCCACGGCGGACGAGCCGACGCCCGCTCAGCTCCAGCCAGTGCCGTAGCGGCTCCTCTCCTGGCGCGGCGGCCCGCAACCCCTTGCCGCCGCCGACGCGGCGGGCTTGAGTCGAGGAGAGCATCCGCCGACGAGAGGAACCAGCATGAGCACCCCGAACAGCAACCGCCCGGCGGACACCGAGGTCGAGCAGCGGCCCACCGTCGCCTCGGTGGCCGCCGTGGCGTCCACCACCGACGACCTCGAGGCCGCCGAACCCACGCATCCGGACCGCCCGGTCGGCGTGAACGTCGACACCGCGAGCCTCGGCACCGAGCCCGGCGCGTCCGAGGAGCTGCCCGCCGACGACGAGCTGCCGGTCGACGAGGACCTCGCGGACGCCGAGGAGGGGCTGGGGGCGGAGACCGACGCCGCCGACAGCCGCGACGCCTAGCGCTGCGGAGCCCCGGCCGTTCCGTGCGCGACCGGGGCTCACTAGTCTTCGCCTGTGACAGCACCGGGCACCACGACCACCCCGACTCGCCGGACCATCAGGGGCTCCGCCGGGCCGCCGTCGCGGCCGTTCTGGTGTCACTCGTCGTCGCCGCGCTTCTCGGCATCCTCGCCCTGTTCAGCGGCGAGTTCGGCGAGACGCAGGGCCGCGTACTGCTGACGACCCTCCTCACCGGCGCGGTCGGGATCGCCGCCCTCTGCCACCTCGCCGTGGCCGGCCGTCCGGTGCGCATCGTCGGCATCCTGGGGCTCGCCGTGACCGCGATCGCGTTCCTCCTCGGGCTGATCCTCATCTGGAACAGCGGAAGCAGCGACCTGAGCGGCCTCTTCCGGGCTTTCGGCATCGCCTCCATCCTGGCGGTGTCCTTCGCGCAGGCGAACCTCCTCCTGCTCCTCAGCGGCCGACGGCACACCGTCCTGCGCGCCGGGCTTCTCGTCACGCTGGGCCTCGTCGCGCTGGCCGCCGCCATGATCGTGCTGCCCATCGCCACCGACGGCGCCGTCCCGGGCGATGCCGCCGGAGACCTCTACTGGCGGATCTTCGGCGCGGTCGCCATCCTCGACGCCCTCGGCACCGTCGCGCTGCCGATCCTCGGCCTCTTCCTCCGGGATGCGGTCACCGGACGGGTCACCGTCACCCTGACCGGCGCCACGGCGGACCGGCTCCGCCGCTACGCCGCCGCCCGGAACACCTCACCCGAGGCGGCCGTGGCGGGCCTGGTGGACGCCCTGCCGGACGCGGTTCCCGACCGGATCGAGACCTGAGGCTCGACCTCAGGACACTCCGGCGGCCCGAGCCTGGCGTGTCGCCGACGCGATCCCCTGCCGCCACACGCCGCCGTGGCCGGGCAGCACGATCGACGCACCCGTGGCCTCCAGCGAGTCGAGCGAGGCCAGCGCCTGCATGCTGTCCGCGGTGGCCGCCTTCGAGACGATCTGGGCGCCGCTGCCGCCCGTGTACGGGTCGAGCGTGACGAGGGCGTCACCGGAGAGCAGTGCGTCGCGCTGCGGGAAGTGCAGCGCGCAGTGGCCGAACGTGTGGCCCGGCGAGAACACCACCGAGGGCCGGCCGGGGACGTCCAGCACCGTGCCGGGCGCGAAGTAGTTGAGGTCCTCGACCCCCGGCACCCGCCACGCGCCGGCCGCGGTCATCGCACCGAGCACGGGGATGCCCTTCGGGTGCCGGAGAGGATAGAGCGATCGTGGCGCCTCGTGTGCGTACCGGTAGGGGTGGCGGGCGATGTACGCTTCGGAGGCGTGACCCCAGACCGGCACGTTCCACTCGGTCTGGATGCGCCGGGCGAAGCCGAGATGGTCGAAGTGGGCGTGCGTCAGCACGAGGGCCGCCACCTGCGCGGGACGCTTCCCGATCGCCTCGAGCGCGCGCAGGAGCACCGGCCACGTCGCGGGCAGGGCGGCGTCGACGATGGTGACGTCGTCGCCCTCCTCCACCAGGTAGCAGTTGACGAAGGCGTGGGCGAGCCGGTGGATGCCGGGCGCCACATTCCGGGTCAGCTGGGGGCCTTTGTTCTCCTCGGTCCGCGTGCGCTGCGTCATCCCCGCTCCTTCTGTCGTGCGCCTCACGCTATTGCGGCGCCTCGGCGGGGACGAGGGGGTTGCAGGACCCCCGCGGGTCCGTCAGGGCGCTGATGCACCTGTCCCGAGCTCTCACGTCGCTTTCAGGCGGCTTCCAGGAATCGCGGCCAGGCTAGGAATGTTCCGCAAGAACGAGAGTCAGGAGACGCCATGGGCATCGGAGACAAGATCCAGAACGCGGCCGAAGAAGCCAAGGGCAAGGCCAAGGAAGGCATCGGCGACGCCACCAACAACCCGGACCTCAAGGCCGAGGGCAAGGGCGACCAGGCGGGCGCGAACCTCAAGCAGGCGGGCGAGAACGTCAAGGACGTCTTCAAGTAACCCCTGCTGCACCACGAAGGGCCACCGGCAACGGTGGCCCTTCGTCGTTTCCGGGGCGTCGCGGGCGAGCCTCCGCCGCGGTGTCGCGGAGCCGGGGGTACCGATTCTTACCGCCGCCTGAGAAAGCACTTCCGCGGCAGCGGGGCCGTCCTAGCGTGGGAACGACCACCATCGAAGGGGGATCCCGTGTCCGGTCACGGCACCGACCGCGACCGCGACCGCGCCTGACCCTGCCGAGCCGCGAAGGAGAACCGCCATGCCGCAACGCACTCCCCTCGTCGACCTGGTCGACGATCTCCGCAAGCCCGGGACCTGGGTGACGGTCTACACCGACGCGTCCATGGACACCGCCGATCCGCGCGGCGTCGCGCAGGCCCGCCGGCGGTCGGTGCTCGATCGGCTGAAGGAGGCGGGCGTCGCCGGCCCCCAGCTGGCCGAGCTCGCCGACGCGCTCGAGGGAACCGACGGGATGCCGAGCCCCGTCACCCGCTTCGTGCTCATGCGCGACGGCGAGCTGGTCTGCAACCTCCTCACGCCCGGAGCGCCGAACGGTCCGGAGATCGCCGAAGCGGGCCCGATCCCCCGGCTGGTCCCGCTCCTGCGCACCCGTCCCGACGAGTTCGTGTACCTCGTCGTCGAGACCTCCCGCGACGGCGGCGAGGTCGGGGTCTTCCGCTCCACGCAGGTCGGCGCCGAGCACACCGAGGAGGTCCAGGGACGCGTCGACACCCTGCACAAGATCCCGGGCGGCGGATGGGCGCACCTGCGGCTCCAGCACCACGTGGAGGAGATCTGGAAGCAGACGGAGACCGAGCTGGCGGCCGTGGTGGAGCCGCTCGTCCTCGAGCACCGTCCCCGCCTCCTCGTGGTCGCGGGCGACGTCAACGCCCGCCAGCTGCTGGTCGGCCAGCTGTCGCCGCGCAGCCGCGAGCTCGTCGCGCAGCTGGATGCGAACACCCGCGGCGCAGGCGCGTCTCGCGAGACCCTCGACCGCTTCGTGGAGGAGCAGCTCGACCGGCTGCTCACCGCCGACCGGACGGCCGAGCTCGACCGGCTGCGCCAGGAGCTCGGCCGCGAGGGCGGCGCCGCGGAGCACGGCGTCGGCAACGTCGTCCACGCCGCGCGCCAGGCGCAGGTCGATGTGCTGTTCCTCGACCCGGGGGCCCTCGAGGAGCGGACGCTCCTCGCCCTCGACGCCGAGCCGTGGGTCGCCACGGCGCCCGAGGACGCGGCGCCTGCGCAGGTTCTCGGCAAGGTGCCGGCGGCCGAGGCCCTGCTCCGCGCGGCAGCGCTCACCGACGCCTCGATCCGGCTCGTCACCGGCCCGCAGCTGGGCGACGCGTCCGGAGTCGCGGCGCTGCTGCGCTGGAGCGCCCCGGCGCCCACCGGCGGCTGAGGGCCGGGATAGGGTTCCGGCATGCGAATCCCTTCGGCGCGCGGCGAAGTCAGCTCCCGCCTCTTCGCCCTGCTCGAGAGCCCCACACCCGACTCCCGGGAGGAGTTCGCGTCCGCGGTCGGGGCCGCCCTCGCCGCCGATCCGGATCTCTTGGCCGACGACGACCTGCAGCTGTCCCTCTTCTGCCTGTACGAGCTCGCGTACAGCGGGCTCGACGGCGTCGCCGACCTGGAGTGGGATCCGGGTCTCCTCGCGGCGCGCGCCGACCTCGAGGCGGCGTTCGAGCAGCAGCTGCGCGCTCTCGTGCCCGTTCCGGCACTTCCGGAGCCGACGGCGGACGCCGTCGCCGCTCTCCTGTTCGACCAGACCGCGCCGAGCGGCGGCCGCAGCCTCTCGCGCTACGTCGCCAAGCAGGCCACCGACGAGCAGCTGCACGAGTTCCTCATGCTGCGCTCGGTGTCCACGCTCAAGGAGGCGGACCCGCACACCTTCGCGATCCCGCGGCTGCGCGGCCGGGCCAAGGCGGCGCTCGTCGAGATCCAGGCGGACGAGTACGGGGGCGGGCGGCCGGGCCGAATGCACTCCGCGATCTACGCGCTCACCCTCCGGGGCGCTGGGCTCGACGACACCTACGGCGCCTACCTCGACGCCGCGCCCGCCATCGTCCTCGCCGCCTGCAACCAGATGTCCCTCTTCGGGCTGCACCGGCGGCTGCGTGGGGCGGCGGTCGGTCACCTCGCCGCGTTCGAGATGACGTCCTCGATCCCGAACCGCAACTACGGCAACGGCTTCCGCCGGCTCGGCTACGACGAGGACGTCACCTGGTACTTCGACGAGCACGTCGAAGCGGATGCGGTGCACGAGCAGATCGCCGCCCGCGACCTGGCAGGCGGCCTCGCCGAGAGCGACCCCGACCTGATTCCCGACATCCTCTTCGGCGCCGGAGCATCCCTCCTCGTCGACGGCCTCGCCGCCGAGCACATCCTCGCCTCCTGGGAGGCCGGGCGCAGTGCGCTCCGGGTCCCGGCGCCGGTGCGCGCGTAGTCTGGCGCTCGTGGACGGACACGCGTCGAGGCGGAACGAGGGCCCGCAGGTCGTGGCCTGCCCGGACGGACCGTTCCTCGTCCGCGGCGACGTCGACATCGTGCTGCCCGACGGCACGCCGGTCCCCCGCACCCGCAAGACCGTGGCCCTGTGCCGCTGCGGCCTGTCGACGATCAAGCCGTTCTGCGACGGCACCCACCGCGCGAGCGGCTTCCGCACCGGCTAGGCGTCCGCCTCCCTGACCGAATCAAGGAGATCCGGCCGCCGAGGGCCCCGGATCGGCATGGTCGAGTCTCGAGTGTCCCGCTTCTCCTTGATTCGGTCAGTGGGGGCCGGGCACCCGGATCGGCGGAACGTTGAAGGCCTCGAGGATCAGGTCGCCCTCGCTCGCCGCGTCCACGCGAAATTGGCGCGTCTCCCCCGGCAGGAGCGGGCGCGGATCCCCGGTCGAGCGGAGCAGCGGCCCGGCCGCCGCGAGGGGCCTCGCATCACTGAGCCGCAGGCCGACCACCGCGGGGCCGGCGGCGTGCGCCACCGTGAGAGTGCCGCCCGTCCGGGAGAGCTCGAGCGTCGCCGGTGCCAGGTCGAGCAGCGCGGAGAAGTCCGCGGCTCCTGTCGCGACCAGTCGCTCGACGTCGATCCGCTCCCCGTCGGCGCCCACCCATTCCGCCTCCCAGAGGAACAGTCCGGGAGGGGCAGGGAGCTCCAGCCCGCCCACCGGGTGCGGGTCGTCCGCGCTCCCGACCGTCCAGGTGGTCTCGGCGAGCAGCGCACCCGCGAAGTCGACGGCACGCAGGGCGACGCGTCCGGGGCCCCGGCCCGTCTCCCACCACACCCAGGCCTCCGCCGAGGCGACCCCGCCGCCCCAGGCCACGGCGTCGGTCCGGATCGTGACGCGATCCCCTCGGAACGCCCGCGCGACCGCGTCGAAGGCCGGCTTCGGCTCGCCCAGCCAGTCGACCACGGCGGTGCACCAGGCGTTGGGAAACGACTCGTTCAGCTGCCACGGCAGCACCATCGAGCACCGAGGCGCCCGCCGGCGGTCGGCCTCGACCGCATACGCGAGCCCGGTCGCCTGCAGCCACTGGCTCGCACGCCGCATCCCGTCGACATCGGAGAGGCGCCCGCCGAACGCCCGCTGCACGAGGTCCGCGTTGTTCCACCAGTCGCCCAGGTGCCGGTAGACCGCGCTGGTCCGGTCGGCGGGCCACTGGTCGGCGGCCGGGACGAGGCGGTCGAGGGCCCGCCGGTTCGTCATCCCCTCCACGCCGAACTCGGTGTGCGCCAGTGAGTTCCCGGCGTTGTAGAGCCGGTAGTGGTCGACGAGCCCCTGGTGCTCCCACGGGCCGTGCACGTCGTGCTGGTCGTCGGGCGCGGACTCGATCACGTCGAGGCGGTTGTGGAACGCCGGTCCTGTCGGCGACGTCGCCACCCAGTGCCGGCCAGGGTCGAGCCGCTCCACGACCTCGCGCAGGGCGGCCAACGCGGGCGAGCGGTCCTCGTCGAGCGGGACCCCACCCTCGTCGAGCTCGTTGCCCCCGCCCCACATCAGCAGCGACGGGTGGTGCGTCCGCGTGGGCACGATCGCCTCCGCCTCGCGCCGCAGGTAGTCGACGAAGGCATCGTCCGCGGCGGGGGCGCTCTGCGCGCCGGAGCTCGACTGGGAGAACTCCTGCCAGACGAGCAGCCCCGCCTCGTCGCAGAGCCGGTAGAACTCCTCGGTCTCGATCAGCCCGCCGCCCCACACCCGAAGCAGCCGCGCGCCCGACTCGGCCGCGAGCGACAGGAGGTGGGCCAGCCGCGTCCGCCCCGCGGCGTACTGCGCGTCGGCCGGCACCCAGTTCCAGCCCACCAGGGGCACCCGGACGCCGTTGACCACCGCGGTGTACGGCAGCGCGCCCTTCGGTGCCCCCGGGTTCTGCTCGAACGCCGCGGACCGGAAGCCGACGCGGAAGAAGCGCTCGTCGTCCGGCGTGGAGACCCGCACGACGTAGAGGCGCTGTGCGCCGAGGCCCGCCGGCCACCAGAGCTCGGGCGATGCGACGTGCACCTCGGCGCTCCCGCGGGCCACGACGTCCCCGTCGAGGAGCACCTCGGTCGACACGTCGCGGTCCGTCGACACGATGACGGCACCGTCCTTGCCCCGGAGCTCCGTGCGGACGCTCACCTCGCTGAGCAGGTCCCGGCCGACGCGGAGGCGGATCCCCTGCCAGATCCCCTGGTTCGGGAACGGCGGGCAGAAGTCCCAGCCGTAGTTCATGCGCGGCGCGTGCACCCGCACGCGCTCGGTGCGGCCGACCTGCGGCTCGCTCTCCGGCACGGGGGCCACGACCAGCGCGAGGGTGTGCAAACCCGCGGCCGCCGGAACCGGGACGCGGGCCGACCGGAACAGGCCACGGACCTCGCCGAGCGGCGCGCCGTCCCAGAAGACGCGCGCACCCGGGTCCACCCCGTCGAGCTCCAGCACGGCGCTCGAACCGGCCGCCGGTTCGGGCAGCTCCACCGCCCGGCGGTAGACCCACGAGCGGGTCGCCGTCCACTCGGCGAAGCGGCTGTTGCGCGCGACCCGGGGATCCGGCAGCTCCCCCGCCGCGAGCAGATCCGTGATCGCCGATCCGGGCACGGTCGCGGGCAGCCAGCCGGGCGCCCCCTGCGCGGCCCCCACCGCCGCGCCGACGCTGTTGCCCGCCGAGATGGCGGAGCGGATGTACCACTCCCACGTGTCGCCGAGCGCGTCCCGGACCTCCCAGCCCTTTCCCCCGAGGTCGAGGACGAGCGGCGGGCGGGGCAGCGGAGGCACGGCTGAGAACGTACCCACACCCCCGAGGCGGGTCAACGCGACGGGGGCTCGCCGCGCGCTAGCCTGACCCGGGAGGTGCGCATGGATTCGCGTCAACGATGGGTCCTCGTCGCCACGGTCCTCGCGAGCTTCGTCGCGTTCCTCGACGGGTCGATCATCAACGTGGCGCTTCCCGCCATCGTCCGGGAGCTCGGCGGCGGAGTGGTGACGACCCAGTGGGTCATCGACGGCTACCTCCTGACGCTCGGCTCGCTGATCCTGCTGGCCGGGTCGATCTCCGACACGTTCGGCCGCGTCCGGGTGCTCGTCGCCGGGCTGATCGGGTTCGGCGTCGCCTCGCTGGCCTGCGCGCTGGCCCCGACCGCGGAGATCCTCATCGCGGCGCGCCTGGTGCAGGGTCTCACCGGCGCCCTGCTCGTGCCCAGCTCGCTCGCGATCCTCATGGGGGCGTTCTCCGGTCCCGCGCAGTCGACGGCGATCGGCCGCTGGACGGCCTGGACGGGCACCGCGTTCGTCGCCGGCCCGGTGCTCGGCGGTGCGATCGTCGACCTCATCGGGTGGCGTTGGGTGTTCGCGATCAACGTGCTCCCCATCGCCGCCACGCTGATCGCGGCACGCCGCCTCGAGGACCCGCGACCGCCCGGGGACCGGCCCCGGCTGGACGCGGTCGGCGCGGTGCTCGGCGCGCTGGGCCTCGCCGGCCCCGTGTTCGCCCTGATCGAGCAGGGCCGGCTGGGCTGGAGCTCCCCGCCGTCTACCTGCCCCTCGTCCTCGGCATCGTCGCGTTCGCCGCCTATCTGCTCTGGGAGCGGCGTGCCCCTGACCCGATGCTGCCCCTCAGCCTCTTCACGATCCGCAACTTCGGCTGGGGCAACATCGCGACCACGTTCTTCTATGCGGCGCTCGCGCTGGGGCCCCTCGTGGTGACGCTGTTCCTGCAGCAGGTCGCCGGCTACCCCGCGACCCTCGCCGGGCTCGCCACTCTGCCGCCCGCGCTGTTCTCGATCTTCCTCGGCGGCACCTCCGGGTCCCTGGCGGGCCGCTTCGGCTCGCGCCTGTTCATGACGGTCGGGCCGCTCCTCGCGGCGGCGGGCTTCGCGTGGATGCTCCTCGTCCGCGACCCGGTGGACTTCTGGACTCAGCTGCTCCCGGGCCTCCTGCTGTTCGGCCTGGGACTCGTCGCGACCGTCCCCGCCCTCACCTCCGCGGTGCTCGGGTCCATCCCGCCGTCGCGGAACGGCATCGCGTCCGCGGTCAACAACGCGGTCGCGCGCATCTCGGGACTCGTCGCGGTCGCCTTCCTCGGCGTGATCGTCGGCCCCCGTCTCGGCGTCGAGGGCCTGCACCGCGCCCTGCTGGTGACCCTGGTGCTCATGCTGCTCGCCGCGGCGGCATCCTTCGCGGGCATTAGACGCCCTGAGAGCTCTCCGCAAGCGCCCTGATCGCTCGCCGTGGCCGGACTAGCGTGGAGCGCGGAGGTTCCACCATGACGACCAGCTTCTGGGG
This sequence comes from Naasia aerilata, assembly GCF_030296595.1. GTDB lineage: Bacteria > Actinomycetota > Actinomycetes > Actinomycetales > Microbacteriaceae > Naasia > Naasia aerilata. The sequence continues at coordinate 2,778,903 of NZ_AP027731.1, read as the reverse complement.
CACCGGTCCCGACAACGGCCTCGAGTCGACCGACCGCCCGCTCGGCGAGCTCGAGGTGGTGCACACCTTCGACGACGGCCCCATGCCGACCGGCGTGAGCGTGTCCGATTCCGGCCGCATCTTCGTGAACTATCCGAAGTGGGGCGACGACGTCTCCGCGACCGTGGTCGAGCTCGTCGCGGGCGTGCCGAAGCCGTACCCGTCGGTCGAGTGGAACACGCCCTCCTCCGACGCCGATCCCGAGGCGCTCGTCTCGGTGCAGAGCATCGTGGTCGATCCCGCGGACCGGCTCTGGATCCTCGACACCGGCAGTCCGCTCTTCCAGCCCACGCAGCCCGGCGGCCCGAAGCTCGTCTGCGTCGACCTCGAGACCGACGAGGTCGCCCAGGTGATCACGTTCGACCCGCACGTCGCCCTGCCGAGCACCTATCTCAACGACGTCCGCTTCGACCTCACCCGCAACGAGGCAGGGGTCGCCTACATCACCGACTCGTCCGACCAAGGCCCCAACGCGATCATCGTCGTCGACCTCGCGACGGGTGACGCGTGGCGCCGGCTGCACGAGCATCCCTCGACGAAGGCGCTGACCGTCGCCGAGATGGTGCCCGTCGCGGAAGGCCGCGTCTTCGCGGAGCGGACCCCGGAGGGCGAGAGCACCCAGGTCGCCATGGGCGCCGACGGCATCGCCATCTCGGCCGACGGGGCGCGACTCTGGTACTGCCCGCTCGTCTCCCGGCACTGGTACTCCGTCAGCACCGACGCGCTCGTCGACCGCAGCCTCTCGGACGAGGAGGTGGCCGCCACGGTCGTCGACGAGGGCGACAAGGGCACCGGCAGCGACGGACTCGAGACGGACGCCGACGGCAACCTCTACGCCACGGCGTACGAGCACAACGCCGTCCTCCGGCGCCTGCCCACGGGCGAGCTGCAGACGCTCGTCCACGACCCCCGCCTGCTGTGGCCCGACACGATGTCGGTCGCGGGGGCTACCTGTACGTGACGGCGAACCAGCTGCACCGTCAGGACAAGTACCAGGGCGGTGCGGACCTCCGCACCTATCCCTATTTCCTCTTCCGCGTCGCCATCGGCGCGGGACCGGTGCGCCTGCGCTGAGCCGGCCACCCCGATCCACTGGAGGTGCTCATGGAACGAGACAACGCCGACGAGAACAAGCCGTCCCAGGCCGAAGGCGAGGACCTGGACGCGCAGAACGAGCACGAGGTGCTCGAGGCCGAAGGAAGCCGTCGCAGGCCGAGGGCTGAGCCCGCGACACGACGACGACGACGAGAAGGGGACGCGATGACGCAGAGCTTCGCCCAGTGGCTGGGCGATCAGACCGACCGGGACGATGAGATCGCGGCGTTCGCGAAGCGGACGCTGGAGCGGGGCGACCTGCCGGAGCACGGCGACAAGGCCATCTTCGACGGGTATTTCGAGACGACCCGGGACCAGGAGGCCTACGAGCGCGCCTGGCAGGAGTTCGAGGCGGTCCCGAACCCCGGCGGCGCTCGCTGAGGCTGCCTGCCCGGCGAGCCGGCTGAACGAGGACGGGGCGCACATCCGGCTGGACGCGCGCCCCGTCCGCTCGCCGGCTGGCGGAGGATCCGATCAGGAGAGAACGAGCTCCCGCGACCACTCCCGCACGACGGCCTCGGCGTCCTCCGCGGACCAGCGCTCGTCCTCGAACGGAACCAGACGCACGCGCGTCTCGGTGACGGTCGCCGGCTGGGCGTGCCCTCCGCGGAGGGCCCAGAACAGGTCGGCGTCCCCGATCGGGTCCACCTGCACGAAACGGCCGTTCGGGGTGACGACCTCGTAGCCCACCACCTCCGCGTCGCTCAGGCTCTCGGCGGAGGCGCCCCGCGTGCCGGGCGCGGGTCGCAGGCCGTAGCGTCGTGCCTCCCGGACCAGCTCCGCCCACCCGGCGCCGGCAGGGACGCGGGCCGTTGACGACTCGGGGTCCACCTCCACGCGCCGGAGCAGCGTGGTGAGGATGAGGACGCCCCCGCGCCGGGCCGGCGTGCGACCCGCGGGCAGCACCGACACGGGCAGTCCCTGGCGGCCCGCCACACTCATGGCGAAGGCGACGTCCTCCGCGGTGGCGGCCGCGACGATGACGAGCGGCCGGCGGCCGCGAGGCAGGCCGGAGACCAGGTCGGCGAAGCGCTGGTCGGGGGCGGAGAACACGAGCCCGCTCACGGCGGAGTCGAGCTCGGCGAGCAGGAGCGGGGATGCTGAGCGCATGGCGAGCCTTTCGACGTTGGAGTGATGCCATGCTGGCGGGCCGCGACCGGGCCCCGGGAAGGACCTGAGGCCGTGCAACTCGTCTGCAACCCCCGCGCGTCCCGCGTTGCAGGCGGCTCAGGCAGGAGCGGACAGCCGGGCGAGCACGCGCTCGAGCGGTCCACGGCCGAGAAGCGGCCGCCACACCGCCGCGACCAGCAGGCTGCCGACCACGAGTCCGGCGAGCAGCACCCACTCCTCCGTGTCGGTGGCACCCGTGGGATGCGCCGCCCGGAACAGCGCAAGGACGAGGATCTGCGCGGTGTAGATCGAGAGGGGCATGGCGCCCACATCGCGGAGCGGACGGAGCACTCCCGCGCGGGGCGGCGTGATCAGGCTCAGCACGCCGACGATCGCGACCGCCAGCCCGCCGGCGCCGAGGGCCTCGGCCAGGGTGTTCGAATGCGCCGACGCGTCGAGGCCGAGAACCGCGGCGCCGCCGTAGCCGAGCAGTGCGGAGACCGCTCCCGCGATCGCCAGCACCGCCTGCGTGCTCCTGCGGCGCAGGTCGGACCGGGCGATCAGGAGCCCGGTGAGCACGTAGGCGAGCCACACCAGGCCCGGGTAGTAGCCGGTCACGAACCACTCGGTGGGCAGCCACAGCAGCAGGTCCCCGCCGATCAGCTGCCGGGGATCGTCCGGAGCGACCGCCAGCACGGCCGTGGCCGCGGTGACGAAGGCGAGCGCGAGAGCTCCGAGCACCCATCGGGGCGCGAAGAGCACCGGCAGAAGCACCAGGAAGAACGCGCCGTAGTAGTCGAGGATGATCGCGATGCCGCTGCCCAGCGTCCAGAGCACGAGCCCGAGCAGCACGAGGAAGACGGCGCGCAGGGCGACCCGCTGCACCGCCTGCGCCCTGCTCCCGCGGCCGGGCGGTGTCGGTCCTCCGGTGAGCAGACCGAGCGAGATGCCGGCGATCGTGGCGAAGAGCACCGACGATCGACCGTCCGCGAGGTTCTCGGAGCGCCCGTCCGGGAGGACGTGCGCGACGAACATCCCGAGCACGGCGAGGCCGCGGGCCACGTCGAGACCCGCGATGCGGGAGTCCGGAAGCCCCGGAGGGCTCAGCCGCATCGGCCGGCGACCGCCACGAGGGCGGTCCGATCCGGCTCGTCGATGCCGAGCCCGTACTCCGCGAGGACCGCGGTGAACCGCTCGGCATAGGTGCAGCGGTACGTCTCGTCGGGCGGCAGCCAGTCGGCCGGTCCGGAGTCGGACTTGGAGGAGTTGGTCGCACCGTCGACGGCGAGGAGATTGGCTGGGTCGTTGGCGAACAGGAGACGCTGATCGTCGGTCCACGCCGCCGCCCCGTGCTGCCACGCCCAGCTGAGCGGGACCACGTGGTCGATCTGGACGAGCTCGGACGTGTCGTTCCCCCGCACGAAATGCACCTGCGCGCCCGTGTACGGGTCGTCGAGCTCCCCGCTCAGGACCACGCAGTCGTGGGTGCCCGGCTTGAAGGTCGTCGCCGTGAGGTCCCGAGCCAGGACGTCGTTGCGGGCGTCGCAGCCGTTTCGGTCAGGGTCTTTCCAGCCCTTGCCGAACCGGTCCCGCGCGTAGCCGGGAACGTCGCCGGCCTCCGACTCGGGCAGGGCCGCGATGGCGGTGAGGAGATCGGTGTCGGCGGGGGCGGCAGCGGAGGCGGAGGCAGTGGGGAACGGCGACCAGGGAGCGGCGTCGGTCGGGGTGGGCGATCCGCCGAGCGCCCAGACTCCCGCGAGCACGATCGCCGCGAGGACGAGCAGCACGGCCGGCGCCACCACGACGCGGGTGCGAGTGCGACGGGACACGACGCCAGGCTAGGCGGCAGGCGGGGCCGAACCGGGGCACCGGGCGGCGCGTCCCGAGGAGGGAATCAACGCCACTCCGGCCGGGCCGCTCCCCAGAGCGCGCCGACCTCGTCCCAGTCCCCCGGATGCGGAAGCGCGGGCAGTGCGTAGGTGAGCCGTCCGCTCGGCGACTCCCGTACCCGCAGGGTCGGCTGCCACGCTCGCGGCTCCGCGATCGGTCGCGGGGCCGCGAGCAGCTCGGCGGCGATGCGCGCGAGCGAGGTCTCCGCGAGCCACGAGCCCCCTCCTCTGAACGGCGGCGCAGCAGTGCCAGGACCGCGGCGGCGAGGAGGTATCCCGCCGTGTGGTCGAGGGCCTGCGCGGGAAGCGCACCCGGCCTCCCCGTCGCGGCGTCCGCGGACACGGCGGCGATGCCTGTCGCGGCCTGCACGATGCTGTCGAAGCCGCGCCGCTCGGCCCACGGCCCCCGGGTCCCCCAGGCGCTCAGGCGGGCGACGATCACGCCCGGCCTCCGCGCCGCCAGCCGCTCGGGGTCGAGGCCGAGCGCGCTCAGGGAACCGGGTCGGTAGCCGGTCACGACGACGTCCGCGTCCTCGAGCAGCCGATCGAAGACGGCGCGTGCGTCGGGCTGCGCGAGGTCGAGCAGCGTCGACCGCTTGCCCATGCCGGTGTCGAGCCACTGCACGGCGGGCTCCGGCAGCGCCGGCGGGTCGATGCGGAGGACATCGGCGCCGAGGAGCGCGAGGGTCCGGGTCGCGATCGGCCCGGCGAGCACCCGGGTGAGGTCCAGGACGCGGCAGCCGGCGAGAGGCAGTCCGGGCCGCCCCGCAGGGTGAGGGCGGGGCGGGGCCTCGTCGATCCTCCGCACGGTCACGAGCGGGGACTCCGCGGCCGCCGTGCCCTGCGGCGACGCCGCCCAGTCCTCGGCGCTGCGGACCGCGGCCGCGATCCCGCCCCGGGCGACGATGCGCTCCTCCGCGCTCCTCGACGAGAGCCCGGCAAGCGCAGCGGCCAGGTCGTCCTTGCCGGCGCCGTCCCCGAGGCCCAGCGCGGACAGGAGGCGGTCCCGATGGTGCGCGTAGTTCGCGTGCGTGCGCAGCCAGCCGTCGTTCGTCGCCCAGAAGCCTGAGAGCGGAGCCCAGATGTCGGGGACGATCCCGTCCAGGCGATGGTGCCGCTCGCTCGTGTAGGCCGTCGCGATGCGGGCCGGGTCCAGCCGGATCGGCTGCTCGCCCTCTCCCGCCAGCAGCGCGGCTTCGAGGGCGACGGCGGCCACCGCGTCGTGGGCGAGCAGCCCCGCCGGCAGCGGGGAGGGCAGGAGCGGCAGCACCTCGGAACCGTCGGAGAGTACCGACCGAAGCGGTGCGTCGTCCCGCTCCAGGGAGGCCCAGATGCGAGGAAGGAACCCGGTCACCGGCTCATTCTGCCGCGCTAGGCCGGGGAGGGCTGCTCCCGCTCGTCCCACTCGGCCACGGTCGTGTTGTCCGCCGCGTAGCTGCAGGACGCCTGCACGAACTCGCCCGTCAGGGCCCGCGGAAGCCAGAGGCGTGCGTCGTCCCACATCTCGCCGAGCGGCAGGCGGCCGACCGGGAACCACGCAGGCTCCAGCTCCCGGCTCGGAACCGGCTCCCCGCGCCAGTCCCGCGCGAGGAACGCCGTCGACGTCTGGCTCCACTCGGGCCGGTGCGGGAAGGTGTAGACGAGGCGGGCGACCGGGGTCAGGGCCGCGACCGCGACCGATACGCCGACCTCCTCCAGCACCTCGCGGGCTGCCGCCTCGGCGGCCGTCTCCTCACCCTCGAGCTTGCCGCCAGGGCCGACGACCCGGCCGGAGCCGATGCCGGTCAGCTTGCGGCCGAGCAGCACCTCATCCCCGTCGGTGCCGGGGCGCAGCAGATAGGTGACGGCGACTTCGAACACCGGTGCGGCCCGCGTCAGAGCGTGGAGGCGCTCGGGTCCCAGTCGGCCGGAAGTGCGGCGGGGCGCTCCACCGTGCTCTCGACGGCGACCGGGCGGCCCTCCTCGATGGACTGCGAGATCGACACCATGATGTCGAGCACGTGGTAGGCCAGTGCACCCGAGGCGCGCTCGGTCACGCCGGCACGGAGTGCCCGGGCGAGTTCCAGGACGCCGACGCCCCGCTGGAAGCCGAACTCGGTCGGCACCTCCCGCGTCTCGCCGCCCGTGCGGACCTCGACGGTGCCGCCGAACATGTTCGGATCCGGTGAGACCACCAGTCCCTCCGAGCCGGCGATCTCGACGAAGCCGACGCGCTCGAGGTGGGACTGGAAGCTGAAGACGCTCTGGGCGCTCGCGCCGCTCTCGAACTCGAGCAGCGCGCTGACGTGGCTCGGGATCTCGACGGTCAGGGTCTCCCCGCGCGCGGGCCCGATCCGATGGTGCGCGTCTCGTGCGAGGTCGAGCCCAGGCCGTACACCGACTTGACCGGGCCGAAGACCTGGATCAGCGTCGTGAGGTAGTAGGGGCCCATGTCGAACAGGGGGCCGCCGCCACGCGCGTAGAAGAAGTCGGGGCTCGGGTGCCACCGCTCGGGCCCGCCGGTCTGGAACAGGGTGAGGCCGGTGAGCGGGCGGCCGATCTCCCCGTCGTCCACCGCCCGGCGCACGGTCTGCAGGCCGGGTCCGAGGAAGGTGTCGGGCGCGCACGAGACGCGCAGGCCCCGCCGCTGCGCCTCGTCGAGCAGCGCGCGGCCGCTCTCCCGGTCGAGGGCGAGCGGCTTCTCGCTCCACACGTTCTTGCCGGCCGCGAGGACGCGCATGCCCACCTCCGCGTGCGCGGCGGGGATGGTCAGGTTGACGACGATCTCGATGTCCTCGACCGCGAGCAGCTCGTCGACGGAGCCCGAGCCCTCCACCCCGTACTTCTCGGCCTGCGCGGCGGCGCGAGCCTCGTCGATGTCCGCGACGAACAGCACCCGCACGTCGGGCAGCCGCGTCAGCGTGCCGAGGTACTGGTCGCTGATGTTTCCCGCGCCGATGAGGCCGACGCCGACCGGTCCTGAACCGCTCACAGTGCTTCTCCCTTGTTCACGAGGTAGTCGACGCTCGCCCGGAGTCCGTCGAACACGTCGCCGGCATAGTCGTCGAACTCGACGACGCGCAGCGCGTCCGGCGCTGCGGCGAGGATGGCCGGCACGTCGAGCGTGCCCTGGCCCGCGGGCTGCTGCTGGGTGGTATCGCGGGTCGCCGGCCCGTCCTTGATGTGCAGAGCGCGGACCCGCCCGCCCAGGCGGCCGAGGAGCGCGACCGGGTCGACGCCGCCCACCGCGGTCCAGTAGGTGTCGAGCTCGAGCACGACCGCCGGGTCCAGCCGGTCGGCGAACACCTCGAGCGCCGTCGCCCCGCCGAAGTCCGCGAACTCGAACCAGTGGTTGTGGTAGCCGACCTTCAGCCCCGCGTCCGCGGCAGGGCCCGCAAGGGCGCTGAGGGCGTCGGCGAGGGCCTCGACGTCCGCGCGCTCGTTCCAGCGCTCAGGATCGACGAAGGGCAGGATCACCGTGCCGACACCGATCCGGCGAGCGGCGGCGAAGACGCTCGACGAGTCCTCGCCGAGCAGGTCGGCGTGGGCCGTGGGCGCCGTCAGCCCGAGCTGCGGCAGGAGCGACGCGTACTCCTCGGCGCGCCCGGTGAACCCGAACAGCTCGACCTGGCGGAACCCGATGTCCGCGATGCGCTCGAGGGCGGAGCGGAGGTCGGTGCCGAGCGCCTCCCGCACCGAATAGAGCTGGACGGACAGGGCCTCTGACGACATGGTCTTCCTCGCGATCGAGCTGATGGGAGCGCGTCCTCCACCCTACGGGAGCCCCCGTCCCGCCTGCAATCCGGCGGGGGCCGCCCGGACCGCCGCCGGTCGTGACGTATCGTCGTCGGGACGGAAGGGGGCCCCGTTGGATCCGATCGACACTCTCGACACCCTGCGCGCCGAGGCGCGCAACGAGCTCGACGCCGAGATCGAGCGCCGCTGCCGGGACGGGGAGGACCCCTGGCAGTTCATCCACGAGCTGCCGAGCGTCGACGAGCGCGTGGTCCGCATCCTGCGCTTCGACGCCATCGAGACCCAGGGGCTGCATCAGGAGCGCGCGCAGGCGTACCACCCCACGGCTCGGCCGGGGCAGGCCGAGAGGTTCGAGTTCGGGCTGCTCCGCACGATCGCGCTCGAGCACCCGGAGCTGACCCGCACGGTGTGGAGCATGCTCGGCCGCCTGGGCCCCTCCTTCGCCTGAGGCGCCGACTCCGGCACGCGGAGCCGGAGTCTCACGCGCACCGGCCCGCCGTCAAGGGCCCACGGGCGAGCCGGTCGCCTCTGCCTATCCTGACCGAGTGGCAGACACGGCGACTCTCGCGGACACGGCGGACACCATCGAGAGCGCGGCGGCGCGCTTCGGCTGGGAAGAGCTCCGGCCGGGTCTGCGGGATGCGATCGAGGCCGTGCTCGCGGGCACCGACGTCCTCGCCGTGCTTCCCACCGGCTACGGCAAGTCGGCGGTCTACAAGATCGCCGGCGCGCTGATTCCCGGGCCCACGATCGTCGTCTCCCCGCTCATCGCCCTGCAGGCCGACCAGGTCGCCGGCATCCAGGCCCAGCCGGAGGCGCCGCGCGCCATCGCCATCAACTCGAGCCAGAGCGACAGTGCGAACCAGAGCGCGTGGGAGGAGCTCGAGTCCGGATCCGCGGAGTACGTGTTCCTCGCTCCCGAGCAGTTCGCGAACGACGAGGTCGTCGAGCGGCTCTCCCGGCTGCCCGTCTCGCTGTTCGTCGTGGACGAGGCACACTGCGTCTCGGCGTGGGGCCACGACTTCCGCCCCGACTACCTCCGCCTCGGCGCGGCCATCGAGGCGCTCGGCCGGCCCACCGTGCTGGCGCTCACCGCGACCGGCTCGGCGCCCGTGCGCGAGGAGATCCTCGACCGCCTCAGCATGCGCGAGCCGCTGGTGCTGACGCGGGGATTCGACCGACCCAACATCCGCCTGGAGGTGGTGCGCCACCAGGAGGACCGCGCCAAGCGGGAGGCGGTCCTCGACCAGGTGATGGCGCAGCCGAAGCCGGGCCTCGTCTACGTCGCCACGCGCCGGGACACCGAGGAGTACGCGGAGGAGCTCGCCGCGCGCGGGCTCCGGGCGGCCGCATACCACGGCTCGCTCGGTGCGAAGGCGCGGCGGGAGCTGTCCGAGGGCTTCCGCGACGACGAGTACGACGTCGTGGTCGCGACGAGCGCCTTCGGGATGGGGATCGACAAGCCGAACATCCGATTCGTCGTGCATGCGGCGATCCCCGGGTCCGTCGACGACTACTACCAGGAGGTCGGCCGGTGCGGCCGGGACGGAGAGCCCGCCAGCGCCTTCCTGCACTACCGCGCGGAGGACCTGGGGCTGCGGAACTTCTTCGCCTCCGGCACTCCCGACCGGGGCAAGATCGCGAAGGTCTACGCGGCGGTGGCGGACGCTCCGCGGGCCGTGGACCTCAAGGAGCTCGCGAAGACGACGGGGCTGACCGGGCGCCGGGTCGCGGAGCTCGTCAATCTGCTCGTCGGGGCCGGCGCGGTGCGCGAGACGGCGAAGGGGTCCGGCCCGTCCGCAAGGTCGACGCCGAGGAGGCGGTGGAGCTGGCGCTCGAGCGCGCCGGTCAGCGCCAGCGCATTGACGAGTCCCGCGTGGCGATGGTGCGCCAGTACGCCGAGACGACCGCCTGCCGCCGGATCTTCCTGCTCGCCTACTTCGGCGAGCAGCGCGACGAGCCGTGCGGGAACTGCGACACGTGCACGTCCGGCAGCGCCTACGCGCATCAGGAGGCGGAGGCGCCCGTCGACGTCCCGTTCCCTGTCGAGGCCACGGTCCGCCACCGCGAGTGGGGCGAGGGCACCGTCATGAGCATCGAGGAGGACCGGATCACCGTCTTCTTCGAGTCCGAGGGCTACCGGGTGCTCTCGCTTCCCGTCGTCGAGGAGCACGAGCTGCTCGAGCTCGTCTCCTGAGCGCTGGTCGGGCGGACCGAACAGGACCGCAGGCGGGGGTGCGGCTGTCCGCACGACCTGCGCGGGGCCGGCATCGTAGCGGCGGAGGGCCGGTCGCTCCAGGTCCCCGGACCGGATGGCGGGTGCGCTCGGCCGGAGCGTAGCGTGTGGGAAACGACGTGAAGGAGCAGCGAATGAGCGACACGATCCCCGACGGCGGAGCCTACGACGACGAGGCCACCTCGGCCATGGAGAAGCAGACGGTCGTGAACGACGCGGTCGCCGGTGAGACGGTGCTCCCGGGGGTGGGCGACGGCAACGACGGCCCGACGGGCGGCTCCGAGCGCGAAGGCGAGCCGGACCTCCCCGAGAACGACCTCGAGGGCGAGGAGATCCTCGGCCTCGACGACGAGGGTCCCAGCGGACCCGTCACGACCTCGCACGTCTGATGGCCGAGCGACACACCCCGCCGCCGCCCGACCATGAGGACAAGCCGGTCGCGCATGACAGCGCCGCCCGCATCGGCGAGCGGCTGACGGGCAAGGCGGATCCGAAGGACCCGGACGGGCTGCTGACTCTCGACGACGTCGACAAGGTCAAGGGCACCGAGGACCGGGTGGCCGGCGACAGCACCGCAGGCGAGAGCGCCGCAGGCGCCGCTCCAGGCGGGGTCCCGACCGGACGCGTGGTCGGCGGAGACGCGCCGACGCTCGGCGGCGGACGCATCTAGCCGTGCCCCGGGCTCAGTCGGGCCCGGCGTCCCGCCCGGCGGGCACGACCCGGACCGGCAGCCCTCGAGCGCGCGCCCTGGCGACCATGTCGGCCGTGCCGCCCGCGCCCCTGCCGGGTTGCCCGTCCCAGACGGCGAGCAGCACATCGCAGCGGTCGAGCATCGCCTCCCCCGCGGCGACGTACTGGTCCTCGCGGTCCGGGACGGGCGGCAGCACGGCGACCGATCGCGCCGCCGCGCACAGCCGGTCGAATCCGGCTCGGGCGGGCGCATCGAGGGTTTCGGAGTACTCGGCGCTCGGGATCAGGACTTCCAGGCTCCCGCCCAGCTCGAGGACGACATCCGCGAAGAGCTGATCGGCACCCGCCGCGAGGGTGGACAAGCCGACCAGCGGACGCGGCTCATCGGCCAGTGCCGCGCGGATCGCCGAGCGTGCGGCGGCAGGATCACCGAGGTGGCGGTGCCCGGTCACCGCGACGACCGTCACCGCCCGAAGCCCAGCAGGCTCTGCCAGCGGGAGTGCTCGGCCGTCAGCGACCCCTCGACCGCGGCCACGAAGCCCGGCCACTCCTCCTCACTCAGGAGGGCGAGCCGGCGTCCGTACGCCCGGAGCGCCACCGCCTGCGCCCGGTAGGACGCGGCCAGCGTGGAGTGCTGCCGCAGCTGGGTCCAGGCGAGGAACGCGGCCGCGAGCGCGCTCATGACGCCCACGAACCCACCGAGGTCGATGGGGACCTGACCGGTCGCCTTGAGCACCGCGAGGGCGAGACCGGCCACCTCCGCGATGAGCATGAACGTGATCCACCGGCGGGAACGGCGCAGGTGGTGCACGGCCCGGGACGAGAACCAGCGCTCCTGGTCCTCGATCCGCTCCCCGAAGTAGCGGCGGCGGAGCGACTCGAACTCGAGGGCCCGCGCCCGGCGCATCTCCTCCGTGACCTCCGAGTAGTCGTCCCCGCGCGGAGCCTCGTCGACCAGCAGCACGTCGGCGCCCAGCGTGCCGAACTCCTCGATGAACCGCTTCTCCACCTCCTCCTCCGCTCGGGAGCGCTCGAAGTCGGTGGCGCCGAACGCGTACCGGTAGCACAGAGACTTCGCCGACTCGGCGGCACGTCGTGCCGCGTACCAGCCGCTCTCGTCGTTCCACTGCGCCATGACGACCCGGAGCACGAGGCTCACTCCGAAGAAGACGGCGGCCAGCACCCCGAGGACGAGCTGGGTCGTGCCCGGAATGGGCACCGCCGCCACGACGGCGGCCGCCACGACGAGCACCAGCTGCAGCAGGTGGATGCGGAAGAAGCGCCGCTGATGCCATGCGGCGGCGGCGTCCGCTTCGGCGCAGAACGGGGCCAGCTCCATCACGGGCTCACCGTATCGGCTGGGGCGGGCTGCACGGCAGCGCCCGAGCGGGACGCGATCCCCTCGCCGAGGTCGCCGTTCCGGGCGGCGGCCACGATCGAGGCCGCATACGTCCAGTCCCAGCGCCGCCGTGCGCCGTAGCCGTGCCAGCCGCGCTCCGCCGACCAGGTGAGCAGCTCGAGTCCGTCCGGGAAGGGTGGCTCCGTGAGCGGCTCGAACAGCGGGATCCGGCCGGCCCGCTCGAGGAACCCGCCCCACCGGCGCGCGAGCTCCTGCCGGGGCCAGGGCGCGAGCACCAGGAGCAGGCGCAGCTCCTCGCCCCGCATCGCCACGTGCTCGAGCTCCCACTCGAGCCCCGCTCGCACCTCGCCGGGTGTCGCCGACATCACCACGGCGCGTGCCCCGCCGACCCAGGCCCTGATCTGGTCCTGCCAGGACTCGTCGCTCAGCGAGATCTTCGCCGCACCGAGGTCCGGGATGCGCTGCCGGCGAGGCGAGATGGCGATCACGGGACCGTAGCGGCTGAGGTAGTGCACGAGCACCTCTTCGAACCGCGGACGCCCGAACGGCGTGAAGAGCTCCAGGAACCCCTGGCGCCCTGCCGATTCGCGGATCCGCAGCCGGTCCTCGTCGAAGCCGCGCAGGTAGACGAAATAGGGGCGGTCGTCCTTCGCCAGAACGGATTTCAGCGAACGCCGGCCGAGCCGCTGGCCCAGCCGGTCGAGCAGGTAGGCGGCGGTCATCGGCACGAGCAGCACCACGACGAACAGCAGGATCGCGGCGCCCGCGTGGTCGAGACGGTCGGCGAGCCAGTGCAGCTCGCCGAGGAGCAGCGCGAGCGGATCCGTGACCGCGAGTCCGCGGGCGATGTCGGCCTCGACGTCCACCCGGAGCCGCGCCTCGTCCTGCATGACCTGCAGCGCGGAGATGCCGTAGAGGACCAGGGCCAGAGCGGCGACCACGACGGCGAGGGTCCGGAGCGCCGCTCCCGCGATCCCCAGCGGGGTGGGCCTCATGCGGGCTCGGCCGAGGTCGATGAGCGCGTGGCGCCGCCACACGAGACGGAGGAGGACGTCGTACAGCGGGATGAGGACGAAGAACCCGAGGAACCCCGGGATGGCTACCCACAGCTCGGTGCTCGGGCCGATCGCGACCATGATGAGGTACCAGCTGACGACGGCGGCGACCGTCACGAGGAGCCGGCGCACCACCCGGCCGATGCGGACCGGGCGGACGATCCGGTCCACGGCCGTGAATGGGCGCTCCGCGGGTGCGACCGAGTAGCCGCGCGACCGCCACCAATGGACGATCCGGAACGGTGCGACGAGGAGCACGAACAGGAGGATCGGCCCGCCGAGGAGCAGCCATCCTCCGCGCGCCAGCAGCACGATGCCGGACATATCCTCCTGGACGATGCCCGGAAGGCTGCGTGAGAGGGCGACGGCGTCGGACGCCGACTCGGAGTCGCACTCCTCCTGCGCGGTGGGGCAGGACAGGTAGAGGCTGACGAAGGTGGTGCCCTGCACCCAGGACCGGTGGAACGCCGGTCGCCCGGTCATCGCGTCCGTGCCGGCGACGGTCTTGTCGTGACCGGCGCCGAAGACGGTCTCGAGCGCCAGCGGCGAGCTTCGACCCGGCCAGGAGCTCGCCTGGAAGGCGAAGGCATGCTCCACGGTGTCGCATCGGGTCCACCAGGCCTCGAGCTTCGCGCCTGCCGCACTCACCCAGTGCTCCAGGGTGCCCTCGGAGCACTCGCCGCGCACGAGCCCCGCGGGCGGCTCACTGCTCACAAGCGACCATCCCTCGCCACGGGGCTGCCACTGTCCGAAGAGGTCCCCCGGTGCGCGGGCTCCTCCGGAGGGGAAGGCGGAGGGCGGATCCGGCGGCAGCGCCGCGATCGAGCGCGCCCACTCGGCGGACTGCGCCCCGCAGCCGTCGCCCGCCGCGCAGCGCGCGATCACCATCAGGCCGAAGGCGCCCTGGATCCAGTACCGCACGGTTCCGCCACCGGGCGGCACGGCGATCACCTCGGTTCCCGGGTCGAAGGCCGGCGCCGCCGCTGCGTTCGGGACGAAGGCGTTGTTCCAGGCGAGCTCGCGCAGTGCTGCAGCGGCCTGCCCCGAGTCGGCGCAGAAGGCGGACAGGACGTCGATGGTGCCGTCCGCGATCGTCCAGAGCCGCTCGTGCCCTCCGGCGCAGCCGGAGACCTGGTCCGGTGTCAGGCTCTGATCGAGCGTCTGCTGCGCGTCGGGTACGGGCAGTGCCCACGCGGCGAGTTCCTCCGCAGTTGTTGCGGCGTGTGCGGCCGTGCCGCCGCCGGTGAGCAGGAGCGGGACGAGGAGCACGAGCAGCACGGTTCTCGCGGGCATCGGATTCCTGACCGGTCCTGGGAGCCGCATGCTACTCCCGCGCGGGCGGGGCGCGCCAGAGAACCCCTGGTCAGAGCCGAGGTGCGCTTCCGGCGTGACGGTGCTGAGGTGAAGACGAATCGTTGCCGAAACGCGATTGACTCACTCGAACATATGTTCGATCATGGAGCGTGCCCGCCTTCGCCGTCTCCTCCGCTGCCGCGGCGGACGAGAAGGTGCGCGAGCTCCAGGCGCGCATTCGGGAGATGCAGTCCACACGGCTGCCCACCAAGACGATCGCGACCTCCCCGATCTTCGCCGGGCTCCTCCCCGACGGGATGATGCGCGCCGGCGCCGCCTACTCGGTGCTCGGCTCCACCACGCTGGCGATGGCCATGCTCTCCGCCCCCTCCGCGGCGGGATCCTGGTGCGCGGTCGTCGGCGTCCCCGAGTTCGGCGCCCAGGCGGCCGTCGCCGCGGGGATCGACCTGGAGAGGCTCGTCCTCGTCCCCGACCCCGGCGACCAGTGGCTGCCCGTGGCCGCGGCACTCGTCGATGTGCTCCCCCTCGTCGTCCTGCGCCCCGCGGGGCGCATCTCCGACGCCGACGCGGGTCGGCTGGCAGCGCGCCTCCGCAAGCGGGAGGCCGCGCTCATCACCCTCGGCGACTGGCCGGGCGCCGAGGCGAGCCTGCGCATCGTCCGCAGCGAGTGGGAGGGCATCGGCTCGGGACACGGGCTGCTCCGCGGACGCCGGGTCGAGGTCGCGGTCGAGAGCCGCGGCATGCGCACGCGCTCCCGCTGGGTCCGCATCCCCGGCCCGGACGCCGGCGCACGGCTCGCCGAGCTCCCCACCTCTGCGGGTGTTCCTGTGCAGAATGCGCCGGAGGCGGGCAGGTCGCTGCAGCTCGTGGAGGACGACTGGGATGCGCTTCCGGCCGCTGACGAAGTGCGGGCCGGTTGATGGCGGAGGTGATCCGCACCCTCGTGCTGTGGTGCCCCGACTGGCCGATCGCCGCCGCATCCCGCGCCGCCAAGCTGCCGCCGGGCACGCCGCTCGCTCTCACCGACCGCGGCGACGTCTTCGCCTGCTCGTCCGCCGCTCGCGCGGAGGGGTCCGGCGGGGGCTGCGCATCCGGGAGGCCCAGTCGCGCTGCGCCGCCCTGATCGCCCTCCCCTACGACCCCGCGCTCGACGCGCGGGCGTTCGAGCCGGTGCTCGACGGCATCGAGGAGATCATGCCGGGCGTCCAGGTGCTGCGGCCCGGCACTGCGGCGATCCGGATGCAGGGACCGGCCCGCTACTACGGGAGCGAGGAGGCCGCCGCAGAGGAGCTGCTGCGCTGCCTCGAGCAGCTGGGGGTCGCGGATGCGCGCATCGGCGTGGCCGACGGCCCGTTCGCCGCGGAGCAGGCCGCACGACGGAGCGGCGCGGCTCCGGTGCGGATCGTGCCCCAGGGCGGCTCCCCCGCCTTCCTCGCGCCCCTGTCGGTCGCCATCCTCGACCTGCCCGAGCTCGCCGTGCTGCTGAAGCGGCTGGGGCTGCCCACGCTCGGCGCGTTCGCCGCGCTGCCCGAGCTCGAGGTCCGCAACCGGTTCGGCGCCGAGGGGGCGGTCGCGCATCGCCTCGCCGCCGGACTCGACGGCCGCCGCGTGGTGCCGCGCATCCCGCCCGACGAGCTCGACGTCGTCGTCGAGTTCGAGCCGCCGCTCGACCGCATCGACCAGGTCACCTTCGCCTTCCGCTCCGCCGCCGACCGCTTCCTCGACCGCCTCGGCACGCTCGGCCTCGTCTGCACGGCCATCCGTGTGGAGGTGACCACGGAGCTGGGCGAGCTGTCCGAGCGCAGCTGGCTGCATCCGCGCTCCTTCACCGCCGCGGAGGTCGTCGACCGGGCGCGCTGGCAACTGCAGGGCACGGGCGGCATCGACAGCGGGCTCGGCTCCCCGCTCACGCGCGTGCGCGTCCTGCCGGAGAGCGTCGACGCCGCCGCCGGACACGAGGAGGGCCTGTGGGGCGCGGCGCCCGACGAGCGCATCCACCACGGCCTGTCCCGCGTCCAGAGCATGCTGGGGCACGAGGCCGTGCTCACGGCGACGATCGGCGGCGGGCGCCTCCTCGCCGACCGCCAGGTGCTCGTGCCGTGGGGCGACCGCGGCGCCGTCGAGCGGCCCGCCGACCGGCCGTGGCCGGGATCGCTGCCGGGTCTCCCGCCGGCGACCGTCTTCCCGGAGCGGCGGCCGTGCGCCGTGCTCGCGCCCGACGGCGGCCCGGTCCGCCTCGACGACCGCGGCACGCTGTCCGGTCCCCCGGCCCGCTTCGCCGCGCCCGGCACCGGACAGGCGCGGCCGGTGCGCGCGTGGACGGGACCGTGGCCGGTCGAGGAGCGGTGGTGGGACGCGGAGCAGAGCCGGGCGCTGTCCCGCTTCCAGCTGGTCGACGAGGACGGCGAGGCCTGGCTCCTGGTCCTCGAGGGCGAGACGTGGAGCGTCGAGGCCCGCTACGACTGAGCGGACGCGCCCCTCTCCTCCCATCTCCTCTCCCTCAACAGGCAGAAATGCCGTCAACAGGAGAAAACGCCCCCTCCCGCCCTGTCGGCGGGTTTTCTGCCTGTTGAGGGACAGATGGCACGGTCGCTCAGCAGGCGGAATCCGTCTTCAGCAGGCCGAATCGGCCTGATTCCGCCTGCTGGAGCCGAACTGCCTGCTGAGCGAGGGGTGGAGACGGAGACCCGGCCTCCGCTCAGCGGGCGACGCTCGCCAGCACCTCGTCCCACCGCTCGAGGAAGCGCGGGAGGCCGTAGTGCTCGAGTGCGAAGCTCCGGGCCGCCGCGCCGCGGGCCCGCGCCTCGTCAGGATCGGCGATGAGCACCCGTGCGGCCGCGACGAGCTCGTCGACGTCCATCGAGATCGCTCCCGCTTCGGGCGGGACGGCTCGGTAGGCCTCGGTCGTCGCCAGGGCGAGCACCGGCATCCCGAGGTGCATCGCCTCGATCAGCGACAGGCCCAGCGACGTCCAGCGGATGGGGTGCAGGTAGGCGCGCCGCCGCGCGAGCTCCGGGTACATCTCCCAGGGGGCGAGGTTGCCCGCGAAGGCGACCCGGTCGTCCCCGAGCGCGGCGGGCAGCCGGTCGGCGTCGATGCCCCACGCGTCGATCGGGGCCGCCGCAGCGAAGGCGGGCAGCAGGTCGGTGCCCGTGACCCGCCAGCGACGCACCGGCTCGTTGATCACGAACCCCAGGCGCGGCAGCTCGCCCGTGTACAGGTGGCCGGGATCGGGCACGCCGTGCTCGATGACGGTGGTCGGCGCGGAGCCGTTGTCCCACATCAGAGAGTTGAAGTGGGTGACGTGGACGAGCTGGATGTCGCGGCGATCGGCCAGCGGATGGCGCGAGAGCGGCACGTCGCCGCGCGGCGTGTTGTGCTCGACGAACACGGCGGGCACGTCGGTCCCGAGCCGTCGGCCGAGGAGCCGCTCCGTCCTCTCCACCTCCGCCATCGACTGCAGGACCACGACGTCGATCTCTGTGTCCGCGAGCTCTTCCTCGGGCACGTTGACCGCCTGTGCGGGCCAGTACGGCTTGACCTTGCCGCTGTCGTCGGCGCCGAGAGGGATCACGTAGTCGTGGGCGCCCTGCACGAATCCCGTGGTCCAGCTGCTGTGGACGTGCCAGGAGAGGATGCGCATCCGGTCACTCTAAACGGGGGCGCCCGCGCCCCCACGCGCCTGCCCCCGCCCTACTTGTCCTCGTCCCCGCTGCCGACGCACACCTGGTTCTCCGGCATCGTCTGCTTCCTGTGAAGGATCGGCTTCGTCGCCTGGCGGGTGAGCCCGTCGTCGGGCAGCACGTCCTTCACGTGCGGGATCCGCTCGAGGAGGGACGTCAGGATGTTCGGCTCCGTGACGATTCCGACTCCCGTCCCGAGCGCCATGTCGTAGCTCGCCGATCTGCAGAGCACGAAGGGCGAGCCGAGCGCCGAGCCGATGCCGATTCCCACCGTGACGGTGAGGGTCGCGAAGCCGCCGGCGCCGAAGTAGGGCGCGCCTACTCCGGCCAGCATCTTGAACTTGAAGCCCAGGTTGAAGACCGCACCGCCGAGCGCGATCCCGCTGATCGAGTCCATGATGCTCTTCACGACCTTGAGGTCCTGATCGCCGTTCGTGGTCACCGCCTCGTCCTGGATCTTCACGTCGAGCCCGCTGCCGAGATGCCACTCGCCGGACCCGGTGATCGTGGCGTCCGTGCCGACGAGCGCCGCGTTGACCACGACCGACGCGCTGAGCTTCATGAACACCGGCACGCCGCCGATCAGGGTCTGGATCGGGATCTCGAAGGGGAGCTTGAACTCCTTCTTGATAGTGCTGCCGCCCTGGTTCTGCGAGCCGGCCTGCACGTCGACCTTGACGCCCTGGATGCCGGACACCCGGCCGCGAGCCCCACCCGCCACCGAGTTGGCGATGACCATGCCGAGGTTGATGTGCAGCGCGTCGAAGAGAAGCGTGCCTGTTGCGAAGACCTTGAGGCCGCTCGCCTCCGTCGTGACCGCGAAGTGCAGGCCGTCCGCCCCGGTGCCGCCCGACAGCTCCCAGTCCTCGGTCTTCTTCGAGAACTCCTTCGCCGGAACGGGAAGCGGCTTGTCTCGGAGAGGGTCGCCGTAGTCCTCCTTGGGCGTGATCAAAGAGACGGGGCTGATGGTTCCGTCGCCGCCCTCGGTCGTGTCCGTGATGCTGCCGCCGTCGAACCCCTGCACGTCGAGCTCGCCGGGGTTCACCTCCTGGTCGAAGCGCACCTCGCCGTTCTTGACGAGGTCGGTGATCGCGATGGGCGCCAGCACGACGTCGGTGCGGTCGCCGTCCTTCGTGATCTGCACGATGCGTCCGGTCGCGTAGCCCGTGGCGAGGAGCACCTTGTCGACCGCGAGCTGGTCCATTCCGGGCGCGTTGCTGTCGAGCGTCCAGGTGGTGCCGTCGGAGCTGGCGCCCCACACCGCGTTGTGCCCGCCGCCGACGACCACGACGTCGCTCTGCAGCTCGAGGGTGTGCCCGTCCGGCGCGGCGGGCGCGCCGAACTGGGCGTGCTGAACAGCGGTGTCCGGCGGGGCCGTGGCTGAAGAGGAGGACGAGGAGGGAGCGCAGGACGTGAGGGTGACGACAGAGAGGGTGGCGACGAGCGCCATCGCGAGAAGGGGGCGCCGCGGCATGGCCGGACAGTAGCGGCCCGCCCCCGCGCTGTCATGGGTCGCAGGGACTATGGGAACGGCAGCCGAGGGATCGGGCGGCCCATGGCTGATCCCGAGTTGCGCCGTTCGAACATCTGTTCGAAACTGGAGCATGGGCTTCAACAACCCGCCCGTCCCCTGGTCGGAGCTCGAGCGGCGACTCTCCGACGCGCGCCGCCCGATCACGCGTCCGATCGAGGCGGACGGCGGCGACAGCCCGGCCTGGTCGCTCAAGCGCGCGCCCTACCGCCCCGCCCCGCCGTCCGCTCCCCCGCTGCAGGGCCCGGTCGTGCCCTATGCCGAGCTGCGCGCCCACTCCAACTTCAGCTTCCTCGACGGCGCCTCCTCGCCCGAGGAGCTCCTCGAGGAGGCCGCCCGCCTCCGCCTCGAAGGTCTCGCGCTCACCGACCACAACGGCCTCTACGGCGTCGTCCGGATGGCGGAGGCCGCCGAGAAGCATCCGGTCAAGACCGTGTTCGGTGCGGAGCTGACCCTCGGGCTCACGAAGCCGCAGAACGGGATCGCGGATCCGGAGGGCAGCCACGTCGTCGTCCTCGCCCGGCGCCAGGAGGGCTACCACCGCCTGGCGGGCGCGATCACCAACGCCCAGCTGGCGCCCGGGGCCGAGAAGGGCGCGCCGCGCTTCGACCTCGAGGAGCTCGCCGCGGCCGCCGACGGCAACTGGTTCGTGCTCACCGGCTGCCGCAAGGGCCTCGTCCGGCAGGCGCTGCATCCCGGGCCCGACGAGCCGCTCGACCTCGCCGCCGCTGGCCGCCAGCTCGATCGGCTCTCCGACCTCTTCGGGCGTGACAACGTCGCCGTCGAGCTATTCGACCGTGGCGAGCCGCTCGACGGCATCCTCAACGACGCCCTCGCCGAGCTGGCGGTCTCCCGGCGGCTGCCGATCGTCGCGACCGGCGCCGTGCACTACGCGACGCCGCAGCAGCATCGGCTCGCCGGCGCGCTCGCCGCGGTCCGCGCCCGCCGCAGCCTCGACGAGATGGACGGCTGGCTGCCCGCCGCCGGCACCGCGCACCTCCGCTCCGGCGCCGAGATGGCGGCGCGCTTCGCCCGCTATCCGGGCGCGGTCGCGGCGACCGTGGACATCGCCGCCGACCTCGCCTTCCCCCTGAAGAGCGCGGCGCCGCGCCTGCCCAAGCAGGAGGTGCCCGAGGGGCACACCCCCATGAGCTGGCTCCGGAAGCTCGTGTGGGACGCCGTGCCCGCCAAGTACCCCAACACGCCCCAGTCGACGCTCGATCGCATCGCCCGCGAGCTCGACGTCATCGAGGCGAAGGACTTCCCCGGCTACTTCCTCATCGTCCGCGACATCGTCATGTTCGCGAAGGGCCGCGGCATCCTCTGCCAGGGCCGCGGCTCGGCCGCGAACTCCGCCGTCTGCTACCTGCTCGGCATCACGGCCGTCGACTCGATCCGCTACAACCTGCCGTTCGAGCGCTTCCTCTCGAGCCTCCGGGACGAGGAGCCGGACATCGACGTCGACTTCGACTCGGACCGCCGCGAGGAGGTCATCCAGTACGTCTACGAGAAGTACGGGCGGCGCAACGCGGCGCAGGTCGCCAACGTGATCACCTACCGGCCGAAGAACGCCGTCCGCGACATGGCGAAGGCGCTCGGCCACTCGACCGGCCAGCAGGACGCGTGGTCGCGGCAGATCGAGCGCTGGGGCGGGGACGTCCGCAGCGGCGACCACGACATCCCGGGCCCGGTGGTCGACCTCGCCCAGCAGATCCTCAAGTTCCCCCGGCACCTCGGCATCCACTCCGGCGGCATGGTGCTCACCGACCGCCCCGTCGGCGAGGTGTGCCCCATCGAGAACGCGCGCATGGAGAAGCGCACGGTCCTGCAGTGGGACAAGGACGACTGCGCCTGGATGGGCCTCGTCAAGTTCGACCTGCTGGGCCTCGGGATGCTCGCCGCGCTGCAGTACGCGTTCGACCTCGCCGACCGGCACCTCGGCGAGCGGTGGGACCTCGACTCGATGCCCAAGGAGGAGCAGGGCGTCTACGACCAGCTGTGCCGCGCCGACTCGATCGGCGTCTTCCAGGTGGAGAGCCGGGCGCAGATGGGCACCCTCCCCGGCTGCAGCCGCGCGTGTTCTACGACCTCGTCGTCGAGGTGGCGCTCATCCGCCCCGGCCCCATCCAGGGCAAGGCGGTGCACCCGTTCGTGCGCAGGCGGGTCGGCGAGGAGAAGGTCACCTACCTGCACCCGAAGCTCGAGCCGGTGCTGGAGCGGACGCTGGGCGTGCCGATCTTCCAGGAGCAGCTCATGCAGATCGCCATGGAGGTGGGCGGCTGCACAGGCGAGGACGCCGACCTGCTGCGCCGCGCGATGGGCTCCAAGCGCGGGCTGGAGAAGATCGACTCGCTCCGCGACAAGCTGTACGCCGGGATGGCTGAGAACGGCATCCCGGACGACATCGCGGACTCGATCTACCAGAAGATCGAGGCGTTCGCCGACTTCGGCTTCGCCGAGAGCCACTCGATCAGCTTCGCTCTGATCGTCTACGCGAGCGCGTGGATGCGCCTGCACTACCCCGGCATCTTCCTCGCCGCGCTGCTGCGGGCGCAGCCGATGGGGTTCTACTCGCCCCAGTCGCTGACCGCCGACGCCCGCCGCCACGGCGTCGAGGTGCGCCGCCCGGACATCCTCCTCTCCGGCGTCGAGGCCGACCTCGAGCCCCTGTCCTCCCCGTCTGCTGACCAAATCAAGGACTTTCGCGAGGCCGTGGGCCCGGATCGGCATGCCGGGCGCCGCTGGGGCACGAATCTCCTTGATTTGGTGTGGGCGGACGGGAAGCCGGCGCCGTCCGGGCGGGTGTCGTGCCTCGAGCGGGAGCAGCCGACCGTTTCGGCGCGGTTCGACCCCACGGCTCCGGTCGAGGATGCCGCCCATCGCCGGGACGGGAACTACGCGGTGCGCCTCGGGCTCGCCGAGGTCGCGTCGATCGGCGAGAAGCTCGCCACCCGGATCGTCGAGGAGCGCGAGCGCGGCGGGGACTACACGAGCCAGGCGGACCTGGCTCGCCGGGTCGGGATGACCGCGCCCCAGCTCGAGGCCCTCTCCGCGGCGGGAGCGTTCGCGTCGCTCGGGCTCGGCCAGCGCGAAGCGCTGTGGGGCGCAGGCGCTGCCGCGCAGGAGCACCCCGACTTCCTGCCCGGCACCGCGGTGTGGGTGCAGCCGCCGCTGCTGCCGATGCTCACCCCGGCCGAGCAGGTCGCGTCCGACCTGTGGGCGATCGGGATCTCCCCGGAGACGCATCCGATGGAGTTCCTCCGCGAGCGGCTCACCCGCCGCGGCGTCCTCTCCTACGCGCAGCTCGCGACCACCGAGTCGGGGCGGCGGATCGAGATCGCGGGCGTGGTCACGCACCGCCAGCGTCCCGCGACCGCCGCGGGTGTGACGTTCCTCAACCTCGAGGACGAGACCGGCATGGCCAACATCGTCTGCAGCGTCGGCGTCTGGCAGCGCTACCGGCGGATCGCGCGGGAAGCGCCGGCGATGATCATCCGCGGCATCCTCGAGCGGAGCCCGGAGGGCGTCGTCAACGTCATCGCCGACCGCTTCGAGGTGCTCACGGTCGGCGCCCGGAGCGTCTCCCGCGACTTCCACTGACTTGGCACGTTCCGGCTCGTCTTGCGCGGTATGCCGCGCTATCCGAGCCGGAACGTGCCGTCCGAGGGATCAGGTGACGTCGAACGAGGTCGCGCCCGTCGGGGTGGCGTCCGTGACCTCCACCGACGTCACCCGGGCGAATGCCGGACCGGAGTGCAGCCACGCGAGCAGCGCCTCCACCGGACCCTCCTCGCCCTCGACGTGCACCTCCACCCGGCCGTCCGGGAGGTTGCGCACCCAGCCGCCCACGCCGAGCCGCTTGGCCTCGTTCGCGCAGGACCAGCGGAAGCCGACGCCCTGCACGCGGCCGCTCACGACGGCGTGCCGTCCGATCCGAGCCATCAGCCGAGCTGGGCGCCGAAGAGGAGACCGAGGACGTAGGTGAGCGCGGCGGCCCCGTACCCGATGAGCAACTGCCGCAGCGCCCGCGACAGCAGCGACGTGCCGGACAGCAGCCCGATCACCGTCCCCGTCCCGAGCAGCGCGATGCCGACCAGCGCCGCGGCGAGGAGCACCGCCGGCAGGCCCGCCATCCCGAACAGCCATGGGAGCACCGGGATGAGCGCACCCGAGGCGAAGAAGAGGAAGCTCGACAGGGCCGCGCTGCGAGCCGTGCCGACGGCTTCGTGCTCGTCGACGTCGGTCGTCGCGACGGCTCCGGTGTCCACGCCGAGCGTGTCCCGCCCGCCCAGCACGGCGCTCGCCCGCGCCTGCGCCTCCTCCTCCGCCATGCCGCGGGCGCGGTAGACCAGCGCGAGCTCGTTGGCGTCCACGTCGAGGGCGGCGATCGCCCTGCGCGCATCGGCGCTCGGCCGCGATCCGGCGAGCAGCTCGCGCTGCGAGTGCACCGACACGTACTCGCCCGCCGCCATCGACAGCGCGCCGGCGAGGAGGCCCGCTACGCCGGTGAACAGCACCGTCTGCGGCGACACCCCGGTGGCTCCCACGCCCAGGACGAGGGCCAGGTTGCTCACGAGGCCGTCGTTGGCACCGAACACGGCGGCACGGAAGGTGCCCGAGATGCGGCTGCGGCCGCGCGCCGCCAGCCCGCGAACGACCTCCTCGTGGATGCGCTCGTCCGCCGCCATTGAGTCCGTCGCGTCGTCATCGGCCGCATACGGCGTGCGCGACTCGGCCCGCTGCATGAGCGCGAGCGTGAACACCGACCCGAAGCGGCGGGCGAAGAAGCCGAGCACCCGGGTGCGGATGTCTACGCGCGGCTCGCTCCTCAGGCGGCTCCCCAGCAGCTCGCGCCAGTGCGCCTCATGCCGCCCCTCGGCGTCCGCGAGCGCGAGCAGGATCGCCCGCTCCTCCCCGACCCGGCGCACGGCGAGGTCGCGGTAGATCTGCGCCTCCGCGCGCTCGTCGGCGAGGTATCGCCGCCACCGGCGGACGGTCGCGGCGCTCGGCTCCTGCCGCAGGTCCACCGGAGAGGATGCAGTCACCCCTCCAGTCTCGCAAACGCAAGGGGAAGGAGCGCCGGGTGACCCGCCGCTAGGGTCAAGAAGATGGGTGCCGTCGAACTGATCCTCATCCGCCACGGAGAGAGCATGGGCAACGTGGCGGCCACCGAGGCGGACCGCGCCCGTGCGGATCGCGTCCGGGTCCCGGCGCGCGACCCCGACGTCGTGCTGTCTCCCGTGGGCGAGGAGCAGGCCGCGGCCCTTGGCCGCCACCTCGGGACCTGGGATGCCGACGAGCTGCCGCAGTCGCTCTGGGTGTCGCCCTACCGGCGGGCGCGGCAGACCGCGGACGGCGTCCTCGCCGCCTCCGGTCTCGACCTCTCGGCGCGGGTCGATGAGCGGCTGCGCGATCGCGAGCTCGGCATCCTCGACGCCCTCACCGGCCGCGGCGTGCGCGCCCGCCACCCGGAGGAGGCGGAACGCCGCACCTGGCTCGGCAAGTTCTACTACCGGCCGCCGGGCGGCGAGTCGTGGGCCGACGTGGCACTGCGGCTGCGCAGCGTCCTCGCGGACATCGACAGGGATGAAGACGGCAAGCGCGTGCTGGTCGTCTGCCACGACGCCGTGATCACCCTGATCCGCTACGTCTGCGAGCGGATCGAGGTGGAGACGCTCATGGAGGACGCCCGGCGCAATCCGGTGCCGAACGGCTCGGTCACCCGGCTGATCCGGCCGAGCGGCGAGGGGACCTGGACCTCCATCGCCCGCGGCGACGTCGAGCACCTCCGGGAGCAGGATGCGCCCGTCACCGAGCATCGAGGAGAGCGCCGTGGCCGCTGAGTTCGTCACCCCCACCTCCCTCCGCGACTGGCCGCTGCCCGAGGCGGGGTCGTCGAAGCAGGAGCGCGGCGACGTGCTCGTGATCGGCGGGGCCCGCAAGACCCCGGGCGCAGCCATGCTGACCGGCCTCGCGGCTCTGCGGGCCGGCGCCGGACGGCTCACCCTGGCCGTCGCGGACTCGGTCGCGCCCGCTGTGGCGGTGAGCCTGCTCGAGGCCGGCGTGGTCGGGCTCGAGGAGACAGAGTCCCGGGCCATCCGCGGCGAAGGGGTACGCGCCCTCGCCGACGACATCGAGAGCGCGGGCTGCATCGTGGCGGGACCCGGACTCGACGACCCCGAGGAGGCGGCCGCGCTGCTGCGCACGCTCGCCGAGCTCGTCCCCGACGAGACGCCCGTCCTCCTCGACGCGTACGCACTCGGCACGCTCAAGGACGAGAAGAAGGCGCGGGAGACCCTCGCAGGACGGCTCCTCCTCACCCCCAACGCGACCGAAGCCGGCTTCCTGCTCGGCCGGGACGTCGACGACCTCGAGAAGGACACCGCAGAGCTCGCCGCGACGTACGGCGCGGTCGTCAGCTGCATGAGCGTCGTCGCGGATCCGGACGGCGGCCTCTGGACGATCACGACCGGGCACTCCGGGCTCGCGACCTCGGGCAGCGGCGACGTCCTCGCGGGCGTGATGGCGGGGCTTCGCGCGCGCGGCGCCGAACCGGCCCAGGCTGCCTGCTGGGCCGCCTACCTGCACGCGGCCGCCGGCGACCGCCTCTCGGCACGCGTGGGCCCGCTGGGGTTCCTCGCCCGCGAGCTCCTCGAGGAGCTCCCCGTCCTCCTCCGCGAGCTCGGCTGACGCCCGGAAGCTGACCGAATCAAGGAGAATCGGCCCTGGCCCGGCCAGCTCATGCGGATCCCGGGGCATTCCGCGCCGAATCTCCTTGATTCGGTCAGGGACGATCAGGGCAGGTCAGCGCAGGGGCGCGAGGAACACCGACCGGGGATCCTGGAGGATCGCGGGGATCGCGAAGTCACCGCGGCTCAGCGTGCCCGTGTAGTCGACCGTGCGGACGAGCGACACCGCTCCGGACTCCAGCTGCCGCGTCTGCAGGTCGCCCGTGACGGTCCCCCTGTGCAGCACGGGCTCGTTGCCGACGAGCGTGGCGATCTCGGTGCCCGGCTCGAGCGCGTCCACGAACTCGCTGAGCTGAGCCCGCCACTTCGGGGTCTCGCGTCCCAGCGGGGATCTCTCCCCCATCGCCACGATCCCCTGATCCAGCCACTCCTCCGACATGGCGTCGGTGAGCGGCCGCACGATCCAGAGGTCCCGCCCAGCCGGACGCACGGGGTGGCGATCCGCGGCCGGAGGCCACACGTAGTCGAGGTCGCCCGGCGTGCCGGGGAAGAGCGGGCCGTAGTGCTCCGGCGCCTTGCGGATCAGGTTCGACCGGTGGCTGCGGTGCACCGCCTCGTCGCCGACCCACGCCGGCAGCATCCCGCGCCGTCCGAGCTCCTCCTCGGGCATCCCGTCCACCTCCGGCGCGAACTCCGCGATGAGTGCGTGGGTGCTGTCCGTGTGCCCGCGGTCGGTCCACGCCGCGACCGTGGCGAGTCCGTACGCGGTGAGCGCGGGCAGATAGCCGCGCCACATCAGGGTCACCGGATGGTTCTGCCAGCCGTAGGAGGGCAGCAGGCTGGCCCGGAGGATCTGCAGCGTCTCGACGCGCTGCTTGCCCAGCCTCGGGGTGTCGAGGACGGCCGCGCTCTCGGCGAAGGAGGGGTAGGGCAGGAAGGTCTGCATCAGCTGCGTCCCAGGCTCGCACACCTCGGGCGCATCAGTGGCCGCCCATCCTCTTGCGGACCAGCTCGATGCGGGCCTGCAGCTGCGTCACGCTCGCCTGAGCGACCGCTGGACCGCCGCAGATGCGCCGCAGCTCCGCGTGCACCATGGCGTGCGACTCTCCCGTCGACTTCGCCCACATGCCGACGAGGCTGTTGAGCAGGCTGCGCTGCTCCTTGATGTTGCGGTACAGCGGCGTCGGATCCTGCGCCCTGACCTCCGCGGGACGCGCCTTGCGGCGCCGCTCCTGCCGGGACTGCCGGTGCTGCAGCAGCTCGCGCACCTGCTCCGGCTCGAGGAGGCCCGGGATGCCGAGGAAGTCGAGCTCCTCCGCGCTCTCGACCTCCGCCTCGAAGCCGAACTCGCCGCCCTCGTAGACGACGCGGTCGAACATCGCCTCGGATCCGACCGCCTGGAAGGCGAACTCCTGCCCGAGCTCGTCGGACGCCTTCTCCTCGCGGTTCGCGGCGTTCATCGCGTCCTCGTCGACGCCGTTCTCGTCCTCGTTCCGCGGCCGGTCGAGTGCGTGCTCGCGCTGCACGTCCATCGCGCTGGCGAGCGCCATCAGGGTGGGCACGTTCGGCAGGAAGACGGACGCCGTCTCGCCGCGGCGCCGCGCACGCACGAAGCGGCCGATCGCCTGCGCGAAGAACAGCGGGGTCGCGGACGAGGTCGCGTACACGCCGACGGCGAGCCGCGGCACGTCGACGCCCTCGGACACCATCCGGACGGCGACCATCCACCGCTTCGTGTTGGCGGAGTACTCCGCGATCCGGTCGCTGGAGGCCTTCTCGTCCGAGAGGACGATCGTGACCTCCTCGCCGCAGATGCTCTCGAGGATCCGCGCGTAGGCGCGCGCTGCGAACTGATCGGTCGCGATGACCAGTCCGCCCGCGTCAGGGACGGACTGCCGCACCTCGGTGAGGCGGCGGTCGGCGGCGCGGAGGACGGACGGGATCCAGTCGCCCGCCGGATCGAGCGCGGTGCGCCACGCCTGCGAGGTGATGTCCTTGGTGTTGCCCTCCCCGAGCTTCGCCTCCATCTCCTCGCCGGCCGTGGTGCGCCAGCGCATGGAGCCGGCGTAGACCATGAACATGACGGGCCGGACGACGCCGTCCCTCAGCGCCCGGTCGTAGCCGTAGTCGTAGTCCGTCCGCGAGACACGGATGCCCTCCTTGTCGCGCACGTACTCCACGAACGGAATGGCCGCGGTGTCGGAGCGGAACGGCGTGCCGGACAGGGAGAGGCGGCGGGTGGCGGGCGAGAACGCCTCGCGGATCGCGTCACCCCAGCTGAGGGCGTCCCCACCGTGATGCACCTCGTCGAGGATCACCAGGGTCTTGCCCGCCTCGGTCAGCTGGCGGTGCAGGGCGGCATCGGCGACGACCTGCGCGTAGGTCACCGCGATGCCGTGATAGTGCCGGCCGAACCAGCGGTCCTTGTTCCGGAAGGTCGGGTCGAGGTGGATGGTCACGCGCTCGGCGGCCTCCGCCCACTGGCGCTTGAGGTGCTCGGTGGGCGCGACGACGATGATCCGGTCGACGATCCGCCTCGCCTGCAGCTCCTTCGCGAGCCGCAGGGCGAAGGTCGTCTTCCCGGCGCCCGGCGTCGCCGCGGCCAGGAAGTCCTTCGGCTCGCGCTCGAAGTAGGCGGTGAGCGCCTCCTCCTGCCAGAGCCGGAGCTTGCCCGCGGTGCCCCACGGGGCGCGTCCCGGGAAGGACGGCGGCATGTGCTCCGCCTGTCCGGCCCCGGGCGTGGGGTCGAAGAGATGCGGGGTGCTCACTCGATGAAATGCTACCCGGCGGTCTCCTCTGGCCGGGCGTGTCCGTCGTGCGTCGAAGACGTGTCCCGCGCGCGTTCCCGACCTGTCCGAGGGGAGGAGCAGAATGGATGGCGATCTCGCGGGGCGGCCCCGCGGCCGGAGGTGAAGCATGGCGGAGACGCATCCCTGGCGCCGGTACGTGGCAATGGGCGACTCCTTCACGGAGGGCATCGGCGACCCCGAGCCGGGCAGCCCGGGAGGCAACCGCGGCTGGGCGGATCGCGTCGCCGAGGTGCTGTCCCAGCAGGTGGAGGACTTCTCCTATGCGAACCTCGCCGTGCGCGGGAAGCTGATCCAGCAGATCGCGGACGAGCAGCTCGAGGCTGCGCTCGCGCTGAAGCCGGATCTCATCACGCTCTCGGGCGGAGGAAACGACGTGATCCGCCCCGGGACGGACCCCGACCGGATCGCCGAGAAGCTGGACGCCCTCGTCGGGCGCCTGGCGGAGACCGGCGCGACCGTCGTCGTGTTCACCGGCGTCGACACGGCGTTCACCCCGGTTCTCAGCCGGATGCGCGGCAAAATTGCGATCTACAACGAGAACATCCGGAAGGTGGCCCAGCGCCACGGCGCACTCGTGGCCGATCAGTGGGCCCTGACCGAGCTGCAGGACGCGCGGATGTGGGATCGCGACCGCCTGCACATGGGGCCGCTCGGCCACCACACCGTCGCCCGCATGGTGCTGGCCACGCTGGGCGTCGAGAACAGCCTGCAGCCGATGCGTCCGGAGCCGCTGCCCCCGCGCACCTGGCGGAAGGCGCGGACCGAGGACCTCGTGTGGGCACGGGAGTACTTCGTTCCGTGGGTGATCCGCCGCATCCGCCGGGTCTCCTCGGGCGACCACGTCCTCCCCAAGCGCCCGGAGGCCGTGCCGTACCGCGGCGAGGAGCACCACACCGCGCTCTGAGCGGGCGCCGGACCCCTCTTTCCCTCAACAGGCGATTCTTCCGTCGACAGGCGGAAACCGTCCGTCGCAGCCTGTCGGCGGGACTTCTGCCTGTTGAGGGACAGAGAGGATCGTCTGCCTGTTGAGGGACAGGGAGGATCGTCTGCCTGTCGAGGGACAGGGAGGTGGTGCCGCTCAGCGGCTCCATGGCGGGTGGGCCACCCGCCACCAGAAGTCGGGCGCGTCGATCGTCGCGTCGAGCTCGAGCGGGACCGTGACGGTCTGCGTCCCGACGGTGAAGACGACGCTGCCGACGTCGGCGCCGCGCGAGGCGTCCTCGACCGGCTCCACGCTCACCTGCGCCGTCACCGGCGTGTCCGACCAGGTGAGCACGCTCTCGGTCTTGGCGGCGACCGCATCCGCCTTCTCACCCCACTCGGTGGCGTAGGAGGCGTACTCGTCACCCTGGGTGACGAGGGTGACCTCCTGGAATCCCGGGGTGACGCTCCGCAGCAGCGCGAGCACCGCGTCGTTGAGGACGTCGTGGTCGGGCGCCCCGAGGATGGCGCCCACCAGCGTGACGGTGTGCGACCCGACCGTGACATCGGTCGAGAAGAGGAGGCACGCGCCGGCCTCGTCGGTGGTGCCCGTCTTGATCCCGTCGACTCCGTCGACGCCGAGGAGCTTGTTGGTGTTGTCGAACTCGCCGATGCCCGGCTCGGTCGCGGACGGCGTCGCGACGACCGCCGCGATGGTGGGCTCGGCGAGGGCGAGCATGCCGAGCTTCACCAGGTTCGCCGGTGTGCTCACACTGGCGGGGTCGAGGCCGCTCGCGTCGACGACCACGGTGTCGGTCAGCCCGTGCGCGTCCAGCCAGGTCCGCGCGGCGGCGAGGTACGCGTCCTCGGAGCCGAACGCCCAGCGAGCAAGCGAGATCGCGTAGTTGTTCGCGGACGGGATCAGCATGGTCTCGAGCGTCTGCCGCTCGCTGAGCACGAGGCCGGCGCGCACCGGCTGGATCGACCCGTCCTGCGCGAGCTCCTCGTCGTAGGTCTCGACGTCCTCGTCGGTGAAGGTGAGGTTCGGCCCCGACTCGCCCGCCGCCAGCGGCTTCGCGTCCAGCACGACGAGGGCGGTGACCACCTTGGTGATGCTCGCGATCGGGAATCGGCCCTGGTCCCCTGCCGCGGCCAGCGGCGCGTCCCAGCCGACCGCGCCGATCGCGCCTCGGCCGAACTCGGGGAAGTCCGGCACCGCCGCGGGCGTCGTGGGCACCGCCGGGGCACTGACCGCCGCGATCGCGTCCGGCACATCCGCTGCGGCGGCGGTGGGCAGGTAGACACCGGCGGCGAGCACCACGGCGAGGGCGCTGAAGACGGTGATCCTCCGACGGCGGAACACCTGCTTCCGCGTCAGGGGACGGTTCGACACGCGCCCAGGATAAGCGGGACGGCGGCCGGAACCCTGGCGGGACGCGGTGGGGCGCCCCTCGGGAGCCCCCGCCTCATTCCGATCCGGCCACGCTGCCGGGTTCCGTCGCACGCGTCCCGTATCCTGTCCCGCGGAAAGGGCCCTCTTGCCTTCATCTCGCATTCCCAGCAAGTTCGCCGCGCTGCTCGGCTTCGTCGGCATGAGCGCTGCCGCGGGGTCCTCGCCACCGCCGCCATCACTCCCGCGCTGGCCGTCAGCAGCATGGCGGCCGCCGACACCATCAACGTCTTCGAGGAGCTCCCGAGCTACCTCGAGATCGGCGACCTGGCGCAGCGCACCAACATCTACGGCGTCAACGGCGACGGCTCGCCGGCGCTGCTCGCGAGCTTCTACGACCAGAACCGCGTCGAGGTGCCGTGGGAGAAGGTGTCCGGCTACGCGAAGGACGCCCTCGTCGCAGGCGAGGACCCGCGGTACTACGAGCACGGCGGCATCGACCTGCAGGGCACGCTGCGCGCGGTCGTCAACAACGCCCTCGGCAAGAGCGTGCAGGGCGGGTCGTCCATCACGCAGCAGTACGTGAAGAACGTCAACATTCAGAACTACATCCGCGACGCGACGACGCAGGAGCAGATCGACAAGGCGTTCGCCAAGGCCACCAAGGTGTCCGAGGCGCGCAAGCTGCGCGAGATGCGCTACGCGATCGAGCTCGAGAAGAAGTACACGAAGGACCAGATCCTGCTCGGGTACCTCAACATCGTGGCCTTCGGCGGCCGGGTCTACGGCGTCGAGGCGGCGGCCAACTACTACTTCGGGACGACCGCGGAGGCGCTGACGCTCCCGCAGGCGGCGAGCCTCATGGCGATCGTCAACAACCCCGAGAAGTTCCGCCTGGACTACCCGGACAGCTCGACGAACGGCACGGCCAACGGCTACGCCGACAACAAGGACCGGCGCGACTACATCCTGGGCAAGATGCTCAAGGAGCGCATGATCACGCAGCAGGAGCACGACGACGCGGTCCTCGCCCCGGTCGAGCCGCACATCACCTCGCCGCAGACCAACTGCGCGAGCGCCCCCTGGGGTCCGGCTTCTTCTGCGACTACATCACGAACATCTTCAAGAACAACGAGTTCTTCGGGCCCGACGAGGACACCCGCTGGCACAAGTTCGTGACCTCGGGCTACAGCGTGTACACGACGCTCGACATGGATCTGCAGACCGCGGCGCAGTGGGCGATCAACGACAACGTCCCCAAGGCGATGGACGGCGTCGACATCGGCTCCATCTCGGTGACCGTGCAGCCGGGCACCGGACGCGTGCTCGCGATGGCGCAGAACAAGGACTACTCGGACGACCCGTCCGTCCTCGAGACG
This sequence comes from Naasia aerilata, assembly GCF_030296595.1. GTDB lineage: Bacteria > Actinomycetota > Actinomycetes > Actinomycetales > Microbacteriaceae > Naasia > Naasia aerilata. Next base: position 2,745,977 of record NZ_AP027731.1, on the reverse strand, counting down.
ACTCCCACGGCGACGGCCGTCAACTACAACACCGACGAGGACTACGGCGGATCGAACGGCTTCCAGCCGGGCTCGACGTTCAAGATGTTCACCCTCCTGGAGTGGCTGAAGGAGGGGCACGGCCTCAACGAGACTGTTGACGCCCGCCGCCGGACGAGCGGCTGGGGCACCTTCAAGAACAGCTGCCAGGGCGGCACCGTCACCGCGGCGTCCGACTGGAACCCCCGCAACGACGAGGGCGGCAACGGCGGAACGTGGACCGCGCTCTACAACACGGTCAACTCGGAGAACACCGGCTTCATCGCGATGGCGAAGCAGCTCGACCTCTGCGGCATCGACCAGACCGCCGAGGCGCTCGGCGTGCACCGCGCCAACCTGCTCCGCGACGACGACGGCAACCTCGTGCTGAACGCCGAGGGCAAGCCGCAGTACTCGCCGATGGTGCAGGACCCGTCGTTCGTGCTCGGCACCAACGAGATCGCTCCCCTGAGCATGGCCGCCGCCTATGCGGGCGTCGCGGCCGGCGGCAAGTACTGCACGCCCATCGCGATCGACAAGATCGTGGCGCCCAACGGCTCCGAGGTCCCGGTCCCGCCGGTGACGTGCACGCAGGCGATCGACCCCAACGTCGCCGCGGGGGCGACCTTCGCCCTGCAGCAGGCGTTCCGCGGCGGCACGGGCGCGCCCTCCGCCGCCCGCCTCGACCGCAACGTCCCCGCGTTCACGAAGACGGGCACGACCGATGACGCGTGGGCCACCTGGATCACTGGCGGAACCACGAAGGCCGTCACGGCGGTGGGCGTGTTCAACGTCAGCGGCCACGTCAACCTACGCGAGCTCGACCTCCCCGCCGGCGAGGCGGCGACGCTCCGGCACAAGATCTGGCCGCGCGTCATGCAGGTGGCCGTCGACAAGTGGGGCGGCGACCCGTTCCCGAGCCCCAGCGGTCAGGTCGTGAGCGGCAAGCGGGTTCCGGTCCCGAGCGTCGCGGGGCTCTCCTTCGCCGACGCGAAGGCCAAGCTCGAGGGCGCAGGCTTCGGCGTCGAGGACGGCGGTCAGCAGGACAGCAACGCCGCCGTGGGCACCGTCATCGGCACCAGCCCGTCGGGCGACGCGACGCCCGGGGCGCTCATCTCGGTCTACACGAGCAACGGTGCGCTGTTCACGGTCCCCGACGCCGTCTCGGGGAAGAACTCCTTCGCCGAGGCGAAGGCGACCCTCGCGAACTTCGGCTTCGCCAACGTGCAGGAGAACTGTCAGGTCGATCCCGCCGGCACGGGCAAGCCCGAGGCACAGGATCCGCCTGCCGGCAGCGCAGGCAAGGCGGACACCGTCATCACGATCACGACGAAGAAGCCCGCCTGCTGAGTGCGGTCGACCTCCGGGAGCTCGCGCTAGCGGCGCAGCGCCCAGAGGGCGACCGCACTGGCGGCCGCGACGTTCAGCGAGTCCACGCCGTGCTGCATCGGGATGGTGACCACGGTGTCGGCCGCGCGGAGCGCGGCGCGGGACAGGCCGTCCCCCTCCGAGCCGAGGACGAGCGCCACCCGGTCGGGCCGGTCCTCGGCGTACCGGTCCAGGGGCACCGCGTCGTCGGCGAGGGCCAGCGCGGCGATCGAGAAGCCCGCGTCGGCGAAGAGCGGCCGCGCCTCCCGCCACTCCGGCAGCCGCGCCCACGGGATCTGCAGCACCGTGCCCATGCTCACCCGCACGCTCCGGCGGTAGAGCGGATCGGCGCAGCGGGGAGTGACGAGCACCGCGTCGGCGCCCATGCCCGCGGCCGCCCGGAAGATCGCGCCCACGTTCGTATGGTCGACGATGTCCTCGAGCACGACCACGAGGCGCGAGGTGCGCAGCAGCGCCGCCGGGTCGGGCAGCTCCGGACGATGCATGGAGGCGATCGCGCCCCGATGCAGGTGGTAGCCGGTCAGGCTCTCGAGCACGTCGTCGTCGCCGACGAACACCGGCACGTCCGGGAAGGGCGCGAGCAGCTCGTCGAGCTGAGGGACCCACGCCTGCCGGGAGAGGACCGCCCGCGGCCGGTGACCGGCCGCGATCGCGCGCTCGATCACCTTCGTGGACTCGGCGAGGTACAGGCCGCCCGCCGGCTCCCGGAGCCGGCGCAGATTGACGTCGGTCAGGTGCGTGAAGTCGGCGAGCTCGGGGCGATCGAGGCCCTCTATGGGCACCACCCGCATGCTGCCCGCCTTCTTCCGCCGCTCGCCTGTCTAGTCTGGGTGCAGGGAGATCGATGTCCACGCTAGCGCCCCGCCCTCCGGTCCCTGACCGTGAGCTCGACGCCGTCGCGACCCTGCTCCAGGGTCGCACCGCGGCGGTCCTGACGGGTGCCGGCGTGAGCACCGACTCGGGCATCCCCGACTATCGCGGCGAGGGCGCACCCAAGCGCACGCCGATGACGTTCCAGCAGTTCCTCTCCGGTCCGCGGTTCCGTCAGCGCTACTGGGCGGGCAGCCACCTCGGCTGGCGGGTGTTCGATGCAGCGCAGCCCAACCGGGGCCACGAGGTGCTCGCGCGCCTGGAGGCGTCGGGTGTGGTCAACGGGATCGTCACCCAGAACGTCGACGGCCTGCATCTGCGCGCCGGATCCCGGCACGTCGTCGACCTCCATGGCGCCATGGATCGCGTCCGCTGTCTCGTGTGCGGGCAGACGTTCGCCCGCGGCAGCATCGCCGAGCGGATCGATGCCGCGAACCCGTGGCTCGACCGGCCCGAGTCGGTCGTGATCAACCCGGACGGCGACGCCGAGGTGGTCGGAGTCGAGGACTTCGTCGTGCCCGAGTGCACGGTCTGCGGCGGGATCCTCAAGCCGGAGGTCGTGTTCTTCGGCGAGTTCGTGCCGGTCGAGAAGTTCGCGGAGGCGAGCGCACTCGTCAAGCGCGCGGATGCGCTCGTGATCGCGGGATCCTCTCTCGCGGTCAACTCCGGAGTGAGGCTCCTCGATCTCGCCCGCCGGCGCCGCATGCCGGTCGTCATCATCAATCGGGGGCCGACGAAGGGCGACCGCAAGGCGACGGTTAAGCTGGAGGCCGGAACGTCGGAGACGCTCGAGGCCCTGGCCTCGCGTCTGGTCTGACCTCGCGTCTGGCCCGATCCTGCGCCCGGCCTGACGTCCGTCCCACCATCGGAGCACCCGTGACCCACCTCGTCCTCGTCCGCCACGGCCAGACCGACTGGAACCTGGAGGGGCGCATCCAGGGCTCGAGCGACATCCCCCTCAACGAGACGGGACGGCGGCAGGCACGGGAGGCCGGGGCCGAGCTCGCCGGCGAGCACTGGGACGCCATCCTGTCCAGTCCGCTGGGCCGCGCCCGCGAGACGGCGGAGATCATCGGCGCCGCGGTCGGCGTGCCCGACGTGCTGCTCGAGGACGCACTCCGCGAGCGGCACTACGGCGCCGCCGAGGGCCTGACGGGTCGGCAGACCGAGGAGCGCTTCGCGGGGCGCGTCCCGGGCCGGGAGAGCCGGGAGCAGGTGCTCGCGCGCGTGCACCCCGCGCTCGTCCGCATCGCGGAGGAGCGGCCGGGGCAGTCCGTGCTCCTCGTCAGCCACGGCGGCGTCATCGGCACGCTCGTGCGGCACGCGACGGCCCGGAGGTGGCCGGAGCCGGGCCAGCTGATCCCCAACGGCTCCGCACACCGGTTCGCCTATCGCGACGGCGCCATCCACCTCGTCGAGTTCAACGGCCGCGCGTGGACCGTGCCCGAGCGCGACCTCGAGCCGGACGCCGCCGCGAGCTGAGCCGTCAGCGGCCGCGGCGCCGTCCCTGCCGCGCCCCGACCGCCAGGTCCTGCAGGAGATCCGCGAGCACCTCCGCCGACGCGTCCCAGCTGTAGGCCGCCGAGCGGACGAGCGCCGCGGCGGAGCGCGCCGCCCACTCCCCGGAGCCTCGAGAGCACGGACCGCGGCGGCGAACGCGGCCGGGTCCGTCGGGGGTGCATAGAGCGCCGCCGCGCCGCCGACCTCGCGGAAGATCTCGATGTCGCTCAGCACGCAGGGCGTGCCGACGCTCATGGCCTCCACGACCGGGATGCCGAAGCCCTCGTCGAGCGACGCGGACACCGCCGCGGTGGCCTCGAGCAGGGCCGCGCGGTAGTCCTCGTCGCTCGCGCCGTCGTGGAAGATCAGCCGCGCCTCCGGCGCGAGCGCGGTCAGGCGCTCCCGCTCCCCCGCGGGCACCCTGCTCATCAGGTGCAGCTCGTAGTCAGGCAGCAGTGCGGCGGCCCGCACCAGGATGTCGACGTTCTTGTAGCCGATGAACGCGCCCATGTAGACGAGAGAGCGGCGCACGGGCGCGGTGCGCACGGGCACCGGCTCGGCGCCGAGGTCGGCGGCGTTGGGAACGACCGTCACAGGCCGGCGGGTCAGCCGGTGCTCGGCCATGAGGCGCTTGGTGGTCCCCGACACCGTCACGACGGCATCGGCGCGGTTCAGCAGCAGCCGCTGCGGCCACCAGGCCAGGTGGTACACGCGCCACAGTCCGCGCACCCACCAGGAGAACTGGGTGGGCGGCGTGCGGTGCCGGTAGTAGATGAGGTCGTGCAGCGTGAGCACCAGCCGATAGCGCCGCCCGAACGAGCCCGTGGTCTGCATGGGGCTGAACACCACATCCGGCTCCGCGTCGTTGACCTGACGAGCGACGAGCGGCTCCAGCGGGCTGGTCGGCGATGAGACGCGGTGCCAGGGCAGCCCGGCCGGCAGGAGCTGCAGCTGGCGCGGGTCGCTGACGAGCAGCGTGATGGGCATCCGGCGGGCCAGTGCGGCGACGATCCCCGCCGAGTACCGGCTGATGCCGTCGTGCCGCCCGTCCACGCGCACGTACCGGCAGTCGACGGCGATGCGCGGGGGCGGGGCTCGTCCGAGGGGCGCTCGCCGCGCAGGAACCGCTCGATTCCGGCGGCCGCCGCATCCGGCACCTCGTAGTGGATGAGGTGCCCGACGCCCGGCAGCACCGTGAGGCTCGCGTCGGGGAACAGATCCCGGAGCCGGTACTGGTCGGCCACCGGCGTGATGTCGTCCCGCTCCGCGGCGATGAGGTGGACCGGGATGCCGATGCGGGCGGCGAACTCGCTGACGTCGGCGCCGACGGAGGCGCGGAAGGCCTCGAGCACCACATCGCGGTTCGCGAACGCGCCGAAGAACCGGTCGTGCTGGTTGTGGATCCAGCGCCGGAGCGTTCGATCCCGCGTCTTCGCCATGGTGACGCTCATCCCGCGCGTCACGGCGCGCCACCGCAGGAGGCCGAAGCCGATCCGCTCCGGAAGGCGGGCGCCGAGCCAGTAGTAGAAGACCGCGAGCCGGGTGCCCACCGCATTCGGCCCGGACAGAGCGGGCGAGGCGATCGGGTTGATGAGGACGGCGCGGGGGCGGGAAGCCCGCCCGCGAGCGCGCCGGCCACCACGATGGTGCCGAACGAATGGCCGAGGAGCACCGCCGTCCCGCGGATGCCGAGCGCCTCGAGAAACCCGGAGAGCCAGGCCGCGTAGCCGGCGATGTCGTGGGTGCGGGACAGAGGCTCGGACTCGCCGAAGCCGGGAAGGTCGGGCGCGATCACGCGCAGCGCCGGGTCGTCCGCGCGCAGGTAGCCGACGATCGACTCGAGGCCGTGGTGATCGCCGCGGAAGCCGTGCACGGCGACGACGGTGACGGGTGCTTCGGCCGGCCCGTACTCCCAGTAGCGGGTCCGTGAGCGGAGCACCTGGACCTCGGCGGAGCGGCCCTCGGTCGCGATCGGATGCGGCGACGGGAGTACCTTCATCGCGCACAGTCTACGGGCGGCGCAAGGGGTCCCCACGGCGAGAATCGCGTCGAAGCGCGACCCTAGGATGAACAGGACCTGTCGCTGAGAGGACTGCCAGTGAGCTTCACCGCCCCGATCACGCTGCCCGGACTTGCCCTGGACACGCAGTGGTACCGACGAGCGGTGTTCTACGAGGTGATGGTGCGATGCTTCGCCGACAGCAACGGCGACGGCACGGGCGACCTCGGCGGCCTCATCTCGAAGCTCGACTACCTCCAGTGGCTCGGCATCGACGCGCTCTGGCTGCCGCCGTTCTACCAGTCGCCGCTGCGTGACGGCGGCTACGACGTCTCCGACTTCAAGGCCGTGCTCCCGGAGTTCGGAACGCTCGACGAGTTCCGCGAGCTCGTCACCAAGGCCCACGAGCGCAACATGCGCATCATCATGGACTTCCCGCTCAACCACACCTCGGACCAGCACCCCTGGTTCCAGGCGTCGCGGGAGGACCCCGAGGGTCCGTTCGGCGACTTCTACGTGTGGAGCGACACCGACCAGAAGTACGAGAACATCCGCGTCATCTTCGTGGACACCGAGGAGTCGAACTGGACGTTCGACCCCGTCCGGCGCCAGTTCTTCTTCCACCGGTTCTTCTCCCACCAGCCCGACCTCAACTTCGAGAACCCCGCGGTGCAGGAGGCGGTGTTCGACATCGTCCGGTTCTGGTTCGACATGGGCGTCGACGGCATCCGGCTCGACGCGATCCCGTACCTCTTCGAGTCGGACGAGGGCAACGGCGAGGGCGAGCCGCCCACACACGACTACATCAAGCGCCTCCGCCGGATGGTGGACCTCGACTACCCGGGCCGGATGCTCGTCGCGGAGGCGAACCAGTGGCCCCGTGAGGTGGCCGCGTTCTTCGGCACCGAGGAGGAGCCGGAGTGCCACATGGCGTTCGACTTCCCCGTCATGCCGCGCATCTTCTACAGCCTCCGTTCGCAGACGTCCGAGGAGCTCGTGAAGATCCTCTCGGAGACCACCGACGTGCCGTCCGGTGCGGCGTGGGGCGTGTTCCTCCGCAACCACGACGAGCTGACGCTCGAGATGGTGTCCGAGGAGTACCGGCAGGCGATGTACGGCTGGTACGCCTACGACCCGCGCATGCGCTCCAACATCGGCATCCGCCGCCGGCTCGCGCCCCTGCTCGACAACTCGCGCGCCGAGCTGGAGCTGGCCCACGCCCTCCTGTTCTCGCTGCCGGGCAGCCCGTTCCTCTACTACGGGGACGAGATCGGCATGGGCGACAACATCTGGCTCGCCGACCGCGATGCCTCGCGCACGCCCATGCAGTGGACGCCCGACCGCAACGCGGGCTTCTCGTCCGCCGACCCCGGCAAGCTCTATCTGCCCGTCGTGCAGTCGCTCGTGTACCACTACTCGCTCATCAATGTGGAGGCGCAGCTCGCGCAGTCGCGCTCCCTCCTGCACTGGGTGCGCAACGTCATCCACGTGCGGAAGGCCCACCCCACGTTCGGCCTCGGCAGTCTGCACGTGCAGGAGACCGACCACGAGTCGGCCCTCGCGTTCGTGCGGTCCTACGACGGCAGCGGGCACCGGTTCGGGGATCAGCCGGAGAGCATCCTCTGCATCTTCAGCTTCGCCCACAACCCGATCTCGGTCACGATCCAGCTGCCCGAGCACGCGGGCGCCCAGCTCACCGACCTGTTCGGCGGCGGATCCTTCCCGTCGATCGCCGGCGACGGCGCGGTCACGCTGACGCTCGGCACGCAGAGCTTCTACTGGCTGAAGATCGGCGACGCCACCTCCTGACCGAGCACGTTCCGGCCCGGATGGCGCGTTCCGCCGTACCTGTCGGGCCGGAACGCACTCGTCGCCGAGCGGTCTGAGCGACGCGCGGGGCCGTGCCCGGGTCCCGTCGGAGGGCGTACCTAGGCTGACGGCGTGACGAGCATCGACCCCCGACGCCTCCGCGACGCCAGCCTCCCGGAGTTCCCGCTCTTCGAGCTCGAGGACGCCGAATCCGCTCCGGCGGAGAGCGTCGGCACCTCGTCCGCGGGGGCCGCGATCGGGTCGGCCGCGACCGGGCCCCGGGCCTCGAGTCGGCCGGGACGACGCGCTCAGCCGGCCGCCGCTGCCGTCTCCGAGCCGGCCGCGCCCGCCTTCGACTCTGCGCCCTCCATGGTGTTCGACGGTGCCCCGGACGCTCCGCCGCCGCTCATGGACGTCGAGGTCGCCCAGATCGTCGTCGAGGCGGAGGAGGCGCTGCAGGGCGCCGCCCTGCTGCCCGAGTGGGTGGGCGCCGTGGGCGTCTTCGACCTCGAGACGACCGGTATCGACACGGACACGGCCCGCATCGTCAGCGCTTCCGTCGCCGTCCTCGACGACTGCGGTGTCGTCGTGGAGCGGAAGGACTGGCTCGTCGACCCCGGCGTGGAGATCCCCGCCGGCGCCGCCGCCGTCCACGGGATCTCGACCGAGCGCGCACGCCGGTACGGCCGCAACTCCGCCGAGGTCGTGGCCGAGATCCTCGCCGCGATCCGGTCCATCGAGCGCCGCGCACTCCCCTCGTCATCTACAACGCGCCGTACGACCTCACGCTGCTGGCTCGCGAGGCGGAGCGCCACGGCCTGGAGCCGCTCGACGGACGCGGTCACGTCATCGACCCGCTCGTCCTCGACAAGGCGCTCGACCGGTACCGCAAGGGCAAGCGGACGCTCGAAGTGACAGCCTCCGTCTACGGCGTCCAGCTGACCGACGCGCACGACGCGGCGGCCGATGCGATCGCGGCCGGCCGGGTCGCGCAGGCGATGGCCTCCCGCTACGCCGTCGAGCTCAACGTGGAGCTCGCTCGCCTGCACGCGATGCAGATCGAGTGGTGCCGCGAGCAGGCGGCGAGCTTCGAGCAGTACATGCGCCGCACGCGCGACCCGGAGTTCACCACCTCGGGCCTCTGGCCCTGCCGCTAGGCGCGGCGGAGCGACGCCGAGCGCATCCCGGGCCTCTTCGGCGTTTCCGGGCCGAAGCGGCGGCCCGCTTTGCCCGATTCGGCCCGCAATGCGTGGTCAGGACGCGACGCAGGGTTGCGGTCGATCGTCCTGGTCGATTTCGAGACGCCCGCTTCGCGGGCTCCTCAATCAGCGGTCAGCGGGCTGAGCCGGTGGAGCGGGAGACGCGGATCCTCAGAAACGACGAAGGGCGCCCCCGCAGGGAGCGCCCTTCGAAACGTGGTGCGGCTTACTTGCCGAAGTTCTTGTAGCGCGAGTTGAACTTCTCGACGCGGCCGGCGGAGTCCATGATCCGCTGCTTGCCCGTGTAGAAGGGGTGCGAGGCGGAGGAGATCTCGACGTCGATGACGGGATAGGTGTTGCCGTCCTCCCACTCGATCGTCTTGCCGCTCGAGACGGTCGACCGCGTGAGGAAGCTCTCGCCGGACGCGAGATCGCGGAAGACGACGGGGGCGTACTCGGGGTGAATGGCGGACTTCATGACGACGAACCTCTGGATCTGGATGGAGGGGAAACGGGAAATCTCTGGCCGAAGGGCCGACAGACAAGGATAGCAGAGGAAGCGCGAGCCTAGACGGCTCGAGCGGTGAAGCGCCCCTCGGTCTCCTGGACCTCCAGGCCGAGCCCGAACGTCTGCGACAGCTGCTCGGAGGTGAGGACGTCGCCGAGGGAACCAGCGGCGACGACGCCGCCGTTGGCGAGGAGCAGCGCATGCGTGAAGCCGCGCGGAATCTCCTCGACGTGGTGCGTCACCATGATGATGCCGGGCGCGAACGGCGAGCTCGCGTAGCCGCCGAGGAGCTGGACGAGCTCTTCCCGCGCACCGAGGTCGAGGCTCGCGGCGGGCTCGTCGAGGAGCAGCAGCTCCGGATCCGTCATGACGGCGCGGGCGATCTGAACGCGCTTCTGCTCGCCGTCGCTCAGCTCGCCGAAGCGCCTGCTCTCCAGGTGCCCGAGCTTCCACTCGGCGAGCACGCGCTGGGCGCGACGCACGTCGAGGTCCTCGTACTGCTCGTTCCAGCGTCCCGTCACCGAGTACGCGGCGGTGAGGACGACGTCGAGGACCGTCTCGGAGGCGGGGATGCGCCGGGCCATCGCGGTGGACGCGAAGCCGATGCGCGGACGCAGCTCGAACAGATCGGTTCCGCCGATGCGCTGGTCGAGCACGACCGCGGTGCCCCGGCTCGGGTGCAGAAAGGCCGCCGCGATCTGCAGCAGCGTCGTCTTCCCCGCGCCGTTCGGACCGAGGATCACCCAGCGCTCGGAGCTGTCGACGGACCAGTTGACCGAGTCGAGGATGGTGGTGCCCTCACGGGTCACCGACACGTCGGACAGCTCGAGCACGGTGGTCATGAAATCAACCCTATCCGCTCGCCCCGGGCCTCCCCGGCGTCAGCGACCGGCGAGAACCGTGGCGTAGAGGGCCCGCGTCTCCTCGGCGATCCGGCCCCAGCCGAAGTGCTCCTCAGCGCGTCGTCGGCCCGCCTCTCCGTAGCGGCGGGCGGCTTCCGGATCCGAGACGACCTCGGTCAGAGTGGCCGCCAGATCGGCGACGAACCGGTCCGGATCGACCGGTGTCCCGGTGCCGTCCTGCAGTTGCTCGATGGGCACGAGCCGGCCGGTGACGCCGTCGTCGACGACCTCGGGGATGCCGCCCGTGGCGGTGCCGACCACCGCGGCGCCGCACGCCATGGCCTCGAGGTTCACGATGCCGAGAGGCTCGTAGACGGACGGGCACACGAACGTCGTGGCCGCCGTGAGGATCGTCGTCAGCTCCGTGCGGCTGAGCAGCCGGTCGAGCCAGACGACACCTGTTCGCTCCTGCTGCAGCGCCTTCACCGCCCCGCTCACCTCGGCCATGATCTCGGGGGTGTCCGGTGCGCCCGCGCACAGCACCAGCTGAACCTCAGGCGGGAGCTGCCGGGCCGCCCGCAGCAGGTACGGCAGGCCCTTCTGCCGGGTGATCCGGCCGACGAAGACGACGGACGGGCGATCCGGGTCGACGCCGAGCTCGCGGAGCAGCTGGTCGTCGTGGCTGGGACGCCACTCGTCCAGGTCGATGCCGTTGTAGATGACCGAGACGCGGCTCTCGTCGAGCGCGGGATAGGAGCGCAGGATGTCCCGGCGCATGCCCTCGCTGACCGCGATGACGGCGTCGGCCGTCTCGAAGGCCTCTCGCTCGATCCAGCTCGAGACCCGGTAGCCGCCGCCCAGCTGCTCGGCCTTCCACGGTCGCAGCGGCTCGAGGCTGTGCGCCGTGAGCACGTGCGGGATGCCGTGCAGCAGCGAGGCGATCCGCCCCGCGGCATTCGCGTACCAGGTGTGGGAGTGGACCAGGTCGGCGCCGGCGGCGTCGGCGGCCATCTGCAGGTCCACGCCGAGGGTGCCCAGCGTGGGGTTCGCGGAGGACAGCTCCTGCGGGACGCCGTAGGCGAAGGTGCCGGGCTCGTCGCGGGGCTTGCCGAACGCACGGACCACCACCTCGATGTCCCCGCGCATCGCCCGGACCAGCTCGGCCACGTGGACACCCGCTCCGCCGTAGACCTCCGGCGGATACTCCCTGGTCAGCAGATCGACTCGCACAATGCCACGGTAGTCCCCTGGGTTCACGCGCCGCACGGGTTGCGCGACGTCGCGCGAGCGCCGCAGCGGCGCCCTTCCCGCCCCTCGGAAGGGGACGTCGCCGAGGGGGCGGCGGCCGTTCCGGAGCGGGGGCGCCCACCAGTAGGGTGATGCCATGGCATCGAAGAAGATTTTCGGCATCGTTCTCGCAGGCGGTGAAGGGAAGCGGCTGATGCCATTGACCGCCGACCGTGCCAAGCCGGCGGTCCCCTTCGGCGGGACGTACCGCCTCGTGGACTTCGCGCTGTCGAACCTCATCAACTCCGGCATCACGCAGATCGTGGTGCTCACCCAGTACAAGTCGCACAGCCTCGACCGGCACATCGCCGAGACGTGGCGCCTGTCGGGCCTCCTCAACTCGTACGTCGCCTCCGTGCCCGCGCAGCAGCGGCTCGGCAAGCGCTGGTACACCGGGTCCGCCGACGCGATCCTGCAGAGCCTCAACCTCATCAACGATGAGGAGCCCGACATCGTTGTCGTGGTCGGCGCCGATCACGTCTACCGCATGGACTTCGATCAGATGATCGATGCACATGTCGAATCCGGCATGGGCGTGACGGTCGCCGCGATCCGCCAGCCGCTGTCGCTCGCCGACCAGTTCGGCGTGATCCAGACGAACCAGCGCCGCCCCACGCGCATCTCGAAGTTCCTCGAGAAGCCGAAGAACGCGCGCGGGCTGGCCGACTCCCCGACGAGGTCCTCGCCTCGATGGGCAACTACGTCTTCAACACGGATGCGCTCATCGACGCGGTGCGTGCCGACTCCACCCTCGAGGGCTCGAACCACGACATGGGCGGCGACATCATCCCCGCCTTCGTCCGGCAGCAGAACGCGGCGGTCTACGACCTCAACCGCAACGTCGTGCCGGGCGCGACCGACCGCGACCGCTTCTACTGGCGCGACGTGGGAACCATCGAGTCGTTCTTCGAGGCCCACCAGGACCTCATCGCTGCGCTGCCCGTCTTCAACCTGTACAACCAGGACTGGCCGATCTACACCCAGCAGGTCAACTCGCCGCCGGCGAAGCTGGTCCGCGACTCGCACGGCAACACCGGCACCATGGTCGACTCGATCGTCTCGCTCGGCTCCGTCATCTCGGGAGCGCGCGTCGAGCGCAGCGTCCTCGGGCCCTGGTCGATCATCGAGTCGGGCGCGGTCGTGACCGACTCCGTGCTCTTCGACCGCGCACGGGTCGGACCCGGCGCCGTCGTCTCCCGGACGATCCTGGACAAGAACGTCTACGTCGAGGCCGGTGCCCGCATCGGCATCGACGCGGAGCGCGACCGTGAGCGCGGGTTCACGGTGACCGACACGGGGATCACCGTGGTGGGCAAGGGAGAGCGGGTATCCGCGTAGCAGCCCGGCACCTGGTGGTGCTCGATGTCGACTCGACCCTCATCGAGAACGAGGTCATCGAGCTCCTCGCCGAGGCCGCGGGCAGCCTCGAGCGGGTCGCGGACATCACCGAGCGCGCGATGCAGGGTGAGCTCGACTTCGAGCACAGCCTGCGCGAGCGGGTCGCGACCCTGAAGGGGCTCCCGGTCTCCGTCTTCGACGACGTCCGCGGTCGTCTGACGGTCACGCGGGGGTGCCGGAGCTCATCGCCGCCGTGCACGCCGCGGGCGGGCTCGTCGGGACGGTGTCGGGCGGCTTCCACGAGGTCCTCGATCCGCTGGCCGAGGGGCTGGGACTCGACCGCTGGCGCGCCAACCGGCTGGAGGTCGCCGACGGGCGGCTGACCGGGCGGGTGTCCGGCGAGGTGGTCGACGCGGCGGCGAAGGCGGCCACGCTCATGGAGTGGGCCGACGAGGCCGGCATCCCGCTCGACTGCACGGTCGCGGTCGGCGACGGCGCCAACGACCTCCCGATGATGGCGGTGTGCGGCCTGTCGGTCGGCTTCGACGCCAAGGCGCCCGTGCGGGACGTCGCGGACATCCTCCTGGATGAGCGGGACCTCAGCATGCTGCTGCCCCTGCTGGGCCTGCGCGGCTGAGGAGGCGGGCCCGCCCTTCGGCGTTCGCCGCCTGTTGACGGTGCGGGATGAGTGCGGCTCAGTGCCCCATGCCGAGGCCGCCGTCAACCGGGATCACGGCACCCGAGACGTAGGCCGCGTCGTCCGAGGCGATCCAGGCGACGACCTTCGCGACCTCGTCCGCGGATGCGAAGCGCCCCGCCGGAATCGACTTCTTGTACTCGGCCTGCTGAGCCTCGGGCAGCGCCGCCGTCATCTCCGTCTCGATGAAGCCGGGAGCGACCACGTTGGCGGTGATGCCGCGGGCGCCGAGCTCACGCGTGAGGGAGCGCGCCATCCCGACCAGCGCGGACTTCGACGACGAGTAGTTCACCTGGCCGGCGCCGCCGAAGAGTCCGACCACGCTCGAGATCAGGACCACGCGGCCGAAGCGGGCCTTGAGCATCCCCTTGGACGCGCGCTTGACGACCCGGAAGGCACCCGTGAGGTTGGTGTTCAGCACGGAGGTGAAGTCCTCCTCCGCCATGCGCATCAGCAGAGTGTCCTTGGTGATGCCCGCGTTGGCGACAACCACCTCGACGGGACCGAGCTCCGCCTCCACCTGGGTGAAGGCGGCGTCGACGCTCGCCGCATCGGTGACGTCCGCGGCGACGGTGAGGGCGCCCTCCGGACCGCCCATGCCGGACCGGGAGGTGACGGCGACCCGGTCGCCGCGACGGACGAACTCCTCGGCGATCGCGTATCCGATTCCCCGGTTGCCCCCGGTGATGAGAACCGTCCTGACGGTCACACGCACTCCTCGTCTCGGCCTGGACACCCAGCCTATGGCCGGATTCGGCGGCGTAGTGTTGAGCCCAGCCGATGAGCAAGCGCACGGATACACAGTCGATCACCTCGCTCCCCCAGTCACCCGACCAGGAGCGGCGCTCGCGTGTGCTCAAGTACACGATCGCGATGACGATCCGGACGCTCTGCGTCGTCTCCCTGCTGTTCGTGCAGGGGTGGTGGATGGCCGTCGCCATCGTCGGAGCGATCGTCCTCCCCTACTTCGCGGTGGTCATCGCCAACGTGCACTCGAAGCCGGAGCAGGCGGCGCCGGTGCTGCGCCCGGGCGCGATCATCCCCCTGCCGCCGACGAGCATCGGCGACGAGCGGACCGAGCGCCCGCAGGCGTCGTGAGCGGCGCCTCGTCCGGGGAAGCCAGAGAGCCGCTCGTCTGCTCGCGTGCGGGCTGCTCCTCCCCCGCGACCGCCCGTGTCGAGTGGCGCAACCCGCGCATCCACGACGCCTCGCGGCGGAAGGTGTGGCTCGCGTGCGAGGAGCACCGCGACTACCTGCGGGACTACCTCGCCGCTCGTGACTTCCCGGTCGAGGTGGTCGACGCAGTTCCGGAGGCCCGGTCGTGAGCCGCTGGCGGTTCGTGCTGTCCGCGCGCTGGTTCCGCTACCTGCTGCTCGTCCTGCTCTTCGCGGCCGGCTGCGTGGGGCTGGCCGAGTGGCAGCTCGCGCGCCACGACGAGAAGGTCGCCGAGATCTCGCGCATCCAGAACAACTACGACGCGGCGCCCGTGCCACTCGAGGACCTGCTCGAGGAGCCCGGCAGCTACCGGGAGAGCGACGAGTGGCAGCCGGTCGCGCTCACCGGCGAGTACCAGACCGAGAACCAGCTGCTCGTCCGCAACCGGCCGAGAGACGGCGAGTCCGGCTTCGAGGTGCTCGTGCCGTTCCAGGCCGATAGCGGCCGCATCTTCCTCGTCGACCGCGGCTGGGTGCCGATCGGCTCCGATCCGGCTGCCCCGGACGCCGTGCCCGCGCCGCCGGAGGGCACCGTGACCGTCGTCGCGCGGCTCAAGGCGGGCGAGCCCAGCGTGCCCGGCGGCACGACGTCGAGCGGCGTCCTGGCCTCCATCCAGCTGAGCGAGGTGTCGCGGCTCCTCGACGAGCCGATCGAGCCGAGCGCGTACGGACTGCTGGCCCATGAGGATCCCGCGCCGGCCGAGCGTCCGCTCCCTGCGGCGCGACCGGAACTCGACGAGGGCCCGCACCTCTCCTATGCGTTCCAGTGGGTCGCGTTCGCCCTGCTGGGGTTCTGCGGCCTCGTGTTCGCGATCCGCCAGGAGTACCGGTACCGCAACTCCGACGACCCGGATGAGCAGCGCAAGGCCGCGGCCCGGGCCGCGCGGCGCACCGCCCGCCGCACCGACGCGGACGAGGAGGACGAGCTCCTGGACGCCGCCCGCTGAGGATCACGCGAGGTGGCAGTTGTTGCTGCCACCTCGGCGCGGAAGGGACAACAAGTGCCACTTCGGCAGGGAGTGAGGGCGAAGCGCCCCTGGTCCTTGGGCGGTCCTGGAAGAGCGACCGAATTCTCCGGTGGGCGCCGGGTGGTGGCTTAAGACGATGGGCGGATGGTCGGCTTTCGTGCGCACGTCGCGTTGGCGCTGTGCCGGGCGCGCCCCGTGACGCCGAGCGCGCATGCGCTGCATCGAGCGCGCCCCGTGACGCCGAGCGTGCGCGCCCGCTCATCGAGGGCGCCCCATGACGACGAGCGTGCGCGTCCGCTCATCGAGCGCGCCCTGAGACGCCGAGCACGCATGCGCTGCATCGAGCGCGCCCCGAAGCACCGAGCGTACCGCGTATACGGGGTGCGCTCGGTGGCACGGGGTGCGCTCGACGGGAAGGCCGCGCGCTCGGTGCGTCGGGGTGCGCTCGGTGGCATCGACCCCCATGCCGGCGGAGCGGTACGGGTGGGGGCCGCATGGCGCGGCGTCTTAAGCCCGACCAGCACGCCGTTACGAGGTCGGTCGCTCCGTCCGACCGTCCGCACAGGTCGGGCGCATCGCGGGACGCACGACTTGCCAGAGAATCACGCTTCGAGGCCTCGCAACCGTGATTCTGTGGCAAGTCGCTCGTGCCCGCGGCCTCCAGCACCGCCGAGGTGGCAGTCGTTGCTGTCACCTCGGCGCTGAAGCGACAACAAGTGCCACCTCGGCGGCATGCGGAGCGCTACGCGAGGGAGATGAGGTCCGCGTAGTCCTTCGTCCAGAGGTCCTCGGTGCCGTCCGGCATGATGAGCACGCGCTCGGGGTTCAGCGCCTCCACGGCACCCTCGTCGTGGCTCACCAGGACGACCGCGCCGGTGTAGCCGGCCAGCGCACCCAGAATCTCCTCGCGGCTCGCGGGGTCCAGGTTGTTGGTGGGCTCGTCGAGCAGCAGGACGTTCGCCGACGACACCACGAGCATGGCGAGAGCGAGCCGCGTCTTCTCGCCGCCGGACAGCACGCCCGCCGGCTTGCTCGTGTCGTCGCCGGTGAACAGGAACGAGCCGAGCACGCGGCGTGCCTCGGTCTCCGTGAGCGTCGTCGAGGCCGTCATCATGTTCTCGAGCACGGACCGCTTCACGTCGAGCGTCTCGTGCTCCTGCGCGTAGTAGCCGATGCGGAGGCCGTGTCCGGCCTCGATGACGCCCGTGTCCGGCTTGTCGACGCCCGCCAGGATCCGCAGCAGCGTCGTCTTGCCTGCGCCGTTGAGTCCGAGGACGACAACCTTCGACCCGCGGTCGATGGCGAGGTCGACGGCCGTGAAGATCTCCAGCGAGCCGTAGTTCTTGCTGAGGTCGTTCGCCATGAGCGGCGTCCGGCCGCACGGGGCGGGATCCGGGAACCGCAGCTTGGCGACCCGGTCGGCCACGCGGACCTCCTCGAGCCCGGACAGCAGCTTCTCGGCACGGCGGACCATCTGGTGGGCGGCCGCAGCCTTGGTGGCCTTGGCGCCGAACTTGGCGGCCTGAAGCTGGAGCACGGACGCCTTCTTCTCGGCGTTCGCCCGCTCCTTCTTGCGCCGCTCCTGGTCCGCCTCGCGCTGCTTGAGGTACTGCCGCCAGCCCATGTTGTAGATGTCGATGACCGACCGGTTCGCGTCCAGGTAGAACACGCGGTTGACGACCTCGCCGACCAGCTCGATGTCGTGGCTGATCACGATGACGCCGCCGGGATAAGTCTTGAGGAAGTCCCGCAGCCACACGACCGAGTCCGCGTCGAGGTGGTTGGTCGGCTCGTCGAGGATCATCGTGTCCGCGCCGGAGAAGAGGATGCGCGCGAGCTCGATGCGCCGGCGCTGGCCGCCGGAGAGCGTCTTGAGCGGCTGGTCGAGGATGCGGTCGGGCAGGTTGAGGTTGCTCGCGATCGAGGCCGCCTCGGCCTCGGCCGCGTAGCCGCCGAGCGCGAGGAACCGGTCGTTGAGGTTGCCGTACTTCTTCATCGCACGGTCCGCGACCTGCGGATCCTCGCTCGCCATGTCGAGCCCCGCCTGCTCGATGCCGAGCAGCAGCGAGCCGAGGCCGCGAGCATCGAGGATCCGCGTGCGCGCGAGCTCCTCCGGGTTGCCCGAGCGCGGGTCCTGAGGGAGGTAGCCGATCTCGCCGGACCGGTCGATGCGCCCGCCGGTCGGCAGGGTCTCCCCGCGAGCGTCTTGGTCAGCGTGGTCTTCCCCGCGCCATTGCGGCCGACCAGACCGATCTTGTCGCCGGCGGCGACACGGAAGTTCACGTTCTGCATGAGGACGCGTGCTCCGATGCGGATCTCGAGATCGTGCACGGCGAGCACAGGAAACGTCCTTTACTTCAGGAGGAGGGGGATCATTAGCGGAAAACCGCGGCCCCCTAGTATAAATTCCGCCGCCGACCGTCCGGTCCGCGGCGGATCGCCGTCTCCAGGAGAAGCATGTCCTCGGTCTCGCTCGCCACCCGCCGCCCCGTGCTCGCCGACCGGGTGATCCCGCGGAGCCTCCTGGCGGATGCCGCTCTCGTCGTCGCGGGCGCCGCGCTCACCGCCGGGCTCGCCCAGGTCGCCGTGCCGCTCTGGCCCGTCCCGATCACCGGCCAGACCCTCGCCGTGCTCCTGGTCGGCGGCACGCTCGGCGCGGTGCGCGGCACGCTCTCGATGGTGCTCTACGCCGCAGTTGGCGCCCTCGGCCTTCCCGTGTTCAGCGACGCGTCGAGCGGCCTGGGCACGCTCCTCGGCCCGACCGGCGGCTACATCGTCGGCTTCGTTCTCGCCGCCGCCCTCACCGGGTGGCTGGCCGAGCGCAAGTGGGACCGCAAGCTCCTCGGCGGGATGGTGAGCTACCTCGCCGGCTCCGCGATCGTGTTCGCGGTGGGTCTCCCTGGCTCGCGTTCACGCTGGGCCTCGACCTGCAGCAGACCCTTCAGGCGGGCCTCTACCCGTTCGTCCTCGGCGGCGTGATCAAGGCGGCGATCGCCGCGGGCGTCATCCGCCTGGGCTGGTTCGCGGCGGACC
Organism: Naasia aerilata; assembly: GCF_030296595.1. Classification (GTDB taxonomy): domain Bacteria; phylum Actinomycetota; class Actinomycetes; order Actinomycetales; family Microbacteriaceae; genus Naasia; species Naasia aerilata. The sequence continues at coordinate 2,727,306 of NZ_AP027731.1, read as the reverse complement.
GCGCCTCCCGCTGACCGCTTCTCCTGACTGCCCACCAGGCGCCGATGATCAGCGCACCCTCACCGACATGCCCAGTTCTGCGGCAACTCGATGCTGAGTTGCCGCGGAAGTGGGCAACTCGACGGGCGAACTAGATCGAGAAGCCGATCGCCCGCATCATCTCGCGGCCGTCGTCGGTGATCTTCTCCGGGCCCCACGGCGGCATCCACACCCAGTTGATGCGGAACCGCTCGGCGTGCCCGTCGAGGGCCTGAGCCGTCTCCTCCTCGATGACGTCGGTCAGCGGGCAGCCCGCGGACGTCAGCGTCATGCTGATGAGGAGCGCGTCGTTCTCGTCGTCCCAGTTGAGGTCGTAGATGAGGCCCAGGTCGACGACGTTGACGCCGAGCTCCGGGTCGACGACATCCTTCAGCGCCTCGGTGATCTCGTCGTAGCGCTCGGGGCTGAGCGAGACGGCGGCCATCAGAGCACCACCGTGTCGGGCAGGAAGCGGTCGTAGCCCTCGTCCTCGAGGCGCTCGGCGAGCTCGGGGCCGCCCTCCTCCGCGACGCGTCCGGCGACGAACACGTGGACGAAGTCCGGCGTGATGTAGCGGAGGATGCGCGTGTAGTGAGTGATGAGGAGGATGCCGAGGCCCGTCGCAGCCTTGGCGCGGTTGACGCCCTCGGACACGATCTTCAACGCGTCTACGTCGAGGCCCGAGTCGGTCTCATCGAGCACGGCGAACTTCGGCTTGAGCAGCTCGAGCTGGAGGATCTCGTTGCGCTTCTTCTCGCCGCCCGAGAAGCCCTCGTTGACGTTGCGCTCGGCGAACGTGGTGTCCATCCGGAGGCGCTGCATCGAGTCGCGGACATCCTTGATCCAGCCGCGGATGGGCGGCGCCTCGCCGTCGATCGCGGTCTTCGCGGTGCGCAGGAAGTTGGAGTTGGTGACGCCCGGGATCTCGACGGGGTACTGCATCGCGAGGAAGAGGCCCGCGCGAGCGCGCTCGTCGACGCTCATCGCGAGCACGTCCTCGCCGTCGAGCGTGATGCTGCCCCCGTCGACGGTGTACTTGGGGTGGCCCGCGATCGCGTAGGCGAGGGTCGACTTGCCGGACCCGTTCGGGCCCATGATCGCGTGGATCTCGCCCTCGTTGATGGTGAGGTCGACGCCGCGCAGGATCTGCTTGCTGCCCTGGTCGGTGTCGACGCTGACCTGCAGGCCGGAGATCTGAAGTGTGGACATGGGGTGTACCTCTGCTTGCTGGCGGGCGGCGCTCAGGCGCCGGCCTGCCGGGGGTGGGATCGATGTAGACGTCGTCGTCGACGATGCTCACGCCGAAGACGGGGACCGGCTCGTACGCCGGAAGAGAGAGCGGCTTGCCGCTGCGCAGGTCGAACTTGGAGCCGTGGGCCCAGCACTCGAGGGTGCCGTCCTCGACGAACCCCTCGGACAGCGAGATGTCGCCGTGCGTGCAGGTGTCGCCGATGGCGTGCACCTCGCCCGAGCTGTCCCGGACGACGGCGATCGGGATGCCGTCCACGACAACCCGCGTCGCCGTGTCGGTCGTGAGGTCGCCGGCCGCGCACACGCGGACGCCGGTCACCGTCCGCCCCCGGCGAGCTCGACCTCGATGGCGTCGTGCAGGCGCTCCTCGAGCGCGGGCACGCCGATCTTCTGCACGATCTCGGCGAGGAAGCCGCGGACGACAAGGCGGCGGGCCTCGAGCTCGGTGATGCCGCGCGCCCGCAGGTAGAACAGCTGCTCGTCATCGAAGCGTCCGGTGGCACTCGCGTGTCCGGCGCCGAGGATGTCGCCCGTCTCGATCTCGAGGTTCGGGATGGAGTCGGCGCGCGTGCCCTCGCTGAGCACCAGGTTTCGGTTCTGCTCGTAGCTGTCCGTGCCGGTCGCGTCGGGGCCGATCAGGACGTCGCCGATCCACACGGTGCGTGCGCCGGCACCCTGCAGCGCACCCTTGTAGTTGACGCGGCCGCGCGTGTTCGCGGCCTTGTGGAACAGGAAGACCTGCTGCTCGAGGTGCTGGCCCGCGTCCGCGAAGTAGACGCCGAGCAGCTCGCCGTCGGCGCCGGTCCCGGCGAGCGTCACCGCGGGGTTCACCCGGACCACGGCCCCACCGAAGGACACGACGACGTGCTTGAGCGTCGCGTCCCGGCCGACCTTCGCGAAGTGGGTCGCGACGTAGCGGGCGTCGTCGTCGAAGTCCTGCACGGTGACCACCGTGAGCTTGGCCGAGTCGCCGACGAGGATCTCGACGTTCTCGCTGAGGTGCGCGGGTCCGGAGTTGTCGAGGATGACGACCGCGTCACTGAACGGCTTCGCCTCGATGATCGTGTGCGCGGCCTTCGGAGCGGAGCCGAACGCGTCGCGGCCGATGGTCGCCTCGCGGTGCTCCTCGCCCGAGAGGGTGATCGCGAGCGCGCCCTCGAACCTCGTCCACGCGTTCGCGGACGCGCGCTCCTCCGGGATGCCGGCGAGGCCCACGCGCGGGTCGGCGCGGGTCACCCACGAGACGTCCACTCCGTCGACCTCGGTCGCGGTGTAGTCGTAGCGGTTGCCGTCGAGCGCGCCTGCGATGAGGTCGCCGAGGCGATCCACCGGGGTCAGCTTCCAGCTCGCCTCGCGGCCGGTGACCTCCGGGAAGTCCCGGACGTCGGCCGAGGTGAAACGCTCGTTGCGGGTCTGGATGGGGACGGAGGCGTGCCGGCTCGTCGCGTCGGCGATGATCGCCGGACGCGTTCCCGTTCCCGTGACCTCGACGGCGGTGTCGCCGGAGGGGGTCGCGAGGGTGGTGATCTCCGTGCCGCTGTCCGTGGTGCTGCTGTCCGTCACCTAGCCGACGCTGCCTTCCATGCCCATCTCGATGAGCTTGTTGAGCTCGAGTGCGTACTCCATGGGGAGCTCCCGCGCGATCGGCTCGATGAAGCCGCGGACGATCATGGCCATCGCCTCGTCCTCCGGCATGCCGCGGGACATCAGGTAGAACAGCTGCTCCTCGCTCACGCGGGAGACCGTCGCCTCGTGCCCGAGCTGCACGTCGTCCACGCGGATGTCGATTGCGGGGTAGGTGTCCGAGCGCGACTTCGTGTCGACCAGCAGCGCATCGCAGCGGACGGTGTTCGCGGAGTGATGTGCGTTGGCGTCGACGCGGACCTCGCCGCGGTAGCCGGCCCGGCCTCCGCCGCGGGCGATCGACTTGGAGACGATCGACGACTGCGTGTACGGCGCCATGTGGATCATCTTCGCGCCCGCGTCCTGGTGCTGGCCGGGGCCGGCGAACGCGACGGAGAGTGTCTCGCCCTTGGCGTGCTCGCCCACCAGGTAGATCGACGGGTACTTCATCGTCACCTTGGAGCCGATGTTGCCGTCGATCCACTCCATGGTCGCGCCCTCGTGCGCGATCGCGCGCTTGGTGACCAGGTTGTAGACGTTGTTCGACCAGTTCTGGATGGTCGTGTACCGGACGCGCGCGTTCTTCTTGACGACGATCTCGACGACCGCGGAGTGCAGCGAGTCCGACTTGTAGATCGGCGCCGTGCAGCCCTCGATGTAGTGGACGTAGCTGCCCTCGTCGGCGATGATCAGCGTCCGCTCGAACTGGCCCATGTTCTCCGTGTTGATGCGGAAGTAGGCCTGCAGCGGGATCTCGACGTGCACGCCCTTCGGCACGTAGACGAAGGAGCCGCCCGACCACACGGCCGTGTTGAGGGCCGCGAACTTGTTGTCGCCGGACGGGATGACAGTGCCGAAGTACTCGTCGAAGAACTCGGGGTGCTCGCGGAGCGCCGTGTCGGTGTCCATGAAGATGACGCCCTGCGCCTCGAGGTCCTCACGGATCTGGTGATAGACGACCTCGGACTCGTACTGCGCGGCGACGCCCGCGACGAGGCGCTGACGCTCCGCCTCCGGGATGCCCAGCCGCTCGTAGGTGTTGCGGATGTCCGCGGGAAGCTCTTCCCAGGTGGTGGCCTGCTTCTCGGTGGAGCGCACGAAGTACTTGATGTTGTCGAAGTCGATCTCGGAGAGGTCGGCACCCCACATCGGCATCGGCTTGCGCTCGAAGATCGAGAGCGCCTTCAGCCGGTTCTTGAGCATCCACTCCGGCTCGTTCTTGAGGCGCGAGATGTTCTCCACCACCTCGGGCGAGAGGCCGCGTCGCGCGGTCATCCCCGCCGCGTCGGTGTCCGACCAGCCGAATTCGTACTGGCCGAGGCTTGCGAGTTCCGGGCGGTCGATCAAGACGTCGGACATGTGTACCTCTCTTCCGTCAGGGGCAACCGGACCTGTCGTCCGGGCATTCCCTCACACAACGTTCTGGGGCGGCTCACCGGGCCTTCTCTGGTCCCGCGGCTCTCGTGCCTAGACTGAACACCACCTCGGGAGGTCTCCCGATATCGACGCTGACGTGCCATCTTGCACGGGCGGTGATCGCAACTCGTTCAATGGTACAGGGCTCGTTTACCGGGCGAAAGGCAAGCCGGTGGCCGTAGACACCAGGGTCGAAGCGCCCTCCTCTCCTTCCCTCCGCGACCGGCTGCTGCCCGCCGAGCCCATCCGGTGGACCCGGGTGCTCGCGTGGGCGAACCTCGCGCTGCAGGTCGTCATCATCGGGACAGGCGGGCTCGTGCGGCTCACGGCATCCGGGCTCGGCTGCCCCACCTGGCCGCAGTGCACCGCCGACTCGCTCGTCACGACGCCCGAGATGGGCATCCACGGGATCATCGAGTTCGGCAACCGGCTCCTCACGTTCGTGCTGGTCGCCGCGGCGGTCCTGCTATTCCTCGCGGTCGTCCGCACCGCGGCCACGGGGCGCCGCCTCGTCGTGCCCGCCCTGCTGATCGGGCTCGGCATCCCCGCCCAGGGCATCATCGGCGGCATCAGCGTGCTCACTCAGCTGAACCCCTATGTCGTTGGGCTGCACTTCGTCGTGTCGATCTCGCTCGTCGCCGCATCCACCGTGCTGGTGTGGCGCCTCTACCACCCCGTCGCGTACCGGTACGACGTCGTGCCCTCCTCCACGCGCATCGCCGCGTGGGTCACCGGCGCGCTCGCGCTGCTCACGATCCTGGTGGGGATCCTCACCACGGGCTCGGGCCCGCACGCCGGCGACCGCGCCGCGGTGCGCAACGGCCTCGACCCGGAGCTCCTGCAGCACGTGCACAGCTGGCCCGCCTACGCCCTCTTCGCGCTGAGCCTCCTGATGCTCGTCCTCAGCCGCCGTGCTCCCCTGCTCCGCCGGTGGGTCATCGCGCTCCTCGCCGTGGAGGCCGCGCAGATCGCCGTCGGCATCACCCAGGCGCGCAGCGGACTGCCGGAGGGCCTGGTCGCGACGCACATGGTGCTCGCCTCCCTGGTCGCGGCCGCCGCCACCGCGGTGATCCTGGCGACGCGTCAGCCCGCCGGAGTGCGCTCCCTCCGCTAGGCGGGACTTTGGGTCGCGCCCGGTGTCGGAGGCGGCGAGTAGCATCCGCGCCATGCCGTTCCTCGAGGCCGTGGACCTTCGGGTCACCTACCATCCGCGCAAGGCCCCGGAGGTGCGCGCGCTCGACGGGCTGAGCCTCGACGTTCCCCAGGGCACCGTCTTCGGGCTGCTCGGCCCCAACGGGGCGGGCAAGTCGACCGCCGTGAAGGTGCTGACGACGCTCATCCGCGCCGACTCGGGCACCGCGACGATCGACGGGATCGACGTGCGGCACGACCCCGATGCGATCCGCCGGCGGATCGGCGTGGCCGGCCAGTACGCCGCGGTCGACGAGAACCTCAGCGCGCTCGAGAACCTCGACATGGTCGGCCGGCTCTACCACCTGAGCGCCGCGGACTCGAGGCGGCGGGCAGCGGAGCTCGTCGACCACTTCGACCTCGGCGAGGCGAAGAACCGCCCTGTGAAGGGCTTCTCGGGCGGCATGCGACGTCGCATCGACCTCGCGTGCGCCCTGGTCATCGCCCCCGCCGTGCTGTTCCTCGACGAGCCGACGACGGGGCTCGACCCGCGCAGCCGCATGGACATGTGGGAGGTCATCGAGCGCCTGTCCGCGAGCGGCACGACCGTGCTCCTCACCACGCAGTACCTGGAGGAGGCGGACCGGCTCGCGGACGACATCGCCGTGATCGACCACGGGCGCGTCATCGCACGCGGCTCCGCCGACGAGCTCAAGGCGCGCATCGGCGGCCAGCGGATCCAGCTGACCCTCGTCTCAGAGGCCGACCTCCCGGCAGCCACCGCCGCGCTCGAGCGCGTCGGCACGGGCGCGCCCGACGTCGCGGCCGACGGGCGCGCGGTGAGCGTCACCGTCAGTCAGGGAGCACCCGCGCTCGCGGAGGTGCTGGCCCAGCTCGGCGAGCAGGGCGTCGAGCTGCACGACGTGGGCATGCAGAGGCCGACCCTCGACGACGTCTTCCTCCGGCTCACCGGGCGGGCGACGGAGGACGGCGACGAGGAGACGAGGAAGGCATCATGACGGTCGAGGCCACGCGCATCCTGGGGACGATCGACTCCGCCCCGGTCCCCCGGACCCCGTCTCCGCTCGCCGCGTGGTTCTCGGACGGCTGGATCGCGACCCGGCGCAACCTGCTCAAGATCCGCCGCGTGCCCGACGTGCTCGTCTTCACGACACTGCAGCCGATCATGTTCGTGCTGCTGTTCAGCTACGTCTACGCCGGCTCGATCGACATCCCGGGCTCCGACTACAAGGAGTTCATCATGGCCGGGATCTTCGCCCAGACGGTCGTGTTCGGTGCGACCTGGTCCGGCTACGCGACCGCGCAGGACATCCGGGACGGCATCATCGACCGGTTCCGCACCCTGCCGATGCGGCGGTCGGCGGTGCTCGTCGGGCGCACCAACGGCGACCTGCTCATCAACAGCATCTCGATGGTCGTGATGATCCTCAGCGGACTGCTCGTCGGCTGGCGCGTCCGGTCCAGCCTGCTCGAGGGCCTAGCCGGGGTGGCGCTCCTGCTCGGCTTCGCCTACGCCCTGTCCTGGGTGTTCGTCTTCATCGGCCTCACGGTGCGCAGCCCCGAGATCATCAACAACGTCTCGTTCATCGTCCTGTTCCCGCTGACCTTCATCTCGAACGCGTTCGTGCCGAGCGAGAACCTGCCCACGCCGCTGCGGATCTTCGCCGAGTGGAACCCGGTCTCCGCTCTGGTGCTCGCTGCCCGGAGGCTCTTCGGGAACGTCCCGCCCGGCATGCAGGTCGGCGACACGTGGCCGTTGCAGAACCCCGTCGCCGCCGTGCTGATCGGGATCGTCGTGCTGCTCGCGATCTTCGTCCCACTGTCGATCCGCCGGTTCGCCCGCCTGGGGAGCCGCGCGTAGGTTCCAGGATTTCGAGACGCCCGCTGCGCGGGCTTCTCAATCCCCGGCCGGGTGATCCTTGGACGCGCCTCGGGCGATCAGAACGGCAGCAGCGGGTCGATCGCGACCGCGAGGAAGAGCAGCGTCAGGTAGCTGATCGAGGCGTGGAAGACTCGCATCGGGCGAGCCTCCTCGCCGCGGATGGCGAGTCCGTAGAGCCGGTGCGTCTCGTAGATGAACCACGCGCCCGACGCGGCCGCCGCCAGCGTGTAGACGAGCCCCATGCTCGCGACGGGCACGAGCAGCAGCGAGCACGCTACCGTCGCCCAGGCGTACAGGATCGTCTGCAGGCCCACCACCTGGCGGGACCGCACGACGCCGAGCATGGGCACGCCCACCGACTCGTAGTCGTCGCGGTACTTCAGGGACAGCGGCCAGTAGTGCGGCGGCGTCCACAGGAACACGACCATGAAGAGGATGAAGGGGGCCCAGTCCAGGCTGCCGGTGACGGCCGCCCAGCCGATCAGCACCGGGAAGCAGCCGGCGATGCCGCCCCAGATGATGTTCTGCTCGGTGCGGCGCTTGAGCCACAGCGTGTAGACGAAGACGTAGAAGAGAATCGCGGCGACCGAGAGCACGGCGGCGAGCCAGGTCGTGAAGGCGAGCAGCCACACGGTCGACACCGCGCCGAGCACCCAGGCGAAGACAAGCGCCTCACCCGGCGTCACCTCCCCCGTCACCAGGGGTCGCCGCTTGGTGCGGTGCATGACCGCGTCGATGTCGCGGTCGATGTAGCAGTTGAAGGCGTTCGCCGACCCCGCGCTGAGCGCTCCGCCGAACAGCGTGGCGAGGATCAGCCACGGGTTCGGGATGCCGTTCGCCGCCAGGATCATCACCGGCGCGGTCGTCACGAGCAGCAGCTCGATGACCCGAGGCTTGGTGAGGGCGAGATAGGCCCGCGCCTTGGTTCGGAAACCGACGGATCGACGCTCCGCGCCGACCCGCTCCTTGCCCTCTACCGCTGTGCTCACCGCGGTCGATTCTATCGGGGTCCGGCCGCCGCGGCGGCGCGGCGGCGGCCACGACGGCGGCCCGACCCCGGAGGCTCTCCCCCAGCAGGCAGGATCCGGGTCGAGCAGGCCGGATCGGCTCCGTTCAGCCTGCTGAGGAGGGAAAGTGCCTGCTGAGCGAGAGGAAGAGGGCGGTTGCGGCGCGCCCGAGGGTCGGCTCTGCGTCCCCCGGTGTCAAGGCCGGAGCCGCCCCCGAGGGGGCACTCCTATACTGAAACAGGCCCGATACGGGCCATACAACTTCATGCAGAAGGGTCTTCCCCCAGTGGCCGATTTCCAATGGGACCCCATTGACGACAAGGCAGTAGACACCGCACGCATCCTCGCCGCAGACGCGGTCGAAGAGGCGGGGAACGGGCACCCGGGGACGGCGATGAGCCTCGCACCCGTCGCGCACCTGCTCTTCCAGAAGGTCATGCGTCGCGACCCCAGCGACAACGAGTGGGTCGGTCGCGACCGCTTCATCCTGTCCAACGGGCACGCCTCGCTCACCCAGTACGTGCAGTTCTACCTGGCTGGCTACGGCCTCGAGCTCGACGACCTCAAGCACCTCCGCAAGTGGGGATCGAAGACGCCCGGCCACCCGGAGTACGGCCACACCGACGGCGTCGAGATCACGACCGGCCCGCTCGGCCAGGGCCTGTCCTCCGCGGTCGGCTTCGCCTACGCGGCCCGCTACGAGCGCGGCCTGTTCGATCCCGACGCCCCTGCCGGCGAGAGCCCCTTCGACCACTTCATCTACGCGATCGCGGGCGACGGCGACCTGGAGGAGGGCATCACGAGCGAGGCCTCCTCGCTCGCCGGCCACCAGAAGCTCGGCAACCTCATCGCGATCTACGACGACAACCAGATCTCCATCGAGGACGACACCAACATCGCCTTCACCGAGGACGTCCAGAAGCGCTACGAGGCGTACGGCTGGCACGTGCAGACGGTCGACTGGAAGAAGACCGGCGAGTACGTCGAGGACGTCGAGGCGCTGTACCGCGCGATCGAAGCCGCGAAGGCCGTGACCGACAAGCCGTCGATCATCGCGCTCAAGACGATCATCGGCTGGCCCAGCCCGAAGAAGCAGAACACCGGCAAGATCCACGGCTCCGCACTCGGTGCCGACGAGCTGCGCGCCCTCAAGGAGGTCGTCGGCTTCGACCCGGACACGACCTTCGAGGTCGACGACGAGGTCCTCGCCCACACCCGGCAGGCGGTGCAGCGCGGCCAGGCCGAGCACGAAGCCTGGAAGCAGGGCTTCGACGCCTGGGCCCAGGCGAACCCGGAGCGCAAGGAGCTGTTCGACCGACTGCTCGCGCAGCAGCCGCCGGAGGGCCTCGAAGAGGCTCTGCCGACCTTCGAGGCGGGCGGCAAGGACGTCTCCACGCGCGCCGCGTCGGGCAAGATCATCAACGCGATCGCCCCGATCATGCCGGAGCTGTGGGGCGGCTCGGCCGACCTTGCCGAGTCGAACCTGACCACCATCACCGACGCGGAGTCCTTCGTGCCCGCCGAGTGGTCGACGCACGAGTGGACGGGCAACCCGTACGGTCGCGTGCTGCACTTCGGCATCCGTGAGCACGCGATGGGCGCGATCCTCAACGGCATCGTGCTGCACGGCAACACGCGCGCCTTCGGCGGCACGTTCCTCATCTTCAGCGACTACATGCGGCCATCGGTCCGCCTCGCCGCGCTGATGAAGGCGCCCACCATCTACGTCTGGACGCACGACTCGTTCGCGCTCGGCGAGGACGGCCCGACGCACCAGCCGATCGAGCAGCTCACGGCCCTCCGCGCCATCCCGGGTCTCGACGTCGTCCGCCCCGCTGACGCCAACGAGACCGCGTGGGCGTGGAAGACGGTCCTCGAGCGCCGCAACGGACCCGCGGGCCTCGCCCTGAGCCGGCAGAACCTGCCCGTGTTTGAGCGCGGCGACGGCGAGGCGGAGGGCGACACCCTCGCCCACGCCCGGCACACCGCCCGCGGCGCGTACATCCTGGCCGAGGCGCCGAACGGCACGCCCGACGTGATCTTCCTCGCCACGGGCTCGGAGGTGCAGATCGCCCTGGCGGCCCGCACCCAGCTGGCCGAGCAGGGCGTGAACGCGCGCGTCGTGTCGGTTCCCTGCCTCGAGTGGTTCCAGGAGCAGGACGAGGCGTACCGCGAGAAGGTCCTTCCCGCCGCGGTGAAGGCGCGCGTCTCGATCGAGGCCGGCATCGCGCTCGGCTGGCGCCCCTGGATCGGCGACGCCGGTCGCAGCGTGTCGATCGAGCACTTCGGCGCCTCCGCCGACTACCAGGTCCTGTACGAGAAGTTCGGGTTCACCGCGGAGGCCGCAGTCGCCGCCGCGAAGGACTCCCTGGCCGCCCTCTGAGCGACCGACCCGCATCCACGAAAGAGGGAACGAAGATGACCGACACGGCATCCGCCACCACCACCCCGACCGCCGCGCTGTCCGCCGCCGGCGTCAGCATCTGGCTCGACGACCTGTCCCGCGAGCTGCTCGACTCCGGCCGGCTCCAGGAGCTGATCGACACCCGCAACGTCGTCGGGGTCACCACGAACCCCACGATCTTCGCCTCGGCCCTCGCGAAGGGCGAGGCCTACGACGCGCAGGTCCGCGAGCTCGCCGCCGCCGGAACCGACGTCACCAACGCGATCTTCGAGATCACGACCGCCGACGTGCAGCGCGCCTGCGACGTCTTCCGGCCGATCTTCGACGCGACCGCCGGTTACGACGGCCGCGTCTCGATCGAGGTCACCCCGGGAGCCGCCCGCGACACCCAGGCCACGATCACCGAGGCCAAGGCGCTCTGGGCGAAGGTCGACCGGCCCAACGTGATGATCAAGATCCCCGCCACCAAGGAGGGACTCCCCGCGATCACCGAGGCGATCGCCGCCGGCATCAGCGTCAACGTCACGCTCATCTTCAGCCTGCAGCGCTACGCCGAGGTCATCGCCGCCTACCTCACCGGGCTCGAGCGCGCGGCCGAGGCGGGCATCGACCTGTCGACCATTCACTCGGTTGCCTCGTTCTTCGTGTCGCGGGTCGACACGGAGATCGACAAGCGCCTCGACGCGATCGGCACCGACGAGGCCAAGGCCCTCAAGAGCAAGGCGGGCATCGCGAACGCCCGGCTCGCGTTCCAGCTCTTCGTCGAGGAGATGGCCACGGAGCGCGCCCTGTCCCTTCAGGAGAAGGGCGCCAACCGCCAGCGGCCGCTCTGGGCGTCGACCGGCGTGAAGTCGCCCGACCTGCCCGACACGCTCTACGTCGTCGAGCTCACCACGCACGGCGTCGTCAACACCATGCCGGGCAAGACGCTCGAGGCGACCTTCGACCACGCCGAGATCCATGGCGACACGGTCACCGGCGCCTACGCGGAGGCGAAGGGCACCATCGACGCGATCGGCTCGCTGGGCATCTCGATCGACGAGGTCACCGAGCAGCTCGAGAACGAGGGCGTCGACAAGTTCGTCGTCTCCTGGACCGAGCTGACCGAGACGGTCACCTCGGCGCTCGAGGGCGCCAAGTGAGCGTCCGGATCCTGACCGGCGGCGCCGCACGCGAGGCCGTCGAACGGGTCGTCCCGCAGCTCGTGGCCGACAAGGTCGCCTCGGGCATCACGGGGCTCGACCCCGACCTGTGGGGCGAGGCGGCCGTCGAGGAGTCCTCGAAGCGACTCGGCTGGACCGAGGCGGTCGCGACCTCCCGTCCCCTGGTGGCCGAGATCACCGCGCTCCGGGAGGACCTCCGGGCCAAGGGCGTCGACCACATCGTCCTCGGCGGGATGGGCGGCTCCTCGCTGGCTCCCGAGGTCATCACCCGGACCGCCGGCGTCGCACTCACCGTCCTCGACTCCACCGATCCCGGCCAGGTGCTCTCCGCGCTGCAGGACCGGCTCGAGCGCTCCGCTCTCGTCGTCTCCTCCAAGTCGGGGTCGACGGTCGAGACGGACAGCCAGCGCCGCGTGTACGAGAAGGCGTTCGCCGACGCCGGCATCGACCCGCGCGAGCGGATCATCGTCGTCACCGACCCGGGCTCCCCGCTCGACTCGTCGGCGCGCGAGGCGGGCTACCGCGTCTTCAACGCCGACCCCAATGTCGGCGGCCGCTTCTCCGCGCTCACCGCGTTCGGCCTGGTGCCCTCGGGCCTCGCCGGCGCGGACATCGCCGAGCTGCTCGACGAGGCGGAGTCGGAGCTCGTCTATCTCGCGGTGGACCAGGACGACAACCCCGGTCTGATCCTCGGCGCCGCCCTCGCGGGCGCCTCGCCGCTCAAGGACAAGACGGGCATCGTCGCCGACGGAACGCACATCGTCGGCTTCGCCGACTGGGCGGAGCAGCTCGTGGCCGAGTCGACCGGCAAGGAGGGCAAGGGGCTGCTGCCCGTCGTCCTCGGCCTCGACGCGCCGGAGTTGAGCGACGTCCCGGAGGACCTCCAGGTCGTCCGGCTCGTGGACGAGGCGACTCTGAGCCGCAACTCGGAGCACCTCGCCGCCGGCGAGATCGTGATGAGCGGCACGCTCGGTGAGCTGATCCTCGTCTGGGAGTACGCGATCGCCGTCGCGGGGCGCCTGCTGGGCATCAACCCCTTCGACCAGCCCGACGTGGAGTCCGCGAAGATCGCGGCGCGCGGCCTGCTGGACGCGCGTCCGGAGCCGACCCCGCCGGCCTTCACCGAGGGCGGCATCGAGGTGCGCGGCACCGACGACGTGCTGTCCGGCGTCACCGACCTGCGTGCGGCCGTGCAGGCGCTCCTCGCCCAGGTGGGTCCGACCGGCTACGTGGCCATCCAGGCCTACGTGAACCGGCTGGCGCTCCCCCGGCTGGAGGAGACGCGGAACATCGTCGCGGCCGAGGTGCACCGTCCGGTGACCTTCGGCTGGGGCCCGCGCTTCCTGCATTCCACCGGCCAGTATCACAAGGGCGGCCCCGCGGTCGGCGTGTTCCTGCAGATCACCGCGGACGCCCCCGAGGATCTCGAGATCCCGGACCGTCCGTTCACGTTCGGCCAGCTCATCCAGGCCCAGGCCACCGGAGACGCCACCGTGCTCGCCGACCACGGCCGCCCGGTGCTGCGCCTCAACCTCACGTCCGACGCGGCAACGACGGCGCTGTTCGACGCACTCAACCCTCGAGCCTGACGGGCTTCGCCCCGTCCACGTCAAGGAGTCGTGCATGCCGGTCGAGATCACACCGGACTACAACCCGCTGCGCCTGCCCAGTGACCGTCGCCTCAGCCGGATCGCCGGTCCCAGCGGCCTCATCATCTTCGGAGTGACGGGCGACCTGTCCCGCAAGAAGCTGATGCCGGCCGTCTACGACCTGGCGAACCGGGGCTGCTGCCGCCGGGCTTCGCGCTCGTCGGCTTCGCCCGGCGCGACTGGGAGGACCAGGACTTCGAGAAGATCGTCTACGAGGCGGTCAAGCAGTACTCGAGGACCCCGTTCGACGAGGACGTCTGGAAGCAGCTGGCACAGGGCATCCGCTTCGTGTCGGGCACCTTCGACGACGACGCGGCCTTCGACGAGCTGAAGCGCACCATCGCTCAGCTCGACCAGGACCGGGGCACGATGGGCAACCACGCGTTCTACCTGTCCATCCCGCCGAAGGCCTTCCCCATCGTCACCGAGCAGCTCCGGCGCTCGGGGCTCGCGGAGCAGAAGGACGGCGAGTGGCGGCGCGTCGTCATCGAGAAGCCGTTCGGCAGCGATCTGAAGACCGCGCGCGAGCTGAACAAGGTCGTCGAGAGTGTCTTCCCGGCCGACTCGGTGTTCCGCATCGACCACTACCTCGGCAAGGAGACCGTCCAGAACATCCTGGCGCTCCGGTTCGCCAACCAGCTCTACGAGCCCATCTGGAACGCGAACTACGTCGATCACGTGCAGATCACCATGGCCGAGGATATCGGCGTGGGCGGACGCGCCGGCTACTACGACGGCATCGGCGCGGCCCGCGACGTGATCCAGAACCACCTCCTCCAGCTGCTCGCGCTGACCGCGATGGAGGAGCCCGTCTCCTTCGACGCGCGCGCCCTGCGGCAGGAGAAGGAGAAGGTCCTCTCCGCGGTGAGCCTGCCGAAGGACCTGTCGAAGTCGACCGCGCGCGGCCAGTACTCGGGCGGCTGGCAGGGCGGCGAGAAGGTCACCGGCTTCCTCGAGGAGGAGGGGATGAACCCCCAGTCCGTGACGGAGACGTACGCGGCGATGCGGCTCGACATCAACACGCGCCGCTGGTCCGGGGTGCCGTTCTACCTGCGCGCCGGCAAGCGGCTCGGGCGCCGCGTCACCGAGATCGCGGTCGTCTTCAAGCGCGCGCCGCAGTACCTGTTCGCCGAGGCGCAGACCTCGCAGCTCGGCCAGAACGCCATCGTCATCCGCGTGCAGCCGGATGAGGGCGTCACGATCCGGTCCGGCTCCAAGGTGCCGGGCGCGGGCATGCAGGTCCGCGACGTGACGATGGACTTCGGCTACGGGCACGCGTTCACCGAGGCGAGCCCCGAGGCGTACGAGCGGCTCATCCTCGACGTGCTGCTCGGCGACCCGCCGCTGTTCCCCCGCCACCAGGAGGTCGAGCTCTCCTGGAAGATCCTCGACCCGGTCGAGGAGTTCTGGTCCACGCAGGGCCAGCCCGAGCAGTACCGTCCCGGGACGTGGGGTCCGGCCTCCGCCGATGCCCTCATGGCCCGCGACGGCCGGAGTTGGAGGCGTCCGTGATCGTCGATCTGCCGAACACGACGACCGCCGGAGTCTCGAAGGCGCTCGTCAAGATCCGCGAGGAGGGCGGCGTCATCGCCCTCGGGCGCGTGCTCACGCTGGTCATCGCGACCGAGCTCGGCCACGAGGAGGAGGCCATCGAGGCCGCGAACGACGCCTCCCGCGAGCACCCGATGCGCGTCATCGTCGTCTCCCACGACGCCGACTCGCGCGCCGAGGACACGGCGAAGGTCGACGGCCAGATCCGGGTCGGCGGGGACGCCGGCGCGAGCGAGGTCGTGGTGCTCCGCGCCTTCGGCGGCGCCGCGATCGACGAGGAGAGCCTCGTCACGGGACTCCTGCTGCCCGACGCTCCCGTGGTGGCCTGGTGGCCGGGGCTCGCGCCCGAGGTCGTGTCGCAGTCGCCCATCGGGCGCATGGCGACGCGGCGCATCACCGATGCGTCCACCCAGCCCGACCCGCTCGCCTTCCTCAATCACCTCTCCGACACCTACGCGCCGGGCGACACCGACTTCGCCTGGACGAGGCTCACGCTGTGGCGCGCCCAGCTCGCCGCCGTGCTCGACCAGCCGCCCTACGAGCCGGTCATCGGCGTCGAGGTGCACGGCGCGGAGGACTCCCCTCGACAGGGCTCCTCGCCGCCTGGCTGGGGCTGCAGCTCGAGGTGCCGGTGAGCCACGAGGTCTCCATCCGCGCCTCCGGCTCGAGCGGCATCCACGGCGTGCGCATGGTTCGCCGGTCCGGGATCATCGAGCTGGACCGCCCGGAGGGCAACCTCGCTACGCTCGTCCAGCCGGGAAAGCCGACCCACGACGTGTCGCTCCCCCGCCGCAGCCTCCGCGACTGCCTGGCCGAGGAGCTGCGCCGCCTGGGACCCGACGACCTGTACGGCGAGGTCCTCCGCAGGGGTCTCCCCGGCTCCGCGGCCCCGTGCACGTGGATGCTAACCTGACCGAACCCCGGAAAGGCGGTGCTGCGTGACGAATGAACGCCGAGTGATCGTCCATCCTGACGAGGACTCACTCGTCGGTTCGGTCGCGGCGCGGTTCATCACCAAGCTGGTCGACCTGCTCGCCGAGAACGACGAGGCGCACGTCGTCCTGACCGGCGGCGGCATGGGCGGGCAGACGCAGCGGGCCATCCGCGACTCCTCCGCGCGCGACACGGTGGACTGGACGCGCGTGCACTTCTGGTGGGGCGACGAGCGCTTCCTTCCGGCCGGGGACCCGGAGCGCAACGACGTGCAGGCGCGTGAAGCCCTCCTCGACGCGCTGCCCACGCCGGCGGCCAACGTGCATCCCTTCCCCGCGAGCGACGAGATCGAGGACCTCGACGAGGCGGCCGCCGCCTACGCCGACCAGCTCCTGCTCGCCGCGCCAGAGGGACGCAAGTACCCGCGGTTCGACATCACCTTCCTGGGCGTGGGACCGGACGGGCACATCGCCTCGCTGTTCCCCGACCGGGACGGCTACCGGAACGCGGATAAGACGGTCGTCGCCGTGCGGGAGGCGCCCAAGCCGCCGCCCAACCGGCTGAGCCTCACCCTGCCGGCGATCAACTCGTCGGACCGCATCTGGATGGTCCTGTCCGGATCCGACAAGGCGCCCGCGCTGGGACTCGCCCTCGCCGGCGCCAGCGCCAACGAGGTGCCCGTCGCGGGCGTCCAGGGCCGCAAGCGCACGGTTTTCTTCGTGGACAAGAAGGCCGCTGCCGACGTCCCCGAGTCCCTCATCGCCAGCTCGTACTAGTACGTTCCGGCCCGAAAGGTACGGCGCAACGCGCCACCTCGGCCGGAACGTACGAGGAAGGCCCCGACCGCGACGGTCGGGGGCCTTCTGTGTCTGTGGGCTCAGCCCTGGTTCGAGTCCGCCGGGATCTTGCCGCGGCGGATGCGGAGCTGCGTGAGCGCCTCCTCGAGGAGCTGCGCTGCCTCCTCCTCGCTGCGACGCTCCTTCACGTAGGCGAGGTGCGTCTTGTACGGCTCGGTCTTGCTCACGGCCGGCGGGTTGTCCTTGTCGCGTCCGGCGGGCAGGCCGCTCGACGGGGAGTCGATGACGTCCGGGATCTCGTCATCCGGCAGGTTCGCCGCGAAGTAGCGGACGGTCTCGTTGCCCAGTGCGTCCCAGTAGGACACGGCGACGCGCTCGGCGTGGAAGCCGTGGTCCTGTTCGCCCATCGGACCCGCGCCTACGCGCGAGCCACGGATGGCGCTGCCTCCTGATGCCATTTCTCTCCCTCAGTCTCCGTCGCGGCGGGGCGTCAGGCGCCGGCGTCGAAACGCGTGATCAGTCCGAGCACCACGATGCATGCGACCCAGACCAGACCGAGGATGACGGTGATGCGGTTGAGGTTCCGCTCCGCCACGCCGGATGCGCCCAGGTTGGACGTGACGCCGCCGCCGAACATGTCGGAGAGCCCGCCGCCGCGTCCGCGGTGCAGCAGGATCAGCATGGTCAGGAGCAGACTGGTGATGCCGAGCACCACCTGCAGCACGACCGCCAGGATGTCCACGCGTAGCCTTTCGTCTGGTCTCCGGCACCGCCGGACCGAAGTCGAGTATAGGCGCTTCCTTCACCGGGCCGCGGGCGCCGCACCTGATCAGCGCCGCATCAGCCCGACACCGCGCGCCGGATGCCCTCAGCGCCGGTCGCGACCCGCTCGCCAGGCCGACGGGGGCGCCGAATCGGCCGAAAGGCGGTCAAAAAGCCCCCACTGCGGGTGTCATTCCGGTTCCGACCAGGCTTTTCAACACATACTTGTGGCCTGCGTCAGCTCGACGTCGAAGGTTCCCTGGGGGTAACCGAAATGACTGTCACCACGACCACGCACGCCGCCCTCGCTCGTCCGGCTCTCGCCGGGATCGCGCTGGCCGCTGCCGTCCTCCTCATCCTCGCGAACGACGGCACGAGGGCGAACGCTGCAGCAGGCGACGACGGCTTCCTCGGCACCGCCGACGGCTACGCCGTGCTCGCCTACTCCACCGTCACGAACGGCGGGGCGCTCACCCTCGTCGACGGGAACCTGGGCGTGAGCGCGGGCAGCGCCGTCACCGGGTTCGGCGTCACCCAGGTCACGGGCACCACCGACCTCGGCGCCACGAGCCCGGCCGGACCCGCCATGGACGATGCGACCGCCTCCTACGTCACCCTCGCGGGCCTGTCCGCGACCGGGACCTATCCCTCCGGCGAGGTGGGCGGCTCCGCCCCCGTGCCGGGCGTCTACACCAACGCCGCCCAGCTCACGGGCACGGTCACCCTGGACGGGGACGCGGACGACGTCTGGGTGTTCCAGTCGGCCAGCGGCCTGACGACCGCGGCCGCGAGCAGCGTCGTCCTCCTCGGCAACGCCAACCCCTGCAACGTCTACTGGCAGGTCGGCAGCTCGGCCACCCTCGGCACCGGCACGGCCTTCGTGGGGACCATCCTCGCTCAGGCGTCCGTCTCGCTGAACTCGGCCGCCTCGGTGCAGGGCCGCCTGATCGCGCAGACCGGCGCCGTCACCCTGCTCGACAACCTCGTCTCCCTGCCGCAGTGCTCCGACCCCGCCGACGACGCGGACGACACCACGGACGCCGACGGCACGGTGGACGCCGGCACACCGGCCGGCGGCGGCACCAGTGGCGGCGCCGGGGATGCAACCACCGGCGACGCCCTCAGCACGACCGCCGACGCCGCGACGCTTCCCGCGACCGGATCGGACTCGACGCCCTTCCTCCTCGGCGGCGTACTGCTCGCCGCGGTGGGCACCGCCCTGCTTCTCGCCTCTCGCCGGCGCACCGCGACCGGAGTCTGACATGAGGCTGCCCGCCGTGGCGGGCATCCTCTTCCTCGCCGGCGCCGTCGCACTCGTGGCGGTCCCGCTCCTCGACGCCGCGGGAGCGTCGGCGGGCGGCGTCGGAGCGGCGGGCACCGCCGAGTCGGCGAGGCTCGTCGCGGTCGATGACGGCGCCGCCCCCGGAACCCGGGACGCGGGCTGGGACCCCGCGACGCCCGCGGCTTCGCCCGCCGTCCCCTACGGCGACGGCATCGGGGTGCTCGTCATCCCCGCCCTCGGGTCGGACTACCGAAGGGTCGTGGCGGAGGGCGTCGGCCTCGACGTGCTGGACCGTCCCGAGATCGGGCATTTCCCCGGTACGGCAGGGCCGGGCGAGGTGGGCAACTTCGCACTCGCCGGGCACCGCTCGACGGCACTGCTCCACCTGGCCGATGTCGGCCCGGGCGACCGCGTCCACCTGCAGACCGCGGACGGCTGGTACACCTACGAGGTCCGGGACGAGCACACGGTAGTCGCCCCGACGGCGGTCGAGGTCCTCTCCCCGTGCCCGGCGCGCCCGGCTTGGAACCGACGGAGCGCCTGCTCACCCTCGTCACCTGCTACCCGGAGTGGGGAGACGCCGAGCGCCTCGTCCTGCATGCAGTGTTCCTCGAGTGGCGCCCACTGCGTGCCGGACCGCCCGACGGGGTGTCCGCCGGCTGAGCCCGCAGGCTAGCCGCTGCTGCTGATCACATCCGACGCGGCGATCTTGAGGATGCCGTCCTCGTTCACCAGCTGGAAGGCGGTGTCCTCGGAGACGACGCTTCCGTCGTCCCGGTAGTACGTGATGGTGGCCTCCGCGCCGTCCGGCGGAAGCCCGCGGAGGTCGGTCACCTCGACGCGATCGACCGGGGCCCAGAACGCCTCGTACGAGTCCCGCCCGCCTGCGTGGTTCTCCTGGTAGTCGGCGGTCATCCGCGGCCAGGCTGCGTCGGTGTCCCGCGGCATCAGCGCGTAGTAGCCGGCGATCGCGTCCGCCAGCTGCGCCTCGGTCGGCGGATCGGAGATGGGGGCGACTGCAGGCGGCGGGGCCGGCGACGGCGACGGACTGGCGGGCGCCTCGGTGGTGGCGGTCGGGGTCGGGGTCGGCTCCGGCGTGGCCGAGGGAGTCGCCGAAGGGGTCGCCGACGCGGGGGCGGACGCGCGGGGCGTCGAGGTGGAGCCGGCCGAGGTGTCCTGTCCCGGATCGGGCTGCCCGCGGAGGAGAGCGGGGACGACGAAGGCGAGGATCGCCAGCACGGCCAGCCCGACCAGGACGGCCGCGATCCGCCGGCCCCGTCGCGGTGGCTGTTCGCCGGTGGACGCGGGCCGCACGGCGGGCGGCGTCGGCGGGGCGGTCACAGCCGGTGCGACGGCGGGTCCGCTCGATGCTCGCACGGCCGCGGCGGCGACCGGGGCAGGCGTGGTCGCGACGGGCACGACGGGCTCAGTCGGGGTGCGGACGGGGACCGCGGTCGGCGCGGATGGGGAGGCGGCAGCCGTCGCGGCTGGGGCGACGACCGCGGGAGGACCCGTCACCGCGGCGACCGGGGCCGGTGTGGTCCTGAGCGGCACGGCGCTGACGGGGGCGGGTTCCGCCTCCACGTCGTCGTCGACAGGCTCGTCCTTCTCGGCGAAGGCTGCAGCCAGGGCTCCGAGTCCGTCGTCGGTCGAGGACTCGTCGTCGAGGCCCTCCGGTTCGTCCTCCTCATGGTTCTCGGGTTCGACCGCGTCGTCGAGGTCCTCCGGTTCGACCTCGTCGTCGAGCTCCTCGGGTTCGACCTCCTCATCGGTCTCCTCGGGGAGCGCCTCACCTGCGACCGGTTGCCCCATGAGGGCGGCGTCCTCCGCCGCCTCCTCATCAACGACCTCGTCCTCGGCGACCTCCTGCTGGTCGATCTCGTCCGCGCCGACCTCGCCCGCTGCGAGCTCGTCCTGGTCGAGCTCGTCCTCGGCGACCTCGTCCTCTGCGAGCTCAGCCGCCTCCGCTTCGGCCGGGCGTTCGGGCGCCTGCAGTGCGGCGGCCTCCTCGGCGGCGTCGTACGGCACGGTCGCCGACAGCGCGGCTGCGCCTGCAACGGCCGCCGCTCCGACCGCGGGGGCCGGCTCCGGCAGCGGCTTCGTGGGCGCCGTCTCGGGCGTCTCCTCGGGTTCGAGCAGCGGGCGCAGCGCCGCGAGCTGGGTCGCGATCGAGCGCATGGTGGGACGCGCGTCGGGATCGGCTGCGAGCATGCGCATGAGCAGCGGCGCGAGGAGCTCGGCGTGCTCCGGCGGCCGCACGTCGCCGCGGGCCACGCGGTGAAGCAGTGCGATGGAGTTGCGGTCCATGCCGAACGGCGGCGCCCCCTCGACCGCGGCGTAGAGCGTCGAGCCGAGGGAGAACACGTCAGACGCGTACGACGAGTCGCCGCCGCGGGCGACCTCGGGAGCGAGGAACGCCGGGGTGCCGTGCATGAGCCCGGCCCGCGTGAGCGTCGCGTCGCCCACCGCCCGGGAGATCCCGAAGTCGCTGATCAGGGCCTCGCCGTCCTCGTCGAGGAGGATGTTGCCCGGCTTGACGTCGCGGTGCACGATCTTCAGCTTGTGCGCAGCGGCCAGCGCCGAGGCGACCTCCGACCCGATGCGGGCGACCTCCGCGGGGTCAGCCGGCCGCGCTCGGCGATCACGGCTGCGAGCTGCGTCGAGGGCAGGTACTGCATGATGATGCACGGCTGACCGTCGTGCTCCACGACGTCGAACACCGGCACGGCGTGCGGGTGGTGGAGCCGCGCGGTGATGCGGGCCTCCCGCATCGCGCGATCCTTTGCCGTCTCCGCCTCCTCGGCGGTCACCCCGTCCTGCGCGCGGAGCTGCTTGACCGCGACCGGGCGCCGGAGCCGCTCGTCCTGCGCCTCCCAGACGACGCCCATGCCGCCGGTGGCGATCACCCGGACCAGGCGGTACCGCCCCGCGAGGAGGGCGTCCGGCTCACTCACCGAACTCCCCTTCCGGGACGCACCCGCCGACCGGGGCTTCGCGACACGCGGCAACGGGACTCCCCTTTCCGGATCGATGACGGGCCCTCACCTACCGATCGAGGCTATTCCCCGCGGGGCACCGTGAAGTGCCCCTTGCGGCGTCAAGCGCCGACGTGCTTGAGGAAGCGCGCGATGCTGGAGAACTCCTTGAGGTCGAGGCTCGCACCGCCGACGAGCGCGCCGTCGACGTCCTGCTCGCGCAGGAAGCCGGCGATGTTCCCCGCCTTGACCGAGCCGCCGTACAGGATCCGGGTGGCGTCGGCCCCCTCCGGGGACAGAGCCTCCGTGAGGTGCGCGCGCAGCGCCGCCGCGACCTGCTGGGCCTGCTCGGGCGTCGCGGCCTGGCCCGACCCGATGGCCCACACCGGCTCGTACGCAACGACGATCTCGGCGTCCTTGGGGACGGCGGTGAGCGCCGTGCGCAGCTGTGCGACGGGCACCTTGCTGGGACCGAACTCCTCGAGGTCCTCGGCGGTCTCACCCACGCAGATCACCGGGATGAGGCCGTGGCGCAGAGCGGCCACGACCTTGGCCCCGACGATCTCGTCGGTCTCGCCGTGGTGGATGCGCCGCTCGGAGTGACCGATGAGCACGTACTTCGCCTCGAGAGCGGCGAGGAACGCGCCGGAGATCTCCCCGTGTACGCACCCGAGTCGTGCTGGGAGAGGTCCTGGCCGCCCAGCGCGAGCTCGTACTTGTCCGCCGAGATGAGGGTCTGCACGCTCCGCAGGTCCGTGAACGGCGGGAAGATCGCCACCTCGGTCTCGCGGTAGTCGTGACCGGCGTCCTTGAGCGTCCAGGCGAGCTTCTGGACGAACGCGATCGCCTGCAGGTGGTCGAGGTTCATCTTCCAGTTGCCCGCGATGAGCGGGACCCGGCTCACGGCTGCCATCCGAGGACCTCCAGTCCGGGGAGCGTCTTGCCCTCGAGGAACTCGAGGCTCGCGCCGCCGCCCGTCGAGATGTGGCCGAACTGGTCGTCCTCGAAGCCGAGCGCGCGCACGGCCGCGGCCGAGTCGCCTCCGCCGACGACCGAGAGGCCGTCGACGCGAGTCAGCGCCTCGGCGACCGTGCGGGTGCCCTCCGCGAAGGCGGGGAACTCGAACACGCCCATGGGGCCGTTCCAGAAGACCGTGGCTGACGCGGCGACGATCTCGGCGAACCGGGCCGCCGTCTCGGGACCGATGTCGAGGCCGATGCCGGCCGCGCCGAACGCGGTCGACTCGATGCCGTCGGCCGGCGTGACCTCCGACTTCGCGTCTGCGGCGAACTTCTCCGCGACCACCACGTCGGTGGGCAGGACGATCTCGACGCCGAGCTCCGTGGCACGCGAGAGGTACTCGCGAACCGTGTCGAGCTGGTCCTGCTCGAGGAGACTGGCACCCACCTTGTGGCCCTGGGCAGCGAGGAAGGTGAAGAGCATCCCGCCGCCGATGAGGAGCGAGTCCACGCGCGGCAGGAGCGAGTCGATGACGCCGAGCTTGTCGCTGACCTTCGAACCGCCGAGCACGACGGTGTAGGGCTTCTGTGCGTTCGTCGTCAGGCGCTCGAGGACCTCGAGCTCGTCCGCGACAAGGAGGCCGGCCGCACTCGGCAGCGCGGTCGCCAGCTCGTAGACGCTCGCCTGCTTGCGGTGCACCACGCCGAACCCGTCGGACACGAAGAGCTCGCCGAACTTGGCGAGCTCACGGGCGTACTGCTCCCGCTCCCCCGCATCCTTGCTCGTCTCGCGCGGGTCGAAGCGCAGATTCTCGAGGAGCCGTACCTCGCCGTCGCCCAGGTCCTTCGGCGTCTCCGCCGCAGGTGCGCTGTCGAAGTGCACGGACATGCCGAGCAGCTCCCCCAGCCGCTCCGCGACGGGCGCGAGGCTGTACTCGTCCCTGGGCGTTCCGTCGGGTCGACCGAGGTGCGAGATCACGGTCACGCGCGCGTTCTCGTCGAGAAGCGCCTGGATCGTCGGCAGCGATGCGCGGATGCGGCCGTCGTCGGTGATCTCGCCGTCCTTCAGGGGGACGTTGAGGTCACACCGGACGACGACCGCCCGGCCCCCGAGGGAGCCGAGCGAGTCGAGGGTGCGGAGGGCCATCGGCCTCAGAGCCGATCGGCGACGTACTCGGTGAGGTCGACCAGGCGGTTCGAGTAGCCCCACTCGTTGTCGTACCAGGCGGACAGCTTCACCTGGTTGCCGAGCACCCGGGTGAGCCCGGAGTCGAAGATCGACGAGTGCGGGTCGGTGACGATGTCGCTCGAGACGATCTCGTCCTCGGTGTACTTGAGGATGCCCTTGAGGTAGCCGTCGGCCGCCTCCTTGTAGGCCGCCTTGATGTCGTCGATCGACGCCGTCTTCGACGCGGTGACCGTGAGGTCGGTGATCGAGCCCGTCGGCACCGGCACGCGGAGGGCGAAGCCGTCCAGCTTGCCCTTCAGCTCCGGCAGGACGAGGCCGATCGCCTTCGCCGCACCGGTCGAGGTGGGGACGATGTTGATGGCGGCCGCGCGCGCACGGCGCAGGTCGGAGTGCGGGCCGTCCTGGAGGTTCTGGTCCGCCGTGTAGGCGTGCACCGTCGTCATCAGGCCGCGCTCGATGCCGAACGTGTCGTTGAACACCTTGGCGAGGGGCGCGAGGCAGTTCGTGGTGCAGGAGGCGTTCGAGATGATGTGGTGCGCCGCCGGGTCGTACGACTCGTGGTTCACGCCCATGACGAACGTGGCGTCCTCGCCCTTGGCGGGCGCGGAGATCAGCACCTTCTTGGCGCCGGCCTGGATGTGCTTGCCGGCGTCCGCGGCGTCGGTGAAGCGGCCGGTGGACTCGATGACGATGTCCACGCCCAGGTCGCCCCAGCCGAGGGCGGCGGGGTCGCGCTGCTCGAGCACCTTGATCGCCTTGCCGTTGACGACGATGGAGTCGCCCTCGAGCGACACGTCCGCGTCGAGGCGGCCGGTGATGGAGTCGTACTTCAGCAGGTGGGCGAGCGCGGCGTTGTCGGTGAGGTCGTTCACCGCGACGATCTCGAGCTCACTGCCCTTCGCGAACGCGGCTCGGAAGTAATTGCGGCCGATGCGGCCGAAGCCATTGATGCCGACACGAACCAACGAAAATCTCCTGACGACGGGGCGCCCCAGAGGCGCCGTTTCCGGATGTGGCCGTTTGCCACACGGGTCTCTCGGAGGTCCCCGCTGCCGGGGACCTCCCTTTCGAGCCTAGTGCTAGGGGACGAGGAGCAGACCGCTCGCGCCCGTGCGGGCGGCGTCCAGGCGCTGCTGCACGTTGGCCCAGTTCACGACGTTCCACCAGGCCTTCACGTAGTCGGGCCGGACGTTCTTGTAGTCGAGGTAGTACGCGTGCTCCCAGACGTCGAGCATGAGCAGCGGGATGCTGAAGGCGGGGATGTTGTCCTGCTGGTTGAACAGCTGCTCGATGACGAGGTTGCCCCCGATGGTGTCGTAGGCGAGGAGCGCCCAGCCGGAGCCCTGGACGCCGACGGCCGCGGCCGCGAAGTGGGCCTGGAACTTGTCGAACGAGCCGAAGCTGTCGTCGATCGCCGACGCGAGCTCGCCGGTCGGGCGGTCGCCGCCGTCCGGGGACATGTTGGTCCAGAAGATCGAGTGGTTGACGTGCCCGCCGAGGTTGAAGGACAGGTCCTTCTCGAGCTTGTTGATGTTCGCGAGGTTGCCGCTCTCGCGGGCCTCCGCCATCTGCGCGAGCGCGTTGTTGGCGCCCGTCACATACGTCTGGTGGTGCTTGCTGTGGTGCAGCTCCATGATTGTGGCGCTGATGTGCGGCTGGAGTGCCCCGTAGTCGTACCCCAGCTCGGGAAGCGTGTACTCGGCCATATCCTCTTACTCCTCTCGTCGCCCGCAGGGCTCCGAGGAGCCACCGTCGGGACGTTCCTCAGTCTAGAACTGAGCGCGGGATGCGCTATTCCCGTGAGAAGACCGGGAGCATCCTCCCAGGGCGATGGGTAGGAGGTTTCGAGACGCCGGCCAATCCCCAGCGCAAGCGTGCGCTGTGGGCCCACTGGCCGGCCCTCAACCTGACCACTCTCGGCGCTGAGCGCGCCTCGGGTGATCAATCGTCGAGGTCGGGCGGGAGGTTCGCGTCCGTGCCCGGGATGCCCTGCTCGATCGCCTTCTTGTCCGCCATGGCCAAAAGGCGCCGGATGCGGCCGGCGACCGCGTCCTTCGTCATCGGCGGGTCGGCGTGGTGGCCGAGCTCGTCGAGGCTCGCGTCGCGGTGCGCGAGGCGCAGCTCTCCGGCGTACTTGAGGTGGTCCGGGATGCCGTCGCCGAGGATCTCCAGGGCGCGCTCGACGCGCGCGCACGCGGCGACCGCAGCCTGGGCGGACCGGCGCAGGTTCGCGTCGTCGAAGTTGACCAGCCGGTTCGCGGTGGCGCGGACCTCGCGGCGCTGCCGCAGATCCTCCCAGTTCTGCCGGGTCTCGGTGGCGCCCATCGCCTCGAGCATGTCGCCGATGGCCTCGCCGTCCCGGATGACGACGCGGTGCACGCCGCGCACCTCCCGCGCCTTGGCGGAGACCCGGAGCCGGCCGGCTGCGCCGACGAGCGCCATGGCGGTCTCATTGCCGGGGCAGGTGACCTCGAGGGCCGCAGAGCGACCCGGGTCGGTGAGCGTTCCCCGAGCGAGGAACGCTCCCCGCCAGATCGCGGACAGGTCCTCAATGGATCCCGTGGTGAGCCGGTTCGGCAGGCCGCGGATGGGGCGCCGGCGGGCGTCGAGCAGACCGGTCTGACGCGCGAGCGTCTCCCCGCCCTCGATCACGCGGACCACGTAGGTGTTGGTCCGCCGGACGCCCGATGCGGAGATCACGGCGACGTCGCCGCGTACCCCGTACAGGTCCGCCAGGTCCTTCCGCACGCGGCGCGCGACCTGGGCCGAATCCAGCTCGGATTCGACCGCGATGCGTCCCGAGATCATGTGCAGCCCGCCCGCGAAGCGCAGGATCGTCGACAGCTCGGCCGCCCGAACCGTCGTCTTCCCCACCTCGATCTGTGCGAGCTCGTCCTTCACGTCCGCCGTCAGCGCCAACGCTCTCGCCCTCCACCCATGTCCCCAGTCTCGCATCTTCTCCCGGCGGGAGAGGGAGAGGTCATTCCCGGCCGAGGTCCCGATGCTTGACGCTGACGCTCACACCGGGCTGCTCGCGCAGCCTCCTGGCCAGCTCCTCGACGACCGCGACGGACCGGTGACGTCCCCCGGTGCAGCCCACCGCGATGGTCGCGTGCCGCTTGTTCTCGCGCCGGTAGCCGGTGAGGACGGGGGCGAGCGCCGCCGAGTAGCCGTCGATGAACTCCGCGGCGCCCTCCTGGCCGAGCACGAACTCGCTCACGTCGGCATCGAGTCCCGTGCCGGGCCGCAGCTCCGGAATCCAGTACGGATTGGGCAGGAAGCGGGCGTCGGCGACGATGTCCGCATCGGCCGGCAGCCCGTACTTGTAGCCGAAGCTCGTCAGGGTCACCCGCACGCCGGGCTGATCCGCCTCGCTGAACAGCTCCGTGGTGACGTTCGCGAGCTGGTGGATGTTGAACTCGGAGGTGTCGACGACGATGTCGGCCTGCTCGCGGATCCCGGCCGTGCGGACCCGCTCCTCGCTGATGCCGTCGAGGATCGTGCCGTCCCCCTGCAGCGGGTGCGGGCGGCGCACCTGCTCGAACCGCCGCACCAGCGCGGCGTCGTTGGCCTCGAGGAACAGGACGCGGACCTGCGCGCCCTTCTTGAGCTGCTGCACCAGGTCGCGCAGCTCGGAGAACAGCGCTCCCCGCGCACGTCGACGACCACGGCGATGCGCGGCAGGCTCTGGCCGGCCTTCTCCGCGACGTCGAGCAGCGGGACGAGCATCTGGGGCGGGAGGTTGTCGACCACGTACCAGCCGAGGTCCTCGAGCGCGTTCGCGACGGTGCTGCGGCCGGCGCCGGACATGCCGGTCACGATCAGGACCGACTGGCGGCCCCGGGGCTGTCCCCCGGGAACGTCCTCCGCCGTGCTCTGCGCGCTGGGTGAGGTCATGACCGTCTCAGGCTACCGTCGCGGGTCCCCGGGCGCGTCGCCTCCGACGGCGGTTGCGCCCGGGCGTCAGGCGTGCAGTCGCTCGTGGATCGTCGCGGCGATCTGCGGACCGATGCCCTTGACCTCCTGGATCTGCTCCGGCGTCGCCTGCTTGAGCTTCGCGACCGAGCCGAAGTGCCGGAGCAGCTCGCGCACGCGGGCCGCGCCGAGACCCGGGATCTCGGTCAGCACCGAGGTGATGTCCTTCTTCCGCCGCGTCCTCTGGTGCGTGATCGCGAAGCGGTGCGCCTCGTCGCGGATGCGCTGGAGCAGGAAGAGCGCGTCGCTGTTGCGGGGAAGGATCACCGGGTAGTCGTTGTCCGGCAGCCAGACCTCCTCGAGGCGCTTGGCGATCCCGCACAGGTTGATCCCGTCGACCCCCGACTCGCGCAGCGCCCGCGCAGCCGCCTGCACCTGCGGCTGGCCGCCGTCGACGATGAGCAGGTTGGGGCGGTAGGAGAACTTGCCCGGCTTGCGGCGGGTGCCGAGCTCGATGCTCTCGTCGACGTTCTCCGCCTCGTCGCGGATCGGGTCGCCCATCCGGAGGTCGTCCTCGCCGAGGTAGCCCAGGCGGCGGCTCAGGACCTGGTACAGCGACTCGGTGTCATCCGTGGAGTCGGTCACGTTGAATCGCCGGTACTGGTCCTTGCGGGGCAGCCCGTCCTCGAAGACGACCATCGACGCGACGATGTTGGTGCCGGCCAGGTGGGACACGTCGAAGCACTCCATGCGCAGGGGCGCCTCGTCGAGCTCGAGCGCCTCCTGCAGGTCGGTGAGTGCGCGGCTGCGGGAGACGTAGTCCGCGCTGCGGCGGGTCTTGTAGAGATTGAGGGCCTGCTTCGCGTTGTTCGTCGCGGTCTGGAGCAGCGCGGCCTTCTCTCCGCGCTGGGCGGCGCGCAGGTGAACGGCACCGCGCTCCCGGAGGCCGCTGAGAAGCTGCTCGAGCGCCTCCGCGTCCTCCGGCAGCTCGGGGACGATGATCTCCTTGGGCGGCGGCTCGGTGCCGTCGTAAGCGCTCTGCAGCACCGAGTCGACGAGCTCGCCGAGGCTCACGTCGAGCTCCTTGTCGACGACCCAGGAGCGCACGCCGCGAACGCGCCCGCCGCGCACGCGGAACTGCTGCACCGCTGCCGCGAGCTCGTCGTGCTCGATGCCGAAGACGTCGGCCTCCACCGTCTCCGGAAGGACGACCGCGCTCGACTCGAGCACGTTCTCGAGTGCGCCGATGCGGTCCCGGAGCTCGGCCGCGCGCTCGTAGTCCATGTCCGCGGACGCCTGCTTCATGTCGCGCGTCAGCTGCGCGATCATCCGCGGGTCGGGGTTCGCCATGAACGCGACGAACTGGTCGACGATCGCCCGGTGCTGCGCGATCGTGACTTTCTGGGAGCACGGGCCGCCGCAGCGGCCGATCTGGCCCGGGAAGCACGGCCGCCCGCTGTCCATCGCCCGCTTGTAGCTGGAGTCCGAGCAGGTGCGGATCGGGAACGCCCGGATCATCTGGTCGATGGTCTCGCGGACCGCCCAGATCTTCGGGTACGGGCCGAAGTAGCGTGCCCCATGGATCTTCCGATTGCGAGTCACCATGACCCGGGGGCCTCGTCGCCGAGCGTCACGGCCAGGTACGGGTAGGTCTTGTCGTCGCGGAACTTGACGTTGAACGGCGGCTCGAACTCCTTGATCCAGGTGTACTCGAGCTGGAGCGCCTGGAAATCGCTCGCCACGGTCGTCCACTGCACGGCACTCGCCGTGGTCACCATCCGACGGGTGCGCTCGTGCAGCGTGTGCAGCGGCGCGAAGTAGTTGCTGAGACGCGCGCGGAGGTTCTTCGCCTTGCCGACGTAGAGGACGCGGCCCTTCGCGTCCGAGAACCGGTACACCCCGGGCTCGGTCGGGATCTCCCCGGCCTTCGGCCGGTAGCTGAGCGCCTGCGCCACGGCCCTGGTCAGGAGGCGCGCTCGAGCGCGCGCTGCGGGTGCAGGATCTCGGCGAGGAAGGTGCCGGTGTGGCTGTCCTCGATGAGCGCGATCTGCTCAGGGGTCCCCGTCGCGAGCACCGTGCCGCCGCCGGAGCCGCCCTCCGGGCCGAGGTCGATGATCCAGTCGGCCGACTTGATCACGTCGAGGTTGTGCTCGATCGTGATGACGGTGTTGCCCTTCTCGACGAGCGAGTTGAGGACGAGCAGCAGCTTCCGGACGTCCTCGAAGTGAAGACCCGTGGTCGGCTCGTCCAGCACGTAGACGGTGCGGCCATTCGAGCGCCGCTGGAGCTCCGTCGCGAGCTTCACGCGCTGCGCCTCGCCGCCGGACAAGGTGGTCGCGCTCTGGCCGAGCCGCACATAGCCGAGGCCGACGTCGACCAGGGTCTGCAGATAGCGGTGGATGGCCGAGATCGGCTCGAAGAACTCCGCCGCCTCGGCGATCGGCATGTCGAGCACCTCGGCGATGTTCTTGCCCTTGTAGTGCACGGCGAGCGTGTCGCGGTTGTAGCGGGCCCCGTGGCACACCTCGCACACGACGTAGACGTCGGGCAGGAAGTTCATCTCGATCTTGATCGTGCCGTCGCCCTGGCAGTTCTCGCAGCGGCCGCCCTTCACGTTGAAGCTGAAGCGGCCCGGCTGGTAGCCGCGCGCCTTCGCCTCCATGGTCTCGCTGAAGAGGTTGCGGATGCGGTCGAAGACGCCCGTGTAGGTCGCCGGGTTCGACCGCGGCGTGCGGCCGATCGGCGCCTGGTCGACGTGCACGACCTTGTCGAGGTTGTCGAGGCCGCTGACCCGGGTGTGCTTGCCCGGCACCTTGCGGGCGCCGTTCAGCCGGTTGGCGAGCATCCGGTACAGGATGTCGTTGACGAGCGTGCTCTTGCCCGAGCCGCTCACGCCGGTGACCGCGACCATGACCCCGAGCGGGAAGTCGACCGTCACGTCCTTCAGGTTGTTGGCCTGTGCGCCCACGACGGTGATCTTGCGCTTCTTGTCGATCTTGCGCCGCTTCTTCGGCACCTCGATGGCGCGGCGGCCGGCGAGGTAGTCGCCGGTGATCGAGTTCTTGTCGGCGACGAGCGACGCGTAGTCGCCCGAGTGCACGACGAGCCCGCCGTTGACGCCGGCGCCCGGTCCGATGTCGACGATCCAGTCGGCGGTGCGGATCGTGTCCTCGTCGTGCTCGACGACGATCAGGGTGTTGCCGAGGTCGCGGAGCTTCACGAGCGTGTCGATCAGGCGGCGGTTGTCGCGCTGGTGGAGGCCGATGCTCGGCTCGTCCAGGACGTAGAGCACGCCGGTGAGTCCCGAGCCGATCTGCGTCGCGAGCCGGATGCGCTGCGCCTCGCCGCCCGAGAGCGAGCCGGCCGAGCGGGAGAGGCTCAGGTAGCTGAGGCCGACCTGCAGGAGGAAGTCGAGCCGCATCCGGATCTCGCGGAGGACCTGCGCGGCGATCTTCACGTCGCGCTCGTTCAGCGTGAGGGTGTTCACGAACCGTGCGGCCTCGACGAGGCTCAGGCTCGACACGTCGGCGATGCTGTGGCCGTCGACCATGACCGCGAGGACCTCGGGCTTGAGCCGCTTCCCGTTGCAGACCGGGCACGGGACCTCGCGGAGGTACTCCGCCCAGCGGGCGCGTGCCGAGTCGGACTCGGCCTGGATGTAGTTGCGCTCGAGGTACGGGATGACGCCCTCGAAGCCCTGCGTGTAGCTCATCTCGCGGCCGAAGCGGTTCTTCCACTTCACCCGGACCTCGAAGTTGTTGCCGAGCAGGACCGCCTGCTGGGACTCCTCACTCAGCTTGCGCCACGGGGTGTCGAGCGAGAAGGAGAGGTCCTTCGCGAGACCGGCGAGGAGGCGCTCGTAGTAGTTGTAGAGGCCCTTGCCCTGGCTGGTCCACGGCAGGATGACGCCCTCGCGGATGCTCAGCTCGGGGTCGCCGAGCAGTAGATCCGCGTCGACGGACATGCGCGTGCCGAGACCCGAGCACTCCGGACAGGCGCCGAACGGAGCGTTGAAGGAGAACGTCCGCGGCTCGATCTCGGTGAGCTGGATCGGGTGGTTGTTCGGGCAGGAGAGGCGCTCCGAGAAGGTGCGCCAGGCGTCCGGCCCCTCCTGGTCCACGAAGTTGATCTGCACCAGACCCTCGGAGAGGCCGAGCGCCGTCTCGAGCGAGTCGGTGAGGCGGGTGAGGAGGTCGTCCGCGGCGACGAGGCGGTCGACGACGACGGCGATGTCGTGCTTGATCTGCTTCTTGAGGGTCGGCGGCTCGGTGAGCTGGATCATCTTGCCGTCGACCATGGCGCGCGAGTACCCCTTGGCGGCGAGCTCGCGGAAGAGGTCGACGAACTCCCCTTGCGCTGCTGCACGACGGGAGCGGTCACCTGGTAGCGGGTCCCGGCCTCCAGCTCCATGAGCTGGTCGGCGATCTGCTGCACGCTCTGCCGGGCGATGACCTCGCCGCAGATCGGGCAGTGCGGCACCCCGATGCGCGCCCAGAGCAGGCGCATGTAGTCGTAGATCTCGGTGATCGTGCCGACCGTGGACCGCGGGTTGCGGTTGGTGGACTTCTGGTCGATCGAGACGGCCGGGCTCAGGCCCTCGATGAAGTCGACGTCCGGCCGGTCCACCTGTCCGAGGAACTGCCGCGCATAGGCGGACAGCGACTCGACGTAGCGCCGCTGGCCCTCCGCGAAGATGGTGTCGAACGCAAGGCTCGACTTGCCGGACCCGGACAGGCCCGTGAAGACGACGAGGGAATCGCGCGGGATCTCCAGGTCCACGTCCTGGAGGTTGTGCACGCGGGCTCCGCGAACGCTGAGCTTGGGTCCGGGGACGGCAGAAATCGGCACCAGAAGAGTTTAGGTCGGACCCTCCGACACTCGGCTGGGTTTCGCTGTGGGCGACGCTCGGTCACGGCGCGTCGCGGTCGACGCCCACCGCGGCGGGCTCAGCGACCGGACCAGCGGAAGCGCGGTTCCTCGGGCCCGCCCGAAGGGTCGGGCTCCGGGTTGGGGCTGATGGACGGGTGGATTGCGCCGGCGCTCTGCCCTCCGAGAAGAGGATCAGACGAGGTGGCCGGCCTTCTCCATCTGGCGCAGCTCGCCCTTCATCTCCGTCAGCTCGTCGCGGAGGCGCGCGGCGAGCTCGAACTTGAGCTCGGCGGCGGCCTGCAGCATCTGGTCGTTGAGGTCGGCGATGATCGACTCGAGCTCGTTGGCGCCGGCCGCCGCGATCCCCTCGCGCCGCAGGTTGGGCGTGGGCGAGCGCTTGCCGGAGCCGCGTCCGGCCAGCAGCTCCTTGGTGTCGGCGCCCTCGCGGATGAGCACGTCGGTGATGTCGGCGATCTTCTTGCGCAGCGGCGTCGGGTCGATGCCGTGCTCGGCGTTGTACGCGACCTGGCGCTCGCGGCGCCGGGTCGTCTCCTCGATGGCCTGTGCCATCGAGTCGGTGAGCTTGTCGGCGTACATGTGCACCTCGCCCGACACGTTGCGGGCGGCGCGGCCGATCGTCTGGATGAGCGACGTCGAGGAGCGCAGGAAGCCCTCCTTGTCGGCGTCCAGGATCGCGACGAGCGACACCTCGGGCAGGTCGAGACCCTCGCGCAGCAGGTTGATGCCGATGAGGACGTCGTAGACGCCCTGGCGCAGCTCGGTGAGCAGCTCGACGCGGCGGAGCGTGTCGACGTCGGAGTGCAGGTAGCGGACCTTGACGCCCGCCTCCGCGAGGAACGCCGTGAGCTCCTCCGCCATCTTCTTCGTGAGGGTCGTGACGAGGACGCGCTCGTCACGCTCCGAGCGGACGCGGATCTCCTCGAGGAGATCGTCGATCTGCCCCTTCGACGGCTTGACGACGATCTGGGGGTCGACCAGGCCGGTCGGGCGGATGATCTGCTCGACGACGCCGTCCGACATCCCGAGCTCGTAGCGCCCCGGAGTCGCGGAGAGGTAGACGGTCTGGCCGACGCGCGACTTGAACTCCTCCCACTTCAGCGGGCGGTTGTCCATCGCGCTCGGCAGGCGGAAGCCGTGCTCGACCAGGGTGCGCTTGCGCGAGGCGTCGCCCTCGTACATCGCGCCGATCTGCGGCACGGTCACGTGCGACTCGTCGATGACGGTGATGAAGTCGTCCGGGAAGTAGTCGAGGAGGCAGTTCGGCGCCTCGCCGGGACGCCGGCCGTCGATGTGCCGGGAGTAGTTCTCGATGCCCGAGCAGAAGCCGATCTGCTCCATCATCTCGAGGTCGAAGGTGGTGCGCATGCGGAGGCGCTGCGCCTCGAGCAGCTTGCCCTGGGACTCGAGCTCGGCGAGCCGCTCGGCGAGCTCGCTGCGGATGGTGACGATCGCGCGCTGCATCGTGGCGGGGCTCGCCGCGTAGTGGGTGGCGGGGAACACCGAGATGGCGTCGACCTGCTTGATCACCTCGCCCGTCAGCGGGTGCAGGATGTACAGCGCCTCGATCTCGTCGCCGAACATCTCGATGCGGATGGCGTGCTCCTCGTAGACCGGGATGATCTCGATCGTGTCGCCGCGCACGCGGAAGCGGCCGCGCGAGAAGTCGTAGTCGTTGCGCTCGTACTGCATGTTGATGAAGCGCCGCACGAGCCGATCGCGCGTGATGCGCTCCCCCACCTGCAGCGCGACCATCGCCTCCAGGTACTCCTCCGCGGCACCCAGGCCGTAGATGCAGGAGACGGTGGACACCACGATCACATCGCGCCGGGACAGCAGCGAGTTCGTCGTGGAGTGCCGGAGCCGCTCCACCTCGGAGTTGATGGACGAGTCCTTCTCGATGAAGGTGTCCGTCTGCGGGACGTACGCCTCGGGCTGGTAGTAGTCGTAGTAGGAGACGAAGTACTCGACGGCGTTGTTCGGCATCAGCTCGCGGAACTCGTTCGCCAGCTGGGCGGCCAGCGTCTTGTTGTGGGCGAGGACGAGGGTGGGCCGCTGCACGGCCTCGACGAGCCAGGCGGTCGTCGCCGACTTGCCGGTGCCGGTGGCGCCCAGCAGCACGACGTCGGTCTCGCCGGCGTTGATCCGGCCGGCCAGCTCGGCGATCGCGGTGGGCTGATCGCCGCTCGGCTGGTACTCGCTGATGACCTCGAAGGGGCGCACGGCGCGAGTGGGCTGCATGCCTTCGAGTTTAGATTCGGCCTCCGACACCGGGCCCGCGTTCGCCGACGGCGCACGCTCCGGTACCGCGGGTGAAGCCGCCGAACCGCCCCCGTAACGACACCGCCGGAGGGCGGCGTCACCCGCGCGGGGTAGCGTCGAGCGGTGACCGCCTCCCCGGCTCCCCGCCGCTCCCGCCTCGCGATCGCGGGTCCGATCGTGAGCGCCCTCTCGGTGCAGGCGGGCGCCGGTGTCGGGACCCTGCTGCTGCCCGCTGTGGGGGCGGTCGGCGTCGTCGGACTCCGGCAGCTCTTCGCCGCCATCGTCCTCGCTCCCACCCTGCGCCGGGACGTGCTGCGCTGGCGGCTGGTGTGGCCCTCCCTGTGCCTCGGCCTCGCCCTCGTCGTGATGAACCTCGCGATCTACGAGTCGTTCTCCCGCCTCGAGCTCGGGCTCGCCGTGACGCTCGAATTCCTCGGCCCGCTGGCGGTCGCCCTGCTCTCCTCGCGTCGCCTGCTCGACCTGATCTGCGGGGTCGCGGCCGGCGCCGGCGTCGCGCTCCTCACCGGGACGGTGCACGACATCGACCCCATCGGCGTGGGGCTCGCCCTGCTGGCCGGCGTCGCGTGGGCCGCCTACATCCTCTTCACCCAGCGGGCGGGCGAGCGGCTCCCCGGGATCCAGGGCACGGCGGTCGCGAGCTGCGCGGCGTCGCTCGTCACGCTGCCGCTCCTGATCGGGATCCTCGTGCGGGTGCCGACGGACCGGCTGCTCGGCATCCTCTCGCTCGGCGCCGTGGTGGGCGTGCTCTCCTCCGCACTCCCCTACTCGCTCGACCTGGCGGTGCTGCGCCGGATCTCGCGCAACCTGTTCAGCGTCCTGCAGAGCCTGCATCCCGCCGCGGCCGCCCTGTCCGGGCTGCTCATCCTCGGCCAGACGCTGGCGCTCCCTCAGCTCGTCGGCCTCGCGGTCATCAGTGCCGCGAACGCGGTCGCGGTCCTGGGCTCAGCGCGGCGGGGTGCCGCGGCCCGGCGCGTCGCCGCCGCTGCGGCCGCACCGGGAGCCTGACAGCGGGTGTAACCGCCTTCTCGCGGGTGCAACTACACCCGCGGAACCGCGGTTTCACCCGCCGTTCAGTCAGTGGGCTTCAGCGGGTGGCGGTGAGGCGGGCCCAGAGGGCGTCCGCCTGCTGCAGCGTCTGCTCGAGGGTGCCGCTCGCGTCGATCACGTCGTCGGCCATCGCGAGGCGCTCCTCGTCGGTCGCCTGCGCCGAGACGCGGCGACGGGCCTCGTCCTCGGCCATGCCGCGGAACTCCACCATCCGCCGGATGCGCTCCTCGGCGGGCGCGTGCACCACCACGACCCGGTCGAACTCGACAGCGCCCCGGGCCTCCGCGAGCAGCGGCACGTCGTAGACGACGATGGCGCCGGGATCTGCCGCGAGGGCGTCACCGAACCGGGCGCGGGACAGCCGGCCCACCTCGGGGTGCACGATCGAGTTGAGGCGCTCGCGGGCCTCCGCATCCGCGAACACGATCGCGCCGAGCGCCGGGCGGTCGAGGCTGCCGTCCGCAGCGAGGACGCCGGGGCCGAAGGCCTCCGCGACGGCGGCGAGGCCGGGACTGCCGGGGGCGACGGCCTCCCGCGCGAGCTGATCCGCGTCGACGACGACGGCTCCGGACTCTGCGAGACGGCGGGCGACGGTGGACTTGCCGGATGCGATGCCGCCGGTGAGGCCGATGAGGGTCACTCCCCCAGGCTAACCGGCGGGCTCCAGACGTACGGCGTCGTGCTCGTTGCGGGCGTGAACCCCAGCCGCTCCAGGATGCGCCGGCTCATTGCCGAGGCGTCCACCTGCAGGTAGCGGTAGCCGCGCTCGACCGCGATCCTAGCCCGGCGCGCAACGAGGTCCCGGTAGATCCCGCGACCGCGCCAGGCGGCGAGCGTCGACCCGCCCCAGAGGCCGGCGAAGTCGGTGCCGGGACGCAGCACCAGCCAGGCGGAGGAGACCAGCCGCCCGCCCGCCTCGGCAGCGAGGATGACGATCGACTCGGGGTGCGCCGCCTTGCGCTCGGCGAGGTCCTTCGCGAGCCACCCCCAGTCCTCCTCCCAGATCTCGGTGTGCTGGTCGGCGATGCGGCGGAGGTCCTCCGGCTCCTCGACCTCGCGGACCGTCACGCCTGGCGTCCCCTCCTGCGGCGCGAGCAGGTCGGCGGCCTCGGCGAACAGCAGCGTCTCCTCCTCCTCGGGCAGAAAGGAGTGCGCGAGGAGCCGCTCGGGAAGGTCCGCCGGCCGGTCGTGGCCGTACACCTTCCACTCGACCGCCTCGCCGCGCTGCGCCCAAACGTCACGCTGGCGCGCGATGAGCGCATCCAGCTCGGCGCCGCGCAGCCCGGTGTCGGGCGGCGCCGCGAGGAAGCCGGTGCCCGGGTAGTAGACGCGGCGGACGGGGCCGTCCTCCTCGGTGGGCACGCCGTCGGCGAGACCGCTGCCCGGCCGCACCTGGCGGTCGAACAGGGCCAGCACCTCCGCCGCGAACCCGCTCACCCCGGCATTGTCCCAGCCCGGCGGGCCGAAGCGTCAGGGCTGGACGTGGGGCTTAAACGGACTCGCCGCCCCGGACGGATCCGGGACGGCGAGCTCGCAGGTCGGGAGGACCTAGTTGTTGCTGGAGAGCCGCTCACGCAGCGCCGCGAGCGACGCGTCATCGGCGAGCGTTCCGGCCGAACCCGAGTCGCTGGAGAACGACGAGGAGGACGACGACGACGAAGAGGACGAGGACGAGGAGTTGCTCGACGTGATGCCGGCCGCCTCATCCGCGATGCTCTTGACGATCTGCTCCTTGTGCTGCTCCCAGCGGGCCTGGGCGTCGGCGTACTCCTGCTCCCACTTGGCGCGCTGCTCCTCGAAGCCTTCCTTCCACTCGTTGGTCTCCGGGTCGAAGCCTTCGGGGAACTTGTAGTTGCCCTGCTCGTCGTACTCGGTGACCATGCCGTAGAGGGCGGCGAGGCCGGAGTCGAACTCCTGGTTGCTCGGGTCGATGCCCTCGTTGGCCTGCTTGAGGCTCAGCGAGATGCGGCGACGCTCGAGGTCGATGTCGATGATCTTCACGAAGACCTCGTCACCGACGGAGACGACCTGCTCGGCCAGCTCGACGTGCTTGCTGGAGAGCTCGGAGATGTGGACGAGACCCTCGATGCCGTCCGCGACGCGGACGAACGCACCGAACGGCACGAGCTTCGTGACCTTCCCCGGGGCGATCTGGCCGATCGCGTGGGTGCGGGCGAAGACCTGCCACGGGTCCTCCTGCGTCGCCTTGAGCGACAGGGAGACACGCTCACGGTCGAGCTCGACGGAGAGCACCTCGACGGTGACCTCCTGGCCCACCTCGACGACCTCGCTGGCGTGCTCGATGTGCTTCCAGCTGAGCTCGGAGACGTGGACCAGACCGTCGACGCCGCCGAGGTCGACGAATGCGCCGAAGTTGACGATCGAGGAGATGACGCCCTTGCGGACCTGGCCCGGGTGCAGGTTCGCGAGGAACGTGCTGCGGCTCTCGGACTGGGTCTGCTCGAGCAGGGCGCGACGCGACAGGACCACGTTGTTGCGGTTCTTGTCGAGCTCCAGGATCTTCGCCTCGAGCTCCTGACCCAGGTACGGGGTGAGGTCGCGCACGCGGCGCAGCTCGATGAGCGAGGCGGGGAGGAAGCCGCGGAGGCCGATGTCGACGATCAGGCCGCCCTTGACGACCTCGATCACCGTTCCGGTGACCACGCCGTCGGCTTCCTTGATCTTCTCGACGTCACCCCATGCGCGCTCGTACTGGGCGCGCTTCTTGGACAGGATCAGCCGGCCTTCCTTGTCCTCCTTCTGGAGAACAAGCGCCTCGACACTGTCGCCGACGTTGACGACCTCGTTGGGGTCGACGTCGTGCTTGATGGAGAGTTCGCGGGAGGGGATGACACCCTCGGTCTTGTAGCCGACGTCGAGGAGGACCTCGTCGCGGTCGATCTTGACGACAGTGCCCTCGATGAGGTCTCCGTCGTTGAAGAACTTGAGGGTCTTCTCGACCGCGGCCAGGAAGTCTTCAGCAGATCCGATGTCGTTGACGGCGACCTGCTTGGTGGCCGGGGCGGTCGTAATGGTTGACATGTAGTAGTAGCTCCAGAAGTGGACAGAATTCAGGCCGACAACGAAGGAGGTTGGGATCTCTTCGCTCTCGGCGAGCGGATGGGATGGTGTCGAGACGGCACGAAGCCACGAAGACAACAGGGCAGTCTAACCCGGATGGGGACAGCGTCTCCACCGCCGATGGGCCTGAACGCGCCGCTCATCGACATCACGCGCGAGGAGTGCGGGCTGTTCCCGCGCCCCTCGGGATCCTCGTCGACCGGCGCCTCGAACACCGGCGCCTCCGGGTCGCCTGCGGTCGCGAGCACGCCCCGCATGTAGCCGAGCTCGCTGTCGTAGATGTGGGCCGACTTCACGACCATGGTGAGGCGCCCGGCCGGGAGCCCGAGCGCCTCGGCCACGCGCGTCTGCAGATGGGCGAGCTCGACGAGGTTGCCGTATCCCTTGGCGCCGAAGTCGATGCCGTGGCAGTAGACGACGAGCTCGACCGCCTCGTCCGGGATCCAGAAGTCGAGCAGGCTCACGCACGGGATGTAGGTGCTGTCGGTGAGCGGCTCGAACGTGGTGATCGCAGCGTCCTTCGCCGCCGGGTCGGCGCTCAGGCGGCGGACGACCCAGTTGAGCTGGTCGAGGCCGGTGCGGCCGTAGTCGAAGAGACGGCTGGCGTAGCTGGCCGCGCCCCCGAGAGCCTCGACCTCGGAGTAGTCGGTGAAGTTGGCGTGCATCCACTCGAGCCGCTCGGGGTCGGCCAGGCGCGCGATGATCGCGTCGTCGGGGTCTGCGCGCTCCACCTCGAGCGTGACCCGGCGCAGCTGGCGCAGCGGGAGGCCCTCCCAGGTGCCGGGCTCACCGTCGGCCACGATGCGCGCGGCGACGTCGAGCCAGGCCGCCCCGATGCTTTCGGCGTCGATCGTGCCGCCGTCCGCGGTCACTGGCCGGCTCCGAGGATGGCCGCGCGCAGCGTGTCGAGGCCGACGCCTCCGACGTCGAGCGCCCGGCGGTGGAACCGCTTGATGGAGAAGTCCGCGCCCTCCCGGCGCTGCACCTCGTCCCGGAGCTGCTCCCAGATCCGCTGCCCGACCTTGTAGGCCGGCGCCTGACCGGGCCAGCCGAGGTAGCGGTTCCCCTCGAACCGGAGCGATGCATCGTCCCACGTGGAGTTGGCGCGGAGGAACGGGAAGACCTGATCCCCGGTCCACGTGCCGCCGTCCGGGTGCTTCTTGCCGAGGTGCACGCCGATGTCCACGACGACGCGCGCGGCCCGGAGGCGCTGCCCGTCCAGCATGCCGAAGCGGTCGGCCGGCTCGTCCAGGTACCCGAGCGAGTCCATGAGCCGCTCCGCGTAGAGCGCCCAGCCCTCCGCATGACCCGAGGTGCCCGCGATGCGGCGCCACGAGTTCAGCTGCGCCTTGTTGTACGTCGCGATGCCGATCTGCAGGTGATGCCCGGGGACGCCCTCGTGGTACACCGTCGTGGTCTCGTGCCACGTGTCGAACTCGGTCACCCCGGCAGGCACCGACCACCACATCCGGCCCGGGCGCGCGAAGTCGTCGGAGGGACCCGTGTAGTAGACCCCGCCGGTCTGCGTGGGGGCGATGCGGCACTCGAGGGTGCGCACCTCGGCGGGGATGTCGAAGTGGGTGCGGCCGAGCGCCTCGATCGCCCGATCGCTGAGGTCCTGCATCCAGCGCTGCAGCGCGTCGGTGCCGTGCAGCTTCCGGCTGGGGTCCTGCTCGAGGTGGGCGATGACCTCCGGGATCGTGGCGCCGGGCAGGATGTCGCGGGCGATGGCCTCCTGCTCCTCGACCATGCGCCGCAGCTCGTCCTGACCCCACTCGTAGGTCTCGTCGAGGTCGATCGTGGCGCCCAGGAAGTCCCGGGAGGCGAGCGCGTAGATCTCGCGCCCGACCGCGTCCTGCTCGGGCGCGCGGGGCGCCAGCTCGCGCTCGAGGAAGTCGGCGAACTCGCCGTAGGCGACGGCCGCCGCGGTGGCTCCCGCCTCCAGGTCGCGCCGGAGCGTGTCCGTGACGGGCACCCCGTCCACCGCGGCTCCGCCGACGAGCGTGAAGAAGAAGCCGTCGGCCGCCGCGTGACCCTTCGCCTGCAGCGCGACCTCCCGCACCTGGCGGATGGCGGGCACCGTGCCGAGCTCGACGCCGCGACGCAGGGTCTCGGTGTAGCCGGCCAGCGCGGCTGGCAGGTTCCCGAGCCGCTGGGCGACGTGCTCCCAGGCCGTCTCGGTGCCGGTGGGCATGAGGTCGAAGACCTCGCGGATGTCCTGGGCGGGCGAGGCGATCACGTTGAGGTCGCGGAAGGCGAAGCCGGCCTCGTGCTTCTCGCTCGCGAGATCCAGCTCGCGGAGCAGATCCGTCCGCGTAACCTCGTCCACCGGATCCGCCGGGGAGGTCTCCCGAAGACGGGACGCCACCTTCCGGCCGGTGTCGATGATCCGCTCGCGCCCCTCCGGCGAGTAGTCGCTGTAGGCGCCCTCGTTGCCGGGACGGCCGAGCCAGATCCCCATCTCCGGGGACAGCTCGACGAGGGTGTCCACCCAGCCGTCGGCGATCCGGTCGATCTCGGTGGGAACTCGCTCCTCGGTCATCCTCCGAGCCTATGCCGCGGCGTCGGCCTATTCCGCGGAGTCGGCCTCGGGGCTCGCCTCGAGTGCCCGCCCCACTGCGTCGTCGATGCGCTCCGCCGCCTGCGCGTAGGAGGCGAGGCTGCCGTGGATGCCGTCCGGGGTGGCGCCCTCCCGCCAGGCGGTGCCGTCGCGGGCCTCCACCCACGGGTCCACCCAGGTCCACCCCTCCCGGCGGGCCAGTCCCACGAGAGCGGTGTTGAGCGCCGCCGCGCGGTCGGGAGCCGCGGAGTACGGCGGGATCGCACACAGCACGACCGCCCGCACGTCGGCCGAGTCGGCGATCCGGGTCACGTTCTCGAGGGTCAGCTCTGGCTCGATGCCGGTGGCGACGTCGTTCGTGCCGGCCAGGACGACGAGCGCGTCGGCGGCGAAAGGCTGCAGGTTGGCCGCCATGAGCGTGCTGGTCGCGCCGTCACGCCGCCACCCTCCGGTGACCTCGTAGCGGGAGTCGAGGTAGTAGGTCCAGGACCCGGGGTCCACGGCGACGGCATCCCATGGCCCTCCCGAGGAGAGCGAGTCCCCCACCACGCCGATCGGGATCGGGGCGGGCGCCGGGGACGGCGTCGACATGCCGGGCGCCGGGAACGACGCGGGCGAGCCGTCGGCCGCGCACGCCGAGAGGGTCAGCACGGCGACGCATGCCACGGCGGCGATCATCGCTGCCCGACGGGGCCTGCCGCGGGCATGCATGGGTCGACTCTAGCTAGCGTCCGCCTGAGTCCGCGCTGAACAGCTTGGTGATCTCCTCCGGCCGCCGCGCCGCCCGTAGGCGGGCCGCGAGGTCCGGGTCGAGCAGGATCTCGGCGAGTCGGGCGACCAGCGCCACGTGGCCGCCTGCC
The DNA here is from genome assembly GCF_030296595.1 of Naasia aerilata. Lineage (GTDB taxonomy): Bacteria > Actinomycetota > Actinomycetes > Actinomycetales > Microbacteriaceae > Naasia > Naasia aerilata. The sequence continues at coordinate 2,684,660 of NZ_AP027731.1, read as the reverse complement.
GGGGCGGCGATGCCGATGCAGACCTGAGCGCGCTGTCCCGCCCAGTCCACGCCGTCCGGGAAGCCGAGCACCACCATGGCGCTGCGGGAGACGGAGTCCTTGCCGGCCAGCGTCCCGTGCGGGATGGCGACGCCCTCGCCGATGTAGGTGGACACGGAGTGCTCCCGCTCGAGCATCGCCTCGACGTAGGTCTCGGTGACCGCCCCGGACGCGACGAGCGCCTCGCCGCACTGGCGCACGGCGTCGAAGCGGTCGTCGGCGGTGAGGCCGAGCCGGATCGACGACTCCCCCAAGAGCTCGGTCAGCGGTCCTCGCGCTGCGCCGGCCATCCGGTCCTCCTCGCGCTCGTCGGTCCTGCGTCCATTGTCCGCCGAGCGGATCAGTGGGCCGCTTCGTCCCAGTTGTCGCCGCGTCCGAGCTGCACGTCGAGCGGGACGCGCAGCTGGGCGGCGGAGCCCATGCGGGTGGTGACAATGCCGGCGAGGGCATCCCACTCCCCCGCCGCGACCTCGAACACGAGCTCGTCGTGCACCTGGAGCAGCATGCGCGATTCGAGCTCTTGCTGCCGCATGTCCGCAGCGATCTCGATCATGGCGATCTTCATGATGTCGGCCGCCGAGCCCTGGATCGGTGCGTTGAGCGCCTGGCGCTCCGCGTTGTCCCGCAGCACGCGGTTGGGGCTGTTGAGATCCGGGAACGGGCGGCGCCGTCCGAAGATCGTCTCGGTGTAGCCGTCCGCGCGCGCCTGCTCGACCACGTTCCGGAGGTAGTCGCGCACGGCCCCGAAGCGGGCGAAGTAGTCGGTCATGAGCTGCCGCGCCTCGCTCGTGTCGATGCGCAGCTGCTTCGAGAGGCCGAAGGCGGAGAGCCCGTAGGCCAGACCGTACGACATCGCCTTCACCTTGGTGCGCATGGCCGGCGACACCTCGGGCGGTTCGACGCCGAACACGCGCGAGCCGACGAAGCGGTGCAGGTCCTCGCCGCTGTTGAAGGCCTCGATGAGCCCCTCGTCCTGCGACAGGTGCGCCATGATCCGCATCTCGATCTGCGAGTAGTCGGCGGTGAGGAGGGTCTCGTAGCCGTCGCCGCGCATGAACGCGGCGCGCATCCGGCGGCCCTCGTCGGCCCGGATGGGGATGTTCTGCAGGTTGGGATCGTTGGAGGAGATCCGCCCGGTGGTCGTGCCCGTCTGGGCGTACGTGGTGTGGATGCGGCCGTCCGGGCCGATGCCGCGCTCGAGGGTGTCGATGATCTGCCGCAGCTTGCTCGCGTCGCGGTGCTGCAGGAGCAGGTCGACGAAGGGGTGCGGGTTCGACTCCATGAGGTCGGCGAGGGAGTCCGCGTCGGTCGAGTAGCCGGTCTTGGTCGACCGGGTCTTCGGCATCCCGAGCTCCTCGAACAGCACCTGCTGGAGCTGCTTGGGCGAGCCCAGGTTGAGCTCGTGACCGAGCACCTGGAACGCCTCGGCGGCGAGCCCGTCGATCCGCTGGCCCAGCTCCGCGGAGAGGGATCCGAGCAGCGGCGCGTCGATCGCGACGCCGTTGGTCTCCATGCGCGCGAGCACCCGGAGGGTCGGCAGCTCGATCTCGCTGAGGACCCGCGTGTCCCGCTCGTCGAGCACACCCCGCAGCGAGTCGACGACCCGGAAGGTGAACCACGCCTCGGTGGCGACGCCCGCTCCGTCGTCCGCGGGAACCAGCTGGTTGGGGTCCGAGACCGGCAGCTCCTCGGCGAGGTAGCGCCGGACCAGGTCGGCGAGGGTCTTGTCGATGCCGCTCGGCCGGAGCAGCCAGCCCGCGATGAGGCTGTCGAAGGCGAGTCCGCCCAGCGCGAGTCCCGCGGAGGTCAGCGCCTTCAGCTGGGGCTTCGCGTCGTGCATCAGCTTGCGCTCGGGGCTCGCGAGCCACTCCTCGAACGGAACCCAGTCGGCGCTGCCCGGCTCCCACGGCACGATGGCCGATTCCGTCTCTCCAGCGATGCCCGCGCCGATGACCCGGTCGCCGGAGAGCTCGAGGGTCAGGGCCAGCCCGCCCGGGTGCTGCTCGGTCTGGCGGCGCAGCCAGGCGGCGAGCCGGTCGCCGCGGTGCACCTGCGGGGTCGGGGCCGGAGGTGCGGTGCTGGGCTCCTCCTTGATGAGCGCCTCGGGGGTCGAGGCGGAGGACGCCGACTGCGTCTCCCCTCCAGCTTCAGCAGGCGGTCGAGGATGTTGCGCATCTGCAGGCCGCCGAGCAGGTCGCGGAGGGCTTTGATGTCGAAGGGCTTGCGCTCCAGGTCGTGCGGCCCGGTCTCCAGCTCGAGGTCGTCGATCAGCCGGTTGAGGCGCCGGTTCCGCTCGGCGCGGTCCCGCTGCTCGCGGAGGTTGTTGCCGACGACGCCCTTGATCTCGTCGGCGTGGGCGAGGATCTCGTCGAGGCTGCCGTACTGGGTCAGCCACTTCAGGGCCGTCTTCTCGCCGACCTTGTCGATGCCGGGCAGGTTGTCGCTCGTCTCGCCGACGAGGGCAGCGATGTCGGGGTACTGCCAGGGCTCGATGCCGTAGCGGGCGTGCACCTTCTCGGTGTCGTATCGAGTGAGGTCGGTGACGCCCTGCCGGGAGGGGTAGAGGAGCGTGACGTCCTCGTTCACGAGCTGGATGGTGTCCCGGTCGCCGGAGACCACGAGGACCTTGAAGCCCTCCTCCCGGCCCCGCTTCGCGAGGGTCGCGAGGATGTCGTCGGCCTCGAAGTCCTCCTTCGTCATCGTGGGGACGTTCATGGCCTTGAGCGCATCCTGCAGCAGCGGCACCTGGCCCACGAACTCGGACGGCGTCTCGCTGCGGGTGCCCTTGTACTCCGGGTAGTCCCGCGTGCGGAACGAGGCGCGCGAGATGTCGAACGCGACACCCAGATGGGTCGGCTTCTCCTTCTGCAGCAGCACGATGAGCATCGACAGGAAGCCGTGGATCGCGTTCGTGTGCTGCCCGTTCGAGGCCTGGAAGCTGTCGACCGGGAGCGCGTAGAAGGCCCGGAAAGCGAGGGAATGACCGTCGATCAACAGGAGGGTAGGCTGATCGCTCTCTGACACGGTGCCAGCCTAGCCGCGGCCGACGACACGGCCGGAGCGGCCGGAAGGACCCCGATGACGACCTTCCCTGAGGACATGGATCCCGAGCTCGTCGAGCGCCTGGTGACCTCAGGAGGCGGCGAGCTGACGCGGAAGATGGGCGTCGAGTTCGTCGAGCTGTCCGCGTCGCATTCCGTCGCGCGCATGCCCGTGGAGGGCAATCGCCAGGTCGTCGGGCTGCTGCACGGCGGGGCCCACGTGGTCCTGGGCGAGGCGCTCGGCTCGATCTCGTCGGCCATCCATGCGGGCCGGGGCAGGTATGCCGTGGGCATCGAGATCAACGCCACCCACTCCCGCTCGGTGACCGAAGGCTGGGTCACGGCGACGTGCGAGGCGCTGGTCCTCGGCCGCACCCTCACGACGCACCAGACGGTGGTCCGGGATGATCAGGGCCGCCGGCTCTCGACGATCCGGATGACCAACATGCTCCGCGACGAGTAGCGCCCGGGTCGCGCGGACGGCGGGCCGGGTTGGTCGACTTGCCAAAAGTCCCGCTAAACGCGCTTCTTAGCGGGACTTTTCGGCAAGTCGTTCCCGCGGTGTGGACAACGGAAGCGGAACGGTCAGTGAGTCGGCACGGTATGCCGATGCGCGAACCGGAAGCACTTCCTCAGCCCTTGGATCTCGGCCCCTTCAGCGTCGCGGAGGCGCGCCGAGCAGGGGTGCGCCGTGGCCGCCTCTACCGGTCCGACCTCGCCCGGCCGTTCCACGGAGTTCGAGCCATCAGCGAGTCGCAGCACGATGTGCGCGCTCGATGTGACGCCTACCTGCCGCGGCTCCGAAGCGGGCAGTTCTTCAGCCACACGACGAGCGCCGCACTGCACGGCCTGCCGCTACCGCAGCGTCTCGGGGAGGATCCGACGGTCCATGTGTCGGTGCTCGCTCCGGGTCGAGCCGTTCGCGTCGCGGGAGCCAAGGGGCATCAGTTGATCCCTCGCGCGGGACTGATCCGGCTCCTCGACGGGATGCCCGTGGCCAGCCCCGTGGAGACGTGGTGCCAACTGGCAACGATGCTGACGGTCGACGAGCTCATTGAGGTGGGAGACGCGCTGCTCAGCAAAGGCACCGCGCGACGGGACGAGGCTGCCGCGGCGATGTCGGCTGCAGTGCAGCTGGACGACCGCCCATGCATCGGACGCCTCCGGGATTCGTGGGCGGAGGTGCGTCCTGGCGTGCGGTCGCCGGGCGAGACCCGGCTGCGCCTCCTCCTCGTCCGAGCAGGCCTTCCCGAGCCGTCCCTGAACGAACGCATCTATGACAGGAACGGCGCCTTCGTCGCGGAGTGCGATCTCGTCTACCGGCGAGCCCGCCTGGTCATCGAGTACGAGGGCGACTACCACCGGACCGATGTCCGAACGTTCCGCAACGACATCGTCAGGCGCGAGCGGCTCGAGGATGAGGCATGGACGACGGTGCGTGTGACGGCCGACGACCTGGCTCAACGCCCCGCCGAAACGGTTTCGCGCATCGCCAGCCGTCTCGCGTCCGGACCGCCTGCGCCACGATAGCGACTTGCCGAAAAGTCTCGCTAAACCGGTCGAATAGCGGGACTTTTTGGCAAGTCGGCCCTCCGCGCGGCGCGAGGCTACTTCTTGGGGGCGGAGAGCTGCTCGATGATCGCCTGGGCCACGTCGCGCATGGTGAGGCGGCGGTCCATGGAGGCCTTCTGGATCCAGCGGAACGCGTCCGGCTCGGACAGGCCCATCTTCTCGTTGAGGAGGCCCTTGGCGCGGTCAACGAGCTTGCGGGTCTCGAAGCGCTCGACCATGTCGGCGACCTCGGCCTCGAGCGTCACGATCTGCTGGTAGCGGCTGAGCGCGATCTCGATCGCGGGAAGCAGGTCGTTCGGCGTGAACGGCTTCACCACGTAGGCGAGCGCGCCGGCCTCGCTGGCTCGCTCGACGAGCTCCTTCTGGCTGAACGCCGTGAGCAGCACGACCGGGGCGATGCGGTTCTTGCTGAGCCGCTCGGCGGCGGAGATGCCGTCCAGCTGCGGCATCTTCACGTCCATGACGACGAGGTCGGGACGCAGCTCGGTCGCGAGGGCCACGGCCGTCTCGCCGTCTCCGGCCTCGCCGACGACCTCGAATCCGTTGTCCCGGAGAGTCTCGACGATGTCGAGCCGGATCAGCGATTCGTCCTCAGCGACGACGACGCGTCGGGGAGCCGAGGATGCTTCAGCCTGGTCTGCCACGGGGAAAGCCTACGGTATCGTGAGGCCCGGTCGGCCCCCGGGCGGGACGGGCCGGTGTGGCGGAATGGCAGACGCAGGGCACTCAAAATGCTCCGCCCGCAAGGGCGTGTGAGTTCGAGTCTCACCACCGGCACGACACGTTGCACCGCCAACGGCGGGGCAACGTGGCGTGTGTGTGGTGGGCGAGACGCACACCGGGCCCACGCGCGAACGGCCCCTGAGCCGCGCAGCGGCGAAGGCCGTTCGCCGGGGACGGGGTTCGAGTCCCACGACCCGGCACTGACGCTTCAGCAGGACTTCGTGCCGCAAGCAGGACCTGGGGCGCCGTTTCGTCCTGCTCAGCGCACAAAGTCCTGCTGATGGGATGAGCGGTCGCGCACCGATTCCTGCTGAGGGGAAGGGCAGGCGCGCAAAGTCCTGCTGAAGGATCCGCAGGCGCTGAGCGTCCTATTGAAGCGCCGAAGCCGCCCCCGCTACCCGCCGAGCAGCGCCGCGGCGACCGCATCCGGCGCCTCGATCGCGGCCTGATGGCGCACGCGTGGGATCACCCGCTCCGTCACGCCCGGCGCCCGGAGCAGCGGCCGCATGGCCTCCTCGGTCGCGGTCGGATCGTTCTCGCCCCGTACGGCGAGGACGGGGACGGAGATCGCGAGGATCCGCTCGCGCGCGTCCCACTCCCCCAGCGCCTCACAGCAGAGGGCGTAGCTCTCGTCGTCGGTGGCGGCGACTCCCGCGAGCACCCGGCCGACGACCTCGGGATGCGCGGTCGCGAAGCCGGGCGTGAACCAGCGCTCGGCGAGGGACCCGACCAGCGATCCGGTTCCGCGCCGACGGACGGCCGCGGCGCGCTCCTGCCAGGAGTCGCGGTCGCCCATCCGCGGCGCGGCGCAGACGACGCCGGTGAAGACGAGTCCCTCCGGATCCGCGAGGGCGAGCTCCTGCACCACGGCGCCGCCGAGCGAGGTGCCGACCACGCCGAAGTCGTCGACGTCGAGCTCGTCGACCACGTCGAGGACGCCCTGCGCGAGGTCCGCGATCGTGAACGGCTCCTCGGCGATCGCGGACGCGCCGTGGCCGGGCAGGTCCACGCCGAAGACGCGCCAGCGCTCCGCGAGAAGCGCGGCGGCGGGCCGCCAATCCTCGTAGCTTCCGCCGAGGCTCGGGAGGAGCAGCAGGACCGTCGCGTCGGCCGCGCCGCCGAGCGGCGTCGCCGTCAGCGCCGGCACGGGGTTACTCGGCCCAGACTGGAGCGGCTCCGAGCGTCGCGTCGCCCATGCGGTGCACCCGCACGTCGTTCGTCGAGCCGGGGATTCCGGGAGGGGAGCCGGAGATCACGACGACCTTGTCGCCCACCTCGGCGAGGCCCTCGCGCATCATGACCTCCTCGACCTGGTGGAACATCTGGTCGGTGTGCTTCACGCGCGGCACCAGGAACGACTCGATGCCCCAGGTCAGGGCCATGCGGTTGCGGATGCCCGGCTCCGGCGTGAACGCCTTCATCGGGATGGGCGAGCGCAGCCGCGACATGCGCCGGGCGGAGTCGCCGGACTCGGTGAACACGCACAGGTACTTCGCGCCGACGAACTCGGCGACCTCGGCCGCCGCGAGGGTCATCGCGCCGCCCTGGGTGCGCGGCTTGGTGCCGAGCGGCGGGACGCGCTCGAGGCCGTGGTCCTCCGTCGAGGTGATGATGCGCGCCATGGTCTGGACCGTGACGACGGGGTACTCCCCACGCTCGTCTCGCCCGAGAGCATCACGGCGTCGGCGCCGTCGAGGACCGCGTTCGCGACGTCGGACGTCTCGGCGCGGGTCGGCACGGGGCTGTGGATCATCGACTCGAGCATCTGCGTCGCCACGATGACCGGCTTCGCCATCCGGCGCGCCAGCTCGACGGCGTGCTTCTGCACGATGGGCACCGCCTCGAGTGGCAGCTCGACGCCGAGGTCGCCGCGGGCGACCATGATCGCGTCGAACGCGTCGACGATGCCCTCGAGCGCGTCGACCGCCTGGGGCTTCTCGATCTTGGCGATGACCGGGACGCGGCGCTTCTCCTCGTCCATGATCTCGTGCACACGGCGGATGTCGTCCGCGCTGCGGACGAACGACAGCGCGATGAAGTCGGCGCCGATGCGGAGGCCCCAGCGGAGGTCCGCCTCGTCCTTCTCGGACAGTGCCGGCACGTTGACGGCCACGCCCGGCAGGTTGATGCCCTTGTTGTTGCTGACCGGCCCGGCCACGACGACCTCGGTCGTCACAGTGGTGCCGTCGGTGCCGGTCACGCGGACGCGGACCTTGCCGTCGTCGATCAGCAGCGGATCGCCCGGCTTCACATCGGCGGGCAGGCCCTTGAACGTGGTGCCGACGATGTCCTTGTTGCCGACGATGTCCTTGGTCGTGATCTTGAAGGTGTCGCCCTCGGCGAGCTCGTACGGCCCGTCCTCGAAGCGGCCCAGGCGGATCTTCGGCCCCTGCAGGTCAACGAGGATGCCGACGGCGCGGCCGCTGTCCTCGGACGCCTTGCGCACGTTGGCGTAGACCGCCTCGTGCACCGAGTAGTCGCCATGGCTGAGGTTCAGCCGGGCGACATCCACCCCGGCGTCGATGATCGCGCGGATCTGCTCATAGCTCGACGTTGCGGGACCGAGCGTTGCGACGATCTTGGCTCGTCTCATGCGGGGGTGTTTCCTCTTCCGTTCGATGCGCGCTCGTGGCGCGAAGGTCAGACCGCGAGTGCGCGGTCGGTGGGCCGGACCGGGAACGGGAGCTCCGTTCCGCCCTCGAGGTAGGCGTCGACCGCCGAAGCGGCCGCACGCCCTTCCGCGATGGCCCACACGATGAGCGACTGGCCGCGACCGGCATCCCCGGCGACGAACACGCCGGGGTGACTGGTCTGGTAGTCGCCCGCGCGCTCCACGTTACCGCGCTCGTCGAAGGGCAGCGCCAGCTGGTCGGCGAGCTCGGTGCTCTCCGGTCCGGTGAAGCCCAGGGCGAGCAGGACCAGGTCGGCCGGGATCTCGCGCTCGGTGCCGGCCTTGGGCACGCGACGGCCGTCGAGGTACTCGGTCTCGGCGACGCGGATGGCGCGCACGTTGCCCTCGCCGTCGTTGAGGAACTCGACGGTGGAGGCGAGGTACATGCGCTCGCCGCCCTCCTCGTGCGCCGTCTGGACCTCGAAGAGCGCCGGGAACATCGGCCACGGCTGGTTCGACTGCCGCTCCGAGGGGGCTGCTTGCCGATCGCGAGCGTGGTGACCGAGGCGGCGCCCTGGCGGTGCGCAGTGCCGAGGCAGTCGGCGCCGGTGTCGCCGCCGCCGAGGATGACGACGTGCTTGCCCTCGGCGAGGATCTGCCCGTGCACCTGGTCGCCGGCGACCGCCCGGTTCGCCTGCACCAGGTACTCCATGGCGAAGTGCACGCCATCGAGGTCCCGACCCGGGATGTCCAGGTCGCGCGGGACGGTGGCGCCCGTGCACACCACGACGGCGTCGTAGCGGGCGCGCAGGTCGTCCCAGCTGATGTCGACGCCGATGTTGACGCCGGCGCGGAAGCGCGTGCCCTCCGCGAGCATCTGACCCAGACGGGTCTCGAGGATCCGCTTCTCCATCTTGAACTCCGGGATGCCGTACCGGAGGAGGCCGCCGATGCGGTCGTCCCTCTCGTACACGGCGACCGTGTGCCCGGCGCGCGTCAACTGCTGGGCGGCGGCCAGGCCCGCGGGACCAGACCCGACGACGGCGACCGTCTTGCCCGTCAGGCGCTGGGGCGGGTGCGGCTCGAGCCAGCCGTTGGCGAGGGCGTCCTCCGCGATCGCGGCCTCGACCTGCTTGATCGTGACCGCGGGCTGGTTGATGCCCAGCACGCAGGACGACTCGCACGGAGCGGGGCACAGCTTCCCGGTGAACTCGGGGAAGTTGTTGGTCGCGTGCAGGCGCTCGACCGCGGCGCGGTTCTCGCCGCGCCACATGAGGTCGTTCCACTCGGGGATGAGGTTGCCGAGCGGGCAGCCCTGGTGGCAGAACGGGATGCCGCAGTCCATGCAGCGGCCGGCCTGCCTGCGGATGACGGTCGGGTCGTGCGGCTCGTACACCTCACGCCAGTCCATGATGCGGACGGGCACCGGGCGCCGCGGCGCGGTCTCGCGCGCGCGGACCTTGAGGAAGCCCTTGGGGTCAGCCATGTGTCACCTCGAGAATGCGGTTCCAGACGACGTCGCCGTCGGGGTCGAGCCCCTCTTCGACGGCGCTCTGGCGGGTGGCGAGGACCGCGGCGTAGTCGCGCGGCAGCACCTTCGTGAAGCGCGCGACGGTCGCGTCGAAGTCGGCGAGCATGCGCGCGGCGACGTCCGAGTCGGTCTCGGCGAGGTGGCGCTGGAGGAGGTCGCGGAGGATCTCCTGGTCGGCGCTGCCGAGGGGCTCGAGCCCCAGCTCGCCGGAGGCGAGTGCCGCCGTGTTGACGCTCTCCGGCCGCAGGTCGCACACGTACGCGGTGCCGCCGGACATGCCGGCGCCGAGGTTGCGCCCGACCGAGCCGAGGATGACGGCGAGGCCTCCGGTCATGTACTCGAGCGCGTGGTCGCCGACGCCCTCGACGACGGCGGTCGCCCCCGAGTTCCGAACGAGGAACCGCTCCCCCACGATGCCGCGGAGGAACAGGGTGCCCTGAGTGGCGCCGTAGCCGATGACGTTGCCCGCGATCACGTTCTCCTCGGCCACGTAGCCCGCCTCGGCGGGCGGCCGCAGGATGACCGAGCCGCCCGAGAGGCCCTTGCCGACGTAGTCGTTGCTGTCGCCGATGAGCCGGAGCGTGATGCCGCCAGGCAGGAACGCGCCGAGGGACTGACCCGCCGAACCGCGCAGGGTCACGTCGATCGACCCCTCGGGCAGGCCGTTGACGCCGTAGCGCTTGGTGACCTCGTGGCCGAGCATCGTGCCGACCGCGCGCTCGGTGTTGCGGATGGGCAGGTCGATCTCGACCTTCCCGCCGTGGTCGAGCACGTCCGCGGCGAGGCGGAGCAGGCGGTTGTCGAAGTGCTCGTCGAGCTCGTGGTCCTGCGCGACGCGGCCGTACCGCGGCTCGCCGGGCGCGAACTTCGGACCGACCAGGATCGGCGCGAGGTCGAGCCCGTCCGCCTTCCAGTGCGCGATCGCCCGGTCCACGTCGAGGAGGTCGTTGCGGCCGATGATCTCGTCGAGGCTGCGGTACCCGAGCTTCGCGAGGATCTCCCGGACCTCCTGCGCGAGGAACTCGAAAAAGTTGATGACGAACTCGGGCTTGCCGCTGAAGCGCGCGCGGAGCTCGGGGTTCTGCGTGGCGACGCCGACCGGGCACGTGTCCAGGTGGCACACCCGCATGAGGATGCAGCCCTCGACGACGAGCGGGGCCGTGGCGAAGCCGTACTCCTCGGCGCCGAGCAGGGCGGCGACGATGACGTCCCGTCCGCTCTTCATCTGGCCGTCGACCTGGACAACGACGCGCTCGCGCAGGCCGTTGAGCATGAGCGTCTGCTGCGTCTCGGCGAGGCCGAGCTCCCACGGGGTGCCGGCGTGCTTGAGCGAGTTGAGCGGGCTGGCGCCCGTTCCGCCGTCGTGGCCGGAGACGAGGATCACGTCCGACTTCGCCTTCGCGACGCCCGCCGCGACCGCGCCGATGCCGTTCTGGCTCACCAGCTTGGTGTGGATGCGCGCCTCGGGGTTCGCCCGCTTGAGGTCGAAGATCAGCTGCTTGAGGTCCTCGATGGAGTAGATGTCGTGGTGCGGCGGCGGGGAGATCAGGCCGACGCCCGCGGTCGCGTGCCGCGTGCGCGCCACCCAGGGGTACACCTTCGCAGGCGGGAGCTGCCCGCCCTCACCGGGCTTGGCGCCCTGGGCGAGCTTGATCTGGATGTCGGTCGCGTGCGTGAGGTACATGCTCGTGACGCCGAACCGGCCGGACGCCACCTGCTTGATCGCGCTGCGCCGCTCCGGGTCGAGGAGGCGCTCCAGGTCCTCGCCGCCCTCCCCCGTGTTGCTGCGGCCGCCGAGGCGGTTCATCGCGATCGCGAGCGTCTCGTGCGCCTCCTTCGAGATCGAGCCGTAGCTCATCGCGCCCGTGTTGAAGCGGCGCACGATGCTCTCGATGGGCTCCACCTCGTCGAGCGGGATCTCCGGGCGCGTGCCCGTGCGCAGCGAGAACAGGCCGCGCAGGGTGCGCAGGCTCTCCGCCTGCTCGTCGACGAGCTTCGTGTACTCGCGGAAGATGTCGTAGCGCCGGTTCCGCGTCGCGTGCTGGAGGCGGAACACGGTGTCCGGGTTGAACAGGTGCGGCGGTCCGCCGCGGCGCCAGGCGTACTCGCCGCCGACCCAGAGCCGCTCGTGGGCGAACGACGACTGGTCGTCCGGGTACGCGGCACGGTGCCGCGCGGCGTTCTCCGCCGCGATGACGTCCATGCCGACGCCGCCGAGCTTCGACGTGGTGCCGGTGAAGTACTGGGCGACGAACTCGGCGGAGAGGCCGACCGCCTCGAACGCCTGGGCGCCCGAGTAGGAGGACACCGTCGAGATGCCCATCTTGGACATGATCTTGAGCACGCCCTTGCCGAGCGCCTTGATCACGTTGTGGACAGCGTCCTCGGGGCTGATGCCGGAGAGGCGACCGCTGCGGACGAGCTGCTCGCACGTCTCCATGGCGAGGTACGGGTTCACCGCGGCCGCGCCGTAACCGATGAGCAGCGCGACGTGGTGCACCTCGCGCACGTCGCCCGCCTCGACGATCAGGCCGACCTTCATCCGGTTCTCCCGGCGGATGAGGTGGTGGTGGACGGCGGCCGTCATCAGGAGGGACGGCACGGGCGCCTGGTCCGCGGTCGAGTCGCGGTCGGATAGCACGATGAACTGCGCGCCGTTCTCGATCGCCTCGTCGACCTCGGCGCACATCGCATCGATGCGGCGCTCGAGCGCCTGCGGTCCGTCGTCGACCCGGTAGAGGCCCCGGACGACAGTTGTCGTCGCGCTGCCCGGCGACGAGTCGATGTGGTGGATCTTCGCCAGCTCGTCGTTGTCGATGACCGGGAAGGAGAGCACGACCTTACGCGCGTGCTCCGGGCCCTCGGCGAGCAGGTTCAGCTCGGGCCCGAGACCGGTGCCGAGGGAGGTGACGACCTCCTCGCGGATGGAGTCGAGCGGCGGGTTGGTCACCTGTGCGAACTGCTGCGTGAAGTAGTCGAAGAGCAGCCGCGGCCGGTCCGACAGCACGGCGATCGGGGTGTCGGAGCCCATCGCGCCGAGCGGCTCGGCCCCGGCGCGCGCCATGGGCTCGAGGAGGATGTGGACCTCCTCCTCGGTGTAGCCGAAGGTGCGCTGGCGGCGCGTGACGGACGCCGGCGTGTGCACGATGTGCTCGCGCTCCGGCAGGTCCTCGAGGTGGATGCGGCCGGTCTCGAGCCACTCCGCCCACGGCTGGGCCGCGGCGAGGTCGCTCTTCAGCTCGTCGTCCTCGATGATGCGGCCGGCGACCGTGTCGACGACGAACATGCGGCCGGGACGCAGGCGCCCCTTGCGCACGATGCGCGCGGGGTCGATGTCGAGGACGCCGATCTCGCTCGCGGCGACGACGAGGCCGTCGTCGGTCACGACGTACCGGCCGGGACGGAGCCCGTTGCGGTCGAGGGTCGCCCCGACGAGCGCGCCGTCGGTGAAGGTGATGGCGGCGGGGCCGTCCCAGGGCTCCATGAGGAAGGAGTGGTACTCGTAGAACGCGCGGCGGGCCGGGTCCATGGCGGGGTTGTTCTCCCACGCCTCCGGCACCATCATCATGACCGCGTGCGGCAGTGACCGGCCGCTGAGGCTCAGCAGCTCGACCACCTCGTCGAACGAGGCGGAGTCGCTGGCGCCGGGCGTGACGATCGGCAGCATCGGCGTGAGGTCGCCGAGCAGGTCGCTCTCGAGCTGCGACTGGCGTGCGCGCATCCAGTTGCGGTTGCCCTGGATGGTGTTGATCTCTCCGTTGTGCGCGATCATCCGGAACGGCTGCGCGAGCGGCCAGGACGGGAACGTGTTCGTCGAGTACCGGGAGTGCACGAGCGCGAGGGTCGAGGCGAACCGGGGGTCGGAGAGGTCCGGATAGAAAGGCTCCAGCTGGAGCGTCGTGACCATGCCCTTGTAGACGAGGGTGCGACTGGAGAGCGAGCAGAAGAAGGCGCCCCGCTCACGCTCGGCGCGCTTGCGGAGGCGCAGCGCCTGCCGGTCGAGGCGGATGCCCGCGAAGGGCACGCCGTCCGAGTCGTGCCGACGGCTGGTGACGAACATCTGCTCGAACACGGGCATGGCGCCGCGCGCCAGGTTGCCGATCTCGTCCGGCCGGTGCGGCACCTCCCGCCAGCCGAGGATCTCGAGGCTCTCCTCCTCCGCGATGGCGGCGAGGGCGGCCTTGAGGCTCTCCCGCTCGGCGTCGTCGGTGGGCAGGAAGGCGAGGCCGACCGCGTACTCGCCGGCGGGCGGGAGGTCGAAGTCGACGACGGCGCGGAGGAACTCGTCCGGCACCTGGGTCAGGATGCCGGCGCCGTCGCCCGTGCCCGCGTCGGAGCCGACCGCGCCGCGGTGCTCCAGGTTCCGCAGCGCGCCGAGCGCGGCGGAGATGATGTCGTGCCCCGGGGTGCCCCGCATCGTCGCGACCAGCGCGAGACCGCAGGAGTCGCGCTCGTCGCGCGGGTCGTACATCCCCTGCGCGTCCGGCGTCGTCGAGAACCGCCGATAGGGCGATACGACCTGCTCAGGCGTTGCGGACGTCATCGACGGGCCTCCTCACGGAATCGGGCGGGACGGCGCTGGCCCGGGAAGGGGGATGGGAAAGGGAAGGGATGCTGAGACGGCCAGCATTACATTGTGCAGCAGCTCGGACAGGAGCGCGCTGGGCGCTTCCTGCGCCCTCGGCGGAATGTCGACGGAATCCGGCCGGATCGGCTCAGAGTCGCGTGGAGCCGCTTCTCGGAGAGGCCGAGCTTGTGGCCGGCACTTCCGCGGACTCCTGGTCGTCGTCGTCGCCGGGCCGCTCGAAGTCCTCTGCGGTGTAGCGCGACTCTACCTGATCGTCCCGACCCCACTCGCGGCCCGGCACGTACGGGCCGGGCTCGACGCCCGGGTGCCGTCGCCGCTGGACCACGAAGATGACGATGCCGATCAGCACCGCGAGGATGGCCGCCTCGACGTTGACCCGGAGGCCGAAGAAGATCTGGCTCGGATCCACGCGGATCGACTCGAACCAGATGCGGCCGAGCCCGTACCAGATGAGGTACAGGGCGAAGAGCTTGCCCCACTGCAGGCGCCACTCGCGCTCGATGAGGAGCAGCAGGACGGCGCCGAACACGTTCCAGAGGATCTCGTAGAGGAAGGTCGGGTGGAAGAGGGTGCCGTCCGCCAGGCCCACGGGGAACGCGGGGTTGGACGACTCGATCTCGAGGCCCCACGGCAGGTTGGTGGGCTGGCCGAAGAGCTCGTGGTTGAACCAGTTCCCCAAGCGGCCGATCGCCTGGGCGAGGAGCATCCCCGGCGCCAGCGCGTCGGCGAACGTCCAGAACCGCACCCCGGTGATCCGGCAGCCGATGTAGGCACCGATGGCGCCGCCGATGAGGGAGCCGAAGATCGCGTTGCCGCCCTCCCAGATGAAGAGGATGGCCCAGAGGTTCTTGCCCTCGCCGAAGTAGTCGCCGGGGTGGGTGAACACGTGGTACAGCCGCGCCACGATGATCCCGAACACGACGGCCCAGAGCGCGATGTCGACCGCGACGCCCGGCTCGGCACCGCGGCGGGTGAGGCGGCGCGAGGTGAGCACCAGAGCGACGACGATCCCGACGAGGATGCAGATCGCGTAGGCGTGGATCGTGAAGATCCCCAGGCTGAACGAGCTCCACTCGGGCGGGGGCTCGGGATGCTGCGCGGCGTCACGATGGCTCAGGCTACTACAGGGGTCGGCTCGGACCGGTTACGCGGGACGGGTGCCTGCGGCCAGGCGAGCCGCGGTCTCGGCGACCGCGGCGACGCCGCCCTCGGCCAGCGCGCTGACCAGGGCCGAGCCGACGATCGCGCCGTCGGCGTAGCCGAGGACCTCACGCACCTGCTCGGCGGTGGAGATGCCGATGCCGACGCAGGCGTTCTCCGCGCCGGCCGCGCGCAGCCGCTCGACCACGCCGCGGGCGGCCCGGTCGACGTCGGCGCGTGCCCCCGTGATGCCCATCGTCGAGACGGCGTAGACGAAGCCCCTGCTCACCTCGACGGCGCGGGCGAGGCGGGCGTCGCTCGAGGAGGGCGCGGCGAGGAAGACGCGGTCGAGGCCGGTGCGCTCGGAGGCGGCGAGCCACTCCCCGCCTCGTCCGGGATGAGGTCCGGGGTGATGAGCCCGGACCCGCCCGCGGCCGCGAGGTCGTCGGCGAACCGCTCGACGCCGTACTGCAGCACCGGGTTCCAGTAGGTCATGAGGAGGATCGGGGCGTCGACCCGCTCGCGCACGGCTTGAACCGCCTCGAAGCCGTGCCTCAGCCGGAACCCGCCAGCGAGGGCGCGCTGCGTGGCGGCCTGGATGACCGGCCCGTCGATGACCGGGTCCGAGTACGGCAGGCCGAGCTCGAGGGCGTCCACCCCGTTCTCGACCAGGGCGACGGCTGCCTCGATGCTGGTGGGCAGGTCGGGGAAGCCGATGGGCAGGTAGCCGACGAGGGCGCCGGTCCCGGCGTCCCGCCGCGCGGCGAGCATGTCCGCGACGCTGGCCGCGGTCCGCGAGGCGCTCACACCTGCTCCGCATCGCGGTCGAGGAGGTCGAAGTAGTGGCCGGCCGTCGTCATGTCCTTGTCCCCGCGCCCGCTGAGGTTCACGAGGATGACCGCGTCGGGGCCGAGCTCGCGCCCGAGGTCGAGCGCTCCCGCCAGCGCGTGCGACGACTCGATGGCGGGGATGATCCCCTCGGTCCGGCTGAGCAGACGCAGCGCCGACATGGCCTGGGCGTCGGTGATCGGGCGGTAGCTCGCGCGCCCGATGTCCGACAGCCAGGCGTGCTCCGGACCGACGCCCGGGTAGTCGAGGCCCGCCGAGATCGAGTGCGACTCGAGCGTCTGCCCGTCCTCGTCCTGCAGCAGGTAGCTGCGGGCGCCGTGCAGCACGCCGGGCCGGCCGCGCGAGATGGTCGCGGCGTGACGAGGCGTGTCCACGCCGTCGCCCGCGGCCTCGAACCCGTAGAGCCCGACCTCGCTGTCGTCGAGGAAGGCCGTGAAGATGCCCATGGCGTTGCTTCCCCCGCCGACGCAGGCGGCGACCGCGTGCGGCAGCGAGCCGGTGAGCTCGAGGACCTGCTCGCGCGCCTCGTCGCCGATGATCCGCTGGAGGTCGCGGACCATCGCGGGGAACGGGTGCGGGCCGGCGACGGTGCCGAAGACGTAGTTGGTGGTGCCGACGTTCGTCACCCAGTCCCGCATCGCCTCGTTGATCGCGTCCTTCAGCGTGCGCGAGCCGGTGGTGACCGGGATGACCTCGGCGCCCAGCAGGCGCATCCGCGCGACGTTGAGCGCCTGGCGCTCGGTGTCCACCTCGCCCATATAGACCACGCAGTCGAGGCCGAAGAGCGCGGCGGCGGTCGCCGTCGCGACGCCGTGCTGGCCGGCGCCGGTCTCCGCGATGACCCGGCTCTTGCCGATGCGCTTGGTGAGCAGCGCCTGGCCGAGCACGTTGTTGATCTTGTGCGAGCCGGTGTGGTTGAGGTCCTCGCGCTTGAGGATGATCCGCGCGCCGCCCGCGTGCTCGGCGAAGCGCGGCACCTCGGTGATGATCGACGGCCGTCCGGTGTAGGTGCGGTGCAGGTCGTCGAGCTCGAGCCGGAACGCCGGGTCGTGCTTCGCGGCCTCCCACGCGACGGTCAGCTCGTCGAGAGCCGCGATGAGCGGCTCGGGAGCGTAGCGGCCGCCGTACTCGCCGAAGTAGGGGCCGGGCTGGGAGAAGCGGCTGAGCTTCTCGCTGAGGGTGTCGTCGGTCATGCGCTGAGGAACTCCTGGATTCTCGCCACGGGGTCTCCGGTGACGAGGGCTTCTCCGACGAGGACGACGTCCGCACCGGCCTTGCGGTAGTGGGCCACGTCGGCGGCGCTCTTGACCGCCGACTCGGCGACCCGGATGACCGAGCCGGGGATGCGATCGGCCAGGCGACCGAAGAGGTCCTGGTCGAGCTCGAACGTGCTGAGGTCGCGCGCGTTGACGCCGATGAGCCCGGCTCCGACCTCGAGCGCGCGCTCGACCTCGTCCGCATCGTGCGTCTCGACGAGCGCGGTCATGCCGAGCGAGGTCGTGAAGTCGAACAGCCGCGCGAGCGTCGGCTGGTCGAGGGCGGCGACGATGAGCAGCACCAGGTCGGCGCCGGCCGCGCGGGCCTCGAGCACCTGGTACTCGTCGATGAGGAAGTCCTTGCGGAGCACCGGCAGCGACACGGCGGCGCGGACGTCCCGCAGGTCGTCCAGCGAGCCGCGGAAGCGCCGCTCCTCGGTGAGAACGCTGATCGCGCTCGCTCCCCCGGTCTCGTAGGAGACCGCGAGGGCCGCGGGGTCGGGGATGTCGGCGAGCCGGCCTCGGGAAGGACTGGCGCGCTTCACCTCGGCGAGGATCTTCACGCGGTCCGCAGGGCGGAGGGCGTCGAGGACGTCGAGCGGTGCCGGCGCCGTGGCGGCGAGCGATTCCACCGCCGCATACGGCGTGGTGACGCGCCGGGTCTCGGCGTCGGCACGGGCGCCCTCGACGAGGTCGATGAGCAGGGACACGGGGCTCCTAGTGCGAGGAGGCTTTGGAGACGGATCTCGACCCGTCGACACCGAAGCCCATGCGCTTGAGCACGAAGCCGAGGATCGCGCCGACCACGAGGACGATCACGCCCGCCCAGATGAGGATGTCCCAGCTGCCCGGGTAGGTGAAGTGGAGGAAGAGCCCCACGGTGCCCGCGGCGATTCCGACCAGCATGACGACGACAGCGGTCCAGGCGGCAGGAGAATCGCCGTGTCCGGGCTCGGAGTGCTCGTTGCTCATGTCCAGGAGTCTAGCGGGGGTCACCGTTCGGGGCCGCCAGTCGGGTCGGCTCCGCGGGTCAGCGCATCCCACGGATCGGAGGGCGTCGCGGCCGCATCGCCGTCGCCGTAGCGGCGCGCCGTGCCCGGCCAGGAGGCGGCCGTAACGGCCACCGCGATCGCGAGGAGGACCACGAGTACGCCCGCGACGATCGCGACCACGGGCCATGCTGTCAGGCCGACGGAGTCGACCAGGCCGCGCACCGAGTCGTGCCCTGTCACGCCGGTCAGCGCGGACACGCGATGCTCGGCCCCGCTCACCGGATCGGCGAGCACGGGCAGCGGGGACAGCACGGCGCCGGCGCCGAGCAGGGCGAGCACCGCCGCCAGAACGTAGCGGAGCACGCGCGGGGCGATGCTGGCCGCACCCACGCACGCGACGGCGGCCAGGGCGAGGCCATTGAGCGCGGGCGCCGCCTCCTCCGGTCACCTCGACGGTGCCGGTCGTCGCCTTGAGCGTCACGCTCAGCCAGGTCGTGTTCGCGGCGGCGAGCAGGACACCGGCCGCGACCAGCACCGCGGCGAGCAGCGCGTACTTCCGCTTGCGGCCGTCGCGTGCGCCGTCGCGGGGCGGGCGCGCCGTCAGCGCACCCTCCGCAGGGCGTTCGCGATCGCGACGGCGCGCAGCGGCGCCGCCGCCTTGTTCTGCGACTCGGCGTACTCGGACGGCGGGTCCGAGTCCGCGACGAGGCCGCCCCCTGCCTGCACCCGAGCGATGCCGTCGGAGAGCAGGGCCGTGCGGATCGCGATCGCGAGGTCGGCATCCCCGGCGAAGTCGAAGTAGCCGACCACTCCCCGTAGACGCCCCGCTGAGCGGGCTCGAGCTCGTCGATGATCTCGAGGGCGCGCGGCTTGGGTGCGCCGGAGAGCGTCCCGGCGGGGAAGGTCGCGCGGAAGACGTCGACCGCGTCGGCGTCGGGCCGCAGCTCGCCCTCCACCGAGGACACGAGGTGCATGATGTGGCTGAACCGCTCGATCCGCATGAACTCGGTGACCTCGACGGTGCCCGCGACGCACACCTTGGAGATGTCGTTGCGGGCCAGGTCGACGAGCATGAGGTGCTCGGCGCGCTCCTTGGGGTCGGCAGCGAGCGTGTCGGCGAGGTCGGTGTCCTCCTCGGGCGTCGCGCCCCGGGGCTTGGAGCCGGCGATGGGGTGCGTGAACACGCGCCCCTCGCTCACCTTCACGAGCGCCTCGGGCGAGGATCCCACGACCGAGTACGGCGTCCCGTTCGGCCGCTCCAGCGCGAGCAGGTACATGTACGGGCTGGGGTTGAGCGCACGCAGGACCCGGTACACGTCCACGGGTGACGCGGACGAGTCCAGCTCGAACCGCTGCGAGATGACGACCTGGAAGATGTCGCCGTCGCGGATGTGCTCCTTGGCCCGGTCGATCGACGCGAGGAAGTCGGCGCGCTTGGTCCGGAGCCGGGGCGACGGCGTGACGGCGAAGTCGGCGATCGCGAGGTCGGCGGGCAGGGGCTGCGCCAGCCGCGTCTGCAGACCGTCGAGCCGCGCCTGCGCGTCCGCCCAGAGGTCGTCGACCGGATCCTCGCCGTCCGCGAGCACGGTCACGACGAGCAGCACCGAGCCCAGCTTGTGGTCGACGACCACGAGCTCGGAGACGAAGCTCAGCGCCTGGCCAGGAACGTCGAACTCGGCGGGCGGGGCGTCCGGCAGGCGCTCGATCTGGCGGATCGCCTCCCAGCCGATGAACCCGACGAGTCCGCCGGTCAGCGGCGGCAGACCCGGGATGCGCGGCGTACGCCAGCGCTCCACGAGCTTGGCGACCGCGTCGAGCGGGGCCGGCATCGACCCGGGCCCGAAGGCGCGGTCCTCGTCGAGCACCCCCGAGATCCAGGCCGCTTCGCCGCCCCGCTGCGTCAGCACGCCGAAGGACGCGACGCCGACGAACGACCACCGGGACCAGATGCCGCCCTGCTCCGCCGACTCGAGCAGGAAGGTGCCCGGCCGAGGGCTACCGTCCACGCGCGTCGCGAGCTTGCGGTAGATCCCGACCGGGGTCTCCTCGCCCGCGAACAGCTCGCGGACGACGGGCACGACGCGGTGGTTCGGGACCAGGCGGTCGAACGTCGCGCGTGACGTGGTGGTCATCGGTCGCCCTCCCGAGGTCCGCCGAGCACGGGGCGCAGCGGATCCACATCGAAGCACGCGTGGGCCCCCGTGTGACAGGCGGGACCCACCTGATGCACGGTCACGAGGAGCGCGTCGGAGTCGCAGTCGAGCGCCGCCGCGCGCACGTACTGGACGTTGCCGGATGTGTCGCCCTTGCGCCAGTACTCCTGCCGGCTGCGGGACCAGAACGTGACCCGCCCCTCGGTCAGCGTGCGGCGCATCGCCTCGGCGTCCATCCAGCCCAGCATGAGGACGTCGCGGCTGCCCTCCTCCTGGATGATCGCAGGCAGCAGCCCCGCGGCGTCGAACCGCGCGCGGGCGAGGACGTCCGCCGCGTCGGTGCCGTCGGCCGTCGTCTCGCTCATGCGCGGACCTCGATCCCTTCGTCCTGCAGCTCCCGCTTGACCTCGCCGATGGTCAGCTGGCCCGAGTGGAAGACGGATGCGGCCAGCACGGCGTCCGCTCCGGCGTGCACGGCCGGAGCGAAGTCGCGCAGCGCTCCCGCCCCGCCCGATGCGACGACCGGCACGCTGCTGATCGCCCGCATCGCGGTGATGAGGTCGAGATCGTATCCGGCCTTCGTGCCGTCCGCATCGATCGAGTTGACGAGCAGCTCGCCCGCCCCGAGGCCGATCGCCTCCGCTGCCCACTCGAGGGCATCGAGCTCGGTGAGCCGGCGGCCGCCGTGCGTGGTGACGACGAAGCCGGACGCCGTGCCGGGCGCCCGCTTCACGTCGAGCGAGAGCACGATCACCTGCGCGCCGAAGCGGTCGGCGATCTCGGCGATCAGGGGCGGGCGCGCGATGGCGGCGCTGTTGACGCCGATCTTGTCCGCACCGCTCGCGAGGAGCCGCGCGACGTCGGTCGTCGAGCGCACGCCGCCGCCCACCGTGAGCGGGACGAACACCTGCTCCGCAGTGCGCCGCACGACGTCGTACATCGTGTCGCGCTCCTCGGTCGTCGCCGTGACGTCGAGGAAGGTGAGCTCGTCGGCGCCCTGCTCGTAGTAGCTCTTGGACAGCGCGACCGGGTCGCCGGCGTCCCGCAGGTTCTCGAAGTTGACGCCCTTCACCACGCGCCCGTCGGCGACGTCGAGGCAGGGGATCACCCGGACCGCGAGGGACATCAGATGCGGGCCGCGTGGATCGGGCTGACGAGGATCGCCCTGGCCCCGATCTCGTACAGCGCGTCCATCACCTGGTTGGTGTCCGAGCGCGGCACCATGACGCGGACCGCGACCCAGCCGGTGTCGCGCAGCGGCGACACGGTCGGCGACTCCAGCCCCGGCGTGACCGCCGACGCGGCGTCGATGAGGTCGGCGGGCAGGTCGTAGTCCATGAGCACGTACTGGTGGGCGACCATGACGCCCTGCAGCCGGCGCCCGAGGGTGTCGATGCCCGGTCGCGTCCGATCGGTGGTGATGAGCACGGCACTCGACTCGAGGATGACCGGGCCGAAGATCTCGAGCCCCTGCTTGCGCAGGGTGCTTCCAGTCTCCACCACGTCGGCCACGGCATCCGCGACGCCGAGTCGCACGGCCGACTCCACGGCGCCGTCGAGGCGGATCAGCTCGACCTCGACGCCCTCGCGGGCGAGGAACTCGCCGACGAGGCCCGTGTAGCTCGTGGCGACGCGCGCGCCCTGCAGGTCGGCGAGCGAGGAGAAGCGGCCGATGGGCCCGGCGAAGCGGAAGGTGGAGGCGCCGAAGTCGAGCTCCTGCACCTCCTGCGCGGCTGAGCCGGAGTCGAGGAGGAGGTCGCGGCCGGTGATGCCCACGTCGAGGGCGCCCGAGCCGACGTAGGTGGCGATGTCGCGGGGACGCAGGTAGAAGAACTCGGCGTCGTTGCGGGGGTCGGCGACGATGAGCTCTTTGGGGTCGCGGCGGACCGCGTAGCCCGCTTCGCGGAGCATGTCGGCCGCGGTCTCACTGAGCGTGCCCTTGTTGGGCACTGCGATCTTCAGCATGGCTGCTTTCGGGGAGGGTGTCGTGGAGGTTGTCGATTGGAACCGATCAGAGATGTCGGTAGACGTCCTCGGGGCTGAGCCCGCGCGCGAGAAGGAGCACCTGCAGGTGGTACAGCAGCTGCGAGATCTCCTCGGCGACGCGCTCGTCCGACTCGTACTCTGCGGCCATCCAAACCTCGGCGGCCTCCTCGACGACCTTCTTGCCGATCGCGTGGACGCCGGCGTCGAGCTCCGCGACCGTGCCGGAACCGGCGGGCCGGGTCTGCGCCTTGCCCGCGAGCTCCGCGAACAGGTCGTCGAACGTCTTCACCGCACCAGGCTACCGGGCCGTTCGGCAGGACTTTCTGCACTGAGCAGGACTGCAGGCCCCCTGACGCACTGCCGAGCGCAGAAATTCCTGCTGGAGGCGGGCCTGGAGCTCAGCGTTGCGGGGCCGCCTCGAGCGCGCGCTGGGCTGCGTCGCGGAGCTCGCGGATCGTGGCGCCCGGGTCGGCGGAGCCGAAGATGCTGGACCCCGCGACGAAGGAGTTCGCGCCGTTCTCGGCCGCGATGCCGATGGTGCGGGGCGAGATGCCGCCGTCCACCTGGAGGCGCAGGTCACGGCCCTCGCGCGCGGCGGCGTCGGCGAGCTGCGCGAGCTTCGGCATGGTCTCGGCCATGAACTCCTGGCCGCCGAAGCCGGGCTCCACCGTCATGACGAGGAGGAGGTCGAACTCGTCGAGCAGCGGCAGCCATTGGTCGGCCGACGACGCGGGCTTGAGCGCCAGACCGGCCCGCACGCCGCGGGCGCGGATGGCCCGGGCGGTCGCCACCGCATCCCGCGCCGCCTCCGCGTGGAAGGTGACCGACGCGGCTCCTGCGGCGGCGTAGTCGGGCGCCCAGCGGTCGGGGTCGTCGATCATGAGGTGCAGGTCGAGCGGCAGCGGGCTCACCTCCGCCAGGCGCTCCACGACAGGCAGCCCGAGCGTGAGGTTGGGCACGAAGTGGTTGTCCATGACGTCGACGTGGACGAGGTCGGCCTCTCCGATGCGCTGGAGCTCCCGCTCGAGGTTCGCGAAGTCGGCCGCCAGGATGCTCGGGTGGATGTGCAGCGCCACGGTCGAGAAGTCTACTGAGCGGCGACCGGACGCCCGGCGGCCGGCAGTCCGCCCGACTTCGTGAGCAGCGCGATGAACATGCCGTCGGTGCCGTGCCGGTGCGGCCACAGCTGCACGGCATCGCCGACCGCTGCGGCGCGCAGCGCTCCCCGGTCACCTCGGAGAGAACGGCGGCGGTGTCGACCGGAACGAGCGTCTCGTGTGCGGCCAGGGCGCCGGCGACCACCTCCCGCGTCTCCTCCAGGTGCGGCGAGCACGTGACGTAGGCGAGCAGCCCGCCGGGCTTGAGCGCGGCGATCGCCGAGTCGAGGAGATCGCGCTGGATGGGCACGAGTGCGGCCACGTCCTCGGGGAACTTGCGCCACCGCGCCTCGGGCCGTCGCCGCAGGGCGCCGAGGCCGGTGCACGGGGCGTCGAGCAGGATCCGGTCGAAGAGGCCCTCCTGGCCGGTGCCGAACCGGCGGCCGTCCCCGACCACGACCTCGTGGACGCCCGGGACGGCGTCGAGCGCGTTCTGGACGAGGTCCGCCCGTCCGGGGACGACCTCGTTGGCGAGCAGCGACGCACCGCCGACCGCCGCCTCCGCTGCCAGCACGGCCGCCTTGCCGCCGGGGCCTGCGCACATGTCGAGCCACCGCTCCCCCAGCATCACCGGCCGAGCTCGCGTCAGGGCGAGCGCCGCGAGCTGCGAGCCCTCGTCCTGCACCCGGACGGTGCCCTCCCGAACGGCGGGGAGGCTGAGCGGGTCGCCGCCGCTCAGCACCATGCCGATCGGCGAGAACTCGGTGGCGCCGAGGCCCACCTCGCCGCGCTCGCCGAGGCCGGGCAGCGCGACGAGCCCGACCTTGGGCGGCGCGTTGTCCGCCTCGAGCAGGTAGGTGAGCTCGGACTCCCGGCCGTCCTCGGCCAGGGCGGCCCGGAACGCCTCGACGACCCACGCCGGATGCGAGTGCAGCACGGAGAGGCGCTCGTACTCGCCGTCCGTGCCGTCGAGCACCCGGTGCAGCCACTCCTCGCGGTCGGTGCGGGCGATCGAGCGGAGCACGCCGTTGACGAACCCCGTGCCGGACCGGACGCCGGAGGTCTTGGTCTGGAGGACCGCCTCGTTGACGGCGGCATGCGGGGCGACCCGCATGGAGAGCAGCTGGTGGGTCGCCAGGCGCAGGATGTCGCGCAGGGGCGGGTCGATCTTGACGATCGGTCGTCCGGAGGCGAGCTCGATCACCCGGTCGTAGTAGCCGGACCGGCGCAGGGTGCCGTAGGTCAGCTCGGTGGCGAGGGCAGCGTCGGCGGTGTCGAGGCCCGCGCGATGGACGCGCGCGGGGAGCAGGAGGTTGGCGTACGCGTCCTCCGCCGAGACCGCACGGATGACCTCGAGGGCGACCCGCCGAGCCGGCTGCACCGCCGGCGTGCGGGTGCGCGGAGCGCTCACGCGCGCACGTCCTGGGTCGGCGGGAGGGCGGCATCCAGCGCGTCCGTGCGGAGGCCCCGCCACCAGGCGGCGGCCTCCAGGGCACGGCCGCCTGCCGCCTGGACTCGGACCAGCTCGATCGGGTCGTCGCCCGTGCCGAGGAGCACCTTGCCGCCGGAGAGGATCAGCCGGCCCGGCTCCGGTCGCTCGGCCGCGGGAGCCCGCCGCGCGGCCAGCACCTTGAGCCTCCCGTCGGCGAGGGCGAGGAACGCCCCCGGCTCAGGTGTCGCGCCCCGGACGCGGTCGAGCACGCGCTCCCCGGCTCGCGCCAGTCGAGAGCGCCGTCGAGCAGGGACAGCTTCGGGGCGAGGGTGGGCTCGCCCACCTGGGGCGCCGCCGTGGCGGTTCCCGCCGCGAGCTCGTCGACGACGCGGGAGAGGAGGCCGGCCCCGTCGCGGGCGAGCGCGTCGAGCAGGTCGCCTGCCGTCTCGTCCGGCCCGATGTCCCGGCGCAGCATCCCGAACACGGGCCCGGTGTCCATGCCGCGCTCCAGCTGGAACACGCTCGCGCCGGTCTCGCGGTCGCCCGCGAGCAGCGCGTGCTGCACCGGCGCGGCGCCCCGCCAGCGCGGGAGCAGGGAGAAGTGCAGGTTGATCCAGCCGAGCCGGGGCAGGGACAGGAGAGGATCCCGCAGCAGTGCGCCGTAGGCCACCACCACGCCCAGGTCCGGCTGAAGCGCCGCCAGCCCCGTCGCGTACTCCGCGTCGAGCGCAGCGGGCCGGTCGACGGGCAGCCCGAGCTCGGCCGCGCACACCGCCACCGGCGACGGCGTGAGGATGCGCTTGCGGCCGACCGGCGCATCCGGCCGGGTGAGCACGGCGGCGAGCTCGTGCGGCCCGGCGGCGAGGGCCTCGAGGCTCGGCACGGCGGGGGTGGGAGTTCCGGCGAAGACGAGCCTCATCGCCTGCCTCCCATTGCCGCGCGAGCGGAGCTGCCGCGGCCGTCAGAGCGCATCGGGGTCATCCATTCGGACTCTGAGTGTAGGTGCAGGTCGCTGGTCACGCCCGTCCGCAGTCCGGTCCCGGGCACGCCGGCCGCCGGCCGCGCGGACGATCCCGGTGCGGAGGACGCCGGCCACCGCCGCACCGTGCGCGTAGTCGAAGCGCAGCACGGTGCGCACGCCCGACTCGTCGTGCTCGCTGCTGACCACGGTCGCGCCTGCGGCCTGCGCCTCGGCGAGCAGGGGCTCCACGAGGCGCAGCGGGCCGGTGACGGTCGCGACCCGCACGGCCGGCGGGAAGCGGAGCTGCCTCCGGTCGGCGAGCTCGCGGGACAGGAAGTCCGACTGCCGCCAGGTGGCCAGCGCGAGGCCGAGCGGCCCGGTGACGCCGACGAGGTGCACCGGCGCGCCGGGCGCGGCGAGGAAGCCGCGGCCGACCACCACCGCAGGCAGTCCTCCGCGACGCGCGCGCTCTCGCGCATGAGCATGCGCTGCCCGTCGAGCAGCAGCACGGCCTGGTAGCCGCCGTCCGCGATCGGCTCGGCCCCCGCGTGGCGATGATGAGGGCTCGCTCGTCGGTGACGCGCTCGAGCGGCCGCTCGCCGTCGGAGATCTGCACGCGCACGCCGGGGAAGGCGCGGGCCAGGTCGTGCGCGGTGCGGCCCGCGTCCGCCGCCATCGGCGTGCCCGCCTTGAGCGCGTCGAGCGCGGCATTGCCCGGGCGGGCCACCTGCAGGAGCACCGGGCCCAGCACGAGAGCCTCGGTCGCCGCCCGCCAGGCGGCCTGCGGGATGCGCGGCGACCCGGCGTCGTCAGGCGTGAGGACGACGGCGGGGGTCCGCGCTTTGGGCGGCGACACCGCGCGCAGCCAGCCGAGCTCCACCAGGCGCTGCGTGGCCGCCGAGCGGGACAGGCTGAGCAGCACGAGGGAGCAGCCGGACTGCTCCTGCCGCACGAGAGCGGCATCCCGCGCGTGCACGTAGGGCGCGAGCGGCTCGGCGAAGAGCGAGTCGCCGTCGTTCCAGAGGGCGATGAGCCCGAGCCGCGCCACCGGCGCGTACACGGCCGACCGGTTGCCGACCACGATGCACGGCCTGTCCTCGAGCGCGGAGAGGAAGGACGCGTACCGCTCGGCGTTGCTCTGCCGGGCGTCCAGGCGCAGCACGACGGCTCCCCCGGCCACCGCGGCGAGGGCCGCCTCCACCTGGTCCTGGTCCCGGTAGTCCGGCAGGGCGAGGATCGCGCTGCGGCCCGCGGCGACCTCGCGGACCGCGAGCTCGGCGAGGGTGACCGCCCACGCGCCGACCCACGAGTCCCCCAGCCGGACGACCCCGGTCAGCCCGTCCACGGCGACCCGGTCCCCGGGCGTCAGGTCGAGCTCGGCTCCGTAGCCCGTGACCGGGACAGCGGCGGGCCGCGTCTCGGGCTCGGGCGGGCGGCGGCCGTCCCGCCAGGCCTTCTCGACCCGCACCTGGCGCTTGGGGATGGCGAGCCGCAGAACGTCGCTCGCGCTCCCCGCCGCCCTGTCGGCGACCGAGCGAGCGAGCGCGTAGACCTCCGGTGTGAGCACGCGCTGCTCGGAGACGAGGGCTTCGACGGCGCTGAGCTCCCCGGGCACGTCACTCGTGGCCGCCGTCTCGACGACGTAGGCGTCGGCGATGCGTCCCGCCATGCGGAGGGGCACGCGCACTCGCACGCCGGGGACCACCGACGCGCGGAGCTCCTCCGGGATGCGGTAGTCGAAGAGGTGGTCGAGCTGCGGCAGCGGGGTGTCGAGAAGCACCCGCGCGACGGCGGGGTGCTCGGGTGCGGCCACGGTCCCGGTCAGAGCCCCGCTGCGCTGCGCAGGTCCTCGACGCGGTCGAGGCGCTCCCAGGTGAACCCCGGGAGCTCGCGGCCGAAGTGACCGTAGGTCGAGGTGCGCGCGTAGATCGGGCGGAGGAGGTCGAGGTCGCGGATGATCGCGGCCGGGCGGAGGTCGAAGACCTCCCGGATCGCGGCGATGATCGTCTCATCGGGGACCGTGCCCGTGCCGAAGCTCTCGACATAGAGGCCAACCGGACCTGAGCGGCCGATCGCGTACGCCACCTGCACCTCGAGCCGGTCGGCGAGTCCCGCGGCGACCGCGTTCTTCGCGACCCAGCGCAGGGCGTAGGCGCCGGAGCGGTCGACCTTGGAGGGGTCCTTGCCGCTGAACGCGCCGCCGCCGTGCCGCGAGGCGCCGCCGTAGGTGTCGACGATGATCTTGCGGCCGGTCAGTCCGGCGTCGCCCTTGGGCCCGCCGATCTCGAATCGTCCGGTCGGGTTGATGAGGAGCCGGACGTTGGAGGTGTGCAGCGGCGCGGTGTCGAGGACGGGGCGGATGACCGTCTCGGCCACCTCGGCCCTCAGCTGCTCGGTGCTGATGGAGGGCGCGTGCTGGGTGGAGAGGACGACCGTCTCGACGCTGCGCGGCGTGTGGCCGTCGTACCCGACGGTGACCTGCGTCTTCCCGTCCGGGCGCAGGTAGTCGAGGATGCCCTCGCGCCGCACCTCGGCGAGGCGCTCGGCGAGCCGGTGGGCCAGCCAGATGGGGACCGGCATGAGCTGCGGGGTCTCGCGGGTGGCGAAGCCGAACATGATGCCCTGGTCGCCGGCGCCGAGGTGGTCGAGGGCGTCGGTCGCCGGCGAGCCGGCTGCGGCCTCGCGGACCTCCCCGGCGTTGTCGACGCCCTGCGCGATGTCGGGCGACTGCGCCCCGATCGAGACCGAGACGCCGCAGCTGTCGGCGTCGAAGCTCTTGTCGGACGAGTCGTAGCCGATCGCACGGATGCGGTCGCGGACGATGCCCGGGATGTCGGCGTACCCCTCGGTGGTCACTTCGCCCGCGACGTGGACGAGCCCGGTGGTGACGAGGGTCTCCACGGCCACGCGGCTGCCCGGGTCCTGCTCGAGCAGCGCGTCGAGGATGGAGTCGGAGATCTGGTCGCAGATCTTGTCCGGGTGGCCTTCCGTCACCGACTCCGAGGTGAACAGGCGCAGCGCAGCCATGACTCTCCAGGGGTGAATGGCGGGGCCTCCCCGCGACGACGAAACTCCTCGTGCGAACCGCTCAGACGATGACGTCGAGTATCCGGTGGGCCACCGACAGCTTGTCGCCCGCGGCCTCACTCACTATAGAGCCGGCCCGATCGAGCACCGTGACCGTGTTACGAGGGGTGCCGAAACCTTCCGCCCAGCCCACCCTGTTGAGGACGAGGTAGTCGACGCCCTTCCGCGCCGCCTTCTCCCGAGCCATCTCGAGGAGGCGCGCGGAGTCCTGCTCCGTCTCGGCGGCGAAGCCGATCACGATCTGTCCCTCCGGCCGCTCGGCCGCCAGCCGGCCGGACGTGAGCTCGCGGAGGATGTCCGGGTTGCGCACCAGGCGGAGGTCGTACTCCTCCCCCATCGACTCCTTCTTGAGCTTCGCGTCCGCGACGCGCTCCGGGCGGTAGTCGGCGACCGCCGCGGCCATGATCACGGTGTCGGCGAGGGCCGCGCCCTCCGCGACGGCCGCGGCGAGCTGCTCGGTGGTCTCGACGGTGCGGACCTCGACGCCGAGCGGGGCCGGCACCTCGAGGTGGGCGGCGATCAGCGTGACGCTCGCACCGCGGTCTCGCGCGGCCTCGGCCAGTGCGACGCCTTGGCGTCCGCTCGACCGGTTGCCCAGGAAGCGGACAGGGTCGAGCGGCTCTCGCGTGCCCCCGCGGTGACGAGGATGCGGCGGCCGGCGAGGTCCTGGGGCCGCACCGCAGCCAGTGCCGCAGCGAGGATCTCCTCGGGCTCGGCCATGCGCCCGGGGCCGACGTCGGATCCGGTGAGGGCGCCAACGCCGGGTCCGACGATGTGCGCGCCGCGCTCGCGGAGGAGGGCGACGTTGGCGACGGTGGAGGGTGCTGCCACATCTCCGTGTGCATCGCGGGGGCGAGCACGAGCGGAGCCGAGCTCGCGAGCACGGTGGTGCCGAGCAGGTCGTCGGCGATGCCGGTCGCGAGCCGAGCGAGCGTGTTGGCCGTTGCGGGTGCGACCACGATCACGTCGGCGGACTGGCCGAGCGCGACATGGCGCACCTGGGCGACGCCCTCGTACAGGTCGGTGCCGACCGGATTCCGGCTGATCGCCTCGAGCGTGGGCAGCCCCACGAAGCGCAGAGCCGCCTCCGTCGCTATGACGTGGACGTCGTGCCCGGCCAGCACGAAGAGGCGTACAAGGCCGACGGCCTTGTACGCCGCGATGCCGCCGGTGATCCCGACGACGACGCGCAGTCGATCGCCGGGAGTCATCCCCGGCTCAGAGGGCGCGGACGACGAGCTTGTCCTCGTTGATCTCGCGCAGCGCCACCGAGAGCGGCTTGTCGTCGATCGAGGAGTCGACCAGGGGGCCGACGTTGTCGAAGAGGCTTCCTCGTGGAGGTCGGCGTAGTAGTCGTTGATCTGGCGGGCCCGCTTGCTGGCGAACAGCACCAGGGCGTACTTGGAGTCCACCTTGCTCAGGAGGTCGTCGATCGGCGGGTCGATGATGCCCGCGGACTTGTTGGTGGTCATGGGTCCTCCTCTGTCGCCGGGCGTCAGTCGCCGGGCGAAGTCGGCATCAAGTCTACAACCTCGCGCGCGGCGGTCTCCACGTCCGAGTTGACGACGCGGTAGTCGAACTCGTCCTGGGCGGCGAGCTCCTCCCGGGCCGTCACGAGCCGGCGGTCCTGCTCGTCCTGGTCCTCGGTGCCGCGGCCGGTGAGCCGGCGGACGAGCTCGTCCCAGCTGGGCGGCAGCAGGAACACGAGGCGCGCCTCGGGGAAGACCTCGCGCACCTGGCGGGCGCCCTGGATGTCGATCTCGAGCAGGACGCTCTTGCCCTCGGCCAGCGCCTGGGTGATCGGGCTCCGCGGCGTGCCGTAGCGGTAGGCGTTGTGCACCCTCGCCCACTCGAGGAACTCGCCGGCCTCGATCATCCGGTCGAACTCGGCGTCGTCGACGAAGTAGTAGGTCACGCCCTCGATCTCGCCGGGGCGGGGCGGGCGCGTCGTCGCGCTGACCGAGAGGAGGACGTCCGGGTGGTGGTCGCGGATGTGCGCGGAGACGGTGCCCTTGCCGACGGCGGTCGGGCCCGCGAGGACCACGAGGGCGCCAGGCTCGATCTTGCGCTTCTGCCGCTCGACGAGGAACTCGCGCAGCCGCTTCTTCTGATGCACGCCGAGCCCGCCGACGCGCTTGGACGGGGAGATGCCCAGCTCGCTCATGATGCGCGCGGTCCGCGTCGGCCCGAGCCACGGGATGCTGCCGATCAGCTCGCTGACCCGGAGCGTCGCCTCGGCGGGGTTCTCGGGCGTCGCGGCGTCGAGCACCTCGCCCGCCGTCCGCTCGCCGCTCGCGATCTGGCGCTTCACCTCGGCGCGGGCGCGCCGGGCCGCAACGGCGGCACGGGACCCCGCGATTCGGTCGACCTCAGGCGGCTTCACGCGTACGCCTCCGCCACCTGCTGCACCTGCGCGTCGATCGCGGCACGGATGCCGCCGGTCCCCGCGGAGAGGATGCTCCGCGACGCGGTGACGATCACCTGGTCGGCCGCGACGCCGAAGATGCGGCGCACCTGGCTGAAGTCCGCGCCCTGGTAGCCGAAGCCGGGGGCGAGGATCGGGGCGGCGGGCGGCGCCGCGAGCTCGTCGAGGTCGATGCCGACATCCTGGAAGTCGATGGTCGCGCCGAGCACGACGCCGATGGAGCCGAGTCGCTGCCCCACCTGGTGCTCCGAGTTCCAGCCGGCCACGCGGGACGCGAGTCCGCCGGCGACGGTCTTTCCCGCCTGCGTCTCCCGCTGGATGATCGACGTCTGCACCGCCATGGCCTCCGGGTTCGACGTGGCCGACAGGACCAGCAGACCCTTGCCGGCGTTCTCGGCGAACTCGAGCGGCGCCTGCAGGGCGCCGAACCCCTGATAGGCGCTGATCGTCATGGCGTCGACCTCGAGCGGCGAGCCGGGGCTCAGCCAGGCCTGCGCGTACGCCTCGAGCGTCGAGCCGAGGTCGCCGCGCTTGACGTCGCCGATGACCACGAGCCCGGCCTTGCGCGCCTCGACGAGCACGTCCTCGAGGACGCGGAAGCCGATGGAGCCGAACCGCTCGTAGAAGGCGACCTGCGGCTTCACGATGCCCACGCGACCGGCGCACGCCTCGATGACCCGCAGCCCGAACTCGTGGGCGCCGACCGCGCTGAGCGGCAGCCCCCACTCCTTCAGCAGGTACTCGTGCGGGTCGATGCCGATGCACAGGTGGCCGTAGGCGTCGAACGCGGCGGCGAGGCGATCGCCGAACGGCGTCGGGGGTGTCCCGGTCATCCGAGGGCACTCCTTCCGGGTTTGAGGTCGGCAGCTCCCGAAGCCGAGGCGGCGCGCTGATCAGCGTATTCCTGCAGCGACGTCACTTCGAATCCTGCGCGGATCGCCTCGACGGACGCGACAGCAGCGGACAGCTGAGCGATGGTCGTGAACAGCGGCTTGTCGCCCGCCACGGCGGCGGCGCGGATCTCATAGCCGTCGGCTCGAGCGGTCCCGCCGCTGGGGGTGTTGATGACGATGTCCACGTCGCTCTGCTCGATGAGGTCCACGATCGTCGGCGCCCCCTCGAGTCCGGCGCGCTCGCTGTGCTTGTGCACGACGCGCGCCTCGATGCCGTTGCGGCGGAGCACCTCGGCGGTGCCCTCGGTCGCGAGGATCGAGTAGCCGAGCTGCTTCAGCCAGAGCACGGGCAGGATGATCGACCGCTTGTCGCGGTCCGCCACGGACACGAACACCGATCCCTCGAGCGGCATGCCGCCGTACGCGGCCTCCTGGCTCTTCGCGAACGCGCGCGGGAAGTCGCGATCGATGCCCATGACCTCGCCGGTCGAGCGCATCTCGGGGCCGAGGAGGGTGTCGACGATCTTGCCCTCGGGAGTCCGGAAGCGCTTGAACGGCAGGACCGCCTCCTTGACGGCGACGGGCGAGTCGGCGGGAACGTCGGAGCCGTCCCGCTCGGGCAGCATGCCGGAGGCGAGGAGCGACTCGACGGTCTCCCCCACCATGAGCAGCGACGCCGCCTTGGCGAGCGGGATGCCGAGCGCCTTGGACACGAACGGCACGGTGCGGGACGCACGCGGGTTCGCCTCGAGCACGTAGAGCACGCCGGCGCCGATCGCGAACTGGACGTTGAGGAGGCCCCGGACCCCGATGCCCTGCGCGATCGCGAGGGTGGCATCCCGGACCGCCTGGAGCTGCCCGCGACCGAGCGTCACGGGCGGCAGGGTGCAGCTCGAGTCGCCGGAGTGGATGCCGGCCTCCTCGATGTGCTCCATGATGCCGCCGATGTACAGCCGCTCCCCGTCGTAGAGCGCGTCGACGTCGATCTCGATCGCGTCGTCGAGGAACCGGTCGACGAGCAGCGGATTCGTCGGGCCGACGATGCCCTGCCCCTCGATGCGGCGGAAGTAGTCGACGAGAGTTTCGGCGTCGTAGACGATCTCCATGCCCCGGCCGCCGAGCACGTAGGACGGGCGGACGAGCACCGGGTAGCCGATGCCCTCTGCCGCCTCCAAGGCGCCGGTGACGTCGGTCGCGGTCCCGTTCTTGGGGGCGAGCAGGCCGGCGTCCCGGAGGATGCCGGCGAAGAGCCCGCGCTCCTCGGCGAGGTCGATCGCGGACGGCGAGGTGCCGAGGATCGGCACGCCGGCCGCCTCCAGCCCCTTCGCGAGGCCGAGCGCGGTCTGACCGCCGAGCTGGACGACCACTCCGACGAGGGTGCCGGATCCGCTCTCCGCCTCGATCACCTCGAGCACGTCCTCGAGCGTCAGCGGCTCGAAGTACAGCCGGTCCGAGGTGTCGTAGTCGGTCGACACCGTCTCCGGGTTGCAGTTGATCATGATCGTCTCGAATCCGGCGCCGGAGAGCGCGAACGCCGCGTGCACGCACGAGTAGTCGAACTCGACGCCCTGCCCGATGCGGTTGGGTCCGGAGCCCAGGATGACGACCTTGCGCCGGTCGCTCGGCTCGACCTCCGTCTCCTCGTCGTAGGACGAGTAGTGGTACGGCGTGAGCGCCGGGAACTCCCCGCGCACGTGTCGACGGTCTTGTAGACCGGGCGCACCCCGAGCGCGTGCCGGACCGCGCGGACCTCCGCCTCGCCGAGGCCGCGCAGCTCGCCGAGCTGCGCGTCGGAGAATCCGTGACCCTTGGCGAGCCGCAGGAGGTCCGCATCGA
This sequence comes from Naasia aerilata, assembly GCF_030296595.1. GTDB lineage: Bacteria > Actinomycetota > Actinomycetes > Actinomycetales > Microbacteriaceae > Naasia > Naasia aerilata. The sequence continues at coordinate 2,650,448 of NZ_AP027731.1, read as the reverse complement.
GCTCGGGGGCGGCGGCGATCTCCGCGGCGATCTCGTTGATCAGCACGATCTGGTCGAGGAACCAGGGGTCGATCCCGGTCGCCTCGTACAGCTGCTCGACGGTCGCGCCGGCGAACAGCGCGCGCTGCACGGTCACGATGCGGCCGTCCGTCGGGATGCTCGCGCGCTCGACGAGCGTCGCCACGGCCTCCGTCGAGGGCGTCCAGCTGAAAGAGGATCCGCGCTTCTCGAGCGAACGGAGCGCCTTCTGCAGCGCCGTCGTGTAGTTGCGGCCGATGGCCATGGCCTCGCCGACGCTCTTCATCGTCGTCGTGAGGCGGGCGTCGGCCGCCGGGAACTTCTCGAACGCGAACCGCGGGACCTTGACGACGATGTAGTCGAGGGTCGGCTCGAAGCTCGCGGGCGTGACACCCGTGATGTCGTTCGGGATCTCGTCGAGCCGGTAGCCGATGGCGAGCTTGGCGGCGATCTTCGCGATCGGGAAGCCGGTCGCCTTGCTCGCCAGGGCGCTCGACCGGGACACGCGGGGGTTCATCTCGATGACGATGATCCGGCCGGTCGACGGCTCGACGGCGAACTGGATGTTGCAGCCGCCGGTGTCGACCCCGACGAGGCGGATGATGTCGATGCCGATGTCGCGCAGCCGCTGGTACTCGCGGTCCGTCAGGGTGAGTGCGGGGGCGACGGTGATCGAGTCGCCGGTGTGCACGCCGACCGGGTCGACGTTCTCGATGGAGCAGACCACGACCGTGTTGTCGGCCTGGTCGCGCATGAGCTCGAGCTCGTACTCCTTCCAGCCGAGGATGCTCTCCTCGAGCAGCACCTCGGCGGTCGGGCTCGAGTGCAGGCCGTCGCCGACGATCCGCCGGAGCTCCTCGGGGGTGTACGCGAAGCCGGAGCCGAGCCCGCCCATCGTGAAGGAGGGACGGACGACGAGCGGGTAGCCGAGGTCCTCGGCGTAGCCGAGCGCCTCCTCGACCGTGTGCGCGATGTAGGAGCGAGCCACCTCAGCGCCCGCCTGGATCACGAGGTCCTTGAAGAGCTGCCGGTCCTCGCCCTTCCGGATCGCCTCGACCTTGGCGCCGATCAGCTCGACGCCGTACTTCGCGAGGATCCCCTGCTCGTGCAGCGCGATAGCGGCGTTGAGCGCGGTCTGGCCGCCCAGGGTCGGCAGGATCGCGTCCGGCTTCTCCTTCGCGATGATCGTCTCGATCACGGCCGGGGTGATGGGCTCCACGTAGGTCGCGTCCGCGAAGTCGGGGTCGGTCATGATCGTCGCCGGGTTCGAGTTGACCAGGATGACGCGGACGCCCTCCTCGCGCAGCACGCGGCACGCCTGGGTGCCCGAGTAGTCGAACTCCACGGCCTGGCCGATGACGATCGGCCCGGAGCCGATGACGAGGACGCTCCGGATGTCGTCGCGCTTGGGCATCAGGCGTCCTTCCCGGTCTGCGTGGGTGCGGCGGGCTCGGTTCCACTCGTGAGGCCCGCCGCCTCGGCGCCCTGGCGCGGCGAGGCGTCGCGGGGCGTGACCTGCGGCTCGGCCTCGACGGCGATCGCCTCCTCCTTCGACCGCTGCGACGCGAGCACCATGTCACGGAAGCGGTCGAACAGGTACTGGGAGTCGTGCGGCCCGGCCGCGGCCTCCGGGTGGTACTGGACGCTGAACGCCGGGATGTCGAGGCACGCGATGCCCTCGACCACGTCGTCGTTGAGGTCGACGTGGGTCACCTCGGCGCGACCGAAGCCGGCCGGGGTCTCGACGGGGCCGTCGAGGGGCGCGTCGACCGCGAAGCCGTGGTTGTGCGCGGTGATCTCCACGCGGCCGGTCCGCCGGTCGAGCACCGGCTGGTTGATGCCGCGGTGGCCGAACGGCAGCTTGTAGGTGCCGAAGCCGAGCGCCCGGCCGAGCAGCTGGTTGCCGAAGCAAATGCCGAAGAAGGGCGTGCCGCGGCGGAGGACTGCCCGCAGCAGCTCCACGTGGTCGTCCGACGCTCCCGGATCGCCGGGTCCGTTCGAGTAGAAGACGGCGGAGGGGTCGAGCGCGAAGAGCTCCTCCGCGGTGACGGACTCGGGGACGACGTGCACGTCGAACCCGCGCTCGGCGAGGGCGCGGATGGTGGCCGCCTTGATGCCGAGGTCGACGATCGCGACGGAGCCGATCCGCTCCGCCGTGGCCTCCACCGTGTAGAGCACGGGGGTCGACACCGCGGTGGACAGGTGGGAGCCCGTCATCTCCGGGCTCTCGCGCACGAGGCCGAGCTGGTCGTGCGCCTCGAGGTCGGCGTCGGCGCCCGAGAAGATCCCGGCGCGCATGGCGCCCTTGTCGCGCAGGTGCCGGGTGACCGCACGGGTGTCGATGCCGCTGATGCCCACGACGCCCTGCGTCTCGAGGTCGTCGTCGAGGCTGCGCACGGCGCGGTGGTTGGACACCGTCCGTGACGGGTCCCGGACGACGTAGCCGGCGACCCAGATGCGGCTGGACTCGGGGTCCTCGTCGTTCACGCCGGTGTTGCCGATGTGCGGCGCCGTCTGCAGGACGATCTGGCCGGCGTAGGACGGGTCGGTGATGGTCTCCTGGTAGCCGGTCATCCCGGTGGCGAACACGGCCTCGCCGAAGGTCCGCCCCCGCGCGCCGTACGCCTGGCCGCTGAAGCGGCGGCCGTCCTCGAGGACCAGCACCGCCTTCTCGCGTGCACGCACTCAGTTCTCTCTTTCGCTGGTGTCCGGACTCGACGCTATCGAACCGCGCGCGATGCGCTGAACCGCGTCGAGGATGGAGGTGCCGTCGGCCGGGGAGGCCGGACGGAGATAGGTGTCGACGGCGGTGCCGCCGAGCTGCCAGGCGATCCGCACGAGACCGCCGGGCTCGACGCCCTTGTCGATCGCGTAGGTCGCGCGGCCCGCGGAGTCGAGCTCCGCCGCCGGGATCCAGGCCGCATCCCGGCCCTGGATCGCGAGTGAGACGCCGCCGGGGAAGACCTGCACGGTCGAGCGCGCCCGCATCCCGAGGCCCTGCACCGCCACGCGCTGGAGCGGCTGGTCGCGGAGGGTCGTGGCCACGTAGAGCGCGTCGGCGGTCAGCGTCGGCACGCCGGGATCGGCGGGAAGCGCCGCGACCGTGCCGATGTCCGCCTGCCGGCGCTGCAGCCGGCGCCAGCCGAGCAGCATGCCGATCCCCGCGAGCACGAGGAGGGCGATCAGAATGATCGTGGGGACGAGCTGATCACGCACGGCGGACCTCCTCGGATTCGCGCAGCGCCCCGTCGAGCACGGTCGGCCGTCCGTCGTGGAAGACGGCGACGACGCGGCCGGGCAGGGAGCGGCCCAGGTAGGGCGAGTTGCGGCTGCGTCCTGCCAGATCACCGACCGCGAAGTCGCGCCGAGCGGCAGGGTCGTAGAGCGTGACCTCGGCGGCCGCTCCGGGGACGAGCGCCTGCCCGTGTCCCTCGACGCCGCCGATTCGGGCAGGCGCGGCCGACATCACGCGCGCGATCCCGGCCCAGTCCAGAAGCCCCGACTCGACCATCGCCTCGTGCACGACGGGCAGCGCCGACTCGAGCCCCACCATGCCGTTCGCGGCGGCGCTCCACTCGCAGGTCTTGGCGTCCTGTCCGTGCGGCGCGTGGTCGGTCGCGACGACGTCGATCGTGCCGTCGGCGAGGCCGGCTCGGACCGCGGCCACGTCGTCGTCCGACCGCAGCGGCGGGTTCACCTTGTAGCGCGCGTCGTAGCCGTCCGCGAGCCGGTCCGTCAGCAGCAGGTGGTGCGGGGTGACCTCCGCGGTCACGTCGATGCCCCGGCTCTTCGCCCAGCGCAGCAGCTCGACCGATCCCGCGGTGGAGACATGGCAGATGTGCAGGCGCGCCCCGGTGTGCTGGGCCAGCAGGACGTCCCGGGCGATGATCGCCTCCTCCGCCACCGCGGGCCATCCCGCGAGGCCGAGCTCGGCGCTCGTCGGGCCCTCGTTCAGCTGGGCGCCGATCGTGAGCCGCGGCTCCTGGGCGTGCTGCGCCAGCACTCCGCCGAACCCGCGGATGTACTCGAGCGCCCGCCGCATGAGCAGCGGGTCCGCGACGCACGAGCCGTCGTCGCTGAACATGCGCACCCGCGCGCGGGAGCGGGCCATCCCGCCGATGTCCGCGAGCTGCTCGCCGCCGAGGCCGCGCGTGACGGCGCCGATGGGGCGGACGGTCACGTACCCCGCGGCCTCACCCAGGGCGAGCACCTGCTCGACGACGCTCGCGGTGTCGGCGACCGGGTCGGTGTTCGCCATGGCGCTCACCGCGGTGTAGCCGCCTGCGGCCGCGGCACGGGATCCGCTCAGCACCGTCTCCGCCCCTCGCCGCCCGGCTCGCGCAGGTGGGTGTGCAGGTCGACGAGGCCCGGCAGGGCGACGAGCCCGGCCGCATCGATGCGCGTCGCCCCGGCTCGGGACAGCCCGGTGCCGACCTCGGCGAGAATTCCGTCCTCGAGCAGCAGGTCGGCGGTCGAGCCGTCGGGCAGGGTGGCCCCGGCGAGCAGATAGGCGGTCATGCCGCACCTCCGGCGAGCGTCAGATACAGGGCGGCCATGCGCGTCGCGACGCCGTTGGCGACCTGCTCGCGCACGGTGGACCGGAGCGAGTCGGCCGCCTCGGACGCAATCTCGAAGCCGCGGTTCATGGGTCCGGGGTGCATCACGATGGTCCGCTCCGGCAGCGCGCGGAACCGGGCGCCGGTCAGGCCCCAGTTCGCCGAGTACTCGCGGGTGCTCGGGAAGAAGGCGTCGGCCATCCGCTCGCGCTGGACCCGGAGCATCATGACGGCGTCCGGGTCGGTGTCGGCGATGGCGGCGTCGAGGTCGTGGACGGCGGTCACCGGCCACCCCTCGATCCCGTGCGGGAGTAGCGTCGGCGGCCCCACGAGCGTCACCTCCGCGCCGAGAGTGGCGAGCAGCCACACGTTCGAGCGGGCGACCCGCGAGTGCAGGATGTCGCCGACGATGAGCACCCGCACGCCGTCGAGCGCGCGCCCCCGTCCGGCATCGCCGTGCAGGCGCCTGCGGAGGGTGAAGGCGTCGAGGAGCGCCTGCGTCGGATGCTCGTGCGTGCCGTCGCCGGCATTGACGACGCTTGCCGCGATCCAGCCGCTGCGCGCCAGCACGGCGGGGGCGCCGGAGGCCCAGTGGCGGATCACGATGCCGTCCGCGCCGATCGCCTCCAGGGTCTGCGCGGTGTCCTGCAGCGACTCCCCTTGGAGACGCTCGAGCCCTTCGCGGCGAAGCTGATGACGTCGGCGGAGAGGCGCTTCGCGGCCGCCTCGAAGGAGATGCGCGTGCGGGTGGAGTCCTCGAAGAAGAGGTTCACGACCGTCTTGCCGCGCAGCGTCGGCAGCTTCTTGACCTCCCGCTGCTGGGTCGCGGCCATGTCCTCGGCGACGTCGAGGATCCGCACGGCGGCGTCGCGGTCCAGGTCGCGGGTGGAGAGCAGGTGCTTCACGCGGCCTCTCCCCGTCCTCGAGCCGTGGACAGGGTACGGAGTCGAGCCGGTGGGCCTTCATGCTGCCTCTCCCCGTCCTCGATCGTCACCGCGTCGACGCCGTCGGTGCCGGTGAGCCGCACGTTGACCCGCTCGGTGGCGGCGGACGGCAGGTTCTTGCCCACGAAGTCGGGGCGGATGGGCAGCTCCCGGTGCCCGCGGTCCACGAGCACGGCGAGCCGCACGGCGGCGGGGCGGCCGTGGTCGGCGAGGGCGTCGAGCGCCGCGCGGATGGTGCGCCCCGAGTAGAGCACGTCGTCGACGAGCACCACCCTGCGCCCGTCGATGCCGCCGCCCGGCATCCGCGTGGGTGCGGTGCTGCGGACCGGGTTGCGGCCGAGGTCGTCGCGATACATGGTCACGTCCAGGGAGCCCACCGGGCAGACCCAGTCGCCGCCCGCGATGCGGGTGAGGAGCTCGGCGAGACGGTCGGCCAGCTCGACGCCGCGAGTGGGGATGCCGAGGAGCACGAGACCGTCGGTCCCCTTGTTGTCCTCGAGGATCTCGTGGGCGATGCGGGTCAGAGCCCGCGAGATGTCAGCCTGCTGCAGTACGGCACGCGCAGCCACCTGACCTCCTTCCCCGCCTCACTGGACGGCCTTAAAGGATGTCGAACGCCTCCACCCTACCCGCCCGCCAGGAACGCCGAGCGCGCCCCGACTTCTGCCCTCCTCGCCGCCCCGCCACCTGCGCGGATCAGGAAAATCGACGCGGATCAGGACGTCTGTTCCGTTTTGCCCGCGGATCAGGACGACACGCCGTCTCGGACAGACGCATGCCTGATCCGCGCCGCTCGCCCGCCTCCTGAAAGCACGCTGCGCACCGTCCTGATTACTCCCTCCCAGTCCTCCACGATCTGGCGGTAGGAGAACCGGAGCACGCGGTAGCCGAGCCGGCTGAGGGCCGCGTCCCGCCTTCGGTCGCGCTCGAACTCGACGGGCCCGGAGTGATGTCGGCCGCCGTCGCACTCGATCACGAGCCATCCGTCGAGGAGAAAGTCCACCCGGAAGGACCCCAGCACCACCTGCGTCTCCGCGAAGACGCCGGCATCCTCGAGTCCCACTCGCATCAGCGACTCCAGGACGCTTTCTGCTGCAGGATCGGAACGACCGAGGAGGCCGCGCTTGTCGCGGGGCATCAGGGACCGCAACTCCTCCAGAGACTCGGCGGGCAGGAGCGGCGGCCCGCCATCGGGTCTCCGTCCCGCGTCCACCATCCCGACGAACCAGCCGGCCGGCACACACGTGCTCGCCTCGCGAAGGGCCTCCACCAGGTCCACCCGAAAGCGCTGTCCGGCGGTGTCGCTCCAGTGCCAGACCACCGAACGGTCCTGACCCGCGGCGACCCGCCGTCCGTCGGAGGACGCTCGCAGCCTCGAGGCGTTCCTCGGCAGGCACACGTGCACGCGAGGATCCGGTGGCACCGGGAGGCCGTAGGACGCGGCTGCCGACACACATGTCAGGCGCCCGCCGACGCGCACGGCGCGCACGACATCCGGCGAGTGCCAAGGTGCGACGTACCAGCCGATCCTCGGCCGCAGGAGCTGTCCTTGCCTCATCATGGCGGCGACCTGGTAGCGGGAGAACCCGGCGGCGATGAGCTCCTGGAGGTGAGCTACTCCCTCGAGGCGGCGCATCTCGTGCTCAATGTGTGGTGGCATGCGGGTCACCTTGACGACTGGGGCCCTCACGCCGGTCCTGGGTAGGACCTCGGTGGAGGGTGCGTCGTGCCTCTCGCCGGTGGAGGGACCTGCGCGGATCAGGCATCGACGGTCCTGAGACGGCGTGTCGTCCTGACCCGCGTGCGAAATCCGCCGAGCTTCCTGATCTCCGTGAAATTTCCTGATCCGCGCAAGTGCGGTGCCCGACCCCGCCCTCGCCCTCGGCGGAAGAGGCGCCCGTGTCCCGGGGTGGGCGGGACACCCGCGTCCCGGGGAGGCGGGACCGCGTCCCGGAAGGACGGGATCGGCTCCCCTGGGGCCCGGGACGGCTCCGTTCCTAACGTCGGAGACACGCAGAAACCTGCACCGACCACCTCCAGAAAGGCTCCGCCGATGTCCACCCTCCTCACCCCCACCAAGCCCGTCTCCGCCGTTCCCGCCTCCGTCCGGACCGCTCCGCCGCTTCCCGTAGCGCGCCCCACCGGCTGGATCCTCCGCACCGAGGAGAAGGTGCTCGAAATCCTCCGGGTCGTGTCCGTGCCTGCGCTGCGCGTCGCCCTCGGCGTCGTCTTCGTCTGGTTCGGCGTCCTCAAGGTCATCGGCAAGAGCCCGATCGCGGACCTCGTCGCGAGCATGCTTCCGTTCCTCCCCGAGGACACGGTCGTGGTCGGCCTGGGCGCCTTCGAGGTCGTCGCCGGCCTCGCCCTCCTCGCCGGCGTCCTGGTGCCGTGGGTGTGCGCCGCGATGGTCGTCCATCTGATGACCACGTTCCTCGTGGCCGTCGTGCATCCGGCCGCGGTGTTCACCGACGGAAACCCGTTCCTCGCCACGATGAACGGCGAGTTCATCGCGAAGAACCTGGTGCTCATCGCCGGGGCACTGGTGGTCGCCGCCTTCAGCACCCCGCGGCGCGCGCGCTGATCGTCCTTCCTTCCCCCGTCCCCGCCGGGCGTGGGCCGGGATGTCGAGCAGGCCCCTCTGAGGGCCCCTCGCATCCCGGCTCGCGCCCGGCCTTCGTGTTGCGCGACGAGGATCGCAGGGTCAGGCTGGGCGACAGGGCCCGAGAGGAGGCGCCATGAGCCGCGTGCTCGTCGCCGTGATGCCGTTCACCGGCCACGTCGCCCCGTTCCGGGCAGTGGTGCGCGAGCTCGTGAGCCGGGGGCACGATGTCCGGGTCTACACCGGCGAGGCCTTCCGGGCCGGTTTCGAGGCGCTCGGCGCCCGGGTCCTGCCCTGGACGGAGGCGCCCGACTTCGATGAGAACGATCTGAGCGCCACGTTCCCCGCACTCCGGGGCCGCCCCGGCCCGCGCCAGCTGCTGGCGAACCTCGAGCAGCTGTTCCTGCGCACGGGCGTCGGGCAGCACAGGGACCTCGTCGCCGCCTGGCGGAGCGAGCCGTGGGATGTGCTGCTCGGCGATGCGCTCTCCACGGGCGCGTCCCTGGTGGCGGAGACGACGGGCTGCCGCTGGGCGAGCCTCAGTGTCGTGCCCCTCTCGATCCCGAGCCGCGACCTCCCGCCCGCCGGTTTGCGCCTCCGCCCCCACCACACGGCCGTCGGCGGGGCACGGGACGCCGCCCTGCGCTTCCTCGTCAACGTCGCGGGAGCGCCGCTGCAGCGCGCCTACCAGCAGGTCCGTGCCGGGGTGCAGCTGCCGCCGACCGACCGGCCCTTCTACCTGGCCTGGCTCTCCCCTCAGCTGCTCCTCGCGCTCGGCTCCCCCGCGCTCGACTACGGCCGCTCCGACCCGCCCCCGAACCTCGTCTACGTCGGGGCGATCCCGGCCACCTCGGACGCACCGCTCCCCGACTGGTGGGGGCAGGTGGCGAGCTCGACGCGTCCCGTCGTCTACGTCACGCAAGGCACGCAGAACGTCGACCCGACCCACCTGCTGGAGCCCGCCCTCGCCGCGCTGTCGGCACGGAACGTCCTCGTGGTGGCCAGCACGGGGATCCGCGGCCGCACCCGCCTGCCCTTCTCGGTGCCCGCAGGGACGAGAGTCGCCGACTTCGTGCCGCAGGACCGACTGATGCCCTTCACCTCGGTGATGATCACCAACGGGGGCTGGGGAGGTGTGCTCGGCGCCCTGAGCGCCGGCGTACCGCTGGTCGTGGCCGGCGGGGACCTCGACAAGCCGGACATCGCCGCCCGCGTCGCCTATGCCAGGGCCGGCATCGACCTCCGCACCGGACGGCCGAACGCCGCGCAGGTGCTCGCCGCCTACGACCGGCTGACGGCCGAGCCCGCGTTCCGTGCGACGGCCCGGCGACTCGGCACGGAGCTCCGCGACCTGGGCGGGGCGCCGCGGATCGCCGATGAGGTGGAGCGGCTCGCCGCCGCGTGACGCGGAGGGGCCTCAGCTCACCGCGGAGGCGCGGCCCACGGCCGCGAGCACGCCGTGCACGAAGCCCGAGGATTCGTCGGTGCTGAGCTCCTTGGCGAGCTCGACGGCCTCGTCGATGGCGACCGCGGCGGGCACCTCGTCGTTGAACTTGAGCTCCCACACGCCGATGCGGAGGATCGCGCGGTCCACGGCGGGCATGCGGGCGAGCGTCCAGCCCTGGGCGTGCTCGGCGATGAGGCCGTCGATCTCGGCGCGGTGATCCTCGACGCCGTCGACGATGTCCCGGGCATAGAGCCAGCTCGCCGCGCGCTGCGGCTCCCCTGCCGCCCGGCCCGCCTCGGCCTCGAGCAGCTCCCGGACCGGCGCCTGCCGGACATCGGCGGCGTAGAGGATGTCCAATGCCCGCTTGCGGGCCTTCGACCGAGCGCTCACGTCAGTCGTTCACCCGGCCGAGGTAGTCGCCCGTGCGGGTGTCGACCTTGACCTTGGTGCCGATCTCGACGAACAGGGGCACCTGGATCTGGTAGCCGGTCTCGATGTTGGCGGGCTTGGTGCCGGCGTTCGAGCGGTCGCCCTGAAGCCCCGGCTCCGTGTAGGTGATCTCCATGACGACGCTCGTCGGCAGCTCGACGTAGAGCGGGTTGCCGTTGTTGAGAGCGATGGTCGCGGACTGGTTCTCGAGGAGGAAGTTCGCGGCGTCGCCGACCACTCCCGCGGGAACGGTGATCTGGTCGTAGTCGGCGGTGTCCATGAAGACGAAGTCGTCGCCGTCGCGGTACAGGTACTGGAAGTCGCGGCGGTCGACGTTCTCGATCTCGATCTTGGCGCCCGCGTTGTACGTCTTGTCGACGACCTTGCCCGTGACGACGTTCTTGAGCTTGGTGCGCACGAACGCGCCGCCCTTGCCCGGCTTGACGTGCTGGAACTCGACGACGTTCCAGAGCTGGCCGTCGATGTTGAGCACGACGCCGTTGCGGATGTCAGCGGTAGAGGCCATGGGGGTCCTTATCGTTGCGCGGAAGGAGCGCCCGGGAACCGCCCGGAACGCCCCCAGAAGTGTAATGCCCCCGCGGTGCGGCTCTCAGCGGACCGCGGTGACGACGAGCGCCTGCATGCGGCTGGTGACCGGACCGGCGCCGTACGCCTCCTCGATCGCCACGGCGGCCGCGTCGGTCACCGCCCCGAGGTCGCCTCCGCGCGCCTCGATCTCAGCCCGCAGCGGCGTGCCCTGGCAGATCCCGACCGCGGGATCCCGAGGTGAGCTCGCGCGGCACGGCAGCGGCACGGTCTCGATGCCGACGTCGGAGAATCCGGCGGCGAGCACGTCGCTCCGGATCGCGGCCTGATCGCTGTAGCCGAACGGCGTGCGGGGGATGAAACGCGGCGGGTCGTCCGGGAAGGCGGCTTCCGCGACGTCGTTCACGATGCGCGTGAAGTCGTTGTGCTCGAGGGAGTCCCACACCGTGAAGACGTACCGGCCGCCGGGGCGCAGCACCCGCACCGCCTCGCGATAGCCCGCGTTCCGGTCCGGGAAGAACATGACGCCGAAGCTGCTCGTGAGCACGTCGAACTCGCCGTCGCCGAACGGCAGCTCTTGAGCGTCGGCGGGCAGCCACTCCACGCCGTCCATGCCGGGCTTCTCGGTGGCGACGGCGATCATGGCCGGGTTCAGGTCGGTGGCGACGATCTCGACAGCGGACGGCAGCCGCTCGCGCAGCGCCGTCGTGACGATCCCGGTCCCCGCCGCGATCTCCAGCAGCCGCCCGCTCGTCAGGTCCGCGAGCCGTGCGGCGAGCTCGCGAGCATAGGGCGCGAACATCATCGAGCCCAGGTGGCGCTCGTAGAGAGCGGGGATGCTGCCCGCGAACGCCGCATCTGGGGACGCCATCGTCCCCTCCTTCAGGTCAGGACCCGGCAGGAGCGCGGCGCAGGACCGCGGAGAGCGCGAGCCGATACGAGTCGAAGCCTAGACCTGCGATCACGCCGGTGGCCACGCCCGTCACGACGCTCGTGTGCCGGAACTCCTCGCGCGCGTGCGGGTTGGAGAGGTGCACCTCGATGAGCGGCAGTCCCGCCTCGGTGACGATCGAGACGGCGTCGCGGAGCGCGTAGGAGTAGTGCGTGAACGCGGCCGGGTTGAGGATGACGGGCATCGACGTGTCGACCGCCTCGTGCAGCCACCCGATGAGGGTGCCCTCGTCGTCGGTCTGCCGGAGGTCGACCGTGACGCCGTCCGGCGCGTCCTGCTCGAGCTGCGTCCGGAGGTCCTCGAGCGTCTCGCTGCCGTAGATGTCCGGCTCCCGGGTTCCGAGGCGCCCCAGGTTGGGTCCGTTGAGCACGAGCACGCGAGTCACGGCCCCCACCCTACCGAGTGGGCTGAAGGAGCACGTTCCGGCCCGGATGGTACGGCGCACCGTACTAGTCGGGCCGGAACGTGCTCGTCAGGAGGCGATCTCCTGGTAGGCGGCGAAGAGGAGCTGGTCCTCGGGGCCCTGCAGGACGGTCGGCTTGCCGATGTCGTCGAGCACGATGAAGCGCAGCAGCGATCCTCGCGCCTTCTTGTCCCGCCGCATCGTGGCGAGGAGGCTCGCCCACCGGCCCGCCGGATACTCCATCGGCAGCCCGAGGGCGCCGAGGACGGTCCGGTGCCGGTCTGCGGCTGCATCGCTGAGCCGGCCGGCCAGGCGCGCGAGCTCGGCGGCATAGACCATCCCGACGGACACGGCGGCGCCGTGCCGCCACTGGTAGCGCTCGGCGTGCTCGATGGCGTGGCCGAGCGTGTGGCCGTAGTTGAGGATCTCCCGCCGCCCGGCCTCGGTGAAGTCCTCGCTCACCACCTCGGCCTTGAGGCCGATGGCGAGCTCGACGACCCGGCGGAACTCGTCCGTCTCTGGATTCGTGGCGCGCGCGGGATCGGACTCGACGATGTCGAGGATCTCCGGCACGGCGATGAAGCCGCACTTCACCACTTCGGCGAACCCGGCGAGGATCTCGTTGCGCGGAAGCCCTCGAGGTTGTCGAGGTCCGCGATCACGGCCCGCGGCGCGTAGAACGACCCGACGAGGTTCTTCCCCTCGGCCGTGTTGATGCCGGTCTTCCCGCCCACCGAGGCGTCGACCATGCCGAGCACGGTCGTCGGCACCTGGATCAGCGCGACGCCGCGCAGCCACGTGGCGGCGACGAAGCCCGCCAGGTCGGTGACCGCTCCGCCGCCGAACCCGATGACCGCGTCCGAGCGGGTGAAGTCGGCCTGCCCGAGCACCTGCCAGCAGAACGCGGCGACCTCGACGCGCTTCGCGGCCTCCCCGTCCGGCACCTCGGCGAGGAGCACCTGGACGCGGCCCTGGAGCGCGTCCCGGAGCGCCTCCGCCCGAGCGGCGAGGGTGGGCTGGTGCACGACGAGCACCTTCTGCACCGACGGCCCGAGCGCGTCGGCGATCGCGTCGGTGAGCCCGCGGCCGACGAGGACGTCGTAGCCGTGCTCACCCCGGACCGGGATCGTGGTCGTGCCGGTCATCGGACGCCCTCCTCGCGAAGCCAGCGGAGCACGTCGTCCGCGACCGCCTGCATGGGCCGGCGCGACGAGTCGAACGTGCGGGAGGCGAGCGCCTCGTAGATCGGGAGGCGCTGCTCGACGAGCGCCTTCCACGCGGCGACACCGCCGGAGGCGAGCAACGGGCGCTTGGCGCCCTCGATCCGCTCCCCCACCGCGTCGGCGTCGACCATCACGAGGGCGACCCGGCACTCGTGCAGGTCCGCCTGGGTGCGCGGGTCGAGGATCGCCCCGCCGCCGAGGGCGACGATCCCCTCGCCGGTGAGCGCGGCGGTGACCTGTTCGCGCTCGAGTGCACGGAAGTACGGCTCGCCGTGCTCGGCGAAGATGTCCGCGATCCGCCCGTGCTCGGCGACGATGCACTTGTCGGTGTCGGTGAACGGCACGCCGAGCGCGCGGGCCACCCGCCGGCCTACCTTGGTCTTGCCCGCGCCCGGCGGTCCGATGAGGACGAGCAGGGGCGCAGTGGCCTCAGACTCCACGGAGATCCGCGGTCGGACTGGTGCGGAGCGTCTCCGGGATGGCGGCGAGGTAGGCGTCGAGGTTCCGCCGCGTCTCGCCCACCGAGTCGCCGCCGAACTTCTCGAGCACCGAGTTCGCGAGCACGAGCGCGACCATCGCCTCGGCGACCACGCCCGCGGCAGGGACGGCGCAGACATCCGAGCGCTGGTGGTGGGCCGATGCGGCCTCGCCGCTCGACACATCCACCGTGCGGAGCGCGCGCGGGACCGTCGAGATCGGCTTCATCGCCGCGCGGACGCGGAGGACGGTGCCGGTCGTCATGCCGCCCTCGGTGCCGCCCGCCCGGTCGCTGAGCCGCTCGATTCCGTCCGGTCCCGGCACGAGCTCGTCGTGGGCGGCGGAGCCGCGGCGCGCGGCGGTGGCGAACCCGTCACCCACCTCGACCGCCTTGATCGCCTGGATGCCCATGAGCGCCGCGGCGAGCTGCGCATCGAGGCGCCGGTCCCAGTGCACGTAGGAGCCGAGCCCGGGCGGCAGCCCGTAGGCGAGCACCTCGACGACGCCGCCGAGGGTGTCCCCTCCCGCTTGGCGTCGTCGACCTCGGCCACCATGAGGGCCGACGTGGCGGGATCGAAGCAGCGCAGCGGATCCTCGTCGACCGTCGCGAGGTCGCTCGGACGCGGCAGCGGCGTGCCCTCCGGCACCCGGACCGGGCCGATCGAGAGCGTGTGGCTGATCAACCGGATGCCGAGTTCCTCGAGAAAGGCGCGAGCGACCGCGCCGAGCGCGACGCGAGCGGCCGTCTCGCGGGCACTCGCGCGCTCGAGGACCGGGCGCGCCTCGTCGAAGTCGTACTTCTGCATGCCGACCAGGTCGGCGTGGCCCGGGCGGGGACGCGTGAGGGCGGCGCCTCGGCCCCGCGACCGCTCGGTCAGCTCGACCGGCTCCGGGTTCATCACCTCGACCCACTTGGGCCACTCGGTGTTGCCGATGCGGAGGGCGACGGGGCCGCCGATGCTCCGCCCGTGCACGACGCCGCCGGACAGGTTCAGCTCGTCCTGCTCGAACTTCTGGCGGGAGCCCCGGCCGTAGCCCAGCTTCCGGCGCTGCAGGTCCTCGCGGATCCCGTCGAGCGTGACGGGGACCCCGGCGGGGAGTCCTTCGAGGATCGCGACGAGTTCGGGACCGTGCGATTCCCCCGCAGTGAGCCAACGAAGCATGATCAGAATCCTCCCACAGCGGCCCGCATGGCCCGGAGGACGCCCGCCTCGCCGTCGAGGACGCGGCCCGGATCCCCGTTCACGAAGACGCGGACCTGCAGCAGCGCCTGGTGCAGCAGCATGTCGAGGCCGTTCACGACGGGGCCCGCCCAGCCGTCCGCGAGCCGGCTCGGCCAGGGGTCGTAGGCGACGTCGAGGAGCGCCGCCCTGCCGGGAGCCGGGAGCGGCGGCGGCGGCGCGTCTCCCGGGAGGGTGCTGGCCAGGAGGTCGGTCGCCGGCAGCTCCGCACCGAACGCGGCGACGGCGAGCTGCACGCCGACTGCTGCCGCCAGCTCTACCAGGGGTTCCGCGCGTCCCGGGTCGCGGACCGCGACGGTGACGCTCGTCACGCCGAGCCGGGCAAGGGCGACGAGCACCGACGCGGCGGTCGCGCCTCCGCCGAGCACGAGTGCGGTGGACAGCGGCGGAACCCCTCGCTCGGCGAAGGCCGCCTCGATGCCGCCGACGTCGGTGTTGAAGCCCGTGCGGGTGCCGCCGGCGAGCAGCACCGTGTTGGCCGCGCCGGTGAGCTCCGTCAGCTCGTCCCGCTCGTCGAGGAGCGGCAGCACCTCCCGCTTGAGCGGCATCGTCAGCGAGAGGCCCCGCCAGGACGGATCGAGCCCGCCGATGAAGGCCGCGAGGTCGCCGGAGCGCACCTCGCTCCGCCCGTACTCCCAGTCGAGCCCGAGCTCCCGATAGGCGGCGGCGTGCAGCTGCGGGGATCGCGAGTGCCCGATCGGCGATCCCAGGACGGCGAGCCGGGTCACTGGTACTCGGGGTGGTCGTCCATCCAGGCCAGCCACTGCTGGACGGCCGCCTCGTGCTGCTCCTCGTTCTCCGAGAACACGGTCTCCCCCGTCTCGAGGTTGACCGTCACGAAGAACAGCCACGGTCCGTCGGCGGGGTGCAGCGCGGCGTCGATCGCGAGATCGCCGGGATTCGAGATCGGCCCGACCGGCAGCCCCGGGTGCACGTAGGTGTTGTACGGGTTGTTGCCGTCGGCGCGCTCGGCGTCCGTGGTGGCCACCCGGTGGGTGTTCCCGGTCCCGTAGGCCACGGTCGCGTCCGACTGCAGGAGCATCCCCTGGTCGAGCCGGTTGAGGAACACGCGCGACACCTTGTAGTAGTCGTCGCGGAGTCCCGCCTCCTTCTGGACGAGCGAGGCGAGGACGACCGTCCGCCACCGGTCCTGCGGCGCGACGCCGGCCGCGTCGAGAGCCTGGAACGACCGGTCGACGAGCACCTTGAGAGCGTCGTGGGCCGTCACGCCGGGATCGAACTGGTAGGTCGCGGGGAACAGGAAGCCCTCGAGGCTCGTCGCCTCGGCGGGCAGACCGAAGGACGCGACGTCGGCGGCCGCGGCCTGCAGGTCCGCGACGGGGATCTGCGTGCCATCCGAGACGAGCTGGAGGACGCTCGACATCGTCTCGCCCTCGGGGATGGCGACCTGGTTCTCGAGCTTGCTGGCCGGGTCGAGGAGGCGGTCGAGCGCCGCGCGAGCGCTCATGTGCTGCTTCAGCTGGTACGCGCCGGGCTGGAAGACGGGCGCGGGCTCGGTGGCGAGCAGGAGGCCGTAGAAGGAGTCGAAGGTCTTGGTCACCCCGGCGGCGACGAGATTCTTGGCCACGTCCTGGCCGATGTCGCCCTCGTGGATGACGAGGATGGCGTCGCCGCTGCCCGAGCCCTCGTAGTCGTTCTTCTCCGCCCCGAAGATCAGGGTGTGCAGCTGCTGCGGAAACAGCAGCGACGCGGCCGTGAACGCTCCTCCGCCGAGGACGAGGACCAGCACCAGGGGCGCGATGATCCAGGCGAGCCACCGCCGGCGGCGGGGCGGCGGAGCCGTCTCCGGGAAGCCGTAGCTCGCGGTCGCTCCCCCGCGGGAGCGGACGCGGCCGGCGATGTGGGCGGCCTCGCGCTCGCGCAACTCACGTCGGGTCGGTGACACGTCGGCCTCCTCGCGCTCCGCGGCACCGTCGGAGCCGAGCAGCTCGTCCCAGGTCGGGGCGGAGGTGCCGGATCGCGGTCCGGGGGAGGAATCTGGGACACGGAGGCCTTTCAGCTCTGCTCGACGATCACGCCGGGCGGCATCCCGCCCGCACGCTCCGAGTCGAGTGCATGTTGCAGAATGATAACGGCGGCCACCTGATCCACCACGGAGCGCGACGAGCGCGTGTTCCGCCCCGATGCGTGCAGCGCCGACTGCGCGCTGACCGTGCTCAGCCGCTCGTCCACGAGCCGAACGGGCACGTCGGTCGCGCCGGCGAGGGCGGCCGCGACCTCCCGAGCGTCCGCGGTCGACGCCGTGTCGCCGCCGGACATCGACAGCGGCAGCCCGACCACGATCTCGAGGACCGACCGCTCGGCGGCCTCGGCCGCGATGCGGGCCACCACATCGTCGCGGCGCGCGAGCGTCTCGACCGGGAACGCGAGGGCCCCGGACGGGTCGCTCGCGGCGAGCCCCACGCGCGCGCGGCCGACGTCGACGCCGAGCCGCACGCCGGAACGCATCGGACTCACCCCGGAAGCTGCGCCGCGATGGCCTCCAGGGCCGCGGGCACCGCATCCAGGCTCGACCCGCCGCCCTGAGCGATGTCGTCCTTTCCGCCTCCGCCGCCGCCGAGCACGCCCGCGGCGGTCTTCGCGAGAGGGCCCGCCTTGACGCCGGCCTGGCGGGCGGCAGGGGTGGTCGCGACGATCACCGCGGGCTTGCCGCCCACGTCGCCCGCCAGGGCCACGACGCCGGCCGAGCCGCCCAGCCGCTCGCGGACGGTGGTGGCCAGCGAGCGGAGGTCGTCGGCCGAGCGGACCGCGCCGACGGACTCGAGCACCGCCGTGACGGCGCCCACCGGCCGGGCGGCCGCGAGGAGCGCGGGAACCCGGGACGAGAGCGCCTGCTGCTCGAACTCCGCGATCCGCCGCTCCGCCGACTTGAGACTCGCCATCAGATCGGCCACGCGCTGCGCGACCTGGTCCTTCGGGGCCTTCAGCTCGCTCGTCAGCTGCGCGACGATGGCGCGCTCGGTCGCGAACTCGCGGAACGCCTCCGGCCCGACCAGCGACTCGACGCGGCGGTTGGTGGAGCCGACGGAGGACTCGCTGATGAGGTTGATGAGGCCGATCTCCGCGCTCGAGGCGACATGGGTGCCACCGCAGAGCTCGCGCGACCACGGCCCGCCGATGTCGACCATGCGGACGGTGTCGCCGTACTTCTCGCCGAAGAGGGCCATCGCGCCGAGGGCCTTCGCCTCGTCGATCGGGAGGACGCGCGTGACGACGTCGTAGTCCTGCTGGATCGCCGAGTTGGCGACCTCCTCGATCTCGCTCCGCGTCTCGGGCGAGAGCGCGCGGCTCCAGGTGAAGTCGAGGCGCAGGTAGCCGGCCTTGTTGTACGAGCCGGACTGGTGCGCGTTCGGGCCGAGCACCTGGCGCAGCGCGGCGTGCACGAGGTGCGTCGCGGAGTGCGCCTGCGTCGCGCCCTTGCGCCACACCGGGTCCACGACCGTGGTCGCCGCATCCCCCACGCCCACCTCACCCGAGCGCACGAGCGCCCGGTGCGAGATGAGGCCCTTCACGGGGCGCTGGACGTCGAGAACCTCGAGCTCGAAGCCGGGTCCGACGATCGTGCCGGCGTCGGCCTCCTGGCCGCCGGACTCCGGGTAGAGCGACGTCTCGGTGAGGATCACCTCGACGGTCTGCCCCGCGGACGCCCGGTCGACGGAGACGCCGTCGGTGAGGATGCCGAGCACCGTGGCTTCCGCCTGGAGGTAGTCGTAGCCGAGGAACGTGGTCTCCCCCGCCGCACGGAAGGGGCTGTACGCGGAGAGGTCGGCGATCGCCTGCTTCTTCGACTTCGCATCCGCCTTCGCGCGGGCGCGCTGCTCGGCCATCAGCCGGTCGAAGGCGCCGCGGTCGACGGACAGCCCTGCCTCGGACGCCATCTCCATGGTGAGGTCGATCGGGAAGCCGTAGGTGTCGTGCAGGAGGAAGGCGGTGTCGCCGCGGAGCTGGCTGCTGCCCTGCTCGCGGGTGTCGCCGACCGCGAGATCGAGGATGCTCGTGCCGCCCGCCAGCGTTCGGAGGAACGCCTCCTCCTCGCCGTACGCGGACCGGGAGATCCGGTCGAAGTCGGTGAACACCTCGGGGTAGGCCGTGTGCATGGCGTCGCGGGACGCCGGGAACAGCTCGGGCAGGGTGGGATCCTCGACGCCCAGCAGCCGCATCGAGCGCACCGTGCGGCGCAGCAGGCGGCGCAGGATGTAGCCGCGGCCCTCGTTGGCCGGCACGACGCCGTCCGCCATGAGCATGAGCGCGGAGCGGACGTGGTCCGCGACGACGCGCATTCGCACGTCGTCGCCGTGATCCGCGCCGTAGCGGCGGCCGGACAGCTCGGACGCCCGGTCGAGGACGGGACGAACCTGGTCGATCTCGTACAGGTTGTCGACGCCCTGCTTGAGGAACGCGACGCGCTCGAGGCCCATGCCGGTGTCGATGTTGCGGCGCGGCAGATCGCCCGCGATGTCGAAGTCGGTCTTGCCCCGCACGTCGCTCAGCAGGTACTGCATGAAGACGAGGTTCCAGATCTCGATGAAGCGGTTCTCGTCCGCCTCCGGGCCGCCCTCGGCACCGTACGCGGGACCACGGTCGAAGTAGATCTCCGAGCAGGGGCCGCCGGGGCCGGGTTGGCCGGTGTGCCAGAAGTTGTCGGCCTTGCCGCGCCGCTGGATCCGGCTCTCCGGGATGCCGGCCGTCTTGCGCCAGATCTGCGCCGCCTCGTCGTCGTCGTGGTAGACGGTGACCCACAGATCCTTCTCGTCGAACCCGAGCCCTCCGGCTGACTCCGGGGAGGTGAGCAGCTCCCAGGCGAAGCCGATGGCCCCCTCCTTGAAGTAGTCGCCGAAGGAGAAGTTGCCGTTCATCTGGAAGAACGTGCCGTGCCGGGTGGTCTTGCCGACCTCCTCGATGTCGAGCGTGCGGATGCACTTCTGCACGCTCGTGGCTCGCGGGTACGGCGCGGGCACCAGGCCGGTCAGGTACGGGATGAACGGGACCATGCCCGCGACGGTGAAGAGGAGCGTCGGGTCATCGCTGACGAGCGACGCGGACGGGACCACGGTGTGCCCGCGCCCGCCGAAGAACTCGAGCCAGCGCCGGCGGATTTCGGCAGTCTGCATGACACCTTGGGGATCTGTTCGGATGCCGCCGCGGGAGCCGGCGACGGCGGAATGCGGAAGGGAGGAGAGGGCGCTAGCGCCGGTCGTTGATGGCGTCGTCGCCCCGCGCGAGAGCGGCACGGAGCTCCGCCTGGCGTGCTCGGTAGCTGTCGGCGACGGTCTTGCCGAACTCGCGGGCACGGGCGTCGAGGGTTCCGCCGAGCTCCGAGCTCTGCGAGGTCCTGCCGAGGCGGCGAGCCACTGCGAGTCCCACCACGACGCCGATCACGAGCCACACTGCGTTCTTCATCGTGTTCCTCTCGGAAGGGGCGGACGGCGGGGAGGGATCAGCTTACTTCGCGCGCTTCGGCCGCTTCGCGGCCCGGTCTGCGCCCCGGAGCCCGGCGATCCCGGCCCGGACGGCGGCGCTGAAGCCGGCGAGCTTGATGAGCGGGCCGCCGACCGATGCGGCGAAGAGCGACACGAGCGCGGACACGTTGCCCGAGACGTCGGCGACGTTCCCCGTGATCGTGTCGACGCGGGCGAGCTGCTTGTTCGCCTCGCGGATCGTGGTCGTCGTCTCGGTGAGGATCGGCGTGATGCCGTCCGTCGCCTCGCGGATCGACACGGTGGTCTGGTCGAGCACCCTGCCGAGCTTCACCAGCGGGATCGCGAGGAGGGCGACCAGGATCGCGAACACGACCGCCGCGATGAGTCCGGCGATGTCGCCACCGTCCATGGTCCATTCCTTCCCGAGAACGCATGAGGCGGACCACCCGAGAGTGGTCCGCCTCACAGCGTATTGCCTTGCGACGGCTCAGCGAGCGGCGCTGAGCCTATGCACGCCGCTTAGCGAGCGGCGCTGAGCCTATGCACGCCGCTTAGCGAGCGGCGTAGTACTCCACGACCAGCTGGACCTCGGCGGTCACGGGGACCTCGGCGCGCTTCGGGCGGCGGATGAGGCGGGCCTGGAGCTTGTCGAGCTCGACGTCGAGGTACGGCGGGACCTTGGGCAGCACGTCGGCGTGACCGCCGGCCGCGGCCACCTGGAAGGGCTCGGTGCCCTCGCTGCGCGCCTTGACGTGGATGAGCTGGCCCGGCTTCACGCGGAAGGAGGGACGGTCCACGATCTGGCCGTCGACCAGGATGTGGCGGTGCACGACCATCTGGCGAGCCTGAGCCGTGGTGCGGGCGAAGCCGGCACGGAGGACGAGTGCGTCCAGGCGCAGCTCGAGGAGCTCGACCAGGTTCTCACCGGTCAGGCCGGCGGTGCGGCGGGCCTCGTTGAAGACGATGCGCAGCTGCGCCTCGCGGATGCCGTACTGAGCCCTCAGGCGCTGCTTCTCGCGCAGGCGGACGGCGTAGTCGGAGTCGGTCTTGCGCTTGGTGCGGCCGTGCTCGCCCGGCGCATAGGGCCGCTTCTCGAGGTAGCGGGCCGCCTTCGGCGTGAGGGCGATGCCGAGCGCGCGGGAGAGGCGCGTCTTGCTGCGGGTGCGTGACTTGGTGGACACGGATGCCTTTCGGACGGATTCGAAGAGAGATCCCGGCGCGCGAACGCGTCCGGTACGAGGAAGAGGTGTGTCGCCGCGGAACCGGCCGGCTACAGGCGACGGTTCCTTCTCCAGTCCGTCGCGCAGCCGCTCGCTTCGGACCGATCAAGGCCGTCGGATACTTTAGCACCTCGCGCGCCGGAGGGCGACGGCGTCACTGTCCGCGGAGGATCTTGCGCAGCCGCTCGAGCCGCGCCGCGATGTCGCGCTCGAAGCCGTTGCCCTTCGGCTCGTAGTACTCGGTGCCCACGAGCTCGTCGGGGAGGTACTGCTGGGGTGCGACGCCGTGCTCCCAGTCGTGCGAGTACTTGTACCCCTTGCCGTGCCCGAGCCGCTTGGCGCCGGCGTAGTGCGCGTCCCGCATGTGCTTCGGAACGCGGCCGATCTTTCCGGCGCGGACGTCGGCGATGGCGCGGTCGAGGGCCAGGTAGGAGGCGTTCGACTTCGGCGCCGTGGCGAGATAGGCGACCGCCTGGGCGAGCGGGATGCGCCCCTCGGGCATGCCGAGGAACTGGACTGCGTCGGCCGCCGCGACGGCGATGGTGAGCGCCTGCGGATCAGCCATCCCGATGTCCTCCGACGCGGACACGATGATCCGCCGGGCGATGAAGCGCGGGTCCTCCCCCGCCTCGATCATCCGGGCGAGGTAGTGCATGGCGGCGTCGACGTCCGAGCCCCGCACCGACTTGATGAACGCGCTGATGACGTCGTAGTGCTCGTCGCCCTGGCGGTCGTAGCGGAGCAGTGCACGGTCGACGGCGCGCGCCACGATGTCGGCCGTGATGACGGGCTTCTCCGCGGGAGCGGCTGCGGCCGACGAGTCGCCTCCGTCCGCCTCGTCGTCCTCGTCCTGGTCCTCGTTGTCGTCGAGAAGGCCGTTGCTCGCCGCCTCCTCGTCCTCGTCACTGTCGGGCTCCGCGCCGCCCTCGCGCTCGGCCGCCTGGGCCGCAACCGCGGAGACCGCGGATGCTTCCAAGGCCGTCAGCGCCCGGCGCGCGTCGCCCGACGCGAGTCGGATGATCGCGGCACGGGCGTCCGGGTCGAGCACGACGCGGTCGGCGAGCCCCCGCTCGTCCACCAGGGCTCGGTCCACGAGGATGCCGAGGTCCTCGTCGGACAGCGTCTCGAGCGTGAGCAGCAGCGAGCGGGACAGCAGGGGCGCGATCACCGAGAACGACGGGTTCTCCGTGGTCGCGGCGATGAGGATGACCCAGCCGTTCTCGACCCCCGGGAGCAGCGCGTCCTGCTGGGCCTTCGTGAAGCGGTGGATCTCGTCGAGGAACAGGACGGTCGAGGTGCCGTACAGGTCCCTCGTGGAGAGCGCCTCCTCCATGACCTGCCGCACGTCCTTCACGCCGGCCGTCACGGCCGAGAGCTCCACGAACCGCCGCCCGGAGCTGTGCGCGATCGCCTGGGCCAGCGTCGTCTTCCCGGTGCCCGGCGGCCCCCAGAGAATGACGGAGGTGCCGCCGCGCTCGCCGGTGCGGTCGCTCGCGAGCGCCACGAGAGGCGATCCGCGGCGGAGCAGGTGCCGCTGGCCGGCCACCTCGTCGAGGCTCCGAGGTCGCATGCGCACGGCGAGCGGAGTCGAGCCGGTGCGCAGGCCGGGCTGGCTGGTCACGCCCTCAGACCAGGCGGCGCCGCCGACGGGGTGCTCGGAGCGCCGCCCCTATGCTGGTTCGGCATCATCGGCGGGGAAGGAATCGACGCGCATGGCACGCAAGGGGACGCCCGAGGAGCGGCAGGCGCGGCAGCACCTCCGCGAATACACCGCGCGGCAGACCCTGCACGACGAGCGGATCCGGCGGCGCCGACGCGACAACCTTGTCGCCGGCATCGCGGCGGCCGTCGTCGTCGCGCTCGCCGTGGGCGCACAGCTCCTCTACTTCACGGCCGGTCCCGGCGTCCCTGCTCCGTCGCCCTCTCCCACCCCGAGCGCGAGCTCGACACCCGAGGCGACCGGCCAGAACACCGGCGATGTCCCCGACCCGGCTCTGGCCGAGGGCCGCGCCTGGACTGGCACCCTGACCCTCAACGACGTTCCGCTCGGCATCACCCTCGACGGCGCCGCGGCGCCGCAGGGCGTCGCCTCCTTCGTCAGCCTCACCCAGAGCGGCTTCTATCCCGGCAAGAGCTGCCACCGCCTCACCAACGGCGGGTTCTTCGTGCTGCAGTGCGGCGCGCCCAATGCCGACGGCAGCGGCGACGTCGGGTACTCCTTCGGCCCCATCGAGAACGCGCCCGCCGACAACGTCTACCCGGCCGGCACGATCGCCCTCGCGCGGCAGGGCGGCAACCCCTACAGCAACGGGAGCCAGTTCTTCGTCGTCTACGAGGACACGACCATCCCGGCCGATGCCGCAGGCGGCTACTCGGTGATCGGGAAGGTCACGAGCGGGCTCGACCAGCTCGCTGCGGCGGTCACCGACGCGGGCACGGCGGACGGCAGCAGCGACGGGGCCCCTGCCACCGCGACCACGATCACCTCGGTCTCCGTGCAGTGACGCCGGGCCGCCGGTCGACGAACCCGCTGGTCTCAGTCTGATAACTGGCCGAAGGCCCGCACCGGGGTGCAATAGGCTGGGCCAGCGCCCGACCGGCCTTCGGCGTGCAACGAACCACACCTCGAGGTGACCCGCGTGACCACCACCGATCCTGCCCTCTGGGGCCGAGTCGACGAAGACGGCAACGTCTACGTCCGTCAGGGCGAGGACGAGCGTCTCGTCGGCCAGTACCCGGGCGCCACGCCCGAGGAGGCGCTGGCCTACTACGGCCGCAAGTACGCCGACCTCGCCGGCCAGGTGGCCATCCTCGAGCAGCGCTCGCGCAACGGCGCGCCCGCTGCGGATGTCGCGAAGGCCGTCCGCAAGCTCCAGGCCGCGATCGGCACCGCGAACGCGGTCGGCGACCTCCAGGGTCTGCTCGACCGGCTGGGTCAGCTGAGCGGCAACGTCGCACAGCTGACCGAGAAGCAGTCCGCCGAGGCGAAGGAGCAGTTGCAGAGCGCCATCGCCGAACGCGAGGCGCTCGTCACCGAGGCGGAGGGCATCGCCGCCGGAGACCCCGCGAGCACGCAGTGGAAGCAGGCGACCGCCCGCCTCGAGGACCTCTTCGCCCGCTGGCAGAAGCAGCAGCAGGAGGGCCCCCGACTCCCGAAGGACGTCGCCGACGACCTTTGGAAGCGCTTCCGCGCCGCCCGGAGCACCGTCGAGCACCACCGCCGCGCGTTCTTCGCGGAGCTCGACGCCGCGCAGCGCGACGTCCGCAAGCACAAGCTGGGCCTCGTCGAGCGCGCCGAGGCGCTCGCGCCGCAGGGCTCCGCGGGAATCCCCGTCTACCGCGACCTCCTGGAGGAGTGGAAGGCGGCGGGCCGCGCCGGCAAGAAGCAGGACGACACTCTGTGGGCACGCTTCAAGGCCGCCGGCGACGTGCTGTACGCCGCGAAGGCCGAGGTCGACGCACGCGACAACGAGGAGTTCGGCGCGAACCTCATCGCCAAGCGGGCGCTCCTCGACGAGGCCGAGCCTCTGCTCACCGCCTCCGACGCGCGCGCCGCGCGCACCCGCCTCACCGAGATCCAGCGCCGCTGGGACGCTCTCGGCAAGGTCCCGCGCGACGACGTGAAGCCCCTCAACGACCGGCTGCGCCGCATCGAGAACGCCGTGAAGGCGCTCGAGGACGAGCACTGGAAGCGCAACAACCCGGAGACGAAGGCGCGCTCCGAGGGTCTCGCCGCCCAGCTGACCTCCGCCATCGAGAAGCTCGAGGCCGAGCTCGCCGCGGCGAGGAAGGCCGGGGACGCGCGGAAGATCAAGGAGGCGGAGGACGCCCTCGCCGCCCGCCGCATCTGGCTGGACGCACTCGGCAGCTGACCCTCCCGCACCGCGCAGCTCGCGGGGCGTTCTGCACAGGCGCCGTGATCGGCGGAAAGCGGCGGACTGCATCGGGCACCCTGTCCCGATGCGACTCCCGGACCTGCTGACGCCGACCGACCTCCCCGCGTCCGAGCTGCACGCGCTGCGACTGGACGGGGCCCTGTACGTTGTGGCCGGGAGCTGGCGACCGAGCGACCTGCCGGAGACGCCCGAGGCCCGAGCCGCGGCGGTCGCGCTCCAGCTCAAGGACCGGCTGATCGCCGACCGGCTCACGGCAGCGTGGCTGCTCGGCGCCGCCGACGCCGCGCCCCTCCCCTGCAGTGCTGCGCCACGGTCGACGACAGGGGCGCGGCCGGGACGGACGGCCTCGACATCCGGGAGCTGCGCCTCCGGCCCGACGACGTCCAGTCGCTCGCGGGCGTGCGGCTCACGTCCACGCTGCGCACCGCCGTCGACCTCCTGCGCGGCGCCGAATGGGGCACGGCCGAGCGGGAGGCGACGGCGCGACTGGTGCGGCTCGCGGGCGCCGATGCGGTGCGGGCGTCGCTGGAGGATTCCCGGTACACGGTGCACCGGGTCCGCGCGATACGTCGGCTCCAAGAGGTGGTGGCGGAGGGCGCTACCGCCGCGAAGAGTTCACCCAGTACCGGGGATTGAGGAGCGCCGAGGGTCGCGTAGCGAAATCCGCGGTGGCTGATGTTTGACGCCCCGAGCGCTCTCCCCCGTACCGCTGATTGAGGAGCCGCCGAAGGCTGCGTCTCGAAATCCGCGGTGCCTCGTGCTCAACCACCCGTCGAGCGGTCTCCCCCGTACCGCTGATTGAGGAGCCGCCGAAGGCGGCGTCTCGAAATCCCGCCGTCCATGATGCTCAAGACGCCGAGCGCCCCCTGACCGCTGATTGAGAAGCGGCCGAAGGTCGCGTCTCGAAATCTCCGCACCGAGGGTTCAGCCCGCTGGTGTTGCCGTCGGAGCTTAAGAAGATGGAGGTGGCCGCTTCAGTGCAGGCCCTCGCCTTCCAGCTCGGGCTGCGCTTTCCGCCTCAGTTCACGTCGAGCGCACCCTGAAGCACCGAGCGCGCTGATGCTTCGCCGAGCGCACCCCGAAACACCGAGCGCGCCTCGTATACGGGGTGCGTTCGGTGTTTCGGGGCGCGCTCGATGAGAGGACGGCGCGCTCGGTGCGGCGGGGTGCGCTCGGCGTTCCCCGTCGTCTGCTCCTCCCGTCGCACGGGTCGCCGCCACCCGTTGCCGAGCGCGGGGCGGACCGCCGAGCGCGGGGCGTGACGACGAGCGCGGCCCGTCTACGCACCGCGTTCGTCGATACACACCGCGCTCGGTGACCGCGCCGTCCTCACGCACCGCGCTCGGTGACCGCGCCGTCCCCACGCACCGCGCTCGGCGGCACGCACCGCGCTCGGCGCGCCCGGCGGGCGCGCGTCAGCCGGCGGAGACGCGGTAGACGTCGTAGACGGCGTCGATGCGGCGGACCGCGTTGAGGACGCGGTCCAGGTGCGTCGTGTCGCCCATCTCGAAGACGAAGCGGCTGATCGCGAGGCGGTCGCTCGAGGTCGACACGGTCGCGGAGAGGATGTTGACGTGGTGCTCGGACAGCACCCGCGTCACATCGGAGAGCAGCCCCGACCGGTCGAGCGCCTCCACCTGGATCTGCACCAGGAAGACGCTCTTCGACGACGGCGCCCACTCGACCTCGACGATGCGCTCCGGCTGCCGCGTCAGCGAGCTGACGTTGTTGCAGTCGGTGCGGTGCACCGAGACCCCGGAGCCGCGCGTGATGAAGCCCACGATCGTGTCGCCCGGGACCGGGGTGCAGCACTTCGCGAGCTTGACGAGGATGTCCGGCGCACCGCGGACGAGGACGCCGGAGTCGGTGCCACGAGACCGGCTGGAGCGCCGCGTCGGGAACGCGATCTCCTCCTCTTCCTCGGTCTCCTGAGCACCCTGGATGAGGGTGAGCAGCTTCTCGATGACGGACTGCGTGGAGACGTGCCCCTCGCCGAGCGCCGCGTAGAGGGTGGAGACGTCGTCGTAGCGCATCTGGGACGCGACCTCGACGAGGATGTCCTGGTTCATCAGGCGCTGCAGCGGCAGGTTCTGCTTCCGCATGGCGCGGCTGATCGCGTCTTTGCCCTGCTCGATCGCCTCGTCCCGGCGCTCCTTGGTGAACCACTGGCGGATCTTGTTGCGCGCCCGCGGGCTCTTGACGAAGCCGAGCCAGTCCTGGCTGGGTCCGGAGTCCGGGTTCTTCGAGGTGAACACCTCGACCACGTCTCCGCTCGTGAGCTCGCTGTCGAGCGGCACCAGGCGGCCGTTCACCTTCGCGCCCATGGTGCGGTGGCCGACGTCCGTGTGCACCGCGTAGGCGAAGTCGACCGGGGTGGCGCCCGAGGGCAGGCCGATCACCTTGCCCTTCGGCGTGAAGACGTAGACCTCCTTGGCGCCGATCTCGAAGCGCAGGGAGTCGAGGAACTCGCCCGGGTCGGCGGTCTCCGCCTGCCAGTCGGAGATGTGGGCGAGCCACACCATGTCGGTGTCGTCGGCCGAGGTGGAGCTGCGGCCGCCGTTCATCCGCTCCTTGTACTTCCAGTGCGCCGCGACACCGAACTCCGCCCGCTGGTGCATCTCGTGCGTGCGGATCTGGATCTCGATCGGCCGGCCGTTGGGGCCCAGCACGGTCGTGTGCAGCGACTGGTACAGGTTGAACTTGGGGGTCGCGATGTAGTCCTTGAAGCGTCCCGGAACCGGCGTCCACCGCGCATGGATGGCGCCGAGCACCGCGTAGCAGTCCCGCAGCGAGTCGACGAGCACGCGGATGCCCACGAGGTCGTAGATCTCGTCGAACTCGCGGCCGCGGACCACCATCTTCTGGTAGATCGAGTAGTACTGCTTCGGCCGGCCGATGACCTTGCCGCGGATCTTCGCGGCGCGCAGATCCTCCTGGACGGCGTCGATGACCTCCTGGACGAAGCCCTCACGCTGCGGCGTGCGGCTGCGGACCAGGCTCTCGATCTCCGCGTAAAGCTTCGGGTAGAGCACCGCGAAGGACAGGTCCTCGAGCTCGAGCTTGATCGCCTGGATGCCCAGGCGATGCGCGAGCGGAGCGTAGATCTCGAGGGTCTCCTTCGCCTTCCGCGAGGCGCGCTCGGTGGAGACGAAGCCCCAGGTGCGGGCGTTGTGCAGGCGGTCGGCGAGCTTGATGACGAGCACACGGATGTCCTTCGACATCGCGACGACCATCTTGCGGACCGTCTCCGCCTGGGCGCTGTCGCCGTACTTGAGCTTGTCGAGCTTCGTGACGCCGTCGACGAGCATCGCGACCTCGTCGCCGAAGTCGGCGCGCACCCGGTCGACCGTGTACTCGGTGTCCTCGACGGTGTCGTGCAGGAGCCCCGCCACGATCGTCTTCGGGCCCATCCCCAGGTCCGCGAGGATCTGCGCCACCGCGAGCGGATGCGTGATGTACGGCTCACCGCTGTCGCGCTTCTGGCCCTCGTGAGCGCGCTCCGCGGCGGCGTACGCCCGCTCGACGATCGCGAGGTCCGCCTTGGGATGCTGCATGCGCACGGTGCGCAGCAGGGTGTCGAGCGCGCCGGTGGGCTGGGCCCGAGAGAAGATGCGCGGCACCAGCCTGCGCAGGGAGGTGGTGTTCGCCGAGGTCGTCTCGGTCATGCGCTCACCTCCGAAGGGAATAACGCTAGCACCGGGCCTCCGTGTTCCCGGACGCCCGGCGGGCTAGCGGGCGGTCACGGAACCGGCGGGCTCCTCGACCGACGCGAGACCCTTCGCGCGCAGCTCGAGCGTGCGCTTGCTCTGCTTCTGGATCTCCGGCTCCCGCTCGCGCAGCAGCGAGTACAGCGGCGCCGCGACGAAGATCGTCGAGTAGGTGCCGACGAGGATGCCGATGAACAGGGCCAGCGCGATGTCGCGCAGGGTGCCGGCGCCGAGCAGGAACGCTCCGATGAAGAGGATCGCCGCGACCGGCAGGATCGCGACCACCGACGTGTTGATGGAGCGCACCAGGGTCTGGTTGACCGCCAGGTTGACGGCCTCGCCGAAGGTCCGCCCGGACGTGCCCTCTCCCCGGTCGTGTTCTCGCGGATCTTGTCGAACACCACGACGGTGTCGTAGAGCGAGTAGCCGAGGATGGTGAGGAAGCCGATGACGGCAGCCGGCGTGACCTCGAAGCCCACGATGCCGTAGACGCCGGCCGTGATCACGAGGTCGTGCAGCAGCGCGATGAGGGCCGCCGCCGCCATCTTCCAGGTGCGGAAGTAGAGCGCCATGGCGATCGCGGCGAGGCCGAGGAAGATCAGCAGACCCCGGAGGGCCTGGCCGGTGATGTCGGCGCCCCACGACGGGCCGATGAAGGACTCGGTGACGTCCTCGAGCGGGAGGCCGTAGGCGTCCGCGAGGGCCGCGCGGACCTCGGTGCTCTGCGTGTCCGTGAGCTGGTCGGTCTGCACCCGCAGGCCGTCGGAACCGACCGTCGAGACGCGCGGCGCGATGTCCGGGACGACGCTCGTGACGGCGTCCTCCGCCTTCGTCTGGTCGCTGCCTGCCACGTCGGTGATCCGGAACTCGGAGCCGCCGGTGAACTCGATGCCGAACGTGAAGCCCCCGCGGAGGAAGGGCACCGTGAGGGCGAGCAGCACCGCGATCGCGGAGACCAGGAACCAGATGCGGCGGCGCCCGATGAAGTCGATCGAGCGCTTGCCGGTGTAGAGGTCGTTGCCGAACTGCGAGAAGCTCGCCATCAGGAGCGCCTGCCCTTCTCGGTGGATGCGGAGCCGGCCGGGACGGCGCCCGAGCGCGTCGGCGCGGCGGCGGCCGCCTCGGCGGCCTTGCGCTCGGCGATCGTCTGGCGGCGGGCCGCCTCACCCTGGCTGGCGGCGACCCGGCCGGTGACGGCGACGGGCGTCCGGAAGGACGCGCGGCCGCGGTACACGGCGCCGAGCGCCTTGGGGTCGAGACCGGAGAACCGGTGACCCTCGGCGAAGAACGGCAGGCGGCCGAGCAGCTGGAGCATCGGGTGCGTGAACAGGGCCACGACGGCGACGTCGATGAGCGTCGTGAGGCCGAGCGTCAGGGCGAAGCCCTTCACGTTGCCGACCGCGACGGCGAAGAGCACGGCCGCAGCCATGAAGTTGACCGTGTCCGATGCGAGCACCGTGCGCCACGCGCGCTTCCAGCCCGCCTCGACGGCCCCCGTGAGGCCGCGGCCGTCGCGCAGCTCGTCGCGGATGCGCTCGAAGTACACGATGAACGAGTCCGCGGTGATGCCGATGGCCACGATGAGGCCCGCGACTCCGGCCAGGAGAGGCGGTAGCCCTCACGCCAGGACAGGAAGGTCACGAGGAGGTAGGTGAGCGCGGCGGCGACGACGAGCGACGCGACCGTGACGAGCCCGAGGGTGCGGTACTGCACCAGCGAGTAGCCGATCACGAGGATCAGGCCGATGAGTCCGGCGATGAGGCCGCTGCGCAGTTGCTCGGAGCCGAGCGTCGCCGAGATCACGTCGGAGCTCTGGACCTTGAAGCTGATGGGCAGCGCGCCGTACTTCAGCTGGTCGGCGAGCGACTTCGCGGTCTCCTGCGTGAACGAGCCGGTGATCTGCGCGTTGCCGTCGGTGATGACCGCCTGGGCGACCGGCGCGGAGATGACCTGCTTGTCGAGGACGATGCCGAACTGGTTCTGCGGGGCGGTCAGGCCGGTGAGACGGGCCGTGACCTTGCCGAACTCGTCCGCGCCCTTGCCGGTGAACGAGAGGTTGACGGCCCACACACCGGTGCTGCCGCCGGTCTGGGTCTGGACGACGCCGCTCGTCGCGTTGGCGACGTCCTCGCCGCTCACCTCGACCGGGCCCAGGAGGTACTTCTGCGTGCCGTCGGTGCTGCAGGTGATGAGCGGCTCGTCCGTCGGCGCCGGCGTGCTGGTGTCGATGGAGCCGCAGTCGAAGGAGTCGTAGGCCGACTGCAGCTCCGGCGTCACCTGGGCCAGGTCGCTCGCGTTGGTCGGGCTGGGCGCGGGAGTGGGCGCCTCAGTCGGGGTGGGCGTCGGCGCCGGGGTCGGGGTCGAGCCCGCGTCGCCGCCGACGGAGTCCGTCGCCGGAGCGCCGGTCAGGAGGACCGGGCGGAACTCGAGCTTCGCGGAGGCCTCGATCCGCTGCAGCGTCTGCTCGTCCGGCTGACCCGGGATCGACACGACGACGTTCTGGCCGCCCTGCGTGTTGATCTCCGACTCGGACACCCCCGCCGCGTCGATGCGCTGTCGGATGATGCCGACCGCCTGGTCGAGCTGCTCCTGGGAGACCTGCTGGCCGCCTTCGACGACCGGCTCGAGGATGATCTGCGTGCCGCCCTCGAGGTCGAGGGCGAGCTTCGGCACCCAGCCGGCGCCCGAGAAGACGGCGCCGAGCACGTTGAGGCCGACCAGGACGACGAGGATGCCGCCGAGGACGGCGAGGGAGCGCCAGGCCTTGCGGACCGGGCTCGGAGACTTCGCCAAGGGCAGGACTCAGCTTTCTCGTAGGGCAGGGAGGATCGCCGCCGCTCTCACGGCGTTCGAGCGACGGTACAGGTTACTCGTCGAGCTTCTTGGGAGCGCGCGCGGCGGACGTCGTGTCGGCCTCGCCGAGCACCCGCTCGCCGTAGTGCGGGCTGGTGGGAGTCCCGTCGCCGGGATCGACCTCGCCGGCCTCGACGGCCTCCGCGTCGTCGTCGGTGACGACCTCGTTCGGCTCGATGATCTTCGCGATGGTCTGGCGGTGCACGGTGAGGATGGTGCCGGGCCCGGTCTCGAGCTGCACCTGGTTCTCCTCCTGGTCGATCGCGACGATCGTGCCGAAGAGGCCGAAGTTGGTCATGACCTTCGCGCCAGGCTGCGTGCGGTCCGCCATGGCTGCGAGGTCCCGCTGGCGCTTCCGGCTGTTGCGGAACATGAAGAAGATGAGCAGCGCGAGGACTGCGAGCATGACGATGGTGATGGGATCCACGAGTGGGCCTTCCAGGAGAGAAATCCGGGTCAGTGTAGTGACGCGGACTGGGAGCGCGGTGTCAGCGCAAGGCGCGGCAACAGGGGCGCGACGCCATGTGAACTATAGCCGGTCGCCGAACAGGGCCGCCGGAACCGAGGCTTCGCGGCGCGCCAGGCCGAAGTGCTCCCACCCCGACGGCGTCGCCACCCGGCCTCGCGGGGTGCGGGTGAGCAGTCCGGTGCGGACGAGGAACGGCTCGACGACCGACTCGATGGTCTCCGCTTCCTCGCCCACCGAGACGGCGAGCGTGTTGAGGCCGACCGGTCCCCCGTCGAACCGCGTGAGGATGCACTGCATCACGGCCCGGTCGAGGCGGTCGAGGCCGAGGCCGTCCACGTCGTAGAGCTCCAGGGCGGCGTCCACCGCCTCCAGCCCCGCGGAGGTCCGGTGCACGAGGGCGTAGTCCCGGACGCGCCGGAGGAGGCGGTTCGCGATGCGCGGTGTGCCGCGGCTGCGTCCCGCGATCATCGACAGGGCGGAGGAGTCGACCTCGAGGTCGAGGAGGGCCGCGGCCCGGTCGAGGACCTGCTCGAGCTCGGCGGTCTCGTAGAACTCGAGGTGCGCCGTGAAGCCGAATCGGTCGCGCAGCGGGTTCGGGAGGAGGCCGGCCCGTGTCGTCGCACCGACCAGCGTGAACGGCGCGAGGTCGAGCGGAATCGACGTCGCACCGGCTCCCTTGCCGACCATGATGTCGATGCGGAAGTCCTCCATCGCGAGGTACAGCATCTCCTCCGCGCTGCGCGCCATGCGGTGGATCTCGTCGACGAAGAGGATCTCGCCCGGCACGAGCGCCGAGAGCACCGCCGCCAGGTCGCCGGCGTGCTGGATGGCGGGACCGCTGGTCATGCGCAGCGGCCGCCCGCTCTCGTGGGCGACGATCATCGCGAGCGTGGTCTTGCCGAGCCCGGGAGGCCCGGCGAGCAGGATGTGGTCGGGCGTGCGGTTCTGCATGCTCGCCGCCTGCAGCAGGAGCTGGAGCTGACCGCGCACCTTGCGCTGCCCGACGAACTCGGCGAGCGACTTGGGCCGGAGCGCGCCCTCGAAGGCGAGCTCCGCCTCCGACTCGGCGTCCGGCCGGATGGATCCGTCGCTCACGAGGCGGACCCGCTCAGCTGGCGGGGGCCGAGCAGGCTGAGCGCGGCGCGGAGGAGTGCCTGGGTGTTGCGCTCGTCGGCGGCGTCGCGCAGCACCTCCTCCACGGTCTGCTGCGCGGTCCGCTCGGGCCAGCCGAGTCCCACGAGGGCGACCACGACGTCGCCGCCCACCGTGCGCGGGGCGATCGCGGGCGCGACGGCCCGGGGGCGAGGAGCTTCCCGGCCAGGGAGACGATGATGAGCTTGGCCGTCTTCGGACCGATGCCGGACACCTTGCGGAACGCGGCGTCGTCCTCGGCGACCACGGCCATCGCGACCTGATCCGGCGACATCGCGGCGAGCACGCCGAGCGCCGACTTGGGACCGACGCCCGTGACGCCGCGCAACAGGTCGAAGACGTGCAGCGCCTCCTGGTCGGCGAAGCCGAACAGGGACAGGTCGTCCTCCCGGACCACCAGGGCCGTGTGCAGGAGCGTCGTGTCGCCGATGCGGAGGCTGAGGGCGTGCTGGGGCGTGACAGCGACCGAATAGCCGATGCCGCCGACCTCGACGACGACCGACGCTCCGGACGCGGCGAGCACGGTACCGCGCAGCGAGGAGATCATGGCCACAGGCTAGGCGCGACGTCCGACCAGCTCGAGGAGGCGACACGGAGAGTCGAAGAAGTGTTCGACTCGTCCCGCATCCCGCCGGGCGGCAATGAAGTGTCAGGGCCGGCGGGAGCTCTTCTCGGCCTCGGCCCACGCGCGCTGAGCCGGAGTGAGACCGGCCGCGCCAGGCGTCGCGGCGGCCGCCGGCGTGCGCCAGGCGTGGCAGATCGCGAGGGCCAGCGCATCCGACGCGTCCGCGGGAGTCGGCGGTGCGTCGAGCCCCAGGATCTTGGCGACCATGGTGGCCACCTGCTTCTTCTCCGCCGAACCGTACCCGGTCACCGCGGCCTTCACCTCGGACGGCGTGTGCAGCCCCACCGCGAGCCCCGCTCCGCGGCGACGTGCATGGCGACGCCGCTCGCCTGCGCCGTGCCCATGACGGTGCGGACGTTGTGCTGCGCGAACACCCGCTCGAGCGCGACCGCGGTCGGGCGGTGCTCGTCCAACAGCTCCGCGATCCCGCGCCCGATGGCGAGGATGCGCTCCTCGAGCCGCATGTCGATGGGCGTCCGGATGACGCTCACGTGCACGAGGGTCGCGCGCCGGTCACGCGTGACGTCGACGACGCCGACACCGCAGCGGGTCAGGCCGGGGTCGACGCCGAGCACCCGCACGGGGCGTCAGTCGTTCTCGAGCTCGGCCATGACCTCGGCCGGGACGTCGAGGTTCGCGAAGACGTTCTGGACGTCGTCCGAGTCCTCCAGCGCGTCGATGAGCTTGAAGATCTTCCGCGCCGTCTCGGCGTCGACCGCGACCTGCACGCCGGGGACGAACTCGGCGTCGGCCGAGTCGTAGTCGATGCCGGCTTCCTGCAGTGCAGTGCGGGCGGCGACGAGGTCGCTCGGCTCGGTCACGATCTCGAAGGTCTCGCCGTGGTCGTTGACGTCCTCGACGCCCGCCTCCAGCACGGCACCCAGGATGTCGTCCTCGGTGAGGCCGTCCGTCTTCGAGACGGTGATGACGCCCTTCCGGCTGAAGTTGTAGGCGACGCTGCCCGGGTCGGCCATGGTGCCGCCGTTGCGCGTCATCGCGGTGCGCACCTCGGCGGCCGCGCGGTTGCGGTTGTCCGTGAGGCACTCGATGAGAAGTGCGACGCCGCCCTGGGCGTAGCCCTCGTACATGATCGTCTGGTAGTCGATCGACTCACCGGTGAGCCCGGCTCCGCGCTTGATGGCGCGGTCGATGTTGTCGTTGGGGACCGAGGTCTTCTTGGCCTTCTGCACCGCATCGACGAGCGTGGGGTTGCCCGAGAGATCCGCGCCGCCCATCTTGGCGGCGACCTCGATGTTCTTGATCAGCTTGGCGAAGGACTTGGCGCGGCGGCTGTCCTTGATCGCCTTCTGGTGCTTGGTGGTCGCCCACTTGGAATGCCCTGACATGCTGATCCTCTTCCGGGTGCGAATTGCGGCACCCAGTCTAATTCACGCGGATCGGGATCCCGCCGCGGCGGTTCCCGCTGACCGAATCAAGGAGATCCTGCCCCTCGCGTCCCCGGTAAGGGGCATCCCGAGCCTTCGCCGCTCCAATCTCCTTGATTCGGTCAGCTCAGGGGCGGAGGTGGCGGAGGAAGCGCTCGGGCGCCGCCAGGAACGACCGCCAGCTCCGCACGAGCTCCAGGTCCTCCCAGGTGCTTTCCCGGATGCCCCACTCCCCCAGCTCGAGGATTGTCGCGCCGTCCATGGCGGCGAGGATCGGCGAGTGAGTGGACAGGATCACCTGGGATCCGCCCTCAGCGACCAGCTCGTTGAGCGCGACCAGGAGGGCCAGAGTCCCGGAGAACGAGAGGGCGGCTTCGGGCTCGTCCAGCACCCACAGTCCGCGATCCCGGAAGCGGGTGCGCACCAGTTCCAGAAAAGACTCGCCGTGAGAGAGGTCGTGCAGCCCCGAGTTCCCCCACACGGTGTCGAGGTAGGTGTACAGCCCGTGCATCGTCTCAGCTCGCAGGAAGAACCCGCGACGCGCCCCGCCCGCTCCCCTGACCAGCTGCAGCGAGTCGTGCAGCGGCGATTCCGAGGGCCGCGTGGCGTACACCGCTGATGACGAGCCACCCTCCCCTGACAGCCCGAACGCCATCGCGATGGCTTCGACGATCGTGGACTTCCCGGAGCCGTTCTCCCCCACGAGCACGGTCACGGGACCGAGGTCGAGCCCTTCGTCGAGGAGGCGGCGGACCGCGGGAACGGTCGCCGGCCAGGCTGCACGCGCCATCGGTGCGAGCGCGTGCTCCTCGACCCGCCGAAGCGGCAGCGCAACGGGCGTGAGCACGCGGTCAGGCTAGTGCCCACCCTCGGATACTGACCAAATCAAGGAGATCCTGCCCCTCCTCGACCAGCTCATGCGGATCCGAGGCCGTCGAGGCCCTAATCTCCTTGATTTGGTCAGTGCACCCGGGAGGCGGACGGCTGGGTCAGCGCAGCTTGGTGAGGAAGTACTCGTGGAAGCGGGTGTCGCCCGTCACCTCGGGGTGGAAGGAGGTGCCCAGCAGGTTGCCCTGCTCCACCGCCACGACCCTGCCGTCCTCCAGCTCCGCGAGCGAGTGCGCCTTCGCGCCGAGCTCCTCGACGATCGGGGCGCGGATGAAGACCGCGTGCAGCGGCGCATCGCCGAGCTCCGGGATGTCGAGGTCGGTCTCGAACGAGTCCAGCTGGGTGCCGAACGCATTGCGGCGGACGACGACGTCCAGTCCCCCGAAGCTCTCCTGGCCCTCGATCCGGTCCCGGACGGTGTCGGCGAGCATGATCAGCCCCGCGCACGTCCCGTACACGGGCATGCCGTCCGCGATCGCCGCCTTGATCGGCTCCGCCATGCCGAAGGCGCGCGACAGCTTGTCCATGACGGTGGACTCTCCGCCCGGGATCACGAGTCCGTCGACGCCGGCGAGCTCCTCCGGCCGGCGGACCGGGCGCGCGTCGGCGCCGAGTCCGCGCAGGACCGCGAGGTGCTCCCGGAAATCGCCCTGCAGGGCGAGGACGCCGACGGAAGGCGCCGCCACGCCTACCAGCCGCGCGTCGCGAGGCGGTGCGGCGCGGGCACGTCGGCCACGTTGATGCCGACCATCGCCTCGCCGAGCCCGCGCGACGCGTCCGCGATGGCGGCCGGGTCGTCGTAGAACGTCGTGGCGCGGACGATGGCGGCCGCGCGCTTGGCGGGCTCGCCCGACTTGAAGATGCCCGAGCCGACGAAGACGCCGTCCGCGCCGAGCTGCATCATGAGTGCCGCGTCGGCCGGGGTGGCGACCCCGCCCGCGGTGAAGAGCACGACGGGGAGACGGCCGCTGCGGGCGACCTCGACGACCAGGTCGTACGGCGCCTGCAGCTCCTTGGCCGCGACGTACAGCTCGTCGGCGCTCTTCGCACCGAGGGCCGCGATCTCGCCCTTGATGGTGCGGATGTGCTTGGTCGCCTCGGACACGTCGCCCGTGCCGGCCTCGCCCTTGGAGCGGATCATCGCCGCGCCCTCGGTGATGCGGCGGAGGGCCTCGCCGAGGTTCGTCGCGCCGCAGACGAAGGGGACGGTGAAGTCCCACTTGTCGATGTGGTTCACGTAGTCGGCGGGCGAGAGCACCTCGGACTCGTCGATGTAGTCGACCTTGAGCGCCTGCAGCACCTGGGCCTCGACGAAGTGGCCGATGCGGGCCTTCGCCATGACCGGGATGGAGACGGACTCGATGATCTGCTCGATGAGGTCGGGATCGCTCATGCGGGCGACGCCGCCCTGAGCGCGGATGTCGGCGGGGACGCGCTCGAGCGCCATCACGGCGACGGCCCCGGCGTCCTCGGCGATCTTCGCCTGGTCGGCGGTGACCACGTCCATGATCACCCCGCCCTTCAGCATCTCGGCGAGGCCTCGCTTGACCCTGCTGGTGCCGAAGGAGTCGTTACCCGTGTTCGCTGTGCTGTCCGTCACGTCCGTGCCAATCCGTGTGTGCCGCGCGTCACGCGCGCGAGATGCCCCGCAGTCGGGCGTGGGCAGCCCTCAGTCTACGCCGGGCCAACCGGCGGCGAGGCTCGCACGGACGTCGCCGAGCAGTTGCGGGAGGGCCTTCGTCCCGGCGATGATCGGGAAGAAGTTGGCGTCGGTCGCCCACCGCGGCACGACGTGCTGGTGCAGGTGCGCGGCGATGCCCGCGCCGGCGATCCGCCCCTGGTTCATCCCGATGTTGAAGCCGTCGGTGCCCGCCACGGTGCGCAGGACGCGCATCGCGGTCTGGGTGAGCCGGGCGATCTCGTCGATCTCCTCCGCCGTCGCCTCGTCGTAGAGCGGCACATGCCGGTACGGGCACACGAGAAGGTGGCCGGAGTTGTACGGGAAGAGGTTGAGCAGCACGTAGGCGTGCTCGCCGCGGGCGACGATGAGGGCCTCCTCGTCGCTCTTGGTCGGCGCGATGCAGAAGGGGCACTCCTCCGGCTGACCGCCGGTCTCGATGTAGACCATGCGATGCGGCGTCCACAGGCGCTGGAAGGCGTCCGGGACGGCGGCGAAATCGGCGGAGGACTCGATCGGCGCTCCGGCGAACTCGTCCGGTGAGTAGGGGCCCCCGCTCATCCCAGGTCGTCCGCCGTCAGCACCTGACGCCGGTCGGCGATCGCGGCACGGATCAGTGCGGCCGCCTCGGCGACCGGCACACCGTTGCGCTGACTGCCGTCGCGGAACCGGAAGCTGACGGCGCCGGCGGCGCGGTCCTCCTCCCCCGCGATGAGCTGGACGGGCACCTTCGCCTTGGTGTGCGTGCGGATCTTCTTCTGCATGCGGTCGTCGCTCGCGTCGAGCTCGGCCCGCACCCCCTCGCCGCGCAGCCGGTCGATCACGCCGCCGAGGTAGTCCGCGTACTCGTCGGCGACCGGGATGCCCACCACCTGGACCGGCGAGAGCCAGAGCGGGAAGGCACCGGCGTAGTGCTCGAGCAGGATCGCGAAGAACCGCTCGATCGAGCCGAACAGCGCGCGGTGGATCATGATCGGGCGCTTCTTGGCGCCGTCCGAGTCGGTGAACTCGAGCTCGAACCGCTCGGGCAGGTTGGGGTCGACCTGCACGGTCGACAGCTGCCACACCCGGCCGATCGCGTCGCGGGTCTTGAGGTCGATCTTCGGACCGTAGAACGCCGCCTCGCCTGCCACCTCGGTGAGCTTCAGCCCGCTGGCGAGGGCCACGTGGCGGAGCGCGTCGGTCGAGCTCTGCCAGAACTCCTCCGAGCCGATCCACTTGCCCTTCTCGTCGTCCTTCATGCTCAGCTCGAGCTCGAACTCGGTGAGCCCGAAGTCGCGCAGCATCGAGATCACGAACTCGAGGACCTTCGCGACCTCGGTCTCGAGCTGCTCGGGAGTGACGAAGAGGTGGGCGTCGTCCTGGGTGAAGCCGCGCACGCGGGTCAGGCCGTGCAGGGCGCCGGAGAGCTCGTTGCGGTAGACGGTGCCGTTCTCCTGCAGCCGCAGGGGCAGCTCGCGGTAGCTTCTCGCGCGCTCCTTGTAGATGAGGATGTGCATCGGGCAGTTCATGGGCTTCAGGTAGTAGTCCTGGCCCAGCTTGGTGATCTCCCCGAACTCGTCGCGCTCCTCGTCCATCCGGATGGGCGGGAACATCCCCTCCTTGTAGGTGACGAGGTGGTTCGACTGCCAGAACAGGTCGGCCTTGGTGATGTGCGGCGTGTAGACGTAGTTGTAGCCGGCCTCGCGGTGCCGCCGCAGGGCGTGCTGCTCCATCTCCTGGCGGATGATGCCGCCCTTGGGGTGGAACACGGCGAGGCCGGAGCCGATCTCGTCGGGGAAGCTGAACAGGTCGAGCTCGGCGCCCAGCCGGCGGTGGTCGCGCTTGGCGGCCTCCTCGAGTCGCTCCTGGTAGGCGCGGAGGTCGTCCTTGGTCGGCCACGCGGTGCCGTAGATGCGCTGCAACTGCGGGTTCTTCTCGGACCCGCGCCAGTAGGCCGCCGCGATCCGGGTGAGCGCCCAGCCGTTGGCGAGCACGCGGGTGCTCGGCACGTGCGGACCTCGGCAGAGGTCCTTCCAGATCACGTCGCCGCTCTTCGGGTCGACGTTCTCGTAGACCGTCAGCTCGGCGCCGCCGACCTCGACCGACTCGCCGTCCTCGGACTCCCCGACCGCGCCTTTGAGACCGATCAGCTCGAGCTTGAACGGCTCGGACGCGAAGAGGGTGCGTGCCTCGTCCTCGGTGACGACCCGGCGGCGGAAGCGCTGCCCGGCGCGCTGGATCCGCTCCATCTCCTTGGTGAAGGCCTTAAGGTCGTCCGGAGTGAAGGGCTCGGCCACGCCGAAGTCGTAGTAGAAGCCGTCCGTCACGGGCGGCCCGATGCCGAGCTTCGCCTCCGGGTTGATGCTCTGCACCGCCTGGGCGAGCACGTGCGCGGCCGAGTGGC
Source organism: Naasia aerilata (assembly GCF_030296595.1). Taxonomy (GTDB): domain Bacteria; phylum Actinomycetota; class Actinomycetes; order Actinomycetales; family Microbacteriaceae; genus Naasia; species Naasia aerilata. The sequence continues at coordinate 2,609,913 of NZ_AP027731.1, read as the reverse complement.
GGAGGATCGCGAGCCCGTCGGCGGAGTCGATCAGAACGGCCTCCGGCTCCGAGCCGGCAGGGACCTCGCGGGCCAGATCCCACAGCTCGCCGTCGACGCGCATCGCGACGACACTGCGGTCGGGGAACAGCTCGAATCCCGTCGTCGGCTCTCCCCCGGCGCTCTCGGAGACGGCGGCGGATTGCTCGAGAGGTTCGGTCACGACGTTCTTCCTGACGGGGCTGGAGGGCTTCTCAACTGTAGCGCCGGGGGCGGATGCGCCCCGCGCCACCGAGAGCGCAGCGCGCCGGAGGCGCGAGCGCCCGGCGCCACCGACAGCGAGCACCGCGCGGCAGCGCGCCAGCTCCACGGCCCCCTCGGGTCGGGCGCGCGAGGGGTCAGGCGTGCGGGCGCAGGTGCGAGATGGTCTGTGCGAGCTCGAGGAGCGCGTCGTCCGACAGGAGCCCGTCGACGTGTGTGGCGCCCTGCACCGCCTGATGCAGCACCGCCTGCACCTCGTCCAGCGGGCGCCCTGCGTGGCTGGCGGCCACGTTCCGGACCGCCTCCTCCACGACGGGGTGGAGGTCGTCACGGCCCCTCTCGGTCAGTTCCCTGATCGCGCGCTCGCTCAGTCCGGGTGCATTCGTCATACCGTCACGCTACGTCGGGCCGGGCTCTGCGGCCAGGCCTGGTCGGACGGAGGACCGCGGGTCATCCCAGCGAGGGACGGGGATCGGCCGCCCGCCCGATTCCGCCGCGACGCCCCGTCCCTAGCGTCGAGGTCATGACTACACCAGCGAATCCCGTCGTCGCGCGCGTCGACGGCCTCGGCAAGGCCTTCGGCACCGGAGGCAACACGGTGACGGCTCTCGACGCGGTCACCCTCGGGATCCGGCGCGGTCAGTTCACCGCCATCATGGGGCCGAGCGGCTCGGGCAAGTCGACCCTCATGCACATCATGGCGGGTCTCGACTCCCCCACCTCCGGTCGGGTCTGGCTCGGCGACACCGAGATCACGCGGCTGAGCGACACGGACCTCACCCTGCTCCGCCGCCGCCGTGTCGGCTTCGTCTTCCAGGCGTTCAACCTGGTGCCGACGCTCGATATCGCCGGCAACATCGTCCTCCCGTTCGAGCTGGACGGCCGGCGTCCGAGCGCCGACGAGCAGGCCTGGATCGACGGGCTCATCGACTCCCTCGGACTGCGTGAACGCCTGCGGCATCGGCCGCATCAGCTGTCGGGCGGCCAGCAGCAGCGCGTGGCCATCGCCCGTGCGCTCGCTCCGCGCCCCGACCTGGTGTTCGCCGACGAGCCGACAGGCAACCTCGACTCCCGCACGGGCCGCGAGGTGCTCGCGCTGCTCGCCACCGCCGCGCGTGGGTACGGGCAGAGCATCGCCATGGTGACGCACGACCCGGTCGCCGCGAGCTACGCGGACAGGATCCTGTTCCTCGCCGACGGTCGCCTCGTGGAGGACAGGACCCGCTCCTCGGCGGAGGAGATCTCCTCCTTCATGCTCGCGATGGAGCGTGCGGCGTGAGCCGCCTCAGCGTCCGCGACCACCTCCCCAGCGTCCTCGTCGCCACGATCAGCAGCGCCTTCGGCGTCGCCCTCCTCGGAGTGACCGGCGTGATCGGCACCGCGGCGGAGGAGGACGACGCAACGGGGTCGAGCGGCACCGTCGGGCTGATGCTGCAGATCGTCGCGGCGGTCTTCATCGTCATCGCGATGTATGTCGCTGCGATTGTGACCGCCAACACCTTCGCCACCATCATCGCGGGCCGCACGCGGACGATCGCCCTGCTCCGGCTGCTCGGCTCCAGCGCCTCCGCCCAGCGGCGGGCCGTCGCCCGCGAGGGACTGCTCGTCGGGCTGGCGGGCGCGGCACTCGGCCTCCTGCTCGGGGCAGGCGCGACCTTTCTCCTGACGCGCATCGGGATCGCGCTGGGCGCGCTCCCCGACCTCGCCTACCCGCTCGTGGACGCTTCGGCCGGGCTCCCTGTCGCCGCAGTCGTCCTCACCACCTGGCTGGCGTCCTGGGTCGGATCGCGCCGAGTCCTCACGGTCACGCCTCTGCAGGCTCTCGGCAGCGCTCAGGAGCGGTCCGCCGCGGACGCGGCTCGTCCTGCGCGCACCGTCACCGGCCTCGTGCTCGTGATCGTGGGGCTCGCCCTGGTCGGCTTCGGGGTGCTCGTGGGCCTGGTCACGCCGTTCGGTGTGTTCCTCGGGCTGATCGGCGGCGTCCTCTCCTTCACCGGCCTGGTGGCGGGGTCGACGTGGCTGATGCCGCCGGCACTCCGCCTGGTGGGCCGCCTCTTCGGGCAGGGCGCTGCCGCACGCCTGGCGGCGGAGAACGCCCTCCGCTACCCGGAGCGGAGCTCGCGGACCGCCATCGGCCTCGTCATCGGGATCACCCTGATCACCATGTTCGGCGTCGGGATCGCCACGTTCGAGCGGATCATGCGGGAGGCGATGGCCGCGGAGCCCCGGCTCTACGAGGGCACGCAGCAGATGCTGACGGCGACCGTCGTCGTGCTGTCGGTGCTGCTGGGCTTCAGCGCCCTGATCGCGGCGATCGGGATGGTCAACAACCTCTCGCTGAGCGTGCTGCAGCGCACGCGGGAGCTGGGTCTCCTCCGCGCGCTGGGATTCACCGGGGCGCAGATCCGCCGCATGATCCTGGTGGAGAGCGCTCAGCTCACGCTCGCCGCGCTCCTCGTCGGAGTCGCGCTCGGCGCGTTCTACGGCTGGGCCGGTGCACAGTCGCTGTTCGGCGCCTTCGACGGGTCGCCGGGAGTCGTGCTGCCGGGAGTTCCGTGGACACTCCTCGGCGTGCTCGCGATCGCGAGCGGCGCTCTCACGTGGATCGCGTCACTCGCGCCGTCCCGACGGGCGACGCGAGTCAGCCCGGTCGCCGCGCTGGCGGTCGACTGAGCCCGATCAGTGGACGCCGACGCTGTGCCAGCGGTTGATCTGCTTGACCTGCCAGTGCATGGTGACCAGGTCGACGAGGAAGCCGAGGCCGAACACCCCGAAGGTGAGCAGCCAGATGGTGCCCTTCACCGGCTTGCCGAGGTAGAAGTGCTGGATGCCGAACACGCCGACCAGGCTGAACAGCATCAGGGCGTACGCGCGACCGGTCGACACAGAGGGCAGCCACGTGTCGAACGGGTGGTCCTGCTGGGTGGGATAGAACTTGAGCGGCGCAGCCGGGTACGGCAGGGCTAGCGTCTGGGGCATCGGGTCTCCTTTTGACGACCGCCCTAGCCTATAGACCAGTGATCAGGGATTTGCCTCCCCAGTCCGAGTGACGGTCCTCCATATGGCGGACAGGGGTGCGGATTTTCGCCGACACGCGCGAGGGCCAGGTTTTAATCGCTGGTGACCAGGGTGTTTACCGGACTGTGACATTTCGCTCGGCGTGTCGCCAACCTTCAAGGCAAACCTGAAGCCAATCCGCGAACGGGGGCGTCCGGAGGGACTTCGGACCTTGACGGCCCCTATGGGCTCGTCAGGAGCGGGCCGGCGGAGCGGCGGCAGGCTCGGGGACGAGCTGAAGTCCGCCCGTGCTGTTCGCCGACATCACGAGAGCCTCGATCCACGCGCGGTTCAGCAGGGGTGCCCGGCCTCCGTCGAACTCGAACCGGAGCGGAATGCCGGGATGGATCCAGATGGTGCTCCTGCCGCTTCCGTCCTCGTGCACCCAGGAGAGCGAGAACCGCTCATCCCGTCGCAGCTTGGCCATGACGGCGACCTGCAGGTGCGCGAGCAGGCGATCCTCCAGCGCGATCGGCGAGCCGTTGCCGTAGAGCAGTTTTCCCATGAGGTTCCTGAAGGACGAAGGACCGCCGATTTCCGCGCCCATGGTAGCGCGAGCGCCATCCGGGCCGTCGACCGGCACGCGACCGTGTCGCGCGCGCTGGAAATGCATTCCGTCAAAAGGAAAGAAGTTATCGCCTTTGCACGAATTCTGGCAAGGGAATACCGGAATGAGGGTGTCAGGCGGTAGTGTTTCGCCGTTCATCAGCGATTCAGCCGGAATGCATCCGGCTATCGCAGAAAGGAAAGACAGATGAGTCTCGGCACCGGCATTGTCCTCTTCGTCATCGGCGCCATCCTGACGTTCGCCACGGACATCCAGCTCGACTGGATCAACCTCGACGTCGTCGGGTACATCCTGATGATCGCCGGCATCGTCGGCATCATCCTGGGCCTGGTCGTCCTCCTGCGCCGTCGGCAGTCGGTCTCAACGACGCGATCGGCCGTCGACCCGGTGAGCGGCGAGCGAGTCACCTCCAGCACCGCGGAGCGCGATCCGCTGGTCTGATCCCCTCCCTGCAGGAAATGCCCCGCGCCGGATAGGCGTGGGGCATTTCCTTTGCGTCGAGGGATATGTGACCCCTATTCGGGGGTCGTATTCTCGATTGTCGCTTCCCGGCAGGAGCGGCCGCGTGAAGACCTGCAGCGGCGAGGTGTTCTTTTCCGGGAAAGAGCGGCAGGAATGCTATTGCCGTGATGCCGAGGACCGGGCCGGGCAGAGGAGTATCCAGCCCGAAGATCGACTCCCCTGGGCGTGCCGTTCGATCGCGGTGATCGCCAGCTTCGGGTAGGCGGCTCGCACGGCGCCGACAGCGGCCCCGGTCGCCGCAGTGGTCGGCACCACCCGGCACAGCGCGTCCGGCAGGTGGAGGAACGGCTGCTCCGCTCCCCCGAGGGGCAACCCCGTCGCGAGCAGTCCGAGCGTCGCGCTCGGCCGCCAATTCAGGGCTCCGGGCGCGGCACCGCCGCCGAGAGCGGCCAGCACCGCGACGGCGACCACGAGGGCCGCCGGCCCATGCTCTCGATGCCCCATCGCGATGGAGGACATGCGATCGAAGCTAAGGTGCGGCGCTCCGCCAGGTCAGAGGCTTACGACCCGGCCGCGCTATTCGTCGAGGGCGCCGACGACCGCGAGCGGCCCCGTCGCGTGCAGCACGAGGGCGTGGCTCACGGAGCCCAGGAGGAACCGCCGGACGGCATCCCGGTGCCGGCTGCCGACGACCGTGAGCCGGGCGGACGCCGAGTGCCCGAGGATCGTCGGAGCGACGGGTCCGTGCTCGAGGTGCGCGCGCACGGTCAGCTCGGGGAACTGCGCGCGGATGGGGCTGACGACCTCCTCGAGCACCGACGCGTGGCTCCCCTCCACCCAATCGCTGAACCCGGGATCGCTCGCGAGCTCGTCCCCGATCTCCGAGGGCTCCAGCCACGCGTGCACCACATGCAGCTCGTCGCCTCCGCTCTGCGCCTCCTCGGCGGCGAAGAGCAGGGCCTGCTGCGCGAGGGTGGAGCCGTCCACTCCGGCCACGACCCCGGAGCGCCCCGCTCCCCCGTCAGCCGGAACGATCACGACCGGTCCACCGGCGCGGGACGCGAGGCGGGCCCCTACCGACCATCCCTGCCGCCGGCTCCCGCCGCGACGCGCGCCGCCCACCACGAGCACGGTGTCGGGCGCCGCGAAGGGCAGGAGGACGTCGGCGGGCTCCCCGAACGGCGACTCGGCGTAGACGGGGCCGACCGGCCGGGCGCGGCGAAGCTCCTCCGCCGCCTCTTCGAGCTCGCGCCGGCTCCGGTCGAGGTCGTCCTCGTCCTCGAGCCGCCGGTCCTTGCCGGTGCTCTCCGGCAGCGCGCGGACGAGCAGCAGGTCTCCGCCGCTGCGGGCGTGCCGGGTCACGGCCCACTCGAGCGCCGCCGCCGCGGCCGGCGAGCCGTCCCATCCGACGACGATGCGCTCCTGCATGGGTCAGGTCCTCCTCCGGGTGGCGTCTCGCCGACGCTCCGGCACGGCTGCGCCACCGACCAGGGACGAAGGTCCCGTTCGGCCTCCGCGCGGCTGCCCGGCCCCGCTTCGTGAGCGATCAGGCGCGGTGGCCGGTCCCGTGGTGGTGGAACAGCCTGCCGACCGCGAAGGCGGTGAAGGACACGGCTCCGGCCAGGACGACCGCGGCGGCGCAGAGGGCCGCCGAGGTCAGGCCGGCCACGAAGAGGTCGGGGATCGAGTCGAGGAATGCGTCGCTCATGGTGAGCTCCTTGCGGACGTCGGGATGCCGTCAGTGATCAGGAGATTCCCACCGGAGCGGGTCCCTTGGCTATGCCTCGCAGGTCACAGATCGGACTCGATCCGAAGGGCGCGAGCGCGGTGTCGCTTCCACGCCACCGCGCAGAGGGCTGTAAGGGAACTTGGTCCCGCCGCGACCGGTGCCTCGCCGTGCGGGACCTTGGGCACTGCATGCCGTCGGGGCGCGGCTGAGAAGGTGTGGGGTGCAGTCGGCGAACCCTCCCGCGTCGCCGGTCCTGACGCGCCCGGGGCCCGGGGGCCTGTCCGACGCCGCGGTGGCCGAGCGCGTCGCCGCAGGGCTGACCAACGCCGTGTCCGACGCGTCGAGCCGGAGCGCCTGGGACATCGTCCGAGCCAACGTCTTCACCCTGTTCAACGGGATCGTCGCCGGCAGCTTCGTCCTCCTGCTGCTCCTCGGCCAGTGGCGCGACGCGCTCTTCGGACTGGCCGCGGTCGGCAACGCCGTGATCGGGGTCGTCCAGGAGTATCGGGCGAAGCGATCGCTCGACGGGCTCGCCCTCATGAACTCGCCATCTGCCCGCGTGCTGCGCAACGGTGCGGAAGCCGAGATCGCGGTGGCGGAGGTGGTGCTCGACGACCTGCTCGTCCTGCGCGCCGGGGACGAGGTGACCGCGGATGGCGTCGTGCTCCACGAGGTGGGGCTGGAGATCGACGAGTCGCTGCTGACCGGGGAGGCCGACCCGATCGCGAAGGACCGCGGCGCGGGGGTCCTCTCCGGGTCGTCGGTCCTGTCCGGGGAGGGGCAGATCCGCGTCACCCGCGTCGGCGCCGAATCGTTCGCCAGCCGGCTGACCAGCGAGGCGAAGCGGTTCTCGCTGGTGTCCTCCGAAATCCGCAACAGCCTCAACCGGATCCTCCGCTGGATCACCTGGGCGCTGCTTCCCGTCATGCTGATCGTCGTCAACGGGCAGATGCAGGTGCTCGGCGGCTGGGACGTCGCCCTGCGCACCGGCACCTGGCGGACCGGCGCGGTCGGGGCGGTCGCGGCGGTCATCGCGATGGTCCCCCTCGGCCTGGTGCTGCTCACGAGCGTGGCCTTCGCCGTCGGCGGCGTCCGCCTGGCCCGCAAGCAGGTGCTCGTTCGCGAGCTGGCCGCGGTGGAGGGCCTCGCGCGCGTCGACATGCTGTGCATCGACAAGACCGGGACCCTCACCGAGGGGACGATCGCGTATGACGACGCGCACCCGGTGGCACGCACGCTTCCGGGCGCCTGGCGGGACGTCCTCGGATGGTTCAGCTCCGAGCCGGGCGCCAACGCCACCGCACGGTCCCTGCATTCCGACTACCCCGTCGGCGTGCCCCTCGACCCCGTGGGCACCGTGCGCTTCTCCTCCGCTCGGAAGTGGAGCGCCGCCCAGTTCGGCGGTGCGCCCGACGCGCCGACCACGTGGGTGCTCGGGGCGCCCGAGCTGGTCCTCGACCACGACGCCTCCGACGCTCTCGCGCTCGCCGCGGATCTCGCGGAGGCCGGCCGCCGGACTCTGGTGCTGGCCGCGACCTCCGCACCGCTGCCCCAAGGGTCGGTCGACGAGGTGCGGCTCCCTCCGGGGCTCGCCCCTGTCGTGCTGCTGACCTTCCGCGAGGAGGTGCGCCCGGATGCCCGGCGCACCCTCGACTACTTCCGGGAGCAGGGCGTGCAGTTGCGCATCCTCTCCGGCGACAACCCGCGCACGGTCGCCGCGGTCGCCCGTCAGGTCGGCATCGAGGGCGTCGACGGCTTCGACGCCCGCACGCTCCCCGAGGACGGCGGGGACCTCGAAGACGTGCTGGACCGGCACACCGTCTTCGGCCGCGTCACACCCGTGCAGAAGAGCAGGATCGTCGCCGCGCTCCAGGCACGCGGCCACGTGGTCGCGATGACCGGGGACGGCGTCAACGACGTGCTCGCGCTCAAGGGTGCGGACATGGGCATCGCCATGAACTCCGCCGCGGCCGCGACCAAGGCCGTCTCGCGTCTCGTGCTGCTCGACGGGAGGTTCGATCGGCTCCCGAGCGTCGTGGCAGAAGGCCGGCGGGTCATCGCCAACATCGAGCGCGTCTCCGTCCTGTTCCTCGCCAAGACGGCGTACTCGGTGCTGCTCTCGATCACCTTCGGAGCTCTGCTCTGGGGATTCCCCTTCCTGCCCCGCCAGATGTCGGTCACCGACGGCCTCACCATCGGCATCCCCGCGTTCTTCCTCGCCCTGATGGCCAACTCGCGCCGCTACCGCTCCGGGTTCCTGGTGCGCTCGCTGTCCTTCGCGCTCCCCGCGGGCGCGATCGTCGCCGCCGCGATCACCGCCATCCACGTCGCCGCAGACCTGAGCGGCATCCACGACCTCGAGCAGGTGCGGACCGCCGCCTTCGTCACGCTCGGCCTCGCCGGGCTCTGGATCCTCGTCGCGGTCGCGCGCCCCTCGACCTGAGGCGGCTCCTGGTCGTCGTCGCGATGTGCGCGGGGCTCGCCCTCGTGCTGGCGGTCCCGCTCGCCACGGACTTCCTGGCGCTGGAGCTGCCCCCGGCACCGCTTCTGGTCGCGGTCGGGCTGGCCACCGTCGGCGTCGGCGGGGCGGTCGAGCTGCTCGCCCGCCTGCACGGACGCCGGTTCGGAAGCCGTTCTCCGGCCGTCACCCGGGTCCCCGCGCCTGCCACCGCCTCGGCGGTGCCCCGCGGGGAGGCCGTCCGGGACCTCCGCCCCTAAGCGTTCCGTCGTGCAGGCCCGAGCGCTCGATCACCGCGCCCGCCACCAACGGCGACATCACCACAACCGCGCCCGCTGAATCCACATGAGGCCGCGTCACCTTCGGGTGCCGGTGACCCGTATCCTGACCGACGTGCTGCCCGTCTCCGTCCTCATCCCCTGGCGCCCCCAGCCCTCGCGCCTCGACGCGTTCGACCGCCTCCGCGCCTGGTACGAGCGGGAGATCCCCGAGGCGACGGTCCGCACCATCGACTCGCCCGACCTGGTCTTCAACCTCGCGCAGTGCCGAAACCTGGGTGTGGCGGCGGCGGCCCCCGGCGAGGTGGTCGTGCTCAACGACGCCGACACGATCCCTGAGGCCGATGCTCTCCGCACGGCGATCGCCGCGGCCCGGGACGACCATCGCGTGCACCTGCCGTACACCGAGTACCGCTGGCTGGGCCGCAGCGGCTCCGCGGAGTACGCCGGCGGCACCGAGCTGATCGACTGCACCTACGAGCTCGTGCACGGCGCATGCTCGGGCGTGTATGTGACGACGCCCGAGGCATGGCAGGCGCACGGTGGTCAGGACGAGCGCTTCCGCGGCTGGGGGTTCGAGGACGCGGCGTGGCACCTCGCGCACTCGACCCTGCTCGGCTCCGCACCCGTCCGGCACGCGGGGCGCGTCTACGCCCTGCATCACGTGGGAGCGGACCGGTTCGGGTCGCAGTACGACGCGAACGCGGCCCTGATGGACCGCTACCGCGGCGTGGCGGGCGACGCCGACGGGATGGCCCGCCTCGTGGCCGAGGCCCTCAGCGCCTCGCGAGCCCTGGCGGCGCCGGGCGCCTGACGCAGGCGGCTGGCGAGCGCCTGCACGCGCGCCCGCGTCGCGGGATCGAGCACACGCGCCAGGGCCGCCGTGACGTCGGGAACGGACGCGCTGTTGGGGTCGAGCGCCTCGCCGACGCCCGCACGCTCCACCGCAGCGGCACCGGCGAACTGGTCGGTGGAGAAGGGCAGAACGAGGAGCGGCACACCGCTCGCGACGGCTTCCGTCACGGAATTGTTCCCGCCGTGGGTGACGATGGCGCTCGCGCCGGCGAGCAGCCGCACCTGCGGCAGGTACTCCCGCACCAGCCAGCCCTCCGGCAGCGTCCCGAGAGCGTCCGGCGGAGTCGAACCGCTCGCCACCGCGCCGCGGACGCCGATCGCGGCGAGTGCCGCGACCACCCGCCTCAGCACGTCGTCCCGGACGGAGAGGAAGCTGCCGAAGCTGACGTACACGTAGGGCTCGCCGCGCGCGATCCACTCCTCCACGTCGGGCTCGCGTGGCTCCTCGCGCAGGGCCGCGCCGAGGTGCACCGACGGCGGCACGGGGCGATCCGGATCGGCGAGTTCGGCGGGGTAGTTGAACAGCACGAGCGGCCCGTGCTCCGAGAACGCTGACTCGGAGACCGGCGCGGCGGCGTCGAGCTCCTGGGCCGCGCGGTTCCACTCGTCCGTGAAGTGGGCGTCCACCGCCTGGCACAGCGCCCGCAGGTCGGCGAGGTCCTCGGCGCTCGGCGCGAAGGCCCGCGGCCACGAGGGCGGGAACCCGTAGACCTCGCCCGGGCCCGGAAGGGCGGTGGGGTGGCCGAGGACCACGTCGCCGTGCGGGATCCCGGCCACGGTGAGCGCCAGACGTGCACTGTAGGCCAGGTGATCGATGAGGATGGCGTCCGGCCGCACCCGGTCGACGATGTCGAGGGTCGCGCGGGCTGCCGCGACCGGGTTCCACATGAGGTCGGTGAGACGCTCTCGCGCCTGATACCGGAGGGTGGCGACCATGCCCTCCCGCGTGGCGGCGAAGAAGCCGCGCAGCGAGTCTCCCTCCTCGGCGACCTGCTTCTCGGCGCGGATGACGCCCGGGTTCGACCCGCGGCCCAGCTGCAGCGGGGCGCTCTCGTAGCCGAACCCGGCGACAATCCCGGCCGTCGCGGGTCCGGACGCGACGACGACGCGCTCGCCGGCATCCCGCCAGGCAGTGCCCAGTGAGGCGAGGGGAAGCAGATGCGAGGCGTAGTCGGGGCTGATGACGAGCAGCGTCATCGGGCGAGCGCCTCGCCTCGCAGGGACCGCTCGTCCTCGGCGATGCCCGCGTAGACGCCGGACAGCGCCTGAGCCATGCGCTGAATGGTGAAGCTGCGCTCGACGGTCCGATGCGACTTCGCGGCCCGGCGGTCGGTCGTCTCGGCGAGGGATGCGCTGAGGGCGGCGTCGATCGCCTCGGCCAGGCGGTCCCGGTCCCAGGTGGGGGCGAGATAGCCCGTGACGCCCTCGAGCACGTACGTCGCGGGGCCGCCGCCGTCGGGTGCGACGACGAGCAGGCCCGACGCCATCGCCTCCAGGAGGGCGATGCCGAACTCCTCCTTGAGACTCGCGCAGACGTAGATGCCGCGAGCGGCGGACAGTCCCGGCAGGCCGGTTCGGGCGGCCGCCACCCAGCTCGCCGTCACCGAGTTGGGCCGGTGACCGGGCAGGATCAAGCCGCGCGCGGCACGGTCTCCCGGGAAAACGACCGCGTCGATGAGGGCCAGCTGCTCGCGCTCGTCAGCGGACGGGTCGCCGAGGTCGCCGCCGATCAGGAGTAGATTCGCTCGATCGGCCAGCTCGCTCCCGGCCCACGTCTCGACCAGGGTGGCCATGCCCTTCACACGATGCAGGCGCCCCACGCTCACGATCAGCGGCAGGCCGCGCCGGTGCTCCGGGAGCGCCTGCACGAGACCCCGCAGCTCGGCGAGCGGAGCGGTCGGCTCCGCTCCCCCGGCGTGTGCACGCGCGTCGGAGACCGCGGCGTCGATGACCTGCAGATCGACCCCCTCGGGCACGATGGTGTGCCGCTCGGGGTGTGCGGTGATGTCGATCCCCACGAGCTGCCGCATGTCCTGGCGGAGGGTCGGCCGCGGGAACAGGACGGTGTGCGCGGCGTTGGCGGCCAGCTGCTGCACGAGTCGGGTCCGGAACCAGAAGTGGTCGACCAGGTCCGCCTCGCCGAAGCTCGCCCGAGTGAGGTCGCCGGACAGGTCCAGCGAGTGGATGACCGCGTGCGGGTCGGGCGCCACCGTGAAGATGACGGGGATGTCGAGCTCACGCGCGACGTCGGCGGCCGCGAGGCTGCCCACGTCCGCCATCCGCAGGTGCAGCATGTCGACGCTGCCGGCGGAGCGGAGCAGGCGGCGGATGCCGCGGCGGGCCGTCACACGCAGCGGCCAGGCCGCCGCCTGCTGCGGCGCATCGGTGAGGAGCGGGACGCGTCCGAAGACGTGACCGGTCGGGGTGTCGCCGATGCGGGAGAGGTCGTCCATGGCCTCCAGAACGGAGCCACGGGACATCGTCAGCACGCGGCTGACAGATTCCCCGTCCCGCTCGGCGACGAGCGCGTTGCCGAGGCGGACGAGGAGGGTGGCGATGCCGCCGTTGTCGCCAGCACCCGCCGAGCGGAGCTCCGCGTCGATGTCGGCGTGCAGGAACAGCTGCGCGACGGTGAGGCCGTCGGCGCTGGGCAGCACCGGACGCGCGGCCGTCTGCAGATCGACGAGCGCGAGCCGGGCCACGTCGGCGAGCTCGTCGTCGGCGACGGCGAGCTCGAGCAGCGCCGCCTCTACGCCCCGGGTGCCGGGCCGCTGCCCCAGTGCCGAGACGGCCGCGGTGCGGGCGCGGACGTCCTCCGTCCGGTCCCCTGCTGCGACCAGGAGGGGCCTCAGCGCGATGTCGTCGCGGACGAGACCGAGCGTCTCGAGGAGGGCGGCGCGGGCCTCCGGCGCGGAGATCCCGAGCAGCGCCGACTCCAGGCCGACGGCCACCTGCTGCGGGGCGGCGTGCGACCAGTGCTCCAGCGTCCGCTGCGCCAGCATGCCGCCGAAGCCGCCGGCCGCAATCATGGCGATCAGCCGCCCGAGCGTATCCGGCTGCGGCAGCCGGCTCGCGAGCGCCCACGCGGCGTGCTCACGCAAGTACGCCCGGTCTTCCGACAGCACGTCGGAGAGGACCCGGGACGCCTCCGCGTCGAAGACCGCCGCCAGGGCGTGCGTCGCGGCGATCGCCGCGACCGTGTCGTCGGAGCGGAGGGCGCTCTGCAGCACGCGCAGGGTGCGAGGGCCGGGCTCCCGGCTCGCCACGAAGGCGAGGTCGTCGGCAAGACGCATGGCGTCGACGATCCGGTCCGCCCCGAGCACGGCGTCGAGCGATGTCTGAATTCCCACAGGTCCTTCTCCCGCCCGTCCACGAACCGGCGAGCAGGGGCGAGCATACCGATCGTGAGCCCGGCTCGGATCTCGCTAGCTTGGGAACTTGCCGGGAGGCGGACGGGAGACGCATGAGCGTGGTGGTGATCGGCGACGTCGGTGTCGTGGACCGGATGATGCACATCGGCGACGAGGCGATGTTCGAGGTGATGGCGACGCAGCTCGCCGCCCGGGGGCGCCCGTGACCGCTCTGTCGTCCGCCCCGGAGGAGACCGCCGCGCGCTACGGCGTCGAGGCGATCCCGCCGATCGGCTTCCCGCCCCGTGGTGCCCGTGATGCCGCGGAGGAGCGCCTCGCTGCTGTCCTGGCGGCCGCAGCCGGCGACCTCGAGCTGCCGGAGGGCGACTCCGCCCGAGCGGTGATCGAGGCGGTGCGCTCGGCTGACGGCGTCGCGATCGCGGGCGGCGGCAACCTCGCCTCGACGTGGCCGCATCACGTCTACGAGCGGCGGGCTTTGGCCGGGATCGCGGGCACGCTCGGGCGCCCGCTCGCCATCAGCGGGCAGACGCTCGGTCCGGAGCTCGTCGACCGCGACCGGATCCTCGTCGCCGAGCTGCTGCAGGCGGCATCCCTGGTCGGGCTGCGGGAGAGCGCATCCTTCCGGCTTGCGGAGGAGCTCGCCGGTCCGGGCGCCGACCTCACCTCAACGGTGGACGACGCCTCCTTCCTCTCAACCATCGACGCGCGACCCGACGGCACCCTGCTCGTGAGCCTCTCGACGCACCTCGGCGGCCGCAACCGCGCCGACTCGGTCGCGGCGATCGCGGCGCTCCTCGACGGCGCGGCCGGCGCGACCGGGCTCGAGGTGCGCTTCCTCGCCCACTTCGGGTCGCTGGATCCGCAGGAGACCCGCGGCGACTCGGTGCTGCACGAGGAGGTGCGCGCGGCGATGTCCTCCCCTCCGCCGTCCTGCCCACCACCGACTCGATGGCCGCAGCCGATGCGGCGCGCACGGCGGACCTCCTGGTCACGAGCCGTTACCACCCCGCCGTCTTCGCGGCGCCGGCCGGCGTCCCGACTCTCGGCATCGCGGTGGACGACTACACCACGGTCAAGCTCACCGGCGCCCTCGGCAACTTCGGCCAGGACTCGGTGGTCTCGCTCGACGACGTCCTGTCCGGCGCCGCCTCCGACGTGCTCGCCGACGCCTGGCGCCGGCGCGACGACCTCCGCGGGCGGGGCCTCCAGCTCGCCGCCGCGCGCAAGGGCGACTGGGACCGCTGGTTCGACCGGATCGCCGAAGCCCTCTCCCCCGCGGCGAGCCGTCGGCCGCACTAGCGTGGGCGCCATGGAGCCGGGCACCTACCGCCACTACAAGGGCGGCCTCTACGAGGTGCAGGGCGTGGCCCGGCACTCGGAGACCGAGGAGCCGTTCGTCGTCTACCGGGCGCTGTACGGCGAACGGGGCCTCTGGGTGCGCCCGCTCGCGATGTTCCAGGAGACGGTGCTCGTCGACGGCCGCGAAGTGCCGCGGTTCACCCGCACCGACTGACGGAAGCCCTACCTGTCAGGCGGCCTCAGCGTCCCGGCTGCAGGCCCGCCCCTCCTGACCGAAAACGCGAAAACCCCGCCGAAGCAGGGGTTTTCGTGGTGGGCGATACTGGGATCGAACCAGTGACCTCTTCCGTGTCAGGGAAGCGCGCTACCGCTGCGCCAATCGCCCGTTGAGGCTGTGCATCGCGGCACCGCCTGTCTCGGTGAGTGAGGTGGCGACGGGATTCGAACCCGTGTGGACGGCTTTGCAGGCCGCTGCCTAGCCTCTCGGCCACGCCACCATGTGTGGTTCCCCACGTGTCCCGTGAGACTTCACTCGAGCGGATGACGAGATTCGAACTCGCGACCCTCACCTTGGCAAGGTGATGCGCTACCACTGCGCCACATCCGCATTTCACGCCCGCTCTCGCGGCCGCCTGACGACTCTAACCGATCCCTTCCCCGCTCGCCAAACCCGCCGGCCCTGTGTGACGACCCGACTCCGGGGAGGCAGTGAGCGGCGAGAGCCGCTCAGCGGACCCCGAGGAGTGACCGCCGAGGCCCTCTCGGTGTGGCAGGATTGTCGTGCACGGGCGATTGGCGCAGTTGGTAGCGCGCTTCCTTCACACGGAAGAGGTCATCAGTTCGAGTCTGGTATCGCCCACCACAGAAGCCCTGGTTCGCCAGGGCTTCTTTCGTTTCCCGCCGCTCCGCTCAGGCCGACCGAAGGAGGTCCCCGGACCCGTGGTGCAACTGTGAAGTTGCATCACACCCTCCGCAGTGCAACTATTGAGTTGCACAGGCGAGGAGGAAACCGATGACGGCAACGCGGACGAGCACCGGTTCGAAGTCCGTCCTCGTCGTGCTCTTCGCGGGTGCGTTCGTCATGGGCTGCGCCGAGATGCTGGTCGTCGGACTGATCGACCTCATCGCCGCCGACCTCTCGGTGTCCGTGCCCGCAGCGGGGGCCCTGGTCACGGCCAACGCGCTCGGACTCGCGGTCGGCGGGCCCCTCCTGACCTTCCTCACCATGCGCCTCGACCGCCGCGTCGTGTTGCTGACGGCGCTCGCGGTCTTCGTGGCCGCCAATCTGCTTCCCGCCCTGGCCGCGGACTACGGGCTGTTCCTCGGCGCTCGCGTGCTCATCGGCGCGGTGCAGGGCGTCTTCATCGCGGCGGCCATGGGGACGGCCACCTCCGTCGTCCCCGCGGAGCGCAGCGGGCGGGCCATGGCCGTCGTCATCTCGGGCTTCGCCTCCGCCAGCGCCTTCGGACTGCCGCTCGGCACGCTGTTGGGGCAGGCCGTGGGCTGGCGCGGCGCCTTCACGGCGGTCGTCGGTGTCGCCCTCCTCGTGCTCTTCGCGGCGGTCCCCCTCCTCCCGCGGGTTCCCGCGATCCTCTCGATGCAGGCGGGGGTCAGACCCGTGCCGCGCTCGCGCCCCGCGTGCTCGCCCTCCTGGGCCTCTGCGCGCTGATCTTCGTCGCCATCCAGTCGGCGCTCACCTACCTCGTGCCTCTGCTCGCCGACGTCACCGGCGTGGACGGGCCGGGCGTGAGCACCTACCTCCTCGCCTACGGAGTTGCCACCACGGTGGGCTCCGCCGCGGGCGGGCGCTTCGCCGACGCCAATGCCCCGCGCGCCCTTCTTGTCGGGACTTCCGGAGTGACCCTCTCCCTGCTGATCATGTGGGCCTTCGCCGGCAGCGCCGTCCTGGTGCTGGCGGGCGTCCTCGGCATCGGACTGTTCGGGATGGGCATGGCGCCCTCGCTGCAGCACCGGGTCGTGTCGCTCGCGGGGCAGGGCGGCCCACTGGCGGCCTCCCTGCCCGCGTCCGCCGTCAATGCGGGCATCGCCCTGGGCGCCCTGGCCGGCGGCGCCGCGATCGACGCGTCCGGACAGGTGTCGGCCGCCGTCCTGGTGGGCGCGGTCGTCGCCGCGGTGGCCATCGCCGCCGCCTTCGCCACGAGCCTTCTTCGCCCCGTTCAAGTCGCCCGCGCCACGGAACTCTCCCCCATCCCCTGACCGCAACACCCCTCGAGAGGAACAATCATGACCATGACCCGCAACGCCGCCTCCGTCACCGACGAGGACTCGTTCACCGTCCGGCGCACGATCGAGATCGCCGCCTCCATCGACAAGGTGTGGAGGGCGGTGACCGAGCCCGAGCACATCTCCCGCTGGTTCGGTCGCGCCGACTTCGCCGATCGCGCGGTGGGAGCCTCCGGCACGCTCACCTGGGAGGGGCGCTCCCCCATCCCACTGCGGATCGAGGCGCTCGAGGAGCCCCACACGGTCTCTTACCGGTGGAGCAACGACGACGCCTTGGGGACGTCCCCGGCCGAGCTCGACGAGGCCCACTCCACGGTCTTCACATTCACACTGGAGCCCGTGCCGGACGGCACACGGCTCACCGTGGTGGAGACCGGGTTCGAGCGCACCTCGGCGCCGCTCGCCAACCTCGAGGACCACCGCAAGGGCTGGGACGGCGAGCTCGACAAGCTCGTGGCGCTCCTCGAGGGCTCCGCATGACGAGCGCGACGCTGGTGCCGGTGTTCGCCGCGCTCGGGGACGAGACCCGGTGGAGCATCCTGGCCGCGCTCGGCGAGGGCGACGCATCGGCGTCCGCCCTCGCCGGGCGGCTCCCGGTCACCCGGCAGGCGATCGCGAAGCACCTCGCCGTGCTGCAGCAGGTGGGGCTCGTGGAGCCCGTCCGCGTGGGCCGGGAGGTGCAGTACCGGGTGGTCGGCGCCGAGCTGAGCGCCACCGCCCGGCGGCTCGACGCGATCGGTGCCGAATGGGATCGGCGCCTCGGAATCATCAAGGAGATCGCCGAGGGCCTCTGAGCGCGCTCAGGAGGGCGGCGCACTCCCCCGCGCCTCCAGGGCGGAGGGCCCGTCGTGCGGCTCGTCCCACACCTTCACGGTCTCCCAGGCGAGCGCGGCGATCGGCACCGCGATGACGGCGCCGATCATGCCGCCGAGGATGGTGCCCGCGGTGAGCGACAGCAGGACCGCGAGGGGTGCAGCCGGACCGACTGGCTCATCACGACCGGGCCGACCACGCTGCCGACGAGCTGGTTCACCACCAGGATCACGATCGTGGCGATGAGAGCAGCGGGCGGCCCGTTGGTGACCAGCACCACGAGGATGGCGAGGACGCCCGCGACCGCGCCGCCCGCGATGGGGATGTAGGAGGCCAGGAACACCAGCACCGTGAGCGGCAGTGCGAGCGGCACCCGCAGCAGCATCAGCGTGAGCCCGATGGGCACCGCGGCCGACAGTGCGATGAGCGTCGTGCCGCGCACGTAGCCGCCGAGGACCCGCACCGCGATGGGCCCGATCCGCGTGCCCCGCAGTCGTCCCGCCGGCGAGAGGGGCCGAAGCAGGAACGCCCAGATCGTGTCGCCGTCCTTGAGGAAGAAGAAGAGCAGGACGATCAGCAGGAAGAAGCTGGTCAAAAGCTCGGTGGCGTAGCTCACGCCGGCGAGGGCGCTCGTGCCGAAGTCGGCACTCGTGAGGTACGAGGTGACGCTCTCCTGCAGGCTGCTGAGCTGCCGGTCGTCGATCGGCAGGTTCAGCTGGGCGACGAAGCGCTGCAGCTCGTCGAAGCCGTCCGACGCCGAGCCGATGACGGAGTCCCACTGGCTCGCGAAGGCGTAGACGACCAGGAAGACGAGCGCCGCGACGAAGACGAGCGCGGCGAGGAGCGTGACCGTGGCGGCCAGAGCGGGCGGGGCGCCTCTGCGGCGCAGGAACCGCACCGCAGGCGCGAACGCGGCGGCGAGGATGGCCGCGAGCAGGAGTGGGGTGACCACGATGCGCAGTTGCACGAGGGCGATGACGACGACCGCGGTGAGCCCGAGCACGATGAGCACCTGGGCGCTGCGCAGCGAGAGGCGGCCCAGCCGGTCGGTGAGCATCGGCAGCAGCCGACTCGGATCGGGATCACGCCGGATGGCCATGGTGCGACTCTATGGGGAGGGGCCGGGTGCTGCGCCGTCGATGCTCTGCCGGGGTGGCGTCGGTTCCCGAGTCTTGGCAGGCTCGGGGCGTGCCGATCGACGACAGGGCCGCGATCTGGTCGTCGGCGCCCGAGAACCGGGCGGGACGCCCGCTGCTCGTGCTGCTCCACGGCAACGCGGGCCGCGAGGACGACCTCCTGTGGCTGCGCTCCTACCTGCCGCCCGAGTGCGTGACGGTGGCGCTCCGCGGCCCCGTCGCCCACGGCCCCGGCTACGCGTGGTTCCGGGTGGGCAGCACGTCGCCGGATCCGCCTGCTCCGCTGCTGGCGTCCGGCGCGGATCCGGTACTCGACTGGATCGCGGCCCACCGGGCCGACTCCACGCAGGTCGGCATTGTCGGCTGGTCCCAGGGCGGCGCGATCGCCGTCCACGCCCTCCGACGACGGCCGACCGCCGTCGATCTCGCCGTGACCCTCGCGGGGTTCCTCGGCGTCGGCGATGAGGAAGGCGACGCCGCGCTGCGGGAGCTGCGTCCGCAGGTCTTCTGGGGCCACGGACGGCTCGACGACGTCATCCTGCCCGCCGACGTCGAGCGGATGGCCGCGTTCCTTCCGGCTCACACCACGCTGACCGAGGTCGAGTATCCCGATCTCGGTCACGAGGTGTCGGAGACGGAGGCGGCCGACGCCGGCGTCTTCGTCCAGGCCCAGCTCGTCTGAAGCGCTCGCCCCCGTCCGGGGTCGTCCCATGGGACCTTGGTCCCACGGGACGCGCCGAGAGCATGGGTGATGCTGGAGGAGCAGGAACCCCGGGGGCGGCGAGGTCGCGTCTGAGGCGCCTGTTCCCGGTCCCTCGAACCGACAGGCTCTCAATGACGCGACCTGAATCGTCCCCCTTCCGCATCGTCTCCGCAGGAGCTGCCGGCTCCACAGCGGGGATCACCGCTCTGCCCCTGTCCGACCGAGAATGGCGAGTCACCGACGACCGCCTCGACCTCGACGACGGACTCGCCGTGGTCGCGTTCATCGAGAAGGCGGGCGACCGGTTCGAGGTCACCGAACTGGGCGACCCCGTCCGGTTCGACTTCTTCGGCAGCCTGGACGCGGCCCTGGGCTCGCTCGCCGCGAAGCGCGCGCAGCAGCACACCGCGCCGGTGATCGATCTCGCGAGCCGGCGCTCGGCTCGGCGCTCCTTCCCGCACGCGATGTAGCGACGGCAGCGCCGCCTGCCGACTTCGGCTCCGACTCAGCGCCGAGTCGCTGCCGAAGTGGGCAGGATCAGGCCGGGCGACCCGGTCGGACGGCGGCCGTGTCGGCGATCTCGATGCGGGTGGCGCCGTCCTCGGTCTCGCTGACCTCGATGCGCGGTGCCGCCGACTCCTCGGCGTCCGAGCCCTCGCGGCCCGGCTTGTCGCCCGGAGCGCTGGTCAGCTGGTCGCGGCGCTTCCGCTCGAACTCCTCGTCGCCCATGCGGCACCTCCTGGCTCGAGCGTATCCGTGGCGCATCACTTCGGACTATCCGCATCGGTCTCCGGTTGCGGCTTGTCCGCAGTAATGCGGATGGGGACAGCGCAGGGTTGCGCCGGGGCATGCGGAAGGGGTGCCGCTCCCCGAGCGGCACCCCTTCCTGGAGCGGGTAGCGGCGGAATTACGCCCGCAGCGACGAGGCGCCGACGGGCTCGTCGAGGAGGTAGGCCTCCTCGCCGTGCACGGCGGTGTCGATGCCGGCCAGCTCGTCCTCGTTCTTCACGCGGAAGCCCATCGTCTTCTCGATCGCGATGCCGATGATGAAGGCCAGGACGAAGGAGTAGATGAGGACCGAGAAGGCACCGATCGCCTGCGCGGCGAGCTGGTTGAACTCACCCGAGTAGATGAGGCCGGTGTTGTTCGCGAAGATGCCCAGGTAGAGCGTGCCGAGGACACCGCCGACGAGGTGGATGCCCACCACATCGAGGCTGTCGTCGAAGCCGAGGCGCCACTTGAGGTCGATCGCGAGGGCGCAGACCGCGCCGGCGAGCAGGCCGAGCACGATCGCCCAGAAGGGCGTGAGCGCGGCACAGGCGGGCGTGATGGCGACGAGCCCGGCGACGGCACCCGAGGCGGCGCCCACCGAGGTGGCCTTGCCGTCGCGGATCTTCTCGACGACGAGCCAGCCGAGCAGGGCGGCGGCGGGAGCGGCGAGGGTGTTGATCCAGGCGAGCGCCGCGACACCGTCGGCGGCGACCTCGGAGCCGGCGTTGAAGCCGAACCAGCCGAACCAGAGGATGCCGGCGCCGAGGAGCACGAACGGCACGTTGTGCGGCTTGTTGATGCCCTTCGCGAAGCCGACTCGCTTGCCCAGCACGAGCGCCAGGGCGAGGGCTGCCGCACCCGCGTTGATGTGGACCGCGGTGCCACCGGCGAAGTCGATGACGCCGACGCCCAGCACATCCTGCAGGCCGTAGACGATCCAGCCGCCGTCGACGAGACCGCCGTCGCCCACCGTGAAGTTGAAGACCCAGTTCGCGACCGGGAAGTAGACGACCGTCGCCCAGATGCCCGCGAAGACCATCCACGCGCCGAAGCGGGCGCGGTCGGCGATGGCGCCGGAGATCAGCGCGACCGTGATGATGGCGAACGTCGCCTGGAAGCCCGCGAACGCGAGGACCGGGAAGTTGCCGGCCGGGTCGCTCGCGTCGGGCAGCAGGCCGGCGAGGCCGATGTTGGCCCAGTCGATGCCGAACACGCCGTCGATGCCGAAGAAGCCGTCGGTCCCGCCGTTGCTGAACGAGATCGCGTAGCCGTAGAGCACCCACAGCACGCCGATCAGCCCGATGGCGCCGAAGCTCATCATCATCATGCTGACGACGCTCTTGGCCTTGACGAGGCCGCCGTAGAAGAACGCGAGTCCGGGGGTCATCAGCAGCACGAGTGCCGCCGTGATCAGTACGAAGGCGGTGTTGCCCTGATCCATCTGTTACCTCTCTTGAATGTGCAAGGACTGGACCGTGCACCGTTCGCGAAAGCCGGGAGGAGGGCGGAACGGCGGGTCTCAGTTACCCGCTCATCCTGTTGGGTCGACGTTTCGAACCCGAGGATTGCCCGTTTCCTTCGTGTTACGGGCCCCCGGGGAATGTAAACATCGTGTTTCCCCTGGGGTGCTACTGCGAGTTCTCGGTGAGCGCGATGAGGCGCGACATCGCCCGCAGGTACTTCTTCCGATACCCGCCAGCGAGCATGTCGTCGCCGAACACCTGATCAAGGGGGTTCCGCTCGCGACGATGCGCACCTGGGCGTCGTAGAGGCGGTCGACGAGGGCCACGAATCGCAGGGCGTCCGTCTGCGAGGTCAGGGGCGCGACGTCCTCGAAGCCGACGACGCTGAGGCCGTCGACGAGCTTCACGTAGCGCGACGGGTGGACAGTGGCGAGGTGCGCGACGACCGCCTCGAACGGGTCGAGGGTCCACGCGCCGCCGCCGGCCTCCGCCCGGGCGACGGCCTCGACGTCGGCGGCCGGGACGGTGGCCGCCCGGCCCTCGATGTGCCGGCGCCGGTAGTCGAGGCCGTCGATGCGGATGACGTCGAAGTTCGCCGCCATGGCGTGGATCTCACGGAGGAAGTCGGCGGCGGCGAACCGTCCCTCGCCGAGAGCGTTCGGCGGGGTGTTGGAGGTCGCGGCGATCCGGCTGCCGGACGCCACGAGCTCGCCGAGCAGGCGCGTCATGACCATGGTGTCGCCCGGGTCGTCGAGCTCGAACTCGTCGATGGCGACGAGGGTCGCGCCGGTCAGCAGCGCGACCGTCTCCCGATAGCCCAGCGCGCCGACGAGCGCCGTGTACTCGATGAAGGTGCCGAAGTAGCGGGGCCCGGGCGCCCGGTGCCAGAGCGCCGCGAGGAGGTGCGTCTTGCCGACACCGAAGCCGCCGTCGAGGTACACGCCGGGCTTCCCCGCCGGCTGCTTCTTCTGGCGGCGGAACCAGCCCCTCCGGTGCTCGCCGTCCACGACCCGGCGACCCGCCGCATCGTCTCGAGCGCCTCCTCCTGGGAGGGGTAGTCGGGGTCGGGGCGGTAGTTGTCGAGCGTCGACTCGGCGAACTGACGCGGCGGCACGAGGTAGGAGGCCATCTCGGCCCCGGAGACGCGCGGCGACCGCTCCAGCAGGCTCCCGGGATTCACGGCAACGGTCACGGCACGTCCAGACTCGAGGGCGGATGTCTGTGTCGAACTCTTACCCGCCCGAGCGCGGTGCCCGGTCGCTCGGCGTAGATTCGAGGGTGGCCCGCGCCGAGGCGCGACACCAGACCCAGCCTAATCGCGGCTCCGCTGCGACCGGCGCCTGCACCAGAGAGGTTCCCATGCCCGTTGCCGCCGACCCGGCTCCCCAGTTCCGCGAGTTCGCCCACCCCGAGCGACTGGTCAGCACGGACTGGCTCGCCGAGAACCTCGGAACGCCCGGTCTCGTCGTGGTCGAGTCGGACGAGGACGTGCTGCTCTACGAGACCGGCCACATCCCCGGCGCCGTGAAGATCGACTGGCACACGGAGCTCAATGACCCGCTGACCCGCGACTACGTCGACGGCGCCGGCTTCGCCGCCCTCGCATCGGCGAAGGGCATCTCGCGCGACAGCACCGTCGTCATCTACGGCGACAAGAGCAACTGGTGGGCGGCATACGCCCTCTGGGTGTTCACGCTCTTCGGGCACGAGGACGTCCGGCTCCTCGACGGGGGACGGGCCAAGTGGCAGGCGGAGGGCCGGCCGCTCACCACGGACGAGCCGGAGATCGCCGCGGCGGACTACCCGGTCGTGGAGCGCGACGACAGCAGGGTGCGTGCGTTCCGTGACGATGTGCTCGCCCACATCGGCAAGCCGCTCGTCGACGTGCGCAGCCCCGAGGAGTACAGCGGCGAGCGGACCACCGCACCCGCGTACCCGGAAGAGGGCGCCCTGCGGGCCGGCCACATCCCCACCGCGCAGAACGTGCCATGGGCGAAGGCCGCAGCCGACGACGGCACCTTCAAGCCCAAGGCGGAGCTCGAGGCGATCTACCGCGACGGCGCGGGCCTGCAGGAGGGCGACGAGGTCATCGCCTACTGCCGCATCGGGGAGCGCTCGAGCCACACCTGGTTCGCCCTGACGCACCTCCTCGGCTTCGAGAACGTCCGCAACTACGACGGCTCGTGGACCGAGTGGGGCAGCCTGGTGCGCGTCCCGATCGCCAAGGGGTCGGAGCCCGGCTCGCTCTGAGCCGGCGGCGGGGTCGCCTCCCGGCGACCTCGCGCCCGGGTGCGGGATAATCGGGTCGTGACTGAAACGGGAACGACCGCACTTCCGCATGCCCTCGCGGACATCCGGGACGAGTTCCTCGCGCTCGGCCTCAAGGACCGCCTCCAGCTCCTCCTCGAGTTCTCGAACGAGCTGCCGGAGCTGCCGGAGCACCTGCGCGACAAGACCGACCTCTTCGAGCAGGTCGTCGAGTGCCAGTCGCCCGTCTTCATCGATGTCAAGATCGAGGACGCAGCGGTGCAGCTGTACGCGACCGCGCCGCGGGAGTCGCCCACCACGCGCGGCTTCGCCTCGATCCTCGTGCAGGGCATCACCGGCCTCAGCCCCGCCGAGGTGCTCGCCATCCCCAGCGACTTCCCCCAGATGCTCGGCCTCGGCGAGGCGGTCTCGCCCCTCCGGCTGCGCGGAATGAGCGGGATGCTCGGCCGCACCAAGCGCCAGATCGCGGCGAAGTCGGCCGCCTGAGGTGACGGCGCTCACCCTCCTCGTCCCCGGCCCGTCCGAGCCGCGGGAGGCCGAGGCTCCGGCCACGCGGGACTGGCTCGCCGAGCTGTACCGTCCGCCGTCCCCCACCTGGGTGCGCCTCAACTTCGTCGCGTCGATCAACGGCTCGGTCGTCGGGGTCGACGGCACGTCGGAGTCGCTCAGCAGCCCCACCGATCGCCGCATCCTCGGCGTGCTGCGGCAGCACGCGGACGTGGTGCTCGTGGGCGCCAGGACCGTGCGCCGCGAGGGCTACGCGTCCCCGCGGCACGCCCGCCTCGCTGTCGTGACCCGGTCCGGGGACCTCACCGGTCACCGGCTCGGCGAATCCTTCCTCCGGCCGCTCATCGTCTGCCCCGAGTCCGCCGTCGAGCGGGTCGAGCTCCAGCTGCGGGGCACCGCGGTCGAGATCCTGCCGCTCCGGTCCGAGGTGCTCGATCCGGCGGAGGTGCTCGCGGGGCTGCGGGAGCGAGGGCTCCCGGGCGTCGTGTGCGAGGGCGGACCCACTCTGGCCGCCGCCTTCCTCGACGCCGGGCTCATCGACGAGCTGTGCCTCACCACCTCGCCGCAGCTGCGCGCACCCGGCACTCCCCTGCTCCCCCACCTCGTCCGCACGCCCCGGGCACGGCTCGCGCACCTGCTCGCCGACGACACGGGCTACCTCTACGCCCGCTGGGCGCTCCGGGACCGGGGTCAGGCGGGCTGAGGGGCCCCGTCGGCCGCGTTCCCTGTAGACGGTTCCGCCCGCTCCGCGAGCCAGGACGCGATCGCACCCTCCCACCGCTCGCGGTCCAAGTTCCAGAGCTTGGTGTGGCGCGCGATCTCGAACCCGACGAAGGTGACGAGGTCGGGCCGGGCGGCCGCGAGCTCGCGGGAGCCGTTGGACGGCACGAAGCCGTCGTCGTCGCTGTGCAGCACCAGGATCGGCGTCTCCAGCTCCGCCGCACGGGCGACGAAGTCCAGGCGGGCGAGGTCGATGGGGTGCTCCTGCCCGGTCAGCGGACGGCCCCACTTCGAGCTGAGCAGCGCCAGCACCCCTGCTTCACGGGCCCGGGGAGCGACATCGCCTCCCCTGGTAGAGGAGCGTGTCGACCCAGTTCACGACCGGCGAGTCGAGCACGATCGCGGTCACGAGCGACCGGAGGCGGGAGCGGGTGGCCGCCTGGAGCACCGTCGCGCCGCCCATCGACCACCCCATGAGCACGACGTCCTCGGCACCCCGATCGAGTGCGAAGAGGATGGCGGCCTCGACGTCCAGCCACTCGCGGTCGCCCAGCGAGTACCGGCGGTCGGGGCTGGGCGGCGCCTCCCCGTCGTTCCGATAGGAGATGAGCAGTGAGGTGTACCCGGCGTTCCGGAACACCGGCACGGCTCGCAGCGCCTCCTGCCGGAGCGTCGCCCGGCCGTGGACCTGGATGACCCAGCGCGAGCTCGGCCGTTCGGCGGGGATCAGCCAGGCCGGGGCCAGCCCGAGCGAGGTGGGGACGCGCACGCTCTCATAGGGGACGCCGAGCTCCTTGGGGCTCAGGTAGTACCAGCCGCTGAACCGTCCTGATCGGGCCGCGGCGAGGTCGCCGAAGTCGACGGCGAGGATGCGCCGGGTCACCGTGCCGACGCCGCGGTCGACGATCTGGCCGAGCCGCGCGTGGCCGCCGCCCTGGTCGAACCAGAAGCTGTAGTCGCCGGGGAGGAGGGAGTCGGCGTTGCTCGAGAGGACGACCGTGCCGGCCGCCTCATCCACCGAGAAGACCCGCGTGTCCTGGCTGCGCTTGCGGGGCGGCATGACGACCGTCCGCGCCACGCGCGTCGTGACGGCCCCGGCGAACAGGGCCGCCGCCGTGGCGACGCTCCCGAGGGTCACCGCAACGCTCACGAGCGCGCGTGCCCTGCGTGCCACCGACTGGCCTCCGATCGTCGGCGATCACCGTACCAAATGCGCCTCTTCGGCCGCCGCCGGGGCGGGACGACCGACGCACCGCGGGAGAACGCGGATGATACGGCGAAGAGGGGCCTAGTCTCAATTCGTGGTCCCTCCCAGAGACATCAACCCTCCGGCCGAGATCGCCGCTCCGCCGGCCGAGTTCGCCGCCGCGCTGGACTCGATCGAGCAGACGACCATCCGCAGCGACGTCGTCATCGAGGCGATCCCCGCTCCGACGGGGCTCGCGCCCTGGTCGGTGGCCCTCTCGGCCGACGTGAACCCCACGCCGCACGGCATGGACCTCGACCTCGGCACCGGACGCCTCGTGCTGCTGTACGACCCCGAGGAGCCCGAGGCCTGGGGCGGGCGGTTCCGCATCGTCTGCTTCGCCCAGGCCCCCTCGACGTCGAGATCGGCACCGATCCCTTCCTCGCCGACGTCACCTGGTCATGGCTGATCGACGCTCTGGACGCCCGCGGCGCCCAGTACACGGCGGCGTCCGGCACCGCGACGAAGATCATCTCGACGGGCTTCGGCGAGCTGGCGTCGCAGGGCGACGGCGCGAAGATCGAGCTCCGGGCCTCCTGGACACCGCTGGAGACGGATGTGTCCGCGCATGTGGAAGGCTGGAGCGAATTGGTCTGCATGCTGGCGGGACTGCCGCCGGTGGCCGAAGGAGTGACGATGCTATCTGCACGACGAGCTGGACGTGGCTGATCCCGCCTCGGGATCCCCGAACGACTCCGACGGACCCGCGGTCCCGCCCGAGCCTCTGCCGAGCGCCGCACTGATCGCTCCCGTCGCGGTCACGGCCACGCGGAAGGACTACCTCCGCGCCGTGACGGCGATCGAGCAGGGCACCGGCCCGATCGCGGTCGACGCCGAGCGCGCGAGCGGCTTCCGCTACTCCCAGCGCGCCTACCTCATCCAGGTGCACCGGCGCGGCTCTGGGACGTTCCTCTTCGACCCGCCGGCGATCGGCGACTTCACCGAGCTGCAGGCGGCCATCCGCGGCGAGGAGTGGATCCTGCACGCCGCCAGCCAGGACCTCGCCTGCCTCCGCGAGGTGGGCCTCGACCCGGAGCGCATCTTCGACACCGAGCTGGCCGCACGCCTGCTCGGCATGTCCCGCGTCGGTCTCGCCTATGTGGTCGAGGAGCTCCTCGGGCTGCACCTCGCCAAGGAGCACTCGGCCGCCGACTGGTCGACGCGTCCCCTCCCCGACTCCTGGCTGACCTACGCGGCGCTCGACGTGGAGCTGCTCGCCGACCTCCGCGACCGGATGGCGGAGCTGCTCGAGTCGTCCGGCAAGGCCGCGATCGCCCGGCAGGAGTTCCAGGCGGTCCTCGACCGGGAGACGACCGTGCGTGCGGAGCCCTGGCGCCGCCTGTCCGGCGTCCACACGGTGAAGGGACTCCGCGGCCTCGCGGTGGCGCGCGAGCTCTGGCAGGAGCGCGACCAGCTGGCCCGCACCATGGACGTCTCCCCCGGTCGGCTCGTCCCCGACGCCTCGCTCGTCGCCGCCGCGCGTGCGCTGCCGAAGACGAAGCGGGACCTCGCCGCGATGCGCGACTTCTCCGGCCGGGCGAGCCGCAGCGAGCTGGACCGCTGGTGGGCCGCCATCGAGCGCGGACTGACCACCGACGACCTCCCCCAGCTGCGCCAGAGCGGGGACACGATGCCGCCGCCCCGCGCCTGGTCGGACCGGAACCCCGAGGCCGACCGCCGGCTGAAGCGCGCCCGGCTCACGGTGACCGCCATCGCCGAGTCGCTCGACCTCCCGGTCGAGAACCTCATCACGCCGGACACCCTGCGCCGCGTCGCCTGGTCGCCGCCCGATCCCGTGGACGAGGCGTCGCTCGGCGAGGCGCTCACCGCTCTCGGCGCGCGCCCGTGGCAGGTCGAGGCGATCGCCGGACCGGTCGCCGCCGACTTTGTCGCGGCCCGCCAACCCTCTGACGCGACGGAGAGCGCCGCTTCGTAGGAAGGGTCAAAGGATTTGGGCCCCCGAGCGCGCTCCGTAGGATCGATGCGGTCTGTTCGAGCAAGGGAGTTCACGTGGCCGAGGGAACCGAGGTCGTTTTCGTCGATGGGGTGCGCACCCCGTTCGGGCGTGCCGGCGAGAAGGGCATGTACTGGAACACGAGGGCTGACGACCTCATCGTGAAGGCGATGATCTCGCTGCTCGAGCGCAACCCGTCACTGCCGAAGGACCGCGTCGACGACGTCGCGATCGCGGCCACCACCCAGACCGGCGACCAGGGCCTCACGCTCGGCCGGAGCGCGGCGATCCTCGCGGGGCTGCCCGAGACGGTGCCCGGATACGCCATCGACCGGATGTGCGCGGGCGCCATGACGAGCGTCACGACCACCGCCGGAGCGATCGCGTTCGGCGCGTACGACGTCGCCATCGCGGGCGGCGTCGAGCACATGGGCCGCCACCCGATGGGCACCGGAGTCGACCCGAACCCGCGGTTCGTGGCCGAGAAGCTCGTCGACGCCGACGCCCTCAACATGGGCAAGACGGCGGAGCGCATCCACGACCGCTTCCCGGAGCTCACCAAGGAGCGCTCGGACCGCTACGCCATGCGCAGCCAGCACAAGCTGGCCGCCGCGTACGCCGCGGGCAAGATCCAGCCGGACCTCGTGCCGGTCGCCATCCGCAGCGAGCAGGGCTGGGGCCTCGCCACCGAGGACGAGGGCATGCGCCCCGAGACCTCGCTCGAGGGCCTCGCGACCCTCAAGACGCCGTTCCGCCCGCACGGGCGCGTGACCGCCGGAAACGCGTCACCGCTCACCGACGGGGCGACCGTCGCCCTTCTCGCGAGCAAGGCCGCAGCCAAGGAGCTGGGCCTCACTCCGAAGATGAAGCTCGTGAGCTTCGCCTACGCGGGCGTCGCCCCGGAGATCATGGGCATCGGACCCATCCCCTCCACCGAGAAGGCCCTCAAGAAGGCCGGTCTCACGATCGACGACATCGGCCTGTTCGAGTTCAACGAGGCCTTCGCCGTGCAGGTCCTCTCGCTGATGGATCACTTCGGGATCGACGACGAGGACCCGCGCGTCAACCGCTGGGGCGGCGCGATCGCGATCGGCCACCCGCTCGCCGCCTCCGGCGTGCGCCTCATGCTGCAGCTGGCCGCCCAGTTCGCCGAGCACCCCGAGGTGCGCTACGGCATGACCGCGCTCTGCATCGGCCTCGGCCAGGGCGGAAGCGTCATCTGGGAGAACCCGAACTGGAACGGCAAGAAGTGGGACAGCGGCGAGCTCGGCAAGGAAGCGAAGCAGCTCGCGAAGAGCCGGAAGGCGAGCAAGTGACGGACTATTCGGCCATCGACTTCAGCGAGCTGGAGGCCCTGTCCGCGGACGAGGTCGTGACGCACGCCTATGCCCGGGACGTCCGGCTGCCGAGCGGCAAGGTGCTCGCGCTGGTCACCCTGGACAACGGGCGCGACCACACCCGCCCCAACACGCTCGGACCCGTGTCGCTGCTCGAGCTCGGGCGCGTGTTCGACACCCTGACGGAGCGTGCCGGGAAGGGCGAGATCCACGGCGTCGCCGTCACCGGCAAGCCGTTCATCCTGGCGGCGGGAGCCGACCTCAGCAAGGTGGGCGACATCCCGTCCAAGGAGGCGGCGAAGAAGCTCGCCCAGCTCGGTCACCACGTGCTCGGCAAGCAGGCCTCGTTCGGCGTTCCGTCCTTCGTCTTCATCAACGGACTGGCACTCGGCGGCGGCGTCGAGATCGGGCTCAACGCCGACTACCGGACCATCGACGCGTCCGTCCCGGCGTTCGCGCTGCCCGAGGTCTTCCTCGGCATCATCCCCGGCTGGGGCGGCGCCTGGCTGCTGCCGAACCTCATCGGCATCGAGAACGCCCTCAAGGTCGTCGTCGAGAACCCGCTCAAGCAGAACCGGATGCTCAAGGCTGAGCAGGCGTACGAGATGGGCATCGCGGACGCGCTGTTCCCCTCCGCCTCCTTCCTCGAGGACTCGCTGCGCTGGGCCGACGGCGTCCTGAGCGGCAGGGTCACCGTGAAGCGTCCGCACAAGCCGGGCAAGCTCGAGCGACTCGCCAAGTGGGACATCGCCATCAACATCGCCCGGAAGAGCCTCGAGAGCAAGATCGGCACGGTGCCGAAGTCGCCGTACGCGGCGCTCGAGCTACTCAAGGCGGCGAAGAGCAGCACCAAGGAGCAGGGGTTCGCGGCCGAGGACGAGGCCCTCGCCGAGCTCATCTCGGGCGACCAGTTCCAGGCGAGCATCTACGCGTTCAACCTCGTGCAGAAGCGGGCCAAGCGTCCGGCCGGGGCACCCGACAAGGCGCTCGCGCGTCCCGTCACGAAGGTGGGCGTGCTCGGCGCCGGCCTCATGGCCAGCCAGTTCGCCCTGCTGTTCCTCCGCCGGCTCCAGGTCCCCGTGGTCATCACGGACCTCGACCAGGCCCGCGTCGACAAGGGCCTCGCGTACATCCGAGGCGAGATCGCGACCCTGCTGGGCAAGGGCCGGATCGATGCGGACGAGGCCAATCGGCTCAACGCCCTGCTCACCGGCACGACGGACCGCGCCGACTTCTCCGGGTGCGACTGGGTCATCGAGGCCGTCTTCGAGGAGCTCGGCGTCAAGCAGGAGGTCTTCGCGGACATCGAGCGCTACGTCTCCCCCGAGGCGGTGCTCGCGACCAACACGTCGTCCCTCTCGGTCGAGCGGATCGGCGAGAAGCTCCAGCACCCGGAGCGGGTCGTCGGCTTCCACTTCTTCAACCCGGTCGCGGTCATGCCGCTCGTCGAGGTCGTCAACGCTCCCAAGACCGACGACGCCACGCTCGCCACCGCCATGGGCGTCGCCGCGAAGCTGAAGAAGAACGCCGTGATCACGCGGGACACCCCGGCTTCGTCGTCAACCGCATCCTCGCCAAGGTCCTCGGCGAGGCGATGCACGCAGTCGACACCGGCACCCCCTTCGAGACGGTCGACGCCGCGGTGCGCCCGTTCGGCCTGCCCATGACGCCGTTCGTGCTCCTCGAGCTCGTCGGCCTCAAGGTGGGCGCCCACGTGCTCGACACCCACCACAGCGCCTTCCCCGAGCGGTTCTTCCGCAGCGAGAGCCTGCACCAGCTCGCCGAGCTGGGCCGCATCTACGAGAAGGATGCCAAGGGCAACATCAAGGGCATCGACAAGCAGGCGCAGAAGATCGTGAACGCCCAGCACTCCGGCAAGGGCGTCGCCATGTCGGCCGAGGAGCTGCGCACGCGCATCGAGGACGGTCTCGCCGACGAGGTGCACCGCATGCTCGAGGACCAGGTCGTCGCGGCGGCCGAGGACATCGACCTCTGCCTCATCCTGGGCGCCGGCTACCCGTTCCACATGGGCGGCCTCACGCCGTACCTCGACCGTGCCGGCGCCTCCGAGCGCGTCTTCGGCGGCACCTTCCACACGCCGCCGATCCGCGGGGTGGGCTCCCCCGCCCTCGCGACGACCGCCGGCTGACGCTCTCGCTACGCCGCTCCTCCGCTGCTTGAGGAGCGGCGAGCCGCGTCTCCGCCCCATCCGCTGATTGAGGAGCGGCGAAGCCGCGTCTCGAAATCGACGATCCGTACAACAGGAACCCGTGTCCAGTACCCGAGACACGTCACGAGATTTCGAGACGCTCCCTTCGGTCGCTCCTCAATCAGCGGAGAGAGGCACGCCCTACGGGCGCGCCTCGATGACGTAGCGTGGCCGCATGCCTGTCCAGTACTACGTTGCCTCGTCCCTCGACGGCTTCATCGCCGACGCCGAGAACCGCATCGACTGGCTGCTCCAGTTCGGCATGGAGCCCTACCAGGAGCACTACGCCCGGTTCCTGGCCGGCGTCGGCGCGATCGTGATGGGGTCGAAGACGTACGAGTTCCTCCTCGCTCAGGAGGAGCAGACCTGGCCCTACGCCGGCATTCCGACCTGGGTCGTCAGCTCCCGGGACCTGGAGCCGATCGCGGGCGGGGACATCCGCTTCGCGTCGGGCGACGTGGGCGCGGTGATCCAGGACGCTCGCGAGGCAGCCGGTGAGAGCAACGTCTGGCTGATGGGCGGCGGCAACGTCGCGGCGCAGGCGGGCGACCTCGAGCTGATCGACGAGTACCACGTGACCGTGATGCCGATCGTGCTCGGCCACGGGGCGCCGCTGCTCCCCTGGCCGAGCCGACTCGGCCGCTCGCCCTGCTCCGGTTCACGCCGTTCGAGTCGGGCGCGGTGGAGCTGGTGTACAGCTACCACGCGGCCGGCTGAGCTCGGGCAGGGCGAGCGTGACCCGCTAGCGGCCGATCCCCGACATGTCGGGGTACCGGTCGCCCGCAGGGGCATCCAGCGAGCCGAGGTCGGCGAGCTGCTCGGCCGTCAGGGTGATGTCCGCGGCGGCCACGTTCTCCTCGAGGCGCTCCACGCGCTTCGTGCCCGGGATGGGGACGATGTCCTCGCCCTGCGCGAGCAGCCAGGCGAGCGCGACCTGGGCGGGCGTGGCGCCCACCTCGGTGGCGACACGGTCGACGTGCTCCACGATGCCGATGTTCCGCTCGAGGTTCTCGCCCGCGAAACGCGGGTTGTGCCGGCGGAAGTCGTCAGGGTCGAGGGCGTCGAGCGAACGGATGGTTCCGGTCAGGAAGCCGCGGCCGAGAGGCGAATAGGGGACGAAGCCGATGCCCAGCTCGCGGAGCACCGGCAGCACCTCCTCCTCCGGGTCGCGCGTCCAGAGCGAGTACTCCGACTGGACCGCGGTCACCGGGTGCACCGCGTGGGCCCGGCGGATCGTGCCGACGCCCGCCTCGGAGAGGCCGTAGCCGCCGATCTTGCCCATGGTGACCAGCTCGGCCAGGGCGCCCACCGTCTCCTCGATGGGCGTGCCCGGGTCCATCCGGTGCTGGTAGTAGAGGTCGATGTGATCGGTGCCGAGCCGGCTGAGGGAGCCCTCGACGGCCTTCCGCACGCGCTCCGGGCTTCCGTCGGTGCTGCGCGATCCGTCCGAGCTCGCGTAGACGCCGAACTTCGTCGCGATCTTCACCTGGTCGCGGCGCCCCTCGAGCGCACGGCCGAGGAGCTCCTCATTCAGGTGCGGCCCGTACATCTCCGCGGTGTCGAGAAGCGTCACGCCGAGGTCGATGGCGCGGTGGATGGTGCGGATCGACTCGGCGTCGTCGCTGCTGCGGCCGGTGTAGAACGCCGACATGCCCATCAGCCCGAGGCCCAGGCGGCCGACTTCGAGGCGTCCGCCGAGCGTGGTGGTGGGAAGCGTCATGAGGTGTGCCCTTCGTAGAGAGTGATCTTGTAGTCGATGGCGGCGAGGCTGGCGGTGACCTCCTCCAGCTGCGCGAGAACGCGCTCGCGGTGCTGGACGAGCAGGGCCAGCCGCTCCGGCATCGTGCCGTCACCGTCCCGGGCGAGCTCCACGTAGCGCCGGACGTCGCGGATCGGCATCCCGGTGGAGCGGAGCTTCGTGAGGAAGCTCACCCACGTGACGTCGGCCTCGGTGTAGCGGCGGTGGCTGCTGGAGGCGCGGTCAACGGGCGCGAACATGAGTCCTTCGCGCTCGTAGTACCGCAGCGTGTGCGTGCTGAGCCCGGTCGCCTCCGCCATCTGGGCGATGGAGAGCGACTCGGCGGTGATGGTCATGACCCCACCGTAAAACTTCGAGCGCGCTCGAAGTCAAACGGGGCACAGCCAGCAGGGGTTGCGCCCGGGCCTGCCTGCGCCCCATGACTGGGGCCGCGTTCCGGGATCAGCGCCTCTGGGGCGCATGCGGGAGCGTCGCTAGTGTGCCCGCGAAGGGAGGGGCCATGGGATCGACAGCCGTCCTCGACAGAGCCGGGCCGCGCTCGGCGAGCCCGCTCGCCCGCACCCTGCGCGAACGCATCCCGTCCTACCTGGAACGGCACTTCGCCTCCCCGGACCTGACGGCGGCGAGTGTCGCGCGGGCGCACGGCATCTCCGAGCGCTACCTCTACGCGGTGCTCGCGTCACTCGACATCAGCCTCGGCGAGTGGGTCCGCAACCGGCGCCTCGCCGCCGCAGCGGCGGACCTCCAAGATCCGGGACCGACCGTGTCCGCCGTCGCCCACCGCTGGGGCTTCGCGGACCATGCGCACTTCTCGCGGCTTTTCCGCGCGCGCTACGGCATGACGCCGACCGACTGGCGGCAGGGGCGCAGCCTCTAGCGCTCGCGCGACTCGGGGCTGGGCAGCGCCTCTTCGCGGCCTTCGGGCAGCGGGCGGGCGATGGGGATCTTCGTGCCGAGCACCTGGGCGACGAGGTCGCGGGCGATCTGCTGCGGCGTGAGGCCGGCCTGCTCGAGGATCTCGGACCGGGAGCCGTGCTCCAGGAACTCGTCGGGCAGCCCGAGCTCGGTGAGCGCCGTGTCGACGCCGGCCCCGCGGAGGTCCTGCCGCACCCGGGTGCCGATCCCGCCGACCCGGATGCCGTCCTCGAGGGTCGCCACCAGGCGGTGCTCCCCCGCGAGCTCGATCACGCTGGCGGGGACGGGCACGACCCACCTCGGGTCCACGACCGAGGCGCCGATCCCCTGCGCCTCCAGCCGCTCCGCGACCTCGAGGGCCAGGGAGGCCAGCGGTCCCACCGCGACGAGGAGGACGTCCGGGGAGCTGCCCTCGCGCAGCACGTCGACGCCGTCCACCGTGCGCCGCAAGGCGTCGATGTCGGTGCCGACCGGGCCCTTGGGGAAGCGGAGGACGGTCGGAGCGTCCTGGACGGCGACCGCCTCTGCGAGCTCCTCGCGCAGGCGCGTGCCGTCGCGGGGCGCCGCGAGCCGGATGCCGGGGACCACCTGCAGGATCGCGAGGTCCCACATCCCGTGGTGGCTCGCGCCGTCCGGACCCGTGACACCCGCGCGGTCGAGGACGAAGGTCACGCCCGCGTGGTGCAGCGCCACGTCCATGAGCACCTGGTCGAAGGCGCGGTTGATGAACGTCGCGTAGAGCGCGACGACCGGGTGCAGGCCGCCGAAGGCGAGGCCCGCTGCGCTCGTCACCGCGTGCTGCTCGGCGATGCCCACGTCGATCACGCGACCGGGGTGCTTGTCGGCGAGAGCCTGCAGACCGGTCGGCCGCAGCATGGCAGCCGTGATGCCCACGATGCGCTTGTCGGCGTCGGCCAGGCGGACGAGCTCCTGGGAGAAGACCGACGTCCACGACGTGGATCCGGCCGGCTCGAGGGACTCCCCGTCTCCGGGTCGATCTGGCCGACCGCGTGGAACTGGTCCGCGACGTCCTGGAGGGCGGGCTCGTAGCCGCGGCCCTTCTGGGTGATCACGTGGACGATCACCGGCAGCTCGTAGTGCTTGGCCTGGAGGAGCGCCTCCTCGATCGCGTCGATGTCGTGCCCGTGCACAGGGCCCAGGTACTTGATGTCGAGGTTCGAGTAGAGCCCCTCGTTGCCCGCCACCCGGCTCAGGAATCCGTGGAGGGCTCCGCGCGTGCCCGAGTAGACGGCTCGCCCCGGCTTGCCCAGGCGGTCGAAGAAGGTGCGGGACGACAGGTAGAGGTCGCGGTAGGCGCGGCGCGTCCGCACCTCGTTGAGGAACCGAGCGAGGCCGCCGATCGTCGGGGCGTAGGAGCGCCCGTTGTCGTTGACGATGATGACCAGGCGCCGGTTGTTGTCGTCGGAGATGTTGTTGAGCGCCTCCCACGTCATGCCGCCCGTGAGGGCGCCGTCGCCGACCACGGCCACGACGTGCCGGTCGGACTGGCCCGTCACCGAGAAGGCGCGCGAGATGCCGTCTGCCCACGACAGCGAGCTGGAGGCGTGCGAGCTCTCCACGATGTCGTGCTCCGACTCGCTCCGCTGCGGGTAGCCGGCGAGACCGCCCCGCTGGCGCAGGCGGGAGAAGTCCTGCCGCCCCGTGAGCAGCTTGTGCACGTACGACTGGTGGCCCGTGTCGAAGACGATGGCGTCCTTCGGCGACTGGAAGACGCGGTGCATGGCGATCGTCAGCTCGACGACGCCGAGGTTCGGGCCGAGGTGCCCGCCGGTCTTCGAGACGTTCGCGACCAGGAACTGGCGGATCTCCGCGGCCAGCGTGACCAGATCCTCGCTGCTCAGGGCATCGAGGTCGCGCGGTCCCCGGATCGTCTCGAGAATGGCCATCGAGTCGAGTCTAGGCACGCCGACCTGGGAGGCCGCGCTGGGCGCGGCCTCCCGGTCATCCGTCACGCGACGAGCGAGCGCAGCACGTACTGCAGGATGCCGCCGTTGCGGTAGTAGTCCGCCTCACCAGGGGTGTCGATGCGGACCACCGCGTCGAACTCGATCGGCTGCTTGCCTTCGGGCGAGTCCTCCGTCGGCTCGGCGACGACGTGCACGGTGCGCGGCGTGCGGCCCTCGTTGAGCTCCTCGATGCCCGAGATCGTCACCTTCTCGGTGCCGTCGAGGCCGAGGCTCGACCAGCTCTCCCCCGCCGGGAACTGCAGCGGGAGCACGCCCATGCCGATCAGGTTCGAGCGGTGGATGCGCTCGAAGCTCTCGGTGATGACGGCGCGGACGCCGAGCAGCGAGGTGCCCTTGGCCGCCCAGTCGCGCGAGGACCCGGAGCCGTACTCCTTGCCGCCGAAGATGACGAGCGGGGTGCCCTGCGCGGCGTAGTTCTGCGCGGCGTCGTAGATGAAGGACTGCGGTCCGCCGGCCTGCGTGAAGTCGCGCGTGTAGCCGCCCTCCACGCCGTCGAGCAGCTGGTTCTTCAGGCGGATGTTCGCGAAGGTGCCGCGGATCATCACCTCGTGGTTGCCGCGGCGCGAGCCGTAGGAGTTGAAGTCCTTCCGGTCCACGCCGTGCTCGAGCAGGTACTTGCCGGCGGGGCTGTCCGCCTTGATGCTGCCCGCTGGGCTGATGTGGTCGGTCGTGACCGAGTCGCCGAGCTTCGCGAGCACGCGGGCGCCCGCGATGTCGGTGACCGGGGACGTCTCAAGCGTCATGCCGTCGAAGTACGGGGGCTTCCGCACGTAGGTGGAGGCCGCATCCCACTCGAACGTCGCGCCGGTCGGCGTCGGCAGGTTCTGCCAGCGCTCGTCGCCCGCGAAGACCGAGGAGTACTGCCGGTCGAACATCTCGGTGTCGATCGACGAGTCGATCGTCGCCTGGACCTCGCCGGCGTCCGGCCAGATGTCCTTGAGGAAGACCGGGTTGCCCTCGCGGTCGTTGCCGAGCGCGTCGTTGTCGAAGTCGAAGTTCATCGACCCGGCCAGCGCGTAGGCGACGACCAGCGGCGGGCTCGCCAGGTAGTTCATCTTGACGTCGGGGTTGATCCGGCCCTCGAAGTTGCGGTTGCCCGAGAGGACTGCGGTGACGGCCAGGTCGTTCTGCTGCACCGCGTCCGAGATCTCCGGCTCCAGCGGGCCGCTGTTGCCGATGCACGTGGTGCAGCCGTAGCCGACCAGGTAGAAGCCGAGGTCCTCGAGCGGCTTCGTGAGGCCCGCCTTGTCGTAGTAGTCGGTGACCACCTTGGAGCCGGGCGCGAGGGTCGTCTTGACCCACGGCTTGGCCTTGAGGCCCTTCTCGCTCGCCTTCTTGGCGAGCAGGCCCGCGGCGAGCATGACCGACGGGTTCGACGTGTTGGTGCAGGACGTGATCGCGGCGATCGCGACGGCCCCGTGGTCGATCGTGAACTCGCCGTGCTCGCCCGACACGCGCGTGGGCCGAGACGCGGCGGTGGGCGATGCGCTCGAGTGTGCCGCGGCGAACTGGTGGTGGTGGCTGACGGCAGGCGCGGGCTCGTCCGCGCGCTGCTCGTCCTGGGAGGTGAGGCCGATGGGGTCGGACGCCGGGAAGGTGCCCTCGACCGC
Organism: Naasia aerilata; assembly: GCF_030296595.1. Taxonomy (GTDB): domain Bacteria; phylum Actinomycetota; class Actinomycetes; order Actinomycetales; family Microbacteriaceae; genus Naasia; species Naasia aerilata. The sequence goes on along the minus strand of NZ_AP027731.1, from coordinate 2,571,953 downwards.
GGCGTCGACGACCGTGTGGCCCGGCTTGGCATAGTCGACGAGGTCGCGCTCGAACGTCTCCTTGGCGACGCTGAGCTCGATGCGGTCCTGGGGGCGCTTCGGCCCGGCGATCGACGGCACGACGGTGCCGAGGTCGAGCTCGAGGTACTCGCTGAACTTGGGCTCGACCGAGGGGTCGTGCCAGAGGCTCTGCTCCTTGGCGTAGGCCTCGACCAGAGCGACCTGCTCCTCGTCGCGGCCGGTGAAGCGGAGGTAGTCGAGCGTGACGTCGTCGATGGGGAAGATCGCGGCGGTCGAGCCGAACTCGGGGCTCATGTTGCCGATCGTCGCGCGGTTGGCCAGAGGCACCTCGGCCACGCCCGCGCCGTAGAACTCGACGAACTTGCCGACGACGCCGTGCTTGCGCAGCATCTGCGTGATGGTCAGCACCACGTCGGTCGCGGTCACGCCGGCCGGGATGGAGCCGCTCAGCTTGAAGCCGACGACCTTGGGGATGAGCATCGACACCGGCTGGCCCAGCATGGCCGCCTCCGCCTCGATGCCGCCGACGCCCCAGCCGAGCACGCCCAGTCCGTTGACCATCGTGGTGTGCGAGTCGGTGCCGACGAGGGTGTCCGGGTAGGCCTGCAGGGCGCCCCCACCGTGCGGGTGTAGACCACGCGCGCCAGGTACTCGATGTTGACCTGGTGCACGATGCCGGTGCCCGGGGGCACGACCTTGAAGTCGTCGAAGGCGGTCTGGCCCCAGCGGAGGAACTGGTACCGCTCACCGTTGCGCTCGTACTCGATCTCAACGTTGCGCTCGAAGGCGTTCGGCTGGCCGAAGAGGTCGGCGATCACCGAGTGGTCGATGACGAGCTCGGCCGGGGCGAGCGGGTTGATCTTGGTCGGGTCGCCGCCGAGGGCGCCCACCGCCTCGCGCATCGTGGCGAGGTCGACGATGCAGGGGACGCCGGTGAAGTCCTGCATGACGACGCGAGCCGGCGTGAACTGGATCTCCGTGTCGGGCTCGGCCGTCGGGTCCCAGCCCGCCAGAGCGCGGATGTGGTCGGCGGTGATGTTCGCGCCGTCCTCGGTGCGGAGGAGGTTCTCGAGGAGCACCTTGAGGCTGTAGGGCAGCTTCTCGTACCCCTCGACCTTGTCGAGGCGGAAGATCTCGTAGTCGGTCCCGCCGACCGAGAGGCTGTCCTTCGCCCCGAAGCTGTTCACTGCGGACATGTGTCCTCCTCCGTCGCGAGGCGTGGCGCCCCGGGTCGATTGTCGGTACCCCTGGTCCTCATTGTTCCCCCGGGAGGGAAGAGCCGCCAGGGAGGGAGCATCAGCCCCGCAAAGTATCTCGACGTCGAGATAAAACTACCACCGAGCTCAGCTCTGGCCGGCGGGTCCCGCCCCCGCGTCGCGGTGTCCGGGACCCTCCGGGAACGCGGCCCGGACGACGAGCCAGGACACGACGAGCAGCGGGGCGTAGAGGGGCAGTCCCATGAGGAGTTTGAAGGTCCCGAGCAGTGCCACCTGGTGCGAGAGGAAGAGTGGCACCTGAACGGCAAGCCTCGCCGCGGACAGTGCCACCCACGCCAGCGTGATCCACTGCATGGCCCGGAACTTGCGCTTGTTCCGGCGCCAAGCCGTGCCTTCCTCATAGAGGAAGCCGACTGCCACCCCGATGAGAGGCCATCCGGCAAGCACCGAGATCAGGAAGGCGGCCACGATGATCACGTTGATCCACAGCCCGAGCACGAAGTTGTCCTCGGCTCTGCCCGTCCACAGGGCGAGCCCGGCAGACAGAGCCGTGCCGAGGAGACCGCCGAGCGCCGGAGAGACCGGACTTCTCTGCACCACACGGGCGACTACGAGCAGCACGGCCATCCCCACGGAGACCCCGAGCGCCACGGGAAGGGTGCTGATCGAGAAGAGAAGAACGAACGCAAAGCCGGGGATGACGGCCTCGAGTATTCCGCGAACCCCGCCGACCGCCTGCAGGACCGAGCGCCCGGTCACCGGGTCCGCGGCATTCGCGAATCCCGCACGCGCCGCCGCGGCAGCAAGGGCCGCCTGCGCGGCCGCGCGGTCCGTTCCGCCGGGCTCCCTGTCGTCCGTCATCAGACCCCGTTGAGCGGCGTGCCGACCGAGGGCCCGGCCGCCTGGGCGGGGACGTGCAGCGGGATGAGGTCGCGGGGCGGCATGGGCGTGCCGCCCCGGACCACGACGACGCTGCGGAACAGGTCCTCGATCTGCGCGGCCGCCTGAGCGTTGACCGCCCCCTCCCCCGCGATGACGCCGCGGAGGAACCAGCGCGGCCCGTCGACGCCGACGAAGCGCGCGACGCGGGACGACTGGGGCTGGCCCGGCGCCACCACCGGGATATCGGCGAGGAGCTCGGGGCCGAACGGGCCGGAGCGCTCCTGCGTCGTCCCGCCCTGCCTGCGGATCTGGTCGGCGATCTGGGCGCGGATCTCGTGCCAGAGCCCGCTCGAGCGGGGCGCCGCGAACGGCTGGACCTGAAGCGTCGACCCGGCGTAGTCGAGCCCGACGGCGACGACCCGCTTGGTTCCCTCCTCGACCTCGAGGCGCAGGTGCAGGCCCTCCCGGGGCACGATCTTCACCCCGCCGAGGTCGACGTACGGGCGGACGGCGTTCGCCTCGCTCACATCGAACGGGCCGTTGAGGGATCGGTCATCCGGCGCCGACTTCGGCGACGGAACGTCCTCGGTGCTGTCACTCACGAACTGCTGTCCTTCCTGGCCGTGCCGGCGTACCCCGTGGAGCCGAAGCCGCCCTCGCCGCGGGCGGACCCGGGCAGCGTCGCGACGGGCACGAACTGGGCCCGGGACACGGGGAGCACGACGATCTGGGCGATCCGATCACCGGCAGTGATCCGGTACTCCTCGGTCCGGTCGGTGTTGAGGAGTATCACCCGGATCTCGCCACGGTACCCCGCGTCGACCGTGCCGGGCGTGTTGACGATGGTGATCCCGTGGCGCGCCGCGAGTCCGCTGCGGGGCACGACGAACGCCACGTACCCCTCGGGGAGCGCGATCGAGACGCCCGTGCCGACGGTCGCGCGCTCGCCCGGGGCGAGCACCACGTCCTCAGCGGCGACGAGGTCGGCACCCGCGTCACCGGGGTGCGCATAGGTGGGGACGTGGTCCCCCGTGATCAGCACCGGCACGCTCTGGAGCACGAATCGAGGCTAGTGGATGAGGTCTGGTGGAATGAGGTGTGACGTACCGCGAACGACTCTCGCCCTCGCCCTGGATGTACCTCGCCCTCGCTCTGCTGATCCCGGCGTCACTGCTCGTGTTCCTGCCGATCTCCGTGCCTGCCGGCATCGCGTGCGCGATCGTCCTGTTCGGTGGAGCGTGCCTCTTCGTGGCCCTGAGCGCACCCGTCGTCGAGGTGGCGGACGGCCACCTCCGGGCAGGTCGCGCCCGCATCCCCCTCGAGTTCACGGCGGCGCCGGAGGCCTTCCGAGGCGCCGCTGCGACCGCCGCCCGCGGCGTGGACCTGGATGCCCGCGCCTGGCTCTGCATCCGCGGCGGGATCGACCCCGTCGTCCGGGTGCAGGTGACGGATCCCGCCGACCCGGCCCCCTACTGGCTCATCTCCACGCGCAACCCGGACCTCCTGGTGGCCGCCCTCCAGGCGGCCCACACCCTGGGCTGACCCCGCCGAGCGCACTCCCCCACCGACCGCACCCCGAAACACCGAGCGCGCTCCCCCTCCACCGAGCGCACCCCGAAACACCGAGCGCACCCCGTATACAGGGCGCGCTCGGCGACACGGGGCGCGCTCGACGCAGCCCCTGCGCGCTCGGTGCGAAGGGGTGCGCCCGGCGACCAGCATCCGATCCCTCCGCCCGGCCCGATGCGGGTTCACCGAGCGCGCCCCGAGCCGCCGAGCGCGCACCGAGCGCGGTCCGTAACGACGAGCGCGCCCCGTACTCACTCCGCGCTCGTCGTCTCGCCCCGCGCCCGGCGCCTCAACCCGCGCACGGCGCGCCACCCCACCGAGCTGCACGCGGCGCCCGCTTCTCCCCTGACATCCGTGCCGCATCCCAAGCCCGAGTTCGCGCGCGCACACGCCGCCCCGCGCCAGTGGCGACGCCGGGGAACATCGGGCGCTTCCCCGCACTCACCCCGAGACCGACCGCACGCGCCCCATGCCACCGAGCGCGCACCGAGCGCCGTCCATAACGACGAGCGCGGCCCGTCTACACCCCGCGGTCGTCGTCTCACCCCGCGCTCGGCGGCGCGCCCCGCGCACGGCGCAGCACCCCGCCCTCGTCGTCTCACCCCGCGCTCGGTGCCCCACCCCGCCCTCGGCGCAGCACCCCACGCTCGGCGTCTCGCCCCGCGCACCACACCTCCCCGGAAAGCACAAACCCCGCCTGGCCACGAGGGCCGGCGGGGTTGGGCGTTTCCTATTCAGTTCGTGCTGCGCCTGGTTTCGAGACGCGCGCCAAGCATGGCGCGCTCCTCAACCTGCCAGGGCTGATCGCAGTGCGATCAGGCCTGGCACTCCATGCACACCGGTCCGAGCTTGGTGTCGTGGTCCAGCTGTGAGCGGTGCTTCACCAGGAAGCAGGAGACACAGGTGAACTCGTCCGCCTGGGGCGGAAGCACGACCACATCGAGGTCCAGATCGGAGAGGTCAGCACCGGGGAGGTCGAAGCTTCCCGGGTTGTCGGCGTCCTCGACGTCGATGACCGCGGACAGCTTGTCCGGCACACGCTCCTTCAGGGCCTCGATCGACTCGGAGTCGTCGTCGGTCTTGCGCGGGGCGTCGTAATCGGTCGCCATTTACATCCACTTCTTCGAGTTGCGCCGTGATTGGCGGCGACAGTCTGATCGATCGGCTGGCTCATTGCAAACCGTGGGGGCGCCACCTCAGCCGACCCCGACCAAACCTGCGGCGCGCCCCAGCTATTCCCGGGTTTGCGCCCCACCGGTGCGATCCTGGAACAGACAAGAAGGGGGCGATCGGCATGCACCATCTCAAAGCCATCGCCGTCGAGAACGGCGCCATTCTGGCGACCGCTGAGGACGGCAGCGAGTATCGCGTCGAACTCGATGAGGAGCTCCGGAGACGCTTGCGCGGCCCCTCAGCCGGCTCATCGGGAGCCCGACGATCGACTCCACGTGAAATCCAGACCTACATCCGCGGCGGCATGTCCGCGGAGCAGGTGGCCAAGTACACGGGCGCACCCGTGGAGTACGTGCAGCGCTATGAGCTGCCGATCCTCGCCGAGCGCCAGTACATGGTCGACTGCGCACTCGCGGTGCCCGTGCAGGCGGTCCGCGCGCCGGGCGACCTCGACGGGACCCCGCCCACGTTCGGCGCGATCCTCGAGGCCCGCCTGGAGCAGCTCTCCGCCACCGGCGCGCGCTGGTCGAGCTGGAAGGAGCCGGAGGGCGGCTGGATCGTGAAGCTCGCCTTCACGGCCGACGGCATCGACCACGACGCCCGCTGGTCGTTCGAGGCGAAGAAGCTCGCGCTGAGCCCGCTCAACGGGGAGGCGGTCGCGCTCTCCCAGCAGAGCGAGATCGGCGCGCCGCTGCTGCCGCGCCTGCGCGCCGTCGCCGAGAACACGGACAGCTCGCGCTTCGACTCCGCCGCGTTCGACTTCCCCGCCGACGAGGCGGACCTCCCGGACCCCGTGGTCCAGGTCGAGCCGACGCCGAGCGGACGCATCCGCCTCCCCGGCCCGCGCACCGGCTCCATCGGCGTCGTCAGCCAGGAGCCGCCCGCGCAGGAGCCCGCCGACACGTCGGATCTGCTGGAGGCGCTGCGCCGCCGCCGCGGGGAGCGCGAGTCGACGAAGTTCGAGGAGCGCGAGCAGCCCCGGCAGCCGATGACCGGGAACATCCGCGTCCTCGAGCGCGTGCGGACGGATCAGCGCGCGGAGCAGCGCGCCGAGCAGGTGGAGACCACGGAGGTGCGGCCCGCGAAGCCCGCCAACGCCACCGGGCCCGTTCCTACCAAGGGCGGCCGGCGCGGACGCACGTCGATGCCCAGCTGGGACGAGATCGTGTTCGGCGCGAAGCCCGAGGACGACCCGGCCTGACCTGCACCAGGCCGTACGGCGCCCTCGTCGGCGCCCCGGAGGAGACTCAGACCCCGAACCTCAGCAGCGGGACCCGAGTCTCCTCCGGACTCCACGAGCCGTGCTGGCCGATCATCGACCGCGAGCCGGTCGTGGCGGTCCGCGTGTCGTAGTACGCGACCGAGGACCGGGCCGCGACAAGGATGTCGCCGATGCGCGGCGCCACCTCCTCGTCCACCGCGGGCCCGAACCAGCCCTCCGCGACGGCCTCCGCGCGGCTGCGGACCCAGGCGCGACCGCCCTCCGCCGCGCGCCAGCGCTCCAGCAGTGCCGCCCGCTCCCCGTCGGCGAGGTCGGGCTCCAGGTAGAGGTGCAGCAGCCGCGGCTCGCCGCCGACGTGGCGGACGCCGTCGATCAGCTCGCGGCGCTCGTCGATGAGCACATGGCGCGAGCCCGGGACGTCGACGATCCCGTGATCCGCGGTCACGAAGAGCCCGATGCCCGGGCGCAGCCGCGGAAGGGTCGCCGTGAGCGCCGAGTCCACCTCCTCGAGTGCCGAGCTCCAGCGCTCCGACTCCCACCCCTCCGCGTGCGCGGCCGTGTCGACCTCCGGGATGTAGAGGTAGACGAGCGTCCTCTCCCCCGCGGTGACGGCGCGGACAGCGGCATCGAACCGCTCAGCGATGCCGTCGGCGGCCAGGTAGTCGGCGCCGCGGAGGATGGCGCCGGTGAAGCCCGAGCTCCGGTACTTGCTGTGCCCGACGGCGACGCCCCGGATGCGGCCGTCCTCGAACACGGTCGGCCTGCGCTGCCAGGTCGCGGGATCCACGCTGCCGCCCCAGCCGTTGAGCTGATTCACGATGCGGTCGGTCGCCGGGTCGAGCACCGAGTAGCCCACCACGCCGTGCTCTCCGGGCGTGGCGCCGGTCAGCAGCGTGGAGAGCGCGGCGGCGGTCGTCGTGGGGACCCCGGTGCTGATCACGGAGCGCGGGCCGAGCGCCGCGCCCATCGTCCGGGCGTAGCCGCGCCGGGCCTTCAGGGCGGAGGCGCCCAATCCGTCGACGACCAGGACGATGGCGCCGCGGAGCGGAGGAAGGCCGAGCGTGTTGCCCTCCCCCAGGAGCGCCGCGACACAGCTGGGAAGAACCGCGCCGAGATGCGGGCCTGCACCCCGGTCGGTCGGTACCATGAGGGACATCCGGGTCAGTCTGGCACAGGCGCACTGACCGTCCCCGAGCCGGCCCGACGGCTCCTCCCGAGCCGGCCCGACGGCTCGCACGGCCCTCCCCCAGGCAACCGACGGAACGGCAGAACCAGCATGCGGCGACGAGCGTGACCATCGAGGCGACCCACGGCGAAGAGCGGATCGAGGACGTCGACGTCTCTGCGGAGATGCAGGGCTCCTTCCTCGAGTACGCCTACTCCGTCATCTACTCCCGCGCCCTTCCGGACGCCCGCGACGGCTTGAAGCCGGTCCAGCGGCGCATCCTCTACCAGATGGCCGACATGGGTCTCTGGCCGGATCGCGGGCACGTCAAGTCGGCCCGCGTGGTCGGCGAGGTGATGGGCAAGCTGCACCCCCACGGCGACTCGGCGATCTACGACGCCCTGGTGCGCCTTGCGCAGCCGTTCACCATGCGCCTCCCCCTCATCGACGGGCACGGCAACTTCGGCTCGCTCGACGACGGGCCCGCCGCATCCCGCTACACCGAGGCGCGCCTCGCCCCCGCGGCGATGGCCATGGTCGAGGACCTCGACGAGGACGTCGTCGACTTCGTGCCCAACTACGACAACCAGCTGACCCAGCCCGAGGTGCTCCCCGCGGCCTTCCCGAACCTCCTCGTCAACGGGGCGAGCGGCATCGCGGTCGGTATGGCGACCAACATGGCGCCGCACAACCTCATCGAGGTCGTCGCCGGGGTCCGCCACCTCATCGAGCACCCGGATGCGACGCTCGAGGAGATCATGCGCTTCATCCCCGGGCCCGACCTGCCCGCGGGCGGGACGATCTCCGGGCTCGAGGGCATCCGGGACGCGTACGCCACCGGACGCGGCAGCTTCAAGACGCGCGCCCGTGTCGCGATCGAGAACATCACTCCGCGCAAGGTGGGCCTCGTCGTCACCGAGCTGCCCTACCTCGTCGGCCCCGAGCGGGTTATCGAGAAGATCAAGGACGGCGTCAACGCGAAGAAGATCCAGGGGATCTCCGACGTCAACGACCTGACCGACCGCAAGAACGGGCTCCGCCTGGTCATCGGCATCAAGACCGGGTTCAGCCCGGAGGCGGTGCTCGAGCAGCTCTACCGGCTCACGCCCCTCGAGGAGTCGATGGGCATCAACAACGTCGCGCTCGTCGACGGCGGGCCGCGCACGCTGGGGCTCCTCGAGCTCCTCCGGGTCTACATCACGCACCGCGTCGAGGTGGTCACCCGCCGCACGCGGTACCGGCTGGATCGCCGTCGCGAGCGGCTGCACCTCGTCGAGGGCCTGCTCATCGCGATCCTCGACATCGACGAGGTCATCCAGGTCATCCGCGGCAGCGACGACAGCGACCAGGCGCGGACGCGCCTCATCGACGTCTTCGACCTCGACCGCATCCAGGCCGAGTACATCCTCGAGCTGCGCCTGCGCCGCCTCACCCGCTTCTCCCGGATCGAGCTCGAGGCGGAGCGCGACGCCCTCCGCGAGGAGATCGCCTTCCTCGAGGGCCTCCTCTCCAGCGAGCAGCGGATCCGCGAGCTCGTCGCCGAGGAGCTCGACGCGACGGCGGAGAAGTACGGCACGCCGCGGCGGACGCTCCTCACCGAGGCCGCGCCCTCGCTCGCGGGAAGCGCGCGCGGCAAGAAGGCGGTCGCGTCGCTCGAGCTCGCCGACGTCCCGTGTGTCGTCGCCCTGTCGACGACGGGACGCGCGGTCCGCATCGACCTGCCTGACGGAGCCGAGCTGCAGCGGGCCACGCGCCGCAGCAAGCACGACGCGATCCTCTCCTCCGTCTCCGGGACGAGCCGGGGCGAGCTCGGCGCCCTCACGAGCGCCGGGCGAATCCTCAAGTTCTCGCCCATCGACCTGCCGTCGGTGCCCGCGAACTCGGTGCAGCTCGGCGCCGGTGCCCGGATCGGGGACTACCTGACGCTCGGGAAGAAGGAGCGGGTGGTCGCGCTGGTCTCGCTGACGAGCGACCAGCCGATCGGCCTCGGCACGAAGGACGGCGTCGTCAAGCGCATCGCGCCCGGCGCCTACCCCGCGAAGCCCGACTTCGAGGTCATCGCCCTGAAGGCCGGGGACGAGGTCGTCGGCGCCACGCAGGGCGGGGATGACGCCGAGCTGGTGTTCGTCAGCTCCGACGCGCAGCTCCTGCACTTCCCCGCGTCCCTCGTGCGGCCGCAGGGCGTGGGCGCCGGCGGCATGGCGGGCATCAACCTCGGCGACGGCGCACGCGTGCTGTTCTTCGGCGCCGTGGCGAAGCCCGAGCACGCCGTGGTCGCCACCATCTCGACATCGAGCACCGCACTGCCGGGCACGGACCCCGGGCGGGGCAAGGTCTCGCTGTTCGTCGACTTCCCGGGCAAGGGACGTGCCACGGGCGGCGTGCGGGCGCACTCGTTCCTGAAGGGCGAGGACGAGCTCACTCTCGCCTGGGTCGGCACGGACCCCGCGCTGGCGGTCGGCCCGGATGGCGCTGTGCGCGCCCTGCCCGAGCTCGGCGCCCGGCGCGACGCGAGCGGCACCCCTCTGGACGGCCTCGTCGGCTCGATCGGCACTCAGCTCGGCGGCTGACCGCATCACTTCGGACAATCCGCATCGGTCTCCGGTTGCGGTTTGTCCGAAGTGTTGCGGTTTCCGCTACTCCACGGGCACGGGGTAGGGCGCGATGCGCAGGGTGCGCGCCAGGTGGGCGGCGAACTTCGCCACCGACTTGGTCGTGGAGTCCACCTGCTCCGGCGTCTCCTCGAGGTCCTTGTAGTCGACGCTGCCCATGGCCTCGCCGTTCCAGTAGGTCACTCCCTGCGCCGGGATGGTGAAGCCGACGTCGTTGAGCGCCTGGAAGAGCTCGGCGCTGATCTGGTGGGCGCCGTCCTCGTTGCCGACGATGGCCGCGACGGCCACCTTGTCGAACATCGCGGGCCGGCCCTGCTCGTCCTGCTCCGAGAGCTCGGCGTCGAGCCGCTCCAGCACGCGCTGGGCGATGCTCGTCATGTGTCCCATCCAGGTCGGCGTCGCGATCACCAGGATGTCGGCGGCCTGCACCTGCTTCCGGATTCCGGGCCACGCGTCGCCGTCGCCCATGTCGGCCTCGACACCCGGCTTCACATCGTGGTCCACAACGCGCACCGTGCTGCCGGTGACCCCCTCGGCGGCGAGGGCGTCCATGAGCTGGCTGCCGAGCAGCTCAGCGCTCGACTCGGCGGGCGATGGCTTCAGCGTGCAGACGAGGCAGACGGCGGTGAGGTTCGGCTCCATGGGATTCCTTCCGGTTCCCTGCCACTCTTCCGCGCGTGGCCAGGGAACCGGCTGTGAGCGCACCGCCCGCGGGCTCTACGCTCGCGGGGCGGGCATCTCGGCCCCTGTCAGAGAGGATCCGGATGAAGACGATCGGCCTGATCGGCGGCATGAGCTGGGAGAGCAGCAGCGAGTACTACCGCCTGCTCAACGAGCTCACCCGAGAGCGGCTGGGCGGCCTGTCCTCCGCCGAGTGCATCCTCTACTCCGTCGACTTCGCTGAGATCGAGGCGATGCAGGCCGACGGGCGGTGGGAGGATGCGGGGCGCCGGCTCGCCCAGGTCGCGCGCAGCCTCGAGGCGGCGGGCGCCGACCTGCTGGTCCTCTGCACCAACACCATGCACAAGGTGGCGTCCGCCATCGAGGAGGCCGTGTCGATCCCGCTGCTGCACCTGGCCGACACAACGGCCACGGCGGTGCTCCGGGCGGGACTGACGCGGGTCGGGCTGCTCGGCACCGCCTTCACCATGGAGCAGGCGTTCTACCGGGACCGGCTCGCGGCGCACGGGCTCGAGGTCCTCATCCCCGGCCCCGAGGACCGAGCCCTGGTGCACCGGGTGATCTACGACGAGCTCTGCCTCGGCATCGTGCGCGACGAGTCACGCACCGCGTACCAGGAGGTGATCGGCGGGCTCGTCGACCGCGGCGCGGAGGGCGTCGTGCTCGGCTGCACCGAGATCGAGCTGCTTCTCCGGCAGGAGGACGTGTCGGTGCCGGCCTTCGCCACCACCCGGCTGCACGCCGAGGCCGCGGTCGCGGCCGCGCTCTGAGGGCCGCGACCTAGGCGTCGATGCGGTCGCGGTCGAGGTCGCGGGACCCGTCGATGATGAACTCCTTGCGCGGGGCCACGTCGTTGCCCATCAGGAGCTCGAACACGTTCTCCGCGGCCGCGGCATCCGACACCCGCACCCGGCGCAGCATCCGGTAGCGCTTGTCCATGGTCGTGGAGGCGAGCTGGTCGGCGTCCATCTCGCCCAGGCCCTTGTAGCGCTGGATGGGGTCGACGTAGTTCTTCTTCTCGCGCTTGAGCTGGGCGAGCAGCCCCTGCAGCTCGGGCTCCGAGTACGTGTAGATCGTCTCGTTGGGCTTGGTGCCCGGGTTCTTCACGATGACGCGGTGCAGCGGCGGAACCGCGGCGAAGACCCGGCCCTCCTCGATGAGGGGACGCATGTACCGGAAGAACAGCGTGAGCAGCAGCGTGCGGATGTGGGCGCCGTCGACGTCGGCGTCACTCATCAGGATCACCTTGCCGTAGCGGGCGAGGTCGAGGTCGAACGTGCGGCCGGAGCCCGCGCCGATCACCTGGATGATCGAGGCGCACTCGCTGTTGCTCAGCATGTCGCTGACCGACGCCTTCTGGACGTTGAGGATCTTGCCGCGGATGGGCAGCAGCGCCTGGTACTCGCTGTCGCGGGCGAGCTTCGCCGTGCCGAGCGCGGAGTCGCCCTCGACGATGAACAGCTCGCTGTTGCTCACGTCGTTGCTGCGGCAGTCGACCAGCTTGGCCGGCAGGGACGAGGACTCGAGCGCGTTCTTCCGCCGCTGCGTCTCCTTGTGCGTGCGGGCGGAGATGCGCGCCTTCATCTCGGACACGACCTTGTCGAGCACCATGCTCGCCTGGGTCTTGTCCTCACGCTTGGACGACGTGAGCCGCTCGGTGAGCGTCTTCTGGACCACGGAGGCCACGATGGCACGCACGGCCGGGGTGCCGAGGACCTCCTTGGTCTGGCCCTCGAACTGCGGCTCGGGGAGTCGCACGGTCAGGACGGCGGTGAGGCCGGCGAGCACGTCGTCCTTCTCGATCTTCTCGTTGGCCCCGACCTTGAGCCGCCGGGCGTTCTGCTCGATCTGGGTGCGCAGCACCTTCAGCAGCCCGGTCTCGAAGCCGGCCTGGTGCGAGCCGCCCTTGGGCGTGGAGATGATGTTGACGAAGCTGCGGAAGGTCGTGTCGTAGCCGATGCCCCAGCGCAGCGCGATGTCGACGGCGCACTCGCGCTCGACATCGGTGGGAACCATATGGCCGTTCTCCTGCAGCACGGGCACCGTCTCGGTGAAGCTGCCGGTGCCGGTCAGGCGCCAGGTGTCGGTGACTGCGCCGTCGGTCGCCAGGAAGTCGACGAACTCGCCGATCCCGCCCTGGTAGCGGAAGCTCTCGACGCTCGGCTCGGCGCCCCGCTGATCCTCGATGCTGATCCCGAGCCCCGGCACGAGGAACGCGGTCTGCCGCGCGCGGCCCACCAGGTCCTCGACGGAGAAGGTGGCGTCGCGGGAGAAGATCTGCCGGTCCGCCCAGTACCGCACGCGGGTGCCGGTGACGTTCTTGCCGACCTTGCCGACGACGCGCAGCTCGCTGTTCGAGACGAAGGGGGTGAACGGGGCGTCGGGCGACGGCGTGCCCTTGTCGGCGAAGTTGCCGGGCTCGCCCCGGTGGAAGGACATCGCGTAGGTCTTGCCGTTGCGGTCCACCTCGACGTCGAGGCGCTCACTCAGGGCGTTGACGACGGAGGCGCCGACGCCGTGCAGCCCGCCGGACGCGGCGTACGAGCCGCTGCCGAACTTGCCGCCGGCGTGGAGCTTCGTGAACACGACCTCCACACCGGTCAGTCCGGTCTTCGGCTCGATGTCGACCGGGATGCCGCGGGCGCTGTCCCGCACCTCGACGCTGCCGTCCTTGTGCAGGATGACCTCGATCGAGTCGCCGTGGCCGGCGAGTGCCTCGTCGACGGAGTTGTCGATGACCTCCCAGAGGCAGTGCATGAGGCCGCGGGAGTCGGTCGAGCCGATGTACATGCCGGGTCGCTTGCGGACGGCCTCCAGCCCTTCGAGGACGGAGAGATGCCGGGCCGAGTAGTCCTGAGCTGCCACCTCGCAAGAGTAAGCGCCCCCTCTGACCCCCGCGGTCAGCGACGGGGGCGCGGCGGAAAGATGGCCGATCCCCGTCGAATCGCGGAACCGTGTCGAACACTGGGAGACGATGCGCCCCCGATCGGGGCGTATCGGCCTCGCAGGAGGCAGTGAGACCATGCAAAGTAACGAGTGATGGACGATCGTGTAACGATCGGCTACGCGCAGAGCGAAACGGTGCGACGCTTGAAGCAAGTGCGGAACAACGGCGTGCTTTGATGGTTGAACCCAGTGACGCACCGGTAACCAAGAGGAGCAGCACAATGTCGAACATCACCACTGAAGCTCTCGCCGCTCCGACCTATGAGCTGACCGCGCTCGACCGCTGCGACAGCTGCGGCGCGCAGGCCTACATCCGTGTGGAGCTGGGCAGCGGCGAGCTCCTGTTCTGCGCGCACCACGGCAAGAAGTACCAGGAGAAGCTCTCGAGCGTCGCACGCAGCTGGCACGACGAGTCCAGCCGTCTGACCGAGGACAAGGCCTGACCTTCCCCTTCTGAGCTCCCCGAGCCGTCCGCAGCCGCGGGCGGCTCGGCTTAATAAGAGGACCTTCGCGCCCCAGTTCGCTGAGTCTTCCCAGCAGGAAGGCCCGCTCCACCGCGTTGTCCGTGAGCGCGAGCGCCGCCTCGTACGCTGCGCGGGCCTCGGCGCTGCGTCCGGCCCTCCTGAGCAGGTCCGCCCGCACGCCGTGGAACGGCTGGTATCCGAGCAGCGCCCGGTCGTCGAGGAGCGCGAGCGCCGCCTCCGGCCCCGCGACCTCCGCGACCGCCACGGCGCGATTGAGCGCGACCACCGGGCTCGGGGCCATCGCGAGCAGCGCGTCGTACAGCGCGACGATCTGCCGCCAGTCCGTCTCCTCCGATGTGCGGACGTCGCTGTGCACCGCCGCGATGGCCGCCTGCAGCTGGTAGGGACCGGGGGTGTTGCGGCGCAGGCAGGCGCGCACGAGCTCCTGCCCCTCCGCCACCAGCTCCCGGTCCCAGCGGCCGCGGTCCTGGTCGGGCAGGAGAACCAGGCTCCCGTCCGCCGCCGTCCGGGCCGGTCGGCGGGACTGCGTCAGCAGGAGGAGCGCGAGCAGGCCCTGCGCCTCGGGCTCGTCGGGCATCAGCCGGCACACGAGTCGCGCGAGCCGGATCGCCTCCAGGCACAGGTCCTCCCGGACGAGGCGGTCCCCCGCGGTCGCGACGTAGCCCGCGTTGAACACGAGGTAGATCACGGCGAGGACGCCCGCGAGCCGCTCCGGCAGGTCGGCCTCCTCCGGCACCCGGTACGGGATGCGCGCATGCCGGATCTTGGACTTCGCGCGCACCAGCCGCTGGGCCATGGTCGCCTCTGGCACGAGGAACGCTCGGGCGATCTCGGTCGTGCTGAGCCCGCCGAGCAGCCGCAGCGTGAGGGCGACCTGCGCCTGCGGCGCGAGCGCCGGGTGACAGCACGTGAAGAGCAGCCGCAGCCTCTCGTCCTCCACGGGTCCCTCCTCCGGCTGCTCGTCGGGAACGGCGAGCAGCGCCGCCTGCGCGTGCTTGTCCTGGCGAGCGGCCTCGCGACGGAGCCGGTCGATTCCGCGGTTGCGGGCAGTGGTCAGGATCCAGCCGGCCGGACTCGGCGGCGGACCATCGACCGGCCATCGCTGGACGGCGATCGCGAACGCCTCCTGCACGGCGTCCTCCGCCAGGTCCAGGTCACGGAAGACGCGGGTCAGCACCGCGACGGCGCGCCCGTACTCCTTCCGGAACACGGCCGCGACATCCGGCGCCTCTTCGGTCACCTCAGGGCAGGGTCGAGAACGCGAAGGGGCGGATCTCGACGGGCAGGCCGGTGATGTCGCTCACCTTCCGGGCCCAGCGCAGGCCGCCGTCCAGGTCGTCCGCGCGGACGACCCAGAAGCCGCCGACGTGCTCCTTCGCCTCCACGTAGGGACCGTCGGTGAGGAGCGCGGCACCTCCCTCCTGCGGCCGGACGACGGTCGCGGTGTCCGGCTGGTGCAGCCCGCCCGAGAACACCCAGGCGCCGGCCGAGGTCATCTCCTCCTGCAGTCCGCCGAGCTTCTGCATCACCGGCTCGAGGAACTCGGGCGGCGGCACGACGCCGTCGGGCTGGTACAGGCTGATCAAATACTGGGTCATTGTCGTCTCCTCCTGCTCGGCCGGCGGTTCCCGGCTCTCACCCTCTAGACGATCGGGGCATCCCTCGATCGACACCCTGCCAGAACCGATCGCCGGCGGGCGAGGAGTGGCCCGCGCAGGAGAGCGCGGGTCCGGCCCACGACTCGCGCAGGAGTATCGTCGATAAGCCCCCGAGCAGGGGCGATACACCCGCTAGCGCCGATTCGCCGCTGTGACAAGCGGGCGACAGGAAAGCCCAAGCCTGCTTACGGTGGGCTTCCAGCCCCGATCGCCTCCCCGGCGATCCGTCCCCGTGTGCACGCGCGCACGAGAAATGGAGCCACATGGCCCTCCCTCCCATCGAGATCATCGGCGCATTCGAGAGCACGTACATGCCGGCGCACGACCGGGATGTCTTCGAGACGACGGAACACGATCAGCGGTGGCGGGCGGACCTTGCGCTCCTGGAAGACGCCGGGGTCACCCGGCTGCGGTATCCGATCCGGTGGCACCGCCTCGAGGCGGCACCGGGAGTCTTCGACTGGACCGAGACGGACGAGGTGCTCGAGCACCTGCGCGCGAGCGGCTTCCGTCCGATCGTCGACCTCGTGCACCACACCAGCTATCCGGCGTGGCTGACCGGCGGCTTCGCCGATCCCCGCTTCGGCAGCGCCTACCTCCGCTACGCGGAGGCCTTCGCTCGGCGCTACCCGTGGATCGAGGAGTACACGCTCTTCAACGAGCCCTTCTCCACCCTCTTCCTCAGCGGCCACGAGGCCGTCTGGCCGCCCTACCTCTCCGGGATGACGAACTTCGTCGACCTGCTCGCGAACGTGCTTCCCGCCGTCGCCGAGGCGAGCCGCCTCTACCGGCGCCTCCTGCCCGGCGCGCGCCACATCTGGACCGACACCTGCGAGTTCCACACCGGTTCGGACGAGTCGGGACAGCGCTACGCCGACATGGCGAACGAGCGGCGCTTCCTCGCGATCGACGCCTTCCTCGGCCGCGGCTACGACCCCGAGGGCCCGCTCGGCGAGCTTCTCGAAGAGGCGGGGGCCACCGGCTCCAGGCCCTCGTCCCGGGCTCCATTGACGTTCTGGGGCTCGACTACTACGCCCACTGCCAGTGGAACTTCGGGAACGGGGGCGGCTCGGCGCCGACCCCGAACCCGCTTCCCCTTGCCGACCAGATCGAGCAGTACTGGGAGCGCTACGGCCTGCCGTGCGCCCTCACGGAGACCAACGTCCGCGGCTCCACCGCCGACCGGGCCACCTGGTTCAAGTACGTGCTCGAGCAGTGCGAGATCGCGAGGGACCGCGGGATCCCTTTCGACGGTCTCTGCTGGTTCCCCTTCCTCGACTCGACCGACTGGAACTCGCTCCTGTTCCGGGCCGACGGCCACATCGACCCCGTCGGGGTCTACTGGCTCGACGCGAGCCTGGAGCGCCACGGTTCGGTGATGGCGTCGTCCTATGCGGCCGCCGCCCGCGGCGTTCCCGCTGCTGGGCTCCCGGCCTTCGAGCTCGGTGAGCCGGTCGCCACCTGGCTGCGCGGCTACCTTCCGCAGCTCGCCGAGTGGACCTTCCAGCCAAGGCCGCAGCTCAACCTGGGTCACAGCCTTCCCCGCCCGACTACCACCATGGAATTGAGGTCGCCGATGTCCACAGAACTGATCGTTCTCTCCCACCTCCGCTGGGATTGGGTGTGGCAGCGACCCCAGCAGCTGGTCTCGCGCTTCAGCTCCGGCTCCTTCCGGAAGACCTGGTTCGTGGAGGAGCCGATGCCCTCGGCCGATCCGGACTCCTCCCGGAACCGGCTGCGCAGCACCGAGGTGGACGGCCTGACGCGCGTCTGGCTGGAGATCCCGGATCCCGGCCACCACGTGGGATTCTTCGACGAGGTCATGCCGGACTACATCGAGCAGCTCCCCGAGCTGGTGGGGCCGCCGCGCGGTGAGCGCGTCGTGTGGATCTACACGCCCCTCGCGCTCGAGGCGGCCCTCGCCCTCAACCCCACCACTCTCGTGTACGACGTGATGGACGATCTGGCCGCGTTCAAGGACGCCGCTCCCGAGCTCGTCGTCCGCCAGCGGCAGGCTCTGCGCAAGGCCGACGTCGTGTTCGCGGGCGGCCGGTCGCTGCACCGGTCGGTGGTGAAGCAGGGCCGCTCCGACGCCGAGCTCTTCCCGAGCGGCGTGTCCACGCGCGACTACGCGGTGGCGGCGCAGGGCCGCACTCCCCGCACTGGACGACCGGTCGCCGGCTACGTCGGCGTGCTCGACGAGCGGCTCGACCTCCAGCTGGTCGCCGATCTGGCTGCGGCGTCACCCGAGTGGGACATCCGCATGATCGGCCCGGTCACGAAGATCGACCCGGCCACGCTCCCCCAGGCGCCCAACATCAGCTATCTCGGCTTCCAGCCCTATTCCGCACTCGCGGGGCACATGGCCGACCTCGATGTCGCGATCATGCCGTTCGCGCTCAACGAGGCGACGAAGTCGATCAGCCCCACCAAGACGCTCGAGTACCTGGCGAGCGGCCTCCCGATCGTGTCGACCCGCGTGCCCGACGTCGTGTCCGACTTCAGCGAGGTCGTGACCTTCGCCGACGACGGCGCCGGCTTCGCGGCCGCGCTGGAGACGGTCCGCGGCATGGCGACGTCGCACCCGGGCCGCGAGGCCCGGCGGCTGCTCAAGCACCACGACTGGGACCGGATCGCCGAGCGCATGGAGCAGCTCGTCTTCCGCTCCAGCGTCGGCGGCACCGAGACCGAGGCGACTGCCTAGGAATCTCCACAGGATGCCACTCGGTGCTCCCAGCCCTTCCGGATGGCGGCACCGAGTGGCATCTCGTGCACGAGGGGCCCTCGCCCTAGCCCACGGGGCCGATGCGCTCCGGCTCCTCCACCGGCCCCTCGGCGTGGTAGCCGGTGCGCCGGCGGTGCAGCGCGGTGATCGCCCAGAGGATCACGCCGAGCACGATCAGCACGCCGGCGATCTGGTACTGCTCGATCGGGCGGCCCGAGGTCCAGGGCAGCACCAGGTACAGGCAGACGATCGCGCCGAGGATCGGCAGCGGGGCGGGCGTCCGGAAGTGCTTGTGCTCAACCGGCTGCCGCCGCAGCACCAGCACGGCCGCATTCACCACGCCGAACACGGCGAGCAGGAGCAGCGACGTCGTCCCGCCGAGCAGGAGGGCGACCGGCCCCTTCGGGTCGAGCGAGAGGTAGACGATGAGCGCCAGGGCGATTGCCGTCGTGAAGATGATGGCCGCCCACGGCGTGCGCCGCGTGGGCAGCACCTTGGACAGGAACGGCGGGAGGACCACCTGGCGGCTCATGCCGTAGAGCAGCCGGCTCGCCATCATCATGTTGAGCAGGGCGGTGTTCGCCACCGCGAACAGCGAGATGAAGGGCAGGAGCGCGCCGATCGGGAAGCCCGGCGCGGCCGTCTCCACGACCGTGACGAGGGGCGTGTCGTTGCCCGCCAGCTTGCCGACGGGCACGAGGGCCACGGCGATGATCGAGACCAGCACGTAGACGAGCCCCGTGATGCCGAGGCCCGTCAGCATGATGCGCGGGAAGATCCGGGCCGGATCCTTCGTCTCCTCGGCCATGTTCACCGAGTCCTCGAAGCCGACCATCGCGAAGAACGCGAGCGAGGTCGCGGTGCTGATGGCGAGGATCACGTTCTTGTCCTCGGGCGTCTCGAAGGCCACCACTCGCGACCAGTCCGCCGCGCCGCCGAAGATGGCGAACGCGCCGATGAGGATGACCAGCAGCAGGCCGGAGAGCTCGATGCAGGTCAGCACCACGTTGAGCCCGACGCTCTCGGCGACGCCGCGCAGGTTGACGGCGGCGATGAGGAGGATGAACACCACCGCGATGAGCAGCCGGATCGGGGCGGAATCGCCGAGGCCGAAGCCGATCGCGAAGTTGCTGGCGAACGCGCCGGACGCCGCCGACGCCGACGTGATCCCTGACGACATCACGGTGAAGGCCACGAGGAAGGTCACGAAGTGGATCCCGAACGCCTTGTGCGCGTAGAGCGCGGCGCCCGCGGCCTGAGGGAACTTCGTTACGAGTTCCAGGTAGGAGCAGGCGGTGACGAGCGCGACCAGGAACGCGACGATGAACGGCACCCAGGCGGCGCCGCCCACCTCCGCCGCGACCTGGCCGGTCAGGGCGTAGATGCCCGTGCCGAGGATGTCGCCGATGATGAAGAGGAGCAGCAGCTTGGGACCCAGCACCCGCTTCAGCTCAGGCTCGGTGTCGCTTCGCTTCTCGGTGACGGCCATGTCATCCCCCTACGGTGAGGCGTTTCGGGACTCTTCCCACGTGGCGGCCAGTCTGCTCTCAGCCGCTCCCGCTACGCGACCCCCGCGCCCCCGGGTTGACGCCTGCGCCCGGGATGCCATAGCGCCTGGTCAGTCCTCGATGAGGACCCCGTCGAGGTAGAGCCACTCGCCGTCGATGCGCACGAACCGGCTGCGCTCGTGGAGCACGCCGAAGGAGTCCCCTGCGCGGTGCACGGCCCGGAACTCGACGATCCCCTAGTCGTCGGCCTCGCCGCCCCGGGCGGTGTCCACGATCTGCAGTCGCCGCCACAGGATGTCGTCGTCGAGCTCGACCCCGTCCGGGCGGGTGTCGGGGTGCCAGGTGCGGAGCAGGTGCTCGCCCAGACCGAGCGCGAAGGCGCTGTAGCGGGATCGCATGAGCGCGAGCGCGGTGCCCGCCGGCGCCCCCGCGTGAACTGGTCCGCAGCACTCGATATACGGCAGCCGGCTGCCGCACGGACAGGGATCGTTCGGGCGCACCCCCTCATCCTGCCCCGACTGCGCTCTGGGTCCACCTGCGTGTCCCTGCTGTGCCCTCTCTCGAGCGCGACCAGGCAGAGGGGGCGCGGGAGGGGGCCGCTCCCCTGGTGCGCCTCTCGCCGCCGCCGATACCGTGTGCCCGACCGGTCGACCCGCCCGGCTCCCCACCCGAAAGGCAGTGCCCATGAACAGCAGAGTGACCGGCGTCGTCCTGACAGCCCTGACCGTCGCCGGCCTCTCGGTCGCCTCTGCGCAGGCCGCGGCCGCCGCCCCGGTCGCCGGGTGCGGCTCTCAGCAGCTGGTGACGCTCGAGCAGGCGTTCGAGCTGGTCGACTGGCGCGCGTACACCGCGGAGGAGCGCGCGACCATCGAAGCGGACGTCACCCTCAACTACGACAAGAACAGGGACGGCTACGTCTGCATTAAACAGCTCGCTCCGAACCCCGGGACCGACAAGCAGTTCGGCGTCGAGAACTACGTCGTGAGCCTGGTAGGTGAGAACAAGGCGCGCGGTCGGCTCTGATCCGCGTCCGCTGCCGCACCGCTGACAGGCCCGGACCCCCTTCCGCCCCGCCGCCTCTTGCGTGTTCACGGGCGTGCGGCAGAATGGGCGCCCGACCCGAGGAGGCGACCTGGTGGCCAAGAAGCAGTCCAAGCGCGGCAAGGACGAGAAGAAGAAGGGATCGGGCAAGGCGAGCGAGAAGGACGAACAGAAGGCCCGCCGAAAGGTCGCCAAGCAGGCGCAGCAGAAGGCGCAGGAGCTGGCGGACCGGCTGGGCAAGGTGCGGAAGAAGGCGCTCGCCCGCATCGAGGCGGCACAGAAGTCGATCCAGAAGGCGGAGAAGCGGGCGACGAAGGCCCGCGAGGCCGCCGACGCGGCGTCGGGTTCGCCGGCGGACGCACGCTCCGACACCGCCCGACCCGCTTCCGACTCTCGAGCCGAGGAGACCTCGGTCGCCACGACGGCTCCACCAGCCGCTCCTGCAGCCCCGGGTCCGGCCACCAGTGCCGGCCCGGACGACATCCCCGCGTCAGAGGCGGCGGTGGCCCAACCCACGTCCGCCCAGCAGCCCGAGCCCTCTCCCCTTCCGGACAGGTCTCGCACGGACGGCAGCACGGACACCACCAGCAGCACCGGCGATTATGCGGACGCTGTCGAGCCTCTGACGCCTCCGCTGCCGCGGAGCGACTCGAAGGATGTGCCCAGCGCGTCCTGGACGACCGTGCGGCTCCGAGCCGCCGCCCGCGACCGCGGGATCGTCGGCGCGTCCTCCAAGACGAAGGCGGAGCTGCTCGCGGCGCTCGGCGAGTAGAGGCGTCAGGCCTGGTCCCGCTCGAGGATCTCGAGGTAGTGCGGGTTCTGCATCACGCCGAGGACGTTGCCGAAGGGATCGACCACGGAGGCGGTGACGAAGCCATGGCCGCGCTCGCGGATCGGCTCCCGCACGCTGGCGCCCAGCTCGGTCAGCCGATCGAGCGTCGACCTCACGTCGTCCACGTGCCAGTAGGCGATCGCGCCGCCCGGCTCGCCGGGGCCGGGCGGCGCGTAGCGCGCGTCGATGATCCCCAGCTCGTGCGCGTAGTCGCCGATGCGGAACTCGAGATAGCCGGGCACCGAGAAGTAGGGCTCGAAGCCGAGCAGCTCGGTGTACCACCGCCCCGCCTCCTCGAGGTCGGCGGCGAAGAAGCTGACGTTGGCGAGTCCGCGGAGCATGGCGAGTCCTTCTGGCGGGCACCGGCGTCCGCCTCTTCGCACACCCTGGCAGAGGCCACCGTCATCGGTCGCGGACGACCTCGTGTTCTGCGGTCATGCCCTCCTCGGCGGCCCCCTCGACCGAGACGACCTCGCTCGGGTCGCCGACCCGTGACAGGCGCGTCAGCGCCACCCAGACCACGGTGCTGAGGTTGGCGAGCGTGCCGATCACGAGTCCCGGCACCAGCCCCAGCGTCTCGCCGACGAGCTCGCCGAGGGCAGCGCCGACCGCGACGCTCCCGTAGGAGATCCAGCGCCCGCTCGCACTGACCCGCCCCAGCATGCGGTCGGGCGTCCGCAGCTGCCGGATCGTGATCAGCACCACACCGGACAGCGCCGTCGCGCCCCCGTTGAGAAAGAAGACCGCGGCGAGCACCGCGCCCGACAGGAGCGGCGGCCACGCCGAGGGGACGAACGGGATGGCGACCAGCACCAGGCACTCCAGTGCGGCGCAGCCGAGGCTCGTCCTGCCCACCCCGAAGCGCCGCACGGTCCGCGACGCGAGGGCGGCGCCTGCCACGGCGCCGATCGCCCCCACCGAGAGGATCAGGCCCACCTGTGCCGCATCGAAGCCGAGCTCGCGCACGGCGTGGACCAGGAAGAGCGTCATGATCCACTGCTCGAAGCAGTTGTAGAGGGCCGAGAACCCGGTCATCGAGACGAGCAGCGGGTCCCGGAAGACGAAGCGCAGACCCTCCTGGAGCTGACGCCGGAACCCGCCCGACGGCTCCGGCAGGCTCTCCACGGCGCGGATGCGGCTGAGAGCGAAGGCGGACGCCAGGTAGGAGCCCGCGTGGACGACGAGGGCCCCCGGGGCGGTCAGCAGCTGCACGAGGATGCCGCCGAGGCCGGGCCCGCCCACCATGGCGACGGCGCTCGTCGCCTGCAGGCGGCTGTTCGCGCGCTCCAGGCCGGACCTCGGCACCACCGAGGGGAGGAAGGACTGATAGGTGACCTCGAACAGCACCGTGCCGGCGCCGAGCACGAGGACCAGGGCGATCAGTGCCGGGAGCGTGAGCAGGCCGGCCAGCCCCAGCACCACGACGACGCCGGTGAGGAGCCCGCGCGCCAGGTCGGCACCGACGAGCAGCGGCTTGCGGCGACGGCGGTCCACGAGGACGCCGAGGGGAAGCGCCAGGATCACGAAGGGCAGCCAGCGGGCACTGTTGACGAGGCCGAGCTCTCCGGCGCTCGCGTCGAGCAGGAGCACCGCGAGGAGGGCACGGCCAGCTCGCCGATCTGCTCACCCACGGCGGCCGTGCCGACCGCTGCCCAGAGCCAGCGGAAGCCGGAGCCCTCTCTCGCCGGTGCCGTCACCGTCTCACCACCCATTCGCGTTCGCTCGTGAGTTCGACGCTATAACCAGCGAACAGCTTTCGGTAGTAAAATCTCGCCGTGACCTCCTGGACCACCTCGCCTGTGCAGCCGGGCGGCCGCGCGCCGGCTCCCGGGCGCCTCGCCCTGGTCCAATCCTTCGTGAACACGATCGACCTGGAGGACGGCACCGAGAGCGACGAGTTCTCGACCCTCGACGGCCTGACGGCCTGGGCCGACCGCGCGGGCGTGGTCGCCCCGCCATCACTCACCGACGAGGATCGCGAGCTGGCGGTGCGGTTGCGGGAGGACATCCGCCGGCTGGCCCGCGAGCACTCCGGGCTCGAGAACGCCGAGCCGGCCGAGGACCGGCTCGAACGGGACCTGCGGGAGCTCCGGCTGACCGCGACCGTGGAGCAGGGGCGGATCGCCCTGGCCGGCGCGTCGCCGCTCGGCTCGCTGCTCGCCCCGATGATCGACGCGCTCCGCACCGGGATGGACGACGGGACATGGTCGCGGCTGAAGGTGTGCCACCGGGACACCTGTCAGTGGCTCTTCTACGACTCCTCGCGCAACCAGGCATCGCACTGGTGCGCCACCTCGATCTGCGGCAGCCGGGAGAAGGCGAAGCGCGCCTACGCACGCCGCACGGGCCGCGCGAGCGGCTGAGGCACGGCTCGCGCGGGTTACCCTGGAAACAACTCCAGGGAACGGACTCTCAATGACGAAGCGCGCGCCGAAAGAGGGCATCGACGAGTCGAAGCTCGAGATCGAGTCCCCCGAGCGGAGCGCCGTCGGGATCCCCGGCGTCGTCGCCGCCCTCCGCATGTCGATCGATCAGATGGGCGCCGTCCGCAGCGCCCAGACGCTCCTCAACGTGAACCAGAAGGGCGGCTTCGACTGCATGGGCTGCGCCTGGCCCGAGGGCGAGCACCGGCACACGGCGGAGTTCTGCGAGAACGGCGCCAAGGCGGTCGCCGCCGAGGCCACCCGACGCCGCGTCGGCAGCGGCTTCTTCGCCGAGCACTCGATCTCCGACCTCGCCGCGCAGGACGACTACTTCCTCGAGCAGCAGGGCCGCCTCACCGAGCCGCTGCTGCGGGACGAGGGCTCCGACCACTACCGGCCGATCTCCTGGGATGCGGCGTTCCGCATCATCGCCGACGAGCTGAAGGCGATGGAATCGCCGGACGAGGCCGTCTTCTACACGTCGGGTCGCACCTCCAACGAGGCGGCGTTCCTCTACCAGCTGTTCGTGCGCGGCCTCGGCACCAACAACCTGCCCGACTGCTCCAACATGTGCCATGAATCGAGCGGATCCGCGCTCGGCGAGACGATCGGCGTCGGCAAGGGCACCGTCAGCCTCGACGACGTCCACTCGGCGGAGCTGATCCTCGTCGCCGGCCAGAACCCGGGCACCAACCACCCCCGGATGCTCAGCGCCCTGGAGAAGGCGAAGAAGAACGGCGCGGTCATCCTCACGATCAACCCGCTGCCGGAGGCGGGGCTGATCCGCTTCAAGAACCCGCAGACCGTGCACGGCATGCTCCTCGGTGGCACGGAGATCTCCGACGACCACCTGCAGATCAAGCTCGGGGGCGATCAGGCGCTGTTCCAGGCCCTCGGCAAGGCGCTCCTCGAGAAGGAGGAGGCCGGCGATGGCGTCTTCGACCGGGAGTTCCTCGAGGCCCACACGAGCGGGCTCGACGACTACCTGGACGAGCTGCGCGGCCTCGACTGGGACGAGGTCGTCACGGCCACCGGGCTGCCGCTCGCCCAGATCCGCCGCACCGCGGACCGCATGGCCGCCTCGAAAAGCACCATCGTCTGCTGGGCGATGGGCCTGACGCAGCACAAGCACTCGGTGGCGACGCTCAAGGACGTCGTCAACCTGCTGCTCCTGCAGGGCAACGTCGGCAAGCCGGGTGCGGGCTTCTGCCCCGTGCGCGGCCACTCCAACGTGCAGGGCGACCGCACCATGGGAATCTTCGAGCGGATGCCGGAGCGCTTCCACGATGCACTCGATGCGGAGTTCGGCTTCGCCTCCCCGCGCAAGCACGGCTACGACACCGTCCACGCGATCCGGGCGATGCGCGACGGCAAGGTGCGCGTGTTCATGGGCATGGGCGGCAACTTCGCGCGGGCGACGCCCGACACGCGCGTGACCGAGCAGGCCCTGCGCAACACGCGCCTCACCGTGCAGGTGTCCACGAAGCTGAACCGATCGCACCTCGTCACCGGCGCTCGCGGCATCATCCTGCCGACGCTCGGCCGCACGGACCGGGACCGCAGGCGCACGGGCGACCAGATGGTCACCGTCGAGGACTCGATGAGCGCCGTGCACGCCTCCCGGGGACGGCTGAAGCCCCCGAGCGACGACCTGCTGTCCGAGGTCGCAATCATCTGCCGTCTCGCGATGGCGACGTTCATGGACGCGGACGGCTCGCCGACCGCCAACCGGCCGCAGGCCGATTGGGCGGCGCTCAGCGAGGACTACACCCTGGTCCGCGAGCACATCGGCCGCGTCGTCACGGGCTTCGAGGACTTCGAGCAGAAGATCGAGCCGGGCAACGGCTTCGTGCTGCCCAACGGCCCCCGGGACGCCCGGATGTTCGCGACCGCGACCGGCAAGGCGATGTTCACCGCCAACCCCTGGAGTACCCGAGGATCCCCGAGGGCCGGCTGATCCTGCAGACCCTCCGCTCCCACGACCAGTACAACACCACCATCTACGGCAAGGACGACCGCTACCGCGGCATCCACGGCGGCCGGCGGGTGGTGCTCGTCAACGCGGACGACCTGCGCGAGTTCGGCCTCGAGGAGGGCGACCTGGTCGACCTCGTGTCCGAGTACGCGGACGGCGTCGAGCGCCGGGCGGAGCACTTCAAGGTGGTGCCCTACTCCACTCCGCGCGGCAACGCGGCCGCCTACTACCCGGAGACGAATGTCCTGGTCCCGCTCGACTCGACCGCGGACGTCAGCAACACTCCGACGTCGAAGTCGGTGACCATCCGCCTGGAGAAGGTGCGGGAGGTCGCGGCCGTCCCGGCCTGATCTCCGACCTGCCCACTTCTGCGGCAACTGGGCGCCCAGTTGCCGCGGAAGTGGGCAGCTCAGCGCTTGGGCGGCAGGCCGCTGATCCGCTCCGGGTGCGCGTAGACGTTCATGCCGGTCCCCCGGCTGAACCCGACGAGCGTGAGCCCGCTGGTCTGCGCCAGGTCCACGGCGAGCGAGCTGGGCGCGCTGACCGCGGCGAGCATCGGGATGCCGGCCATGCTCGCCTTCTGGACGAGCTCGAACGAGGCGCGGCCGGAGACCTGCAGCACCGTGTCGTCGAGGGGCAGGCGCCCCTCGCGCAGCGCCCAGCCGACGACCTTGTCGACCGCGTTGTGCCGGCCCACGTCCTCGCGCAGGCAGAGCAGCTCGCCGTCCGCCGTGAAGAGCCCGGCGGCGTGCACGCCGCCGGTGCGGTCGAACGCGGCCTGCCCCTCGCGGAGCAGGTCGGGAAGCCGGGCCAGAAGGTCGTAGGAGACCGTGCGACGCGGCGGGCGGATGGCGTGCTGGGAGGCGCGCGTGACGGCCTCGATGGACGCCGCGCCGCACAGGCCGCAGGAGCTCGTGGTGTAGACCTGTCGTGCGGTGGCGTGCTCGGGACGGGGCACGTCGGCGCGGATCACGGCGTCGATGACGTTGTACGTCTGATGTCCGTCCGCGTCGAGCCCCGAGCAGTACCGCATGGCCACGAGGTGGTCATGCTCGAAGACCATGCCCTCGGACACGAGGAAGCCGGCGACGAGGTCGAAGTCGTCGCCGGGTGAGCGCATCGTCACCGAGAACTGCTCGCCGTCGACGCGGATCTCGAGCGGCTCCTCGACGGCCAGCACGTCCGGGCGGTCGTGGCGGAAGAGAGGCGGCTGGTTCTCCTGCGGCTCCGCGTTCGCACGGAGCCGGATGACCGGCCGGCGCTGAGTGGTGGCGCCCATGCTTCTCCCTCCCGCGGGCAGCGCGGCGACGGCCGCGGTGCGTGCCGCAAGGCTACCTTCTCCGGCTAGACGCCCAGCTCGGCGAGAAGTCCCGGCACCTTCGTCTCGCTGCTCCACCACGGTGTCTCCACGAACGCCCGCTTGAGGTAGAGCAGCTCCATCGACGCCGACCACCCCTCCACCCCGTCGAGACGCGCGAGGAAGTCGTTGAGGAAGGTGTGCAGCTCCTGCACCGAGGGCGTGATCACCTCGCAGAGGAGGGAGTTGTCGGCGACCAGCGACGCGAGGAACCGCACCGACGGATGGTGCGCGAGCTCCTCCCCCACGGCCTGGATCCGCGATGGGCTGACCTTGATTGTCATGAGCGTCTCGGAGTTCATGCCGAGCGCCGCCGAGGACACCAGGGTGTGCACCTCGACGCAGTGCCCCGCTCGCAGCCGGTCGAAGCGGCGGCGCACGCTCGACTCGTTGATGCCGAGCCGGTCCGCGATCCGCTGGAACGTCTCGCGCCCGTCCTCGCGAAGGACGGAGAGGATCTCGAGGTCGGCTGCGTCGAAGTGGTCCGGCCCGCAGTCCACGGGGTCGACGGACCGGCCGTCGTCCTCCTCGGGCTCCGAGCCGAGCAGCTCGCCGTAGAGCTGCCGGCCCCACTGGAAGCTCACCTTGTAGACGTGCATGATCAGGTCGCTGCGCCACCGCTCGACACCGTCGATGGAGCGGAGGCCCTCGACGACGGAGAGCTGATTCGTGGCTCCCCCGCGCACGATGATCTCCGCCATCAGGTCGTACTCGCCGGACACGGTCGAGCAGAAGCGGACGTCCTGGTGCGCGGAGAGCGTGGCCGCCACCGCCATCGCCATCCCGGGCCGGCAGTTGATCCGCACCCAGAACGAGGCGTACGGACCGCCCGCGGAGAGGGCGGGAACGACGGCCACTTTCACGACGCCGTCGGCCAGCAGCTGCTGACCGCGGCGCGCGACGGTGGTGACCGAGGCGCCGACCACGTCCGCGATGGCGCGCCAGCTGGCGCGGCCGTCACGCTGGAGCGCGACGACGATGCGCCGGCCCAGGTCGTCGAGGCGATCGAGGGCGTGCGGGTTCACGGCTGCGCGTCGGCCGGCCCGTTCGGCGGGTAGACCTCGTGCAGGAAGCTGCGGACGGTTCGGGTCCACTCCTCGGCCTCCTCGATCTGCGGCGAATGCCCGGACCGCTCGAAGATCGCCAGACGGGAGTCGGGGATCAGCTCGGCGATCGTCTCGCTGCAGGATACCGGCGTGATCCAGTCCGTCCGGCCCACCGTGATCAGTGTCGGAGCGGTGATCGTGGGCAGCAGCGGCTTGAGGTCGTAGTCCTTGAGGTTCTTCGAGAACGCGTAGTTGTGCGCCTCGTAGCGGTACGGCGTCGCCTCGACCTTCTTCTCCACGGCGGCGGGGTCGTACTCGAAGTCGTAGAGGGGCAGGATCTCGCGCCAGCAGTCCTTGAGGTCCTCGTTGTCCCGGACGCGGCCCTCGTCGATGCGGTCGAACTTCTCCATATCGATCACGACGCGGTCGCTGGCGAGGGCGTTCGCGCGTGCCAGCTCGGCGTGCGAGTTGTCAGGGGCCGTGTCGCGCAGCACCATGGCGGCGACGCGTTCCGGGTACCGGGTGGCGTACTCCATCGACATGAAGCCGCCGTAGGAGCCGCCGGCCATGACCACCTTCTCCGCGCCGATCCACTCGCGGAGGGCGTCGAGGTCCGCCGCCCACTGCTCGTGGCTGAGCTCGCCGGAGCCCTCGCTCTCCCCGCTCCCCCGCGCGTCGAAGACGACAACGCGGTACTCGTCGGCGAGCCGGCCGAAGCTGTTGCGAGGCTCGGCGCGAGAGCCGAGACCGGGCGCGCCGTGATGGGTCAGGATGACCGGCGCCCCCTCCGGGCCCAGCACCTCGACGGCCAGCTCGTTGCCGTTGATCGACACTCGCTGAGCGCTGGTCGTCGCGCGTGCGAACTCCTGGGAAACCTCTGACATGGGGGTCCTTCCTGATGGTGCGTGGTGCGCTTGGTCGGGGTCGAGCCGAGGCTCGGACGTCTCAGACGGGGATCGTGCAGTCCTCAAGCGAGCGCGGGAACGACGTGAGGGGCTCGGAGCCGGACGCGGTCACGAGCATGCTGTCGCTGATCCGGTAGCCCGCGTGGCCGGGTATGTAGATCCCCGGCTCGTTGGACACGATCATCCCGGCCTCGAGGAGGGTCGGATCGCCGTCCTCGAGCCACGGCGGCTCATGCATGCCGAGGCCGATGCCGTGGCCCTGCCGGTGCCTCAGGTACTGGCCGAGCCCCGCGTCGCGGATGACGTCGAGGCAGCGGGCGTTGCTCGCCCGGCACTCCACCCCGGGCGCGATCGCCCGGCTCCCTCGGCCTGCGCGAGACGGACGGTGTCGTGGTAGCGGCGCTGGTCGGCGGTGGGCTCGCCCAGCACGAAGGTGCGCTCGCCCTCGACGAAGCGGCCCCCACGGCGGCGCCCAGCGACAGCATGAAGGTGTCGCCGTCGCGGAGCCGGTAGCCCGAAGGCAGCCCGTGCGGGATCGCGCTGTTCGCGCCCGCGTAGACGAGCCCGCCGGCGAGGAACGAGATGACCACGACGTCGCTGTGCTCGCCGTACATGAGCCCGACGCCCACGCGGCCGACGTGGCCTGCCAGGTCCGCCTCGGAGGGCAGCGCTCCGCCCGCGGCGATGGCCTCGGTGATCAGGTCCACGCCCGAGCGCAGCATGATGTCGGTGATCCGGGCGGCCTCCCGGTGCTGCGCGATCTCCTCGGGGAACTTCACGTAGCGGGCGCGGGTCACGAGCTCCGTCGGCACCCACTCGACGTCGGGAAACGCCGACTGCAGCATCGCGAGGCGGTGCTGCGTGACGAGGGTGGTGACGCCGACCCGCCCGCGCAGTCCGCCGGCCGCGCGAGCCAGCGGCGCGCAGGGGTTCTCGATGCCGGGGTACTCCGCGAACGCGACGATCTCGGCGCGCGCGCCCTGCTCCTCGGCGTGCTGGCGCTCGAGCTCGGGCAGCAGCAGCACCGTCGATCCGGCGCCGGTCTGCAGCACCGCCACGGGGCGCTCGCCCGGGTGGTGGAAGAAGCCGGTGAGGTAGGAGACGTCCTCGGGGTCGTCGGTGAGGATCGCCTGCAGACCCTCGCTCTCGAGCCGGGCGACGATGCGCTCCTGGATGCGGTCGTACACCCCGCTCGGAAGGCGCTGACTGAACGCGCCTCCGACCGCTGTCGGCGCGGGAAGGGTCTCAGCGGTCATGGTTCCTCGGGTTCCGCGCGTCGTTGTAGGCGATGGAGAGGAGCGTCGCCGAGAGCACCAGGGCGAGGATGGCGAGCGACGGGAAGAGCGTGAGCCACCAGGCGCTCACCATCGCCCCGGAGGCCTGCGCCTCGTAGAGGATCCGGCCCCACGACCAGGTGGTGGGGTCGCCGAGGCCGAGGAAGGCGAGGCCTGCCGCGGACAGGACCGCGCGCGAGGCCGTGACAACGACGGACACCACGATGACCGGCGCGACCGCGGGGACGACGTGCCGCCCGATGATCCACAGGTGGTTGCGCGTCATCAGCCGGGCCGCGTCGATGTACGGCAGCTTCACGACCGCGAGGGCCTGCGACCGGACGATGCGCGTCACCTCCGGCCAGGAGAATGCGGCCACGACGAGGATGATCGTCGACGTGCTCGGCCCGACGAGCGCCGCCACCAGGATCATCAGCGGCAGCACCGGCAGCGACAGGGTCAGGTCGACGACCACGCCGATGACCGCGTCGAGCTTCGGGATGTAGGCGCCGAGAACCGCGACGAGCGTGCCGAACGCGATGGCGATCGCGGAGGCGGCGACCGCGACGAGCACGGACTGCTGGGTGCCCCAGACGATCTCACCCCACAGGTCCCGGCCGAGCGCATCCGTGCCGAGGGGATAGCCGCCGCCCGGGGGCTTGAGCACGTCGGTCCCGTAGCTGGCCGGATACGGAGCGAGCAGTGGCGCGGCGATGCTGATGAGGATGAGGATCCCGAGGATCGCCAGCGAGAGAAGGCCGAGCGGCTGCTTGCGGAAGGCGCGCCAGGTCGCACGGCTGGCGCGGCTGCCCCCGGTCGCGATGGGCTCGGGGATCGGCTCGAGGGCCGCTTCGGGGATCGGCGCGGTCATGCGGTCTTCACTCTCGGGTCGAGGAACCCGTAGACGATGTCGGTGAGCATGTTGGCCACCACCACCGTCACGGCGAGCAGGAGGAAGGCGCCTTGCAGCACCGGGAAGTCGAGCTGGGTGACGGCCTCGTAGATGCCGCGCCCGATGCCCGGGTAGGCGAACACCGTCTCGGTGAGCACGGCGCCGCCGACGAGGAAGCCGAGCTGGAGGCCGATCAGGGTCGTGGCCGGCAGCAGGGCGTTGCGCAGCGCGTGCTTCCAGAGGATGCGCCGCGGTGAGAGGCCGTTGGCCTTGGCGAGGGTCACGTAGTCGTCGCCGAGGGCGTCGATGAGCGTCGCCCGCACCGTGAGGACATACGACCCCAGCTGGATCAGGGTGAGCGACAGCGCCGGCAGCAGCAGATGCTGCAGCACCGAGCCGTACCAGGCGACGCCGTAGACGGCGTCGTCGTAGGCGCCGCCGATCGGCAGCCAGCGCAGCCAGAGACCGAAGAGGAGCAGCAGCGCGATCCCGACGCTCGGGACGAAGAGCGACTGCCCGGTCACGCCGAGGATCTGCACGAACCGGTCCATCGCCTTGCCGCGGCGCGAGGCGGCGAGCACGCCGAGCGGGATGCCGAGCAGCACCGTGAGCACCAGGGCGCTCGCGGTGAGCACGAGCGTCCAGGGCAGGCGCTGGAGCAGGACGTCGACCACGGGGATCGACTGGGTGAAGCTGGTGCCGAGATCTCCCGTCACCAGCCGCCCCAGGTAGATGAAGTACTGGATGATCAGGGGCTGGTCGAGCCCGTACTGCGTGAGCAGGGCCGCCCGCGTCTCCTCGGTCATGTTCGGGCTCGCCACGGCGAGCGCCGGGTCCCCCGGGAGCAGCCGGAGCAGGAGGAAGGTCACGGTCACGGCGAACCAGATCGTGAACACTCCCCTGCCCAGGCGGCGGAGGACGAACAGAGCGATGGACACGGGCGGCCCCTCTGCTACTTCGCGGTCTTGGAGGCGCTGGCCAGCGACACCGGGTTCACGATCGACAGCAGCTCGCTGGGCTTCGAGACGAAGCCCGTCCACTTGTCGCTGTGGGCGAAGTAGAGCTGCTGCGAGTACATGATGTTGTCGTAGACCTTCTCGTGGACGATCTGCGCCGCCTCCCGCATCAGCTTCACGCGCTCCTTCTCGTCCGCACTCGTCGACGCCGTGTTGATGAGGTCGTTGAGCTCGGGGTCGTCGACGTGCGTGTAGTTGATCGCTCCGCCGGGGAGGTACGACAGGACCATGTTCGTCACCGGGTCCTCCATGATGGCGAAGTTGCCCGCATAGATGTCGTAGTCACCCGCGTTAGTCATCGCCAGGTAGGTGTTGCGCTCGGTGCCCTGCAGCTCGATCGTGATTCCGGCCTTCGCCGCACTGTCCTTCACCAGCTGGACCCACTGGCTCGTCACGCTGTCCTGCAGCGAGTAGATGAGCCGGAAGGAGACCGGGAAGTTGCCGTTGGCGTCGGCGGTGTAGCCCGCCTTCTCCATGAGCGAGCGCGACTTGTCGACGTCGAAGTCGTACTCCTTGATCGACTTGTCGTAGTAGTCGCCGTGGACCTCCATCAGCGGGCTGGAGCCCGTCGAGACGGCCTGCCCCTGCAGCACGACCTTGCGGATCGCGTCGTAGTCGGCGGCGTGCGCGAGCGCCTGGCGCACCTCGACCTTGGCGAGGTCGGGGTTGTCCATGTTGTACGTCATGTGCGCGTAGCCGAGGCCGGTGGACTCCTCCACCTTGATGCCCGCCGTGTTCTTCAGCTGCTCGACCTGGGCCGGCGGCAGGGCGTTCGCGATCGCGTCGACCGCTCCGCTCTGCAGGGCCAGGATCTCGGCGTTCACGTCGGGGTACACGCGGTAGACGACCTTCGCCGGGATCGGGGTGCCGCCCTTGACGATCGGGTAGTCCTCGACGCGGTCCATGGTGTAGCTCTGGCCGACCTGCACCTTGGTGAGCACGAACGGACCGGCGCTGACCCAGCCGCCGTCGGAGCCGTCGTTCGCGAACTCGGCCACGGAGCCGGCCTTCTCGAAGACGTGCTGCGGGACGATGTTGCCCCAGAAGCCGATGCCCTCGACGATCGAGGCGTCGGGCTTCGACAGCTTCATCTCGACGCGCGTCTTGCTCACGGCCTCGGCGGAGTCCATGTTCGCGAGCTGCCCGTAGAGCGTGCCCGCGGGCTTGTCCTTCTTCGTGGCGTTGAGCGTGTACGCGACGTCCTCCGCGGTGAGCGGCTCGCCGTCACTCCACTTCATGTCGTCGCGGATCTCGTAGAAGCCGGTCGTCTCATCGACGTAGCCCCAGTCGGTGGCGACCTCGGGGATGCGGTCCCCGTCCTCGTTCATCGACAGCAGGTGGGGGTACATGAGGTTGCTGACCCAGTAGTCGCTGCGGCTGTTGCCGACGAGCGGGTTGTAGTTGACGACGTCCGTCGTCGTGGCGATGTTGAGCGTGTCAGTGCCCGCCTTCGCCGTGCTCGTGCTCGTCGCAGCGGGCGGCGCCTCCGGGGCGCACGCGCTCAGGGCGAGGACCGCAATCGCGGCCACCCCGGCGAGCAGCGGATATCTCTTTCGCATCAGAACCAGACCTCCTCAAGAACGCGCAGGGTGTTGCCGCCGACGACCGCGCGGATCTCGTCGTCGGAGTAGTCGTGCTGGACCAGCCAGCCGATGATGTTGGTGAACGCCTCGGCGGGGTTCTCCACGCCGTCGACGTAGGGGACCTCCTCGTACTCGACCTTGCCGTGGGCCTGGCCGAGCGAGAGCTGCGCCGCGAAGGCATGGTGCAAGCCGACGTGGTCGCCGAACAGGGTGTCCGGGCCGAAGCTGACGTGCTCGATGCCGACCAGGTCCACGCAGTACTTGAAGTGATCCATGAACGACTCGAGGTTGTGCTTGGGGTGATCGGGCGAGAGCGTCGTGTGCGGGGCCGCCTCGATGCCGATGACGCCGCCGCGCTTGGCGCACTCCACGATGGTCTCGTCCGTCTTCATGCGGTTGGTCGGCCACACGGTGCGGGCGCCGGCGTGCGTGATGAAGACGGGCTTGGTGGACGCCTTGATGACGTCGACGCACGTGCGGTCACCCGAGTGCGAGATGTCGATGGCGATGCCGAGCTTGTTCATCCGCGCGACGGCGCGCTCGCCGAAGTAGGTGAGTCCGCCGTCGCCGCGCTCCTTGAGCCCGCCGCCGAGGTAGTTGGCCTCGGAGTAGGCGATACCCATCTGGCGCACGCCGAAGCCGTAGAGGACGTCGAGCCGGTCGACCTCGTTCTCGATCGGGGTGGCGGCCTCGAGCGCGAAGATGTGGGCGATCCGCCCGGTCTCCTTGGCGTACTGGATGTCCTTCAGGCTCTCGCCCTTGATGACGAAGTCCTGGTGGGCGAGGTCGGCCATCCGAACGCCGAGGTCGAAGAGCACGTCCTGGTACTTCCACCCCGCGTCGCTCGAGATGCAGCAGGTGCCGTCCATGCCGTTGTCGAACACCGCGGTGAGGCCCGAGCGGGACAGGCCCTCGTAGGCGGTGGGTTCGCGACCCTGGCGGATGTGGTCGCGGAGCTGGCCCATGTCCTCGGGGAACACCTGCAGGTGCTCGTGGAGGGAGATGACCGTCTCCTCCTCGAGGAGCTTCTTGGCGCGGGTCGCCTGCGACTCGCTGAGCTCGAGGCCCTGGTACTCGGGGACGCGGCCGATCTGCTTCGCGTATGCGAACTCGCGGTAGTCCACGCCCTTCTCGAGGTAGTCGTAGGCGGTGTAACCCGTATAGCGCTCTGCTGGTTCGAGCACGTTCTCTCCATTCGGTGCAGGGGGTCGTGCAGCCGGCGGCGAGAGGCCGGCATCTCGCCGGGATCGGCGCAACCGCACACCACCCCACTTCTTTCCGGCGCTCACGTCAAGTGTCGTGGTGGATTTCGGTCGCAACTTCATCGAATCGAAACATTCCGGCGCGTTTATCCGTGCATCATGGAGTCATGGCCGTTACGCCGATCGTCCCCGCGCCCGTGCTCACGGTGCGAGGCCTCGACATCTCCTTCCGGACGAGCGCGGGTCTGGTGCCCGCCGCGACCGGAGTGGACCTCGACGTGCGCCCGGGCGAGCTCGTGGCCCTGCTCGGGGAGTCCGGCTCCGGCAAGACCGTCACCGCTCGCGCCATCATGGGCATCCAGGACGACGCGGCCGTCGTCACGGCGCGCGAGCTGCGCCTCGGCGAGACGTCGCTGCTCGACCTCGGCGAGGAGCAGCGGCGGAAGCTGCGCGGCGACCGGATGAGCATGGTGCTCCAGGACGCCCTCTCCTCCCTCAACCCCGTCCTCTCCGTCGGCGACCAGATCGGCGAGATCTTCCGGGTCCACCGCGGCCTCGGCCGACGGCAGGCGAAGACCCGCGCGGTCGAGCTGCTCGACCTCGTCGGCATCGCCAACCCCCGCCAGCGCGTCGACGACTACCCCCACCAGTTCTCGGGCGGCATGCGCCAGCGCATCCTCATCGCCATGTCGATCGCACTCGAGCCCGACCTCCTCATCGCCGACGAGCCGACCACGGCGCTCGACGTCACCGTGCAGGCCCAGATCCTGCGCCTGCTGCACGACCTCCGCGGCCGCCTCAACATGGGCGTCCTCCTCATCACGCACGACATCGGCGTGGTGACGGAGGTGGCCGACCGCCTCGCCGTCATGTACCGCGGGAAGATCGTCGAGCAGGGCGACGCCGACACGATCTTCGCGTCGCCTGAGCAGGACTACACGCGGAGGCTCCTCGACTCGGCGCCGCATCCCGCTCCCCGCGCGTGCTCGCGGTCGCCGGTTCCGCGGCGGCAGCGGGCTCCTCGCCGGTCGCGACTCTCCCGGTCGCAGCCGGCCGCACCGCCGACCGGCGCGCGTTCGCGGGGGTCGCCGCGCCCGAGGGCACGCGGGTGCTCGAGGTCGACGGCCTCACCCGCACCTTCACCCTCGGCTCCGCGTTCAACCGCCGCACCGTTCCCGCCGTCCGCGGCGTCGACCTCACCCTCGCCCGGGGCGAGACCCTCGCGATCGTGGGCGAGTCGGGCAGCGGCAAGTCGACTCTCGCCCGCATGATCGTCGGCCTCGAGAGCTCCGACTCCGGCACGGTGCTCTACCGGGGCAGCGACGTGACGCGACAGACCCGCGGACGCCGCCCCGGCGCCCAGCCCGGCCTCGGCATGGTGTTCCAGGACCCGTACACCTCCCTCGACCCCCGGATGCGCGTCCGCGACGTGATCGCCGAGCCGCTCACGGTGACGAGGACCGGGAGCTCGAAGGAGCGCCGGGACCGCGTCGCCGAGCTCCTCGAGCTCGTCGGGCTGCAGCCGGACATGATGGACCGGTTCCCGCACCAGTTCTCGGGCGGCCAGCGCCAGCGGATCGGCATCGCCCGCTCCCTCATGCGGGACCCCGACGTGCTCGTGTGCGACGAGCCCGTGTCGGCCCTCGACGTCACCATCCAGGCGCAGGTCACCGACCTGCTGGTCGACATCCAGGACCGCCTCGGCCTCAGCATCCTCTTCATCTCGCACGACCTGTCGGTGGTGCGGAACCTCGCACACCGCGTCCTCGTCATGTACCGCGGCGAGGCGGTGGAGACCGGCGACGTCGGCCAGATCTTCGACCGGCCCGGCCACGCCTACACGCAGGAGCTGCTCGCGTCCATCCCGCCGCTCACCCGCTCAGAGCGCGGCAAGCTCACCGGGGTCCAGGCCGCCTGAGGGCCGCCGCGCCGCAGGACCGACCGCCTCGCCCGGGCTAGGGTTTTGCAGGTGGCCGACGAACTGCGCGAGACGTGGACACCGGCCCACGGTCGCACCACCCCCGACATGTCCCTCTGCTCCCTGCTGAACGAGCGGATGGCGACGCAGGGCGACAGCGTCTTCGCCGAGCGGAAGACCGCGGACGGCACCTTCGAGCGCGTGACCGTCGCCCGCTTCTTCGGCGACATGCTCGGCGTCGCGCGGGGGCTCGCCGCACTCGGCATCGCCCCGGGCGACCGGGTGGGGATCATGGGCGCCACCCGGTACGAGTGGTCGGTGGCCGACTTCGCCGTGCTGTACTGCGGCGCCGTGTCGGTGCCCATCTACCAGACGGCCTCCGCTGAGCAGGTGCGCTGGATCGTCGAGGACTCCGGGGTGCGGCTGATCCTCGCCGAGACGGCCGCCATGGGCGAGCTCGTCGGCCGGTTCGTCGGCGACTCCGCCCTCCAGCGCGTGCTGGTGATCGACGACGGCGCTCTCGAGGAGCTGACCTCCGCCGGCGAGCGGGTGCCGGCCACCGACATCCGCGCTCGGGCCGCTCAGGCGAGCATGGACACGCTCGCGACCCTCGTCTACACCTCGGGCACCACCGGCCGCCCCAAGGGCGTGGAGCTCACTCACGGCAACTTCGTCGAGCACATCGTCAACGGCGTGGACGACCCGAACCTCGGGCCGGTCGTGTCCGGCCAGGAGACGCGGACACTGCTCTTCCTGCCGCTCTCCCACGTCTTCGGCCGGTTCATCAACTTCCTCTGCGTCTACTCCGGCTCCGTTGTCGGCTATGCCCCGGACACCAAGACGCTCGTCGCGGACCTGCAGGCCTTCCGGCCGACCTGGCTGCTCGCGGTGCCGCGCGTGTTCGAGACCTTCTACAACCGCGCGGACCAGCTCTCGGGCACGGGCGCCCGGCACCGCCTGTTCCTCTGGGCCGCCGACGTCGCCCAGCGCTACTCCAGGTCGCTCGACGCCCGCGGACCGTCCCCGGCGCTCCGTGCCCAGCACGCGCTCGCCGACCGGCTCGTGTACCGCCGCATCCGCGCGATCATGGGCGGGCAGGCCACCTACGCGATCTCCGGCGGCGCGCCGCTCGCCGTGTGGCTCGGCCACTTCTTCCGCGGGCTCGGCGTCACGGTCATGGAGGGCTACGGTCTCACCGAGCTCTCCGCCCCCACGGCCGTGAACCGGCCCGGCCTCATCAAGATCGGCAGCGTCGGCGCCCCCTACCCCGGCACGGGCATCCGCATCGCCGACGACGGCGAGATCCTCGTCAGCGGTCCCAACGTCTTCGCCGGCTACCGCAACGACCCGGAGGCCACCGCGGCCGCCTTCGCCGACGGCTGGTTCCTCACCGGTGACTACGGACGGCTCGACGCGGACGGCTACCTGCACATCACCGGCCGCAAGAAGGAGATCATCATCACCGCGGGCGGCAAGAACGTGCAGCCCGCCGCGCTCGAGAACGCGCTGCGCTCCCACCCGGTCATCTCGGAGGCGGTCGTCGTGGGCGACGGCAAGCCGTTCATCGGTGCGCTCCTCGCCCTCGACGAGGAGATGCTGCCCGGCTGGCTCGCGAGCAAGGACCTGCCGCCCCTGACCATCGCGCAGGCGGCGGAGCATCCGTCCGTCCGCGGCGAGCTCGACCGGGCGGTGTCGGCAGCGAACGAGGCGGTCTCGCACGCGGAGGCGATCAAGAAGTACGCCGTTCTCCCCCGCCAGCTGACCGAGCAGGACGGTGAGCTGTCGGCGTCCCTCAAGGTCCGGCGGAAGACCGTGCTCGAGCACTTCCCGGACGCGCTGCGCTCGATCTACGGCTGACCCCGCTCCCGCGTCGAAACCGGCGCGGCCCATTCGACGTACTGAGTAGAAGAACCTTTCCGCCCACCCCCAGGAGATCCCATGCGCACCCTCATCGTCACCGAGTTCGTCTCCCTCGACGGAGTGATGGACTCCCCGGCGGCGGCTCCCACCCGCACGCCGGCTGGACCTTCAAGCAGGTCCCCTTCGTGGCGGAGGCCTACGAGCTCAAAGGCCGCGAGCAGCAGGAGGCGGGCGCCCTGCTGATGGGCCGCGTCAGCTACCAGGACTTCGCCCCGGTGTGGCCGAAGATGGAGGAGTTCGCGGAGTACAACGCCATGCCGAAGTACGTGGTCTCCACCACCCTGACCGAGACTGACCCCGGCTGGAGCGACACGACCATCCTGCGGTCCGTCGACGAGGTCGCCGCGCTGCGGGATGGCGACGGGGCGCCGATCATCCTGCACGGCAGCGCGACCCTCGCGAAGGGGCTCGCCGCCGCCGGGCTCGTCGACCGCTACCACCTGCTCGTGTTCCCGCTGCTGCTCGGCAGCGGCAAGCGGCTGTTCGACGACCGAGCCGACCTCGCGAAGCTCGAGCTCGTGGAGCACGAGGCCTACAGCAACGGCATCCTCAAGGCCGTCTACGACGTCGCGCGGTGACCGTCGACCTCGAGGCCGTCGTCTGGAACGATCCGCGCGCCGTCGCGCTGCGCCGGCTCATGGATGCTGACATGGTGGAGCGCTACGGCGACGGACGGGAGGAGCCGCCGGAGCTGACCCGGAAGCGGGCACGCGCCCTGTCGGTCCGGACGGACGACATCCGGGCGACCCTGCTAGCCGTCCAGGACGACGGTGCCGCGGTCGGGCACATCGCGCTGCGCATGCTCGGGGACGAGTGGGAGGTCAAGCGGCTCATCGTGCTGCCGGTCGCACGGCGAGCGGGAGTGGCCAGGCGCCTCCTGAACGAGGTCGAGGAGATCGCTCGCCGCGGAGGCGGCAGGCGTGTCATCCTGCAGGCGGGCGATCGGCAGCCGGAAGCCGTCGCGCTGTACGAGAGCTCCGGCTACACCCGCATCCCCGTCTACGAGCCCTACGTCGAGACGATGCCGTGGTCGCTCTGCTTCGAGAAGCGGCTCACGAGCGACTGATCGCCGCCCGGCGCCGCCACGGCCAGGAGGACACATGGAGCGCATCACCCGGTTCTCCCGCGAGGGCCTCACCTTCGACGTGACCGACCGCGGGCCGCTCGAAGGCCCCGTCACCCTCCTGCTGCACGGCTTCCCGGCCAGTCGGCGGTCCTGGGACGCCGTCGCTCCGATCCTCGCCGACGCCGGAATGCGCACCCTCGCGTTCGACCAGCGCGGCTACGCCCGGGACGCGCGACCGCGCGGCGTCGGCGCCTACCGGCCGAGGGAGCTGGTGCGGGACGCCGTGGCCCTGGCGGACGCCGCCGGAGCACGGCGCTTCTCGGTGGTGGGGCACGACATGGGCGGTGTGGTCGCGTGGTGGCTGGCCATGGCGGCTCCCCGGCGCGTCGAACGCGTCGCCGTGGTCTCCACGCCGCACCCGCGGGCCTTCGCGCGAGCGCTCGTCAGCTCCGACCAGGCGATCCGCTCGTCCTATATGGCCCTCATCGCGGTTCCGGGACTCGCGGAGCGGGTGCTCCTCCCCGCCTCCCCGGCACCCTCACGGCGATGCGGCTGCCGGAGCGGTACGTGCACGAGTACACGGCGGCGATGAGCGAGCCGGGGGCCCTGACCGGTGCCCTCAACTGGTACCGCGCCCTGGCCCTGCCGGGCGGCGGCACGGCCGGAGGGGACGGCCTCGTGCACGTCCCGACCCGCTACATCTGGGGACGCAAGGACGGCGCCCTGGGCCGGAAGGCGGCTGAGCTCACCGAGCGCTATGTGGCCGCGCCCTATCGCTTCATCGAGCTTGAGGTGGGCCACTGGATCCCCGAGGTGGCACCGGAAGTACTCGCCGCGGAGCTGCTTCGGCCCTGACGCCCCGCTCAGACGCCCTGGGCCGGCTCCCTCGTCACGTACACGACCTCGACGGCCCATTCGGCGTCCTGGTCGGCCGTGATGTACAGCTCCGGCGTCGCCGGCAGGTCGAACTCGTTCCAGAGGGCCGAGCCCACGCTGGAGTCGCCGCAGCTGGACGCCGGGTTCCGGTGGGGATCGGTGCCCCAGGTGAAGCGACCGGGGCTCAGGCAGGTGAACCGCACCTGCAGGCCGGTCGCCTCGGCGGGCGCCGCCTCGAGCGGAACCGTGCCGGACCCGATGCCGCGCTCCTGAATCACGTCGGAGACGGCGATCACGCCGTCCTCCGGGCCGCTCTGCGCCCGCTGGCCGGCCAGCAGCGCGAGGGCCGAGCCGAAGCCGGCGCCGAGGACGAGCCCGACGACCGCGACCCACGCCACGGCCTTGACCCAGGCAGGCCGCCGCGGGGTGAACTCCTCGTCGGCGTCGTCGGGCCGTGCCAGTCCGTCCGGCTCGCCGGGAGCGCGATCCATGCGGTGGGCCTCCTCGCGTGCGGAACGTGTCGGCCCAGTGTCGCATGCCCGTCCGAATCAGGGGTTTCGGACGGTCTACCGTGGAAGCAGGGCGCCAGTGCGCCCGGAGACTCGAACGGACACCGTATGACTGACCAGACCGAGGGCCGCGTCGCGGTCTACATCGACTTCGACAACATCGTCATCTCGCGCTACGACCAGCTCAACGGGAACATGGCGTGGCGCAACGACAACGCGCGCAATGTGATCCCGGCGAAGACCGGCACCGAGGCGACCGCCCGCAAGCTGGCCGAGGCGGAGATCGACGTGGGAGCGATTCTCGACTACGCCTCGTCCTTCGGCACCGTCGCGCTGAGCCGCGCGTACGCGGACTGGTCGGTGCCGGTGAACGCGAGCTACCGGAAGCAGCTCGTCAACCGCGCGGTCGACCTCACCCAGCTCTTCCCCACGACCAAGGCGTTCAAGAACGGCGCCGACATCCGGCTCTCCGTCGACGTGCTGGAGGACCTCTTCCGTCTCCCCGACCTCACCCACGTCGTCATCGTCGCCGGCGACTCGGACTACATCGCGCTCGCCCAGCGCTGCAAGCGGCTCGGCCGCTTCGTGCTCGGCATCGGCGTCTCCGGCCGCACGAGTCCTGCGCTGATCGCGGCCTGCGACCACTTCGAGATGTACGACGCCATCCCGGGCATCACCGACCCGGAGCCGCGTGAGGACGCCGTGGAGGACGCGGTCGACGAGCCCGCCGTCGAGGAGGCCCCTCCGGCCGAGCCGCCGTCGCTCACCCTGCCCACCTTCGTCGCCCCCGTCGAGGAGGCGCCGGCCACCGCAAAGATGTCGGATCGGGCCGCGAGCCGTCTGCTGGTCCGCGCGCTCGAGCTCCTCGCCGCCAAGGACGACGACGAGTGGAAGAACGCCGCCTCGGTGAAGTCGCAGATCCGCCGCCTCGACCCGTCCTTCAATGAGCGGACGCTCGGCTACAAGAGCTTCACGGAGTTCGTGAAGTCACGGAACAGCCTCGCCGAGATGCGCACCGAGGGATCCGAGCGGCTCGTCCGCCTGCGCTGACCTCAGCCGACGCGGCTCTCCGCCGAAGGATCCCCGACGATCGCGAGCCCGCGCAGGCCGAGCGTGCGCTGCTGGGCGCTGAGCGACTCCAGCAGGCGGCTGTTCGTGGCCTCGATGTGCGCCGCGACCAGCGCCGCGGCCGTTCCGGCGTCGCGCGAGGCGACCGCCTGCAGTATCCGACGGTGCTCGCGCCACGCCTGCTCGCGGGATGCGGCCGTGCGCACCTCGAGCCATCGGGTGCGCTCCAGCCGCACCATCGACGTGCCGACGCCGTCGGCGAGGAGCGGGTTGCCGGACAGGCGGGCGAGCTCGACGTGGAAGTCCGCGCCCGCACGGACGCCGTCCTGCTCGTCCCCACTCGGCTTCGAAGCCTCGAGGAGCGCGCCGAGAGCGGCGACGTCCTCGTCGGACGCCGTGGCGACCGCGAGCCGAACGCCCGCTGTCTCGACGGCCTCCCGGTACTGGGCCACGGCATTGATCTCCGCGAGGTCGATCGGGGCCACCCTCCAGCCGCGCCCGTCGCGCTGCACGAGGCCCTCCGTCTCCAGCCGCATCAGGGCGGCGCGAGCGGGCGTGCGCGAGGCCCCGAATGCCGCCTCGAGGCCACGCTCGGTGAGGCGCTCACCGGGCATCAGCTCGAGGCTGAGCACTGACCTTCGCAGCTTGCCGTAGAGCTGAGCCGTCTGCGATGAAGCGTCCACGACCGGCCCGATCCCTTCGTTCGACGGCTCCCTCGATTGGTATACCGTGCTGGTATACCAAGACTAGCGGGAGGAGCGACGATGACGGCAACGGCTGCGGCGCCGCGGGCGGAGCGGATGCCGAACGCGCGTCGCGCGTGGACGGCGCTCACCCTCGGGACACTGGCCCAGACGGCAGCGACCGTGTTCGTCACCACGCCCGCCTTCCTCCTCCCCTCCTGCACACCGAGCGCGGGCTGCCGCTGGCGCAGGCCGGCCTGCTCGCCTCGGCACCCAACCTCGGGCTCGTGTTCACGCTGATCGCCTGGGGCGCGCTGGCCGATCGCATCGGCGAGAAGTGGGTGATCGTGGCGGGCCTCGCCCTCACCGCGCTGGCTTCGGCGGGCGTGCTGCTCGCGGACGGCACCAGGCAGGCCGGCTATGTCGCCCTGGGGGCGTGCTTCCTGCTCGGCGGGATGGCGGCGGCGAGCACGAGCGCGGCGAGCGGCCGGATCGTCGTCGGCTGGTTCCCCAAGAACCGGC
The DNA here is from genome assembly GCF_030296595.1 of Naasia aerilata. Taxonomy (GTDB): domain Bacteria; phylum Actinomycetota; class Actinomycetes; order Actinomycetales; family Microbacteriaceae; genus Naasia; species Naasia aerilata. The sequence goes on along the minus strand of NZ_AP027731.1, from coordinate 2,527,981 downwards.
GGGGCCTGGTCATGGGCATCCGGCAGATGTGCCAGCCGCTCGGCACGACGATCGCCGCCGTCACCGTGCCGTCGGCCGCTCAGGCGGGCATCGGCGCCGCGCTGCTCGTGCCGCTGGTCGCCACGGCGGTGCTCGCGGCGGCCTGCGCGCTGTGGGTTGTGAACCCGCCGCGCCCGGCTCCGGCGGTCGACGCCTCCTCCCCGCGGGCGACAACCCCTACCGGTCGTCCGGATTCCTCTGGCGGATCCACGTCGTCTCCATGCTGCTGGTCGTGCCGCAGTACACGCTCGCGCTCTTCGGGCTCGTCTGGCTGGTCGCCGAGCTCGGCTGGACGCCGCTCGCCGCGGGCATCCTGGTCGGCGGATCTCAGTTCGCGGGAGCGATCGGCCGGATCGGGGTCGGGATGCTGAGCGACCGGGTCGGCAGCCGCGTCCGCCCGCTGCGCTGGGTGTCGGTCACCGCCTGTGGCGTGATGCTCCTGCTCGCCGCCTTCGACGCCGCGCACTGGGGTCCCGCGGCCGCCGCGCTGCTCGTGATCGCGACCACGGTGTCGGTCGCCGACAACGGTCTCGCCTTCACCTCGGTCGCGGAGGCGGCCGGACCGCGCTGGGCGGGGCGCGCGCTCGGCACCCAGAACACCGGGCAGTTCGTGGCGGCCGCGGCGGTCGGACCGGTCGTGGGCGGGCTGATCGGCCTGCTCGGCTACCCGCTCGCGTTCGCCGCCGTGGCTCTCGCGCCCGCCATCGCGACCCCGATCATCCCGGGCAGGGCGGACGAGCACGACCGCCTCTGACCTTGCCCGGTCGCCGGGCGTCCCGGCTCAGCTGCGAGGGGGCGGCGTTCCGTCGAGGGCGTCGCCCGGGCCGCCCTTCAGCTCCAGCGTGATCTGGTCGGCGTCGAGGTTGGCGAGAGCGCTCTGCAGCAGGTCGGCGCTGAAGGCGCCGTCGTCACGGGCGTTGAGGAGTGCCCGACGCTGGGCGGCGATCACCATCACCGCCGCCTGCTTCCCGACGCGAGCGGACGCATCGCCGCCCGGCCGGTCTTCCTGCGCGCGGGCGGCGGCCTCGTCGAGCAGCGCCATGAGCCGCGCGCGCTCGTCGTCGGAGGAGAGGTCGGGCAGCGCGGGCTTCACCCAGCCCACCACCGCGGCGAGCGTGCCGCCCTGGAGCAGCAGCGAGGCCGCGGCGACCATGAAGGCGATGAGCACCAGAAGCGAGCGGTTGGGGGTGTCGGCGGGCAGGGTCTGGGCGGCGGCGACCGTGATCGCGCCGCGCATCCCGGCCCACACGACGACCGTGCCTTCGCGCCAGCCGAGGGGCGCGGCGAGGAAGTAGTCGATGTCGCCCAGCATGCGCCGCACGCGGGTCGACAGCCGCTCGGCGTCGTGCCTGGTGACGCGGCGCGGCCGCCGGCCTCCGAACTGCTCCAGCGCCGTCCCGCGCGTCTCCGGATCCGAGAGCCGGTCGTGCAGGGACTGCACCCGATCTTTGACGAGGGCGCCCCGCTTCGCCCGCCGGTGCAAGCCGACCAGCAGTGGGGCGACGTACGCGGTGCGCACCACGACGGTGAGCAGGAGCGCCAGAGCCGCGATGCCGAGCGCGCGCAGGAAGCCGAGGTCGTCCTTCTCCGCGGCCTCCACGAAGCCGTACAGCTCGAGGCCCATGAGGAGGAACACGGCTCCCTCCAGGATGAGCTCGATCGCCCGCCACACCTGGACGTCCGAGAGCCGATGCTGCGGCGACAGCACCCTCGGCGCGCCTCGCCCGGTGACGAGACCGGCCGCCACGGCGGCGACGAGTCCCGACGCCCCGAGCAGCTCGGCCGGGATGGAAGCCAGGAAGGGCACGGTGAACGAGATCACCGTGTTCACGGTGGCGTCGGGCACCCGCGCCCGGACCCAGAGGTTGAGCCGGCCCACGGCGTATCCGATGAGCACCGCGACGACGACGGCGAAAACGAAGCTGCCCGCGACGGCCGGCAGGGATACGGAGGCGGCCGCACCCGCGATCGCAGAGCGCAGCAGCACGAGGGCGGTGGCGTCGTTGAGCAGGCTCTCGCCTTCGAGGAGCGCCACGATGCGCCCGGAGACACCCAGCCGCTTGACGATCGAGGTGGCGACCGCATCCGTGGGGCTGACGATGGCGCCGAGCGCGATGCCCCAGGCCAGACCGAGACCGGGGATCAGGGCTGCGAAGACCACGCCGAGGATCACGGAGCTGAGGATCACGAGCACGACGGACAGTCCCCCGATGGCCCCGAACTCGCGGCGGAAGTCCATGGCGGGCAGGGACACGGACGCCGAGTAGAGGAGGGGCGGCAGGATGCCCGCGAGCACCAGCTCGGGTTCGATCTCGATGGCGGGCACGAAGGGCAGGAAGCTGATCGCGATGCCGAGGACGACGAGCAGGAGCGGGGCCGCGATGTTGAAGCGGGGCGCGAGCGCGGTGGCGGCGGCGATGACGAGGAGGCCGAGCACGCCGATGACGAGGACGCCGATGACCAGCTGCTCCATGCGCCTCCCTCCCCGCTGGTCAGGGTATCGGAGCGTGGGTGGCCGGTTCGTACGGACGGCCCCGGGGTCCTCTACGGCGGGGCCGGTCGGCTGCCGAGGCCCCTCGCTGTCGGCGAGCCCGGAGAGCAGGGGCGAGCCGCTGCGCAAGCAAACGCTCGAAGATCTGGTGGGTGCGGGGCGGCGCGGGAGCTACGGGAGTCGCGGCCGGTCGACGGGCCGGGGCCGCTGAGTCGCATCGACCCAGGGCGGCGGGATGAGATGTCGTGCCCCGTGGATGACCCGGAGCTCCCATCCGTCGTTGTCGAATCTTCGATGGTGGTAAGGGCAGAGCAGCGCCCCGGCGGCGAGATCGGTCCGGCCGCCTCGTGCCCAGCCGGTCAGGTGCGCGGCCTCGCATCGGGAGGGCGGCTCGAGGCACGCCCACCACACGCAGCCGCCGTCCCGGACGGCCATCGCCAGGCGCTGCGCCTGCGAGAACAGCCGCCGGGCTCGGCCCAGGTCGAGGGGCTCGGACTCGCCGCCGAGCACGACGGGGATGATCTTGGCGTCGCAGGCCAGCCTCCTGGCCGTGGCTGCGCTGATGGGAGCGTCGACCCCGTCGATCGTCGCGGCGCCTATCCCGCTCTCCAGTGCCTCCAGCGGGATGTGCACCACGACGGTGACGGGCGTACCCGACACGTCGCCGTCGTCGGCTTTGAGGCTGTCGCGGCAGATGGACTGCAGAGCGTCGAGGCGCTTCTGCTCGAGCGTGCGGGTGTCCTCGAGCGCCCGATCCTGTTCCGGATCGTCCTCATCGGCGAAGACGACCGCTCGGCGGGGCGCCGTTCTAGCATCGAGAGCGGCGGTGAGGAAGCCGGCGGCCTCGGGGTGGGCGTCGATGATCCAGCGGAGCAGCCCATCCCGTCGGTGGACGATCTTGAAGCCGGACTTGGCTCGCAGCTCCTCCTCCCGCAGCTCGGCCCCCTCCGGGTCGAAGACGTCGGGAATCGCCCGGCACAGCGCCGAGAGGTCGGCGAACGAGAGGATCCGGGCCTGGGCGATCAGGTGCTCCTCGAGGCCGGCCAGCCGCTCAGGCTCCGCGTGCGGTACGACCGCCTCGAGGGCTCCGAGGATGACGCGGGCCTCATGGACGGCGACCTCTCCCCCATCGACCGCAGAGGAGAGTGCAGGCCATCGACTGGGAAGCGGCTCTCCGGTGAGGCTCTCCCGGTCGACGAGTTCGGCGCCGACTCTGCACCAGTCGGCGGCCCGGCCGAGAGGAACGTCGGCCACCCGGGCGACAAGCGCGGCCGCGGTGCGATCTCCCAGTTGCCGGGCGAGCGGCTCGACGGCATCGCGGTCCGACCGCTTGGCGATCTCCCCTGCTGCGCGCATGAGGGTGGCCTCCGCCATCCGGAGGTTGCGGCCGGCGGTCTCCACGATCTCGAGGAGCGTCGACCCGCTGGCCCCGGCGAGGAGGCGACTGAGCGAGTCCTCCGCCTCACCCCACGGCAATCCGCTCACGCGCCGGGCGAGGCGGTCAGCCTGCTCGAGGAGCGCATCCGTGGGGAGGTTCATGCGGCCATTGTGCCCGCACCCACTGACACCGCCGACACTCAGATGCCCTGATCAGCCGCCCTGTTAGCAATTCGCCGAAGTATTTTCTGTGGAGGGAGACGGGCTTCTCATCCAGCCCGCAGCCGCTCCAGTGCGGCGAGCATGCGCTCACCGTCCTCGACGTCGTAGAAGCCGAAGCGCTGCCCCCGGCCGAACCAGTCCATCCCGGTGTTGCTGTAGTCGATGGGGTAGGTGCTCTGGCCGAGCGAAACCGACACGTGGCTCCTGTCCCGGGCACGGCGAACCTGCATGGGCTCGGTACGGGCAGGCGAGTCGGCCATGGCCTGACCCGTCACGGACAGGGCCCGCATATCGGTGACCGCGTACGCGGTGGCGGCCTTGCGGCGCCTCTTGTAGACGAAGCGCCCGAGCACGAAGTAGAGGCCGATGAGCACGAAGACCCCGCCGAAGAGGAGGAAGAACACCGGCGCGCCGGACTCGATGACGCTCGCCTCCCAGAAGACCGCGAAGGCCAGCCACACGATACTGAAGGGCACCAGGAGGGCATCGATGGGCGCGAATGTCACGGCCGGGTCGGGGCGTCCGTGCCAGAGCACCTTCTCCCCGGGACGCAGGTACGGGCGCAGTACGGTCATCGGGTCATCCACGGGGGTCAACCTATCTGCGCGTCCCTCCTCGGCATCCTCCCCAATCCGGGGAGGCCGGGAAGTGACGCCCACCCTCAGGTGAGGACGCCCTCTCGGGTCACAGCGTGGCCGCGTAGTCCGGGACGTAGAGGTGCAGCTCCCGAGGCGGCCTCTGATAGTCGGCGGCCTTCGGGCGCGGCGGGATGACGACCTTCTCCGGCTCACGGGCCTCGTATTCCACCTGCGAGAGCAGGTGGCTGATGGCGTTCAGCCGGGACGCCCGCTTGTCGTCGCTCTCGATGGTCCACCAGCGGGCTTCAGGGAGATCGGTGGCGCTGAACATGGCGTCCTTCGCCCGCGAGTAGTCCTCCCACTTCACGATCGATGCGAGGTCCGTCTCGGACAGCTTCCAGCGGCGCATCGGGTCGTGGAGTCGCGACTTGAACCGCTTCTCCTGCTCCTTGTCCGAGACCGAGAACCAGTACTTGATCAGGATGATCCCATCCTCGACGAGCATCCGCTCGAAGACCGGCGTCTGCTTCAGGAACAGGTCGTACTGCTCCTGGGTGCAGTACTCCATCACCCGCTCGACACCCGCCCTGTTGTACCAGGACCGATCCATGAGGACGATCTCGCCGGCGGCAGGCAGGCGCTCGATGTACCGCTGGAAGTACCACTGCCCGCGCTCGCGCTCGCTCGGCGCCGGCAGGGCGACCACCCGGGCCGACCGCGGGTTCAGGTACTGCACCACCCGCTTGATGGCTCCGCCCTTCCCTGCCGCGTCGCGCCCTTCGAAGATGACGACGACGCGCGCCCCCGTCTCCACGATCCACTGCTGCATGCGGACGAGCTCAACCTGGAGACGCTCGAGCTCTGCCTCGTAGATGTCCTTCGGGACGCGCCGCCCGGCCTTCTGCGGGGCTTTCGCCTTCGTCTTCGCCTTCGCCATGGGGGCCGGTCCTCTCCCGATCACGACACATCCGCGCCGCTGCCTGACCGGTGTCGAGCTCTCCTCCGGCCTGCCACAGGCTACGCGAGTCCGCCCGTACGCCCGTCCCATCGGGCGGGCGAGCCCGGGCCCAGCGCATGCGCCGTTCGTCCACTTCGGCTCGCGGGAGTCGCCGATCGCACCTGCGGCCTCTGCGCCGGCGACCCTCACGTGAGGATGTTGACCGCCCGCGAGATGACGAGCGCCAGCACGATGAACGCGGTCAGCGCCTGGTACGCCATCAGGAGCTTCGCCCGCGCGGAGAGCGGCATGACGTCGGTGGGGCTGAACGCCATCATGTTGCTCAGCGAGAAGTAGGCGTAGTCGAGGAACTCCGGCGACCACTTGGCCGCGTCGTCCTTGTCCTCCTGCTGCGGGAACCGGAAGTCGACGGTCGCGTCGTCACGCACTCCGAGCGATCGGCGGGCGACCGGTCCCCCGCGATCGATCTCCCAGTACACGAGCGCGAACGCGATCACGTTGGTCCCCCACACCTGCAGGGTGGTGAGCAGAACCTCGGCGCCCTGAGCCCGGCCTTGCAGCAGCTCGCGGATGGTGAGGACCAGGGTGATCTGGTTCGCCACGGTGAGCAGGACGGCGAGGCCGATCGACATCGCCCGCGACCAGGTCGTCTCGCGCGACAGCCGCCGCGGGTTGAGCACGACGAGCGGGACCAGGAGCAGCAGGCAGAGAGTCGGGATGACCCACGCCGGCAGGAAGTGCACGCCGCCCGGCAGCAGCAGGTAGAGCAGCAGGGCGATCACGACGGCGAGGGCCTGTGGCCACCGGCGCTCGGCCTGGCGGGGGGCATGGTTCACGGCGCGAGCCTAGGGCCGATCCGAGCCCGCTCCGCGCCGACGCCCGGGACGCCCTACAGCGGCTTCCGCATCTCGATCTCGAGCTCGCGCGGGTCGAGCGGGTACGGCTTGGTCCGTCCCGTCTCCACGAACCCCCGCTTGGCGTAGAAGGCACGAGCGCGCGCGTTGTCCTCGTGTACGTCGAGAAGGAGTCCGGGACCCTTCGTCCGAGCCCAGTCCTCGATGGCGACGAGCAGGGCGTCGGTCACGCCCGCCGCCGTGCCGCGCACGTCCGGCGAGACGTACACGGCGAGCAGGAAGGGATCGGGCGTATCCGCGAAGAGCCGCGAGCTCATGGTGCCGACCCAGCGCCCGTCGTCGAGGATCGCCGCGAGGCTGATCACGTCCTCCGTCAGGCCGTTGCGCGCCCGCATCTGCCAGAAGCTGTCGGGATGCGCCTCGGCCATCTCGATCGTCTCGAGGAACGCCTTCGGGGTGTCGGCGAGCATCTCGAGGCGCAGCGCCTTGACGTTCCGCCAGTCCTCCGCGACCAGGTGGCGCACGGTGAAGCGTGGAGCGGTCATGCTCCGACCCTACGGTCCGCCGCCGTCACCGACGAGCGATCACCCACGCAGCCGCGTCGGCCGGGAGCATGCCCTCCTTCACGGCGGCAGAGGCGAGGACCACCTCTCCGTCGGGCAGCCGCGCGGGCCGCCCGCCCATCGCGACCGCGATGGTGACCCCACCGTCGCGGCGGCACAGGAGGAGTCCGTCGTCGACGCTCCAGTGCGCCGCCTGGTCAGCCCGCAGGGTGCCGGCACGCAGCAGTCGTCTCCTCAGGTCGGCCGCGGTGCGGAACAGCTGCAGCGTCGACTCCGGATCCCTCTCCTGCACCTCCACGGCGAAGCGTCCCCAGTCGCCGGGCTGCGGCAGCCACGGCGTTGCCGCGCCGGCGGACGACGAGAACCCGTGCGCGCGCTCGGCGCTCTCGGTCCACGGCAGCGGCACGCGGACGCCGTCCCGGGACACCCCTCCGCGAGACCACATCGGATCGCGCCGCGCCTCGACCGGCACGTCGACCTCGGGGAGCCCGAGCTCCTGCCCCTGGAACACGTACGCCGACCCGGGCAGGCCGAGCAGCGCGACGATCGCCGCGCGCGCCCGCCGCTGCCCGGCCTCTCCCCCGCCGAAGCGGGTGACGGCCCGGACGACGTCGTGGTTCTCGAGCGCCCAGGTGGGCACGGAGCCGTGCTCGCGGCGTACGCGCTCCAGGTCCTCGCCGACCTGCCGCCACGCGTCGGCGTCCCAGCCGACGTGGGTGAAGGCGAAGGCGAACGCCTGATGCAGCTCGTCCGGCCGCGTGTACCGCGCGGCGCGGTCGGGTGCCAGGTTCACCTCGCCGACGAGGACGCGGGGCGGCACGTACTCGTCCGCGATGCGCCGCCAGCGCCGGTACACGTCGTGCACCTCCTCCCGGTCCCGCGCCAGAGGGTTGGTGCGCAGCCCGTCGATTCGGGCCGGGACCTCGCCGACGTCGGGCAGCCCCACTGCCTTGAACAGCCCGTGTGCGACGTCGATGCGCACGCCGTTGACCCCGCGGTCGAGCCAGAACCGGAGGACACCCTCGAAGTACTCGCCGACAGCCGGGTTCCGCCAGTTCCAGTCCGGCTGGGCGGGCGAGAAGAGGTGCAGGTACCAGTCGATGTCGGTGCTGGAGTCCGGAGCGACCCGCGTCCAAGCCGGTCCGCCGAACACGCTCGGCCAGTCGTTGGGCGGCATCCCGCACGGCTTCCCCTGGGCGAAGTGGAACAGTTCCCGGGCGGGCGATCCTGGCCCATCCTCGACCGCCTGCCGGAAGAGCGGATGCGCGGTCGAGGCGTGATTGGGCACCACATCCACGATGATCCGGATGCCGCGCCAGTGCGCTGCGTCGAGCAGCTCGTCGAGATCGCCGAGGGAGCCGAAGAGCGGATCGACGTCGCAGTAGTCGCTGACGTCGTACCCCTGGTCGACCTGGGGCGAGTGCATGAACGGCGTCAGCCAGATGCCGTCGACCCCCAGCGAGGACAAATACGGGAGCCGGTCGATCACTCCGCGGAGGTCGCCGACCCCGTTGCCGTCGGCGTCGGCGAATGACCGCGGGTAGACCTCGTAGATCAGCGCGCTCTGCCACCAGGCCGCCGAGTCGGTGTCGCTCAGGGCAGGTACCCGAGCGCGCGGGCCTCCCGCAGAGCGGCGAGGTCGAAGGTCCACACGTTGGTGCGAATCGGGTTCCCCGGCGGGTACTCGTCGTCCTCCTCGCCGCGGAAGGAGAAGCCGGCGCGGGCGCACACCGCGTTCGAGGCGGCGTTGTCGACGCGGGGGTTGGCGACGAGCAGCGTGCGGTCGCCGTGCTCGGCGGCGTCGGGGGTGAGGAGCTCCAGCGCCCGGACGGCGTAGCCGCGCCCCTGGAACTCGGGCCGCACGGCCCAGCCCGCCTCCTGCACGGGCTGGTCATGCCACTCGCCGTACCACCAGTTGATGATGCCGACCGCGGGATGGTCGTCCGCGGCGATCCGGAAGATCCGCGCCTGGCCCTCGCGCGCGAGCCTCTGGTACTTCTCGTGGCGCTGCTGCAGCTTCTCGGGCGACTCCGGGCCGCCGAGATACGCCGTCATCTCCGGCGAGTTCAGCGCCTCCAGCAGCGGGAAGTCGTCGGCGGAGTACGGATGCAGGGTCAGCACACTGCGACCCTAGGCATCCGGGGCCCGGGGCGTCGACCTCGTCACCTCTGAACGGCAGAGCGGACGGCGGCCGGGGTCATCCGCCGGCCGCCGCCGCCCCTCCGTCCGCTGGGGTGCTCCGCGTCAGACGGAGGCCAGGGTCCGCGAGTCCGTGCCGATCGCGGCGGCCTCGAGGATCATCTCGGTGACCTCGTCCGGGTGCGAGATCATCGCGACGTGGGACGCTTGGATCTCCCGGAACGTGCCGCCGGTCCGCCTGCCCATCTCGCGCTCCGCCTCCACCGGGATGGTGCGGTCGCTCGTCGAGGCGAGATACCAGGTGGGCTTCTCCGCCCAGGCCGGCTTGCCGGACGGGGCTCCGAAGGTCGCGAGTGCAGCCCCGCGCTGGGACGCCCCCATGTACAGAGCCTGCTCCTCGGGCAGATCGGCGCAGAACAGGTCGTGGAACCAGGCGGGGTCGATGTACGCGTCCGCGTTGCCCTCCCCGAGTTCGGGAAAGGCCGGATCACGAGATGGTCGACGAGGAGGAACGGGCCGCTGCCGAGCTGCCCGGCCGTCTGCACGCTCTCGCCCTCGGCGAGGGCGAAGCCGTTGATGTAGACGAGCGCCTTCACGCTGTCCAAGCCGGTCGCGGCGTTGGTGATGACCGCCCCGCCGTAGGAGTGGGCGACGAGGATGATCGGCCCCTCGATGGTCTCGAGGAACGACCGGATGTACGCGGCGTCGCCCGCGAGGTCGCGGAGCGGGTTGGCCGGCGCGCAGGAGGTGTACCCCTTCGCCGCCAGGCGGGTGATCACACCGGACCACCCGGAGGCGTCCGCGAACGAGCCGTGCACGAGCACGATGGTGGGCTTCGACGACGTTGCGTCCGACATGCGCATCTTCTTCCGAGCTGACGCGTTCCGAGCGTCCCTCCGGCCCAGGGGCTGCCGCGGTGGCGCGGGAACGTGGATGGGGAGCGCCGGCCGACGGTCTGCGCTCGGTGAACGCGGCAACGCTACGGCGGCGAGGTCCCGGAGGTCTTGCGCGAGCCTGCACAGTTCCCGGTCCGTCTCCCCGCAGGGAACGCCGGGCGGCAGGCGGCGACGCCGGGCCGCCGCTCATCCACCGGCGCCGGTACGCTCGCGCCATGGGGCATCCCGTCCGCAACGTCCACCGGCGGACCATCCCGGCGTCACCGGGCGCGGTGGGCGCGGTTCTGGATACGCTCGCCTCGCCGGGCGACCTCCTCTGGCCGTGGGAGGAATGGCCGCCGGTGCGCTTCGATCGCCCCCTCCAGCCGGGAGCGGCCGGCGGACACGGGCCCATCCGGTACACCGTCGAGCTCTACCGGCCGGGATCCGAGCTGCGCTGCACATTCACCGGGCCCCGCGGGGTCGACGGCTGGCACCGGTTCGCCGTGACCGAAGGAGACCGCCCGGGGACGAGTGAGCTCGTCCACGAGCTCGTCGTCGTCACGTCCGGACTCGCCCGGCTCAGCTGGCCCTTCGCCTTCCGGGCGCTGCACAACGCGCTCATCGAGGACGCGCTCGCCAAGGCCGCGCGCCACTTCGGCTCGACCGCACCGCCCCACCGCGCGTGGACGCCGTGGGTGCGGCTGCTGCGCCGCCTGCCCGCCTAGCCGATCTCGGCCGCGAGATCGCGGTAGAACGGCCGGAACCCGAAGCGCTGGTACAGGTCCATGGCCCGGTCGTTGCCCTCGACGACCCCGATCGTCCAGAACCGGATGCCCTGCTCCACGAGCGCGGCCTTGCAGGCGTCGAGGAGCAGCGATCCGACGCCCGCGCCGCGTGCCTGCGCGGCGACGACGAGCGAGTCGATGTGACCGAGGCGCGGCATGTCGAAGGTGCGCGTGCTCGAGTCGAGCTGGCACATCAGGTAGCCGACGAGGTCTCCGCCGGCGGCGCGGGCGAGCAGCAGGAGCCCGTTGCCGGCCTCGAACCAGGTCCGGTACTCCTTCGCGGTGGCTTCCCAGGAGCGTCCGTCCTCGTTGACGGGCAGGGCGCCGTCGATCACGGCGCGGTGGTGGGTGAGCATCTCGACCCACAGCGGCCCCAGCGCCTCGATGTCCTCGAGCGTGCCCTGCTCGACCGTCACATCCATCCGCTCATTCTGAGGAGGAGCAGCCGGCTTCCGGAAATCGAGCCGACGGCCTTCCTAGACTGCCGCCATGCCGGACACGACGCCCCCGCACGACGAGGGACCGCTGACGACGCCGGACGGCCGCTACATCGTCGTGCGCGGACGGCTCTGGCGAACGGCGAACCCGGCGCTCGCTCCCGAGCAGCGGGACGCCCTGGTGCACGAGCTCATGGACGCCCGCCGGACGAAGAAGAGCGTGAAGGGCACGGAGGATGCCGCCGCCTACGCGGCCGCCCGGGACCGGGTGGATGCGGCCAAGCACGGCCTCGGTGAGCGGGGTCCGGTGTGGTGGACCGACGGCGCGCCCGACTACAACCGCAAGCTCGCCAAGAACACGCCATACGCCGAGTGGTTCGCCGGCCTGGATGGCGGGAGCGACGCCGGCCGCTGAGCTGCGCGCCTCGGCTCGGCGTCTGTCAGTCGCCGATCTCGTGGGCGCGCCGGGCGCTGCGCCGGCTGGGACCGCTGCGGTGTCTGCCCGGCTGCGTGTCCGTCGCGTCGTGCTCGCTGGGGGCGTCGGACGAGGCAGCCATCGTGCCTGTCCCGGCATCGTCTGCGGCCCGATGCGACGCAACGCCCGCCGGGGAGACACGGGCCGGCAAATCCGGCTGCACCGGACCGGGCTGGTGCTGAGGCGGGGCCGATGCGACGATCTCGCGCTCGGCCGGCGGGGAGGGCATCCGCAGCTCGTCCTCGAGCGCGCCGAGCCAGGCGACGGCCCGTCTCCGACGAGCCTGCTGCTTCGCAACCCACCACATGGGGCCGAGAAGGATTACCAAGACCAGAACGGCGACCACGCCGTAGGCAGTCCAAGGCTCCACAATGATCCTGCTTGTGTTCGCCAGGGCGGCGAACACCGAGATGCCAAGAGCGCTGATGGCGAGGGCAGCCGACCACGAATCGCCGGCCGCGCGTGCCCTGAGCTCCGCGAGCACCTCGACCTGGACCTCGCGCGGCTCCTGCGCGAAGGCGACGGCGTCGCCCTGCACCGGGCGCGCCGCTCCGTCGACCAGATAGCGGCGCGCCCGCTCCGTCACCTCCGCTTTGGCCATACAGCCAGGGTATTCGCCGGATCGGGCGGTTCCCAGAGGCGCCGCCGCCGTTCGCCGCGATGCCGTACAGCTGCCGACGCGTCCGCAGGTCCCGCGACCGCCCCTACGGAGCCGCTCCCCCGGCGCCACCCCCTGCCCGCCCCGCCCCCGCCTCCGCCAAGATCGAGGCATGCCTCTCTCCCCCGAGCTGCTCGAACTGACGAAGAAGTACCGGATCTCCACCTCGTTCGACGACTGGCAGGGTCGCACCGTCGAGGTGCCCGAGGAGACGGTCCGGGCGATCCTCACCGCCATGGGCGCCGAGGAGGGGAAGCGCACACCCCTGGTGCGCCGATCGAGTCCCCGGACTTCCTCGGCCTCCCCGCATCGGTGACCGCGCGGCAGTCGTGGGGCTTCGCGGTCCAGCTCTACAGCTCCCGCTCGCGTCGGTCCTGGGGCATCGGCGACCTCGGCGACCTCGCCACCCTCGCGACCTGGTCGGCGGGCCTCGGGGCGAGCTACATCCTGGTGAACCCGCTGCACGCCGCCGAGCCCGTCGCGCCGGTGCAGCCCTCGCCCTATCTGCCGTCCTCCCGGCGGTTCTGGAACCCGCTGTACATCCGCGTCGAGGACGTGCCCGAGTACGCGGGCCTCGACGATGAGGAGCGCGCGGGCATCGACGCCCTCGCTGCCGAGCTCCGCGAGGAGCTGGCCGGGAAGGACCTCCTCGACCGGGACGCGTCCTGGACCGCGAAGCGTGCCGCGCTCGAGCTCCTCCACCGGGCGCCGCGGTCCGCCGAGCGCGAGGTCGCCTACCAGGCGTTCAAGGAGGCGCAGGGCGAGTCGCTCGAGCGGTTCGCGACCTGGAACATCCTCTCGATCGTGCACGGCAACGACTACCGGGAGTGGCCGGAGGAGCTGCGCGACGCGTCGGGAGAGGCCGCCGCGCGCTACGCGGCCGAGCACGAGGCCGAGCTCGACTTCGAGATGTGGCTGCAGTGGGTCCTCGACGAGCAGCTGGAGGCCGCACAGGCTGCCGCGAAGAGTGCCGGAATGACGATCGGCATCGTGCACGACCTCGCCGTCGGGGTGCATCCGGGAGGCGCCGACGCGTGGCGGAACCGCCACGTCTACGCCCAGGGCATCCGGGTCGGTGCGCCGCCGGACGCCTTCAACCAGATGGGGCAGGACTGGCAGCAGCCGCCGTGGCGTCCGGACCGGCTCGCCGAGAGCGGGTACGCGCCGCTGCGCGACCTCCTCCGCAACGTGCTCAAGCATGCGGGCGGCGTCCGCATCGACCACATCATCGGCCTGTTCCGGCTCTGGTGGATCCCGGAGGGCGCCTCCCCCGCGGCCGGAACCTACGCCCGCTACGACCACGAGGCGATGATCGGCGTGCTCGCCGCCGAGGCGGAGCGCGCCGGCGCGGTGGTCGTCGGCGAGGACCTGGGCGTGGTCGAGCCGTCCGCCCGCGAGTACCTCAAGGAGCGCGGCGTGCTCGGCACGTCGATCCTCTGGTTCGAGCGCGACGGGGACGGCAAGGTGCTGCCCGCGGAGAGGTGGCGGGAGCTGTGCCTCGCCTCCGTGACCACCCACGACCTGCCGCCCACCAACGGCTACCTGGACGGCGTGCACGTCGAGCTGCGCGACCGGCTCGGGCTCCTCACGCGCCCCATCGAGGAGGAGGCCGAGGCGGACCGGAAGGATCGCGAGAGCTGGATGCAGGAGCTCCGCGGGCGCGGCCTGATCGGAGAGCACGCGACGAACGAGGAGATCATCGTCGCGCTCCACCGCTACCTGACGTTCGCCCCGTCACGGCTGCTCAACGTGGCGCTGACCGACGCGATCGGCGACCGCCGGACGCAGAACCAGCCGGGCACCGACGAGAGCCAGTACCCGAACTGGCGCATCCCGCTGTCCGGACCCGACGAGAAGCCGGTGCTGCTCGACGACGTCCTCGGCTCCGAGCGCGTCGCGGCCGTCGCTCGAGCGCTCGGGAGCTCGCAGGGCCACCCGCTGCACGGCCCCCGGAGATCGAGGAGGACGAGAACGTCCCGCCCCGGCCCGAGGAGGAGATCGCCGACGAGCTGCGGGCTCAACCCGACGTCACCGACCACGGACACCCCGCGCGGTAGCGCGCGAGGCCCGAGACCCGGACCGCGGAGGGGCGACTTGCCGAAAAATCCCGCTATGGGCGCTCCAAAGCGGGACTTTTCGGCAAGTCGGGTTGGGAGCTACGCCCGCTTGGAGCGCATGGCCTTCGTGTGCGCGAGGGAGGCGTCCGCCCGGAGCCGCTCGTACTCCTCCGAGCCGAGCGGGTACGCCGCGACCCGGCCCTCGGCGTCGTGGTGCGTGCCCCAGCCGTAGCGCTTGCCGAGCGGCGAGGAGCGGAGGCAGGCCTGCCCCTTCGAGAAGAAGCGCTCGCGGGCCTCGTCCCGCTCCTCGGGCGGGATGCCGGCGCGCTCCGCGTACACCTGGAAGAGCACCTCGTCCGAGGTGAACTCGTACGGGTGTCCGGCGATCAGCTCGTAGTGCATGGTCGCGATCGTCTTGGCATCGGCCTTGGCTGCGGGCGCCTCGGCGACCGTGACCGGGCAGTCATCGGCGACCTCGATGAAGGTGTCGAAGTAGTTCGTCGTGTGCATCGCGCTCCCGGCGATCCTGCTCATCGCGCCACGTCCTTCCGCCGCCGCTGCTCGGCCGGCGGTGTCCATCCTCCGCCGAACCTCCGACACCGGTCCAGTTCGCCGCTGCCGCGGCTCGTCGATCGTCAGCCGCGTGTGCCACCCAGTCGCGCGAGGAGCCTCGCGAACGCCTGCTGCTCCGCCTCGAGCGCGCCGAAGAAGCGCCGGTCCGCAGCCTCGACGGCGGCGTTGGCGCGGTTCGCGAGATCCGCCCCCTCGTCCGTGACGGTCAGCGCCCGCGCGCGGGCATCGGTGGGATGCGCGGAGCGCGCGACGAGTCCCTTGGCCTCGAGTGCCCGGAGCACCTGCGAGGTCATCATGGGGTCGGTGCGCGCGTGGTCCGCCAGCGCCCGCTGCGTCACCGGCCCGTCGGCGCGGAGCCAGGTCAGCGACGCGAGCAGGACGAACTGGACGTGAGTCAGATCGAACGGCCGCAGCGCCTCGCGCATCGCGGACTGCCAGGCGTTCGTCACCCGCCAGAGCAGCAGTCCGGGGCTCTGCTCCGCCTCGGCGAACTCGGAGCGCAGACCGCTCGCTTCCGAGGTCACGACCGCAGCCCCATCGCGGCGCGGAGCACCTCGACGTCCTCGAGCTCGAGCGGCACGAGCCCCCTCCGCAGCTGGTAGCCCCAGTTGGGTGACGCGGTGAGGCGCAGCCGGTCCTTGACCGCTTCGAGCGGGACGGGAGTCGCCGCGGCGTACTCGACCCGGCGGCGGAAGGGGTGGAAAGTCCCCTCGTCGGCTTGCCAGATCTCCTCGTCGGGGAGGACGCCGAGAGCGGTGAACTGTCGCAGCGGCTCCCTGTCGCCGAGCCGCTCCACGGACGAGTAGTACACGAAGGTGTCGCCGGCGCGCATGCGCGCCAGGCCGCCCCGCTTCCCGTGCCCGACCTGCGCGATCCCCTTGGACACGGCGTACCGCACGTGCTCGGCGGACACCACGCCCAGCCAGGCGCTCATGCCCGCTCCACCAGGGCGACGAGACGGTCGAGGTCGGCCTGGGCGGTCTGGCGGAACCCGCCGCCCATCACCTTCGCCCAGATGCGCCCGAGGGGACCCTCTACCCAGACCCGCACGCGCAGGGCGGACCCGGACGGGGTCGGCTCGACGAGGTGCTGGAACAGCAGCCGGGCGCCGGGCAGGAGCGACGTGTCGGTGTACTCCCGGCCGGGCTCGCAGGCGCTCACGAAGAACCGCACCTTCGGCCCGCCCTTGGGCTTGAGCACTCCCCGCGTGCCGACCCGCACCGGCGTCCCCACCTTCACCCACTCCGTATCCGGCGACCAGGACGACCAGGACGCGTGATCGACCCAGCGCGCGAAGAACGCGTCAGGCGAGGCGGTGGACGAGGCGGCGCCGGTGGCGAGTTCGATCATGCCGGTTAGTATGCGCGCTTACTACGCGTCGGCACAAGAGCACGGAGTCGCCCACCCTCGGTCAGAGCTGGAGCCGCCGAAGCGTAGCGGCGTTGATGGCGTCTGCGACGCCATCCGCCCGGCCGCGCGCGTAGGCGTCGACGCCCGTGCCGGGTGCGGCCGCGGCCACGAAGGCCATGGCCATCGCCGGGTTCCGGGCGAGCACCGGCCCGTGGAGGTGGGTGCCGTAAAGGGAGCCGAGGGCCACGCCGTCCGCGCCGTCCCCGTTGCCCGTGCCGGCGGCGACGCGGCCCAGCGGCGTCACCCCGGAGTCGAGGGCGAACCCGCGGCCGTGGTTCTCGTACCCGAGAAGGCGGCCCCACACCGAGTCGACGACGAGATCGCCGGCGACCCTGGCCGGCAGGAAGGAGGCCTCCCCCGGCACCATCCCGAGGCCCTCGAGCGGCCCCTCGGGCAGGTCGATGCGCCGCCCGAGCAGCTCGAGCCCGGTACCGACCGCGAGGAGCGGGATATCGGCGGCCAGCCACTCGGACAGCGCGCCCCGGATCCCGTCGAGCGCTGCTAGCGTCCGGACGAGGGAGGAGTCGGTGCCCGAGCCGAGGAAAACCGCTGCGGGCGCAGCTGTCGGCACCGGGTCGCCCGCTGCCAGGGGAACCACCTCGGCGTCGATGCCCGCCCACTGCAGCCGGCGGGCCAGGACGAGCGCGTTCTCGGCGTCGCCGTTCACGTTCGTGAGCTCCGGGAAGAGCTGCAGGATGCGGAGCGCGCTCATTCGGCGAGCCCCAGGTGGGTGCGGGTGCGGCGCATCGAGTCCGCGGTGAACACGATGGTCTTGATCCCGGACGCCGGCTCCGGCAGCGCGAGGAAGCGATCCAGCGCTGCCGGCAGGTTCGGCTCGATGTCGTCCACCTGGACCCCCTGGTAGATCAGCTGGAGCGCCAGCTCGTTCGCCTTCGAGCCGGACACGATGCGCGCGCGTCCGATCCGGGACGCGTCGACCGGCCAGAAGTAGGACGGGTCGGCGACGTCCGAGCCCATGGCGACGAGGACCTGATCGAGGCCCTCCTCGAGCTCGTCCACATTGAGCTGGAAGCTGGCCGGGTTCTGCACGAGCACGAACTCGACCTGCTTCCCGCGCACCGTGACGACCTCACCACGGCCGAACACCGCGGGCATCGCGGAGACGGCGGCGACCGCCACGGCCGGATCGAACGAGGTGCCGAGCAGCTCGCGGGCCGCCGCGATCGCCGCCGCGGCATCCACGGCGTAGTGGACCCCGCGCGCGGGCAGGGTGACCTCATGGTCGGCGCCGTCCCACCGGATCGTCGCGCTGCGCCCGGCGACGCCGGTGACGAGGGTGCCCGCGGTGTCGCGGGCGTCGGTGGTGGCGGCGTAGCCGAGGCCGCGCGGCAGGGCGGCGAACACCTCGGACGAGACCCCGAAGCGGGCGACCGCGTCGTTCACGTCGGCGGCCAGGGAGTCGAGCAGCGCGTCGTCGCCGTTCAATACCAGCCGCTCGCTCGCTCGAGAGGCGATGGTGTCGAGCATCGCCAGCACCTTCCGGGTGTCATGGAAGCGGTCGATCTGATCGGTCATCACGTTGGTGAGCACGACCATCCGCGCTTGGAACTGCGGTGAGAGGAGCGCCCCGTGTCCCTCGTCCATCTCGAGCACGGCCAGGTCGGCGTCGATCCGGCCGGTCAGCGACGCGCGCTCGAGCAGAGCGCTGGTGAGGCCCTGGCTGATGTTGGCCGTCGACGGATTCGTGAAGATCCGCTTGCCGTGGGCCTCGAGGATCGTGACCAGCATCTTCGTCGTCGTGGACTTGCCGGACGACCCGGACACGACCACGAGCCCCTCCGGGAAGTGCGACAGCACGCTGCCGAGGAACCCGGGAGCCACCTTGTTCACCACGAGTCCGGGAACCGCGGACCCTCCCCGCGCTTACGCAGTCGCGCCGCCACCCGCGTCGCGCGCCCGAGGAGGACCGCCGGGGCCCAGTGGATTCCGGCCGGTCGAGACGTCACCGCTCCAGTCTTCCAGACGGGCCACGCTCAGGGCTGAGTCTCGCGTCGCGCCGGCAGTCCCGCCTCCATCCGCCGAACCTGCCGGCGGAGCTGGAAGAGGTAGGCGACGTCGGCCCCGTCGACGAGCCGGCGCTCCAGCAGCGAGGACAGGAGCGCGGCGACCAGTTGGAGCTGGAGCCGCCGGCGCTGCTCTTCGACGGGCACGGAGAGCGCCACGAACGCGGCGAGGATGTCGAGGAGCGCGTCGGCCCGCAGCAGGTGCGCCACCGGATTCCTCCGTCCGGCCCGGCGCTCGCGGCCGAGCACCGACTGATGGTGGGCGCACAGCCGGCTCGGGCCGAAGAACTCGGCGAAATCGCGCAGGGAGGTCTCGACGCGGGTGATGTCCCCGTGTCGCGGCCCGCTCACGCCCTTCCTCCGCTCGCGGAAGAAGGCACTCAGGATGCTGTCGATGGTGGGAGTCGGTGTCGTCATGCGCGGCAGGGTCGCCCTACCCTCCGACAGCGGATCGCCTGCTGTCGAGAACCGGCGACGGCCCCGGTTGGGGAGGACCTCGAGAGCGATGACCTCGCGCACGCGGATCAGGCGAACAGCTCCGCGAGACGGCGTGTCTTCCTGATCCGCGCGCGAAATCACCCGATCGTCCTGATCCGCGTGAGATCTCCTGATCCGCGCAAATGGGACGGACCCAGAGCGCCGCACCCACGCACCCCCGGGGACGACGCCCGGGAGACAACGAAGGGCCGGCGCCCTGAGGCACCGGCCCTTCGCCGTGGACTAGTCCGAACTCACTCGAGGTAGTCGCGGAGCGACTGCGAGCGGGACGGGTGGCGCAGCTTCGCCATCGTCTTGCTCTCGATCTGGCGGATCCGCTCGCGGGTCACGCCGAACGTGTCGCCGATCTGGTCGAGCGTCTTCGGCATGCCGTCGCCGAGGCCGAAGCGCATCCGGATGACGCCCGCCTCGCGCTCCGACAGGGAGTCAAGGAGGCTCTCCAGCTGCTTCTGCAGCATCGTGAAGCCCACCGCGTCGGCCGGGACAACCGCCTCGGTGTCCTCGATGAGGTCACCGAACTCGCTGTCGCCGTCCTCGCCGAGGGGCGTGTGCAGCGAGATGGGCTCGCGGCCGTACTTCTGGACCTCGACCACCTTCTCGGGCGTCATGTCCAGCTCGCGGCTGAGCTCCTCGGGCGTGGGCTCCCGGCCCAGGTCCTGCAGCATCTGCCGCTGCACGCGGGCCAGCTTGTTGATGACCTCGACCATGTGCACCGGGATGCGGATGGTGCGGGCCTGGTCGGCCATGGCGCGCGTGATCGCCTGGCGGATCCACCACGTCGCGTAGGTGGAGAACTTGAAGCCCTTCGTGTAGTCGAACTTCTCGACCGCACGGATGAGGCCCAGGTTGCCCTCCTGAATGAGGTCCAGGAACTGCATGCCGCGACCGGTGTAGCGCTTCGCGAGCGAGACGACGAGGCGGAGGTTCGCACCGAGCAGGTGGCTCTTCGCGCGCTGCCCGTCCTTCGCGACCCACTTGAGCTCGCGGATGAGCTCCTTCGACATGGTCGCCTCTTCGTTGGCGAGCTTGTCCTCGGCGAACAGGCCGGCCTCGATCCGCATGGCGAGCTCGACCTCTTCGGCCGCGTTCAGCAGGGGGACCTTGCCGATCTGCTTCAGGTAGTCCTTGACCGGGTCGGCAGTCGCGCCTGTGATCTGCGTGGAGTAGACCGGCACCTCGTCGTCGTCGTCGACGAGGAGAGGACGATCGCGTCCTGCGGGATCTCCTTCTCGGCGGCCGCGGCGGGAGCCTTGGTCTCGCCGTCCTCCGAGTCGTCGGAGTCGTCGGTGTCCTCGGCGGCCTCCGGCTCCTCGGCGTCCGCCTCGGTGTCGTCGGTGTCGGCCACCTCGGGGACGTCCTCGGCGATCGCCTCGGGGGCGGGCTCGACGGCGTCGAGGTCCGCGTCGACGTCGGTCGAGTCGTCGAGGTCGGCGTCGGTGTCATCCGCGGCCGGAGCGGTCGCCTTGGCGGCGGCCTTCGGGGCGCGGGTCTTGGCGGCGGCCTTCGGGGCGGCGGCGCGCTTGGGCGCAGCCTTGGTGGCGGCGCTCTTGGGCGCAGCCTTGCTCGTGGCGGGTGCAGAGTCGGTCAGGACGTCTGCCTCCGCGGGATCGGCCAGCACGGCCGAAGCTTTACGGGAAGTCATCGGTACACCTTTCCTACCGTTGTCGGTACTGAGGGCGGACAGCTCGGGAGGACGCATTCAGCGTGGTGCGGGCAACACTTGGACCCATGTCAAGTCCTCCGGCCGGCGGCGCTGAGTGCGCTACCGTCCTCCCAGGAGTTGAACGGGTCCTATCCAATTATTGCACGCGTACTGGCGTGCGGATCACGCCTGTCCCTTTGCGGAGCGTCGCGCGTTCCGCCGTCCCCATGCCCTCGCCAATGCAACCCACAGAGGGCCCACCTGTATTCCCTCCTCCTCGGCCAGCAGGCGCCGCGTCTTGCGCCGCGCGAGCAGCAGACCGACCACCCCGATGCCGACGACAGGGATCTGCACGAGCTCCGCGACCCGGAACGAGTCGAGCGAATAGAGGGAGGCGCTATCCCCTCCCCGCTCCGCGCATCCAGGACCAGGCCGATGAGGAGCATGCTCGTGAAGCTCGCCGTGAAGCCGCCCACGTTGACGACGCCGTTCGCGGAGCCCAGGCGCCGCGGCGGATTGAACGTGCGGGCGAAGTCGAAGCCGATCTGCGATGCCGGGCCGCCGATGCCGAGCGCTATCGCGAGGACCACGATGAGCCACGCGGGGATCGGCGCCGGCCACAGCAGCACCGCGCCCCACACGACGGCCATGAGCACCACGACGGTGAGGGCGAGGTTCGACCGCCGCATCGGATGCCGGACCGTGAGGAGACCGAGGAACGGGCCGACCACGAGGCCGGTGAGCACCATGACCGTGAGCATCGTGGAGGCGAAGGCCGGCTCGAGCCCGACTCCGAACACCATGAAGGGGTACCCCCACATCAGCGCGAAGACGACGCCGGGCGACTGGGTGACGTAGTGCGCCCAGAATCCGAGCTGGGTGCCCGGCCGCTTGAGGCTTGCGCCGAGCTGCGCGAGCGCCTCCCGAAGTGAGGCGACGCTCTCCGCCTGCGGCGAGATCCCTCGGCCGTTGGAGACCAGCGCGATGCAGAGCACGGCGGCGAGGAGCGCGAGCGCGGCCGCGCTCAGGAAGGCCGGCGTCCAGCCCGAGGTGTGCAGCACCGCGGCGAACGGGATCGCGGAGATGACCTGCCCGAACTGGCCCAGGTTGCCCATCCATTGGTTGAGCTGCGGCACGCGAGCGCCGGTGAACCAGGTGTTCGTGAGGCGCAGGACCGACGTGAACACGGTCGCATCTCCCGCGCCCACGAGGATCCGCCCGAGCACGGCGACCTCGAGCGTCGGTGCGATGGCCACGACGATCTGGCCGCCCGTCATCAGGATCGTGCCGGCGATGAGGAGGGGCCGCGGTCCGATCCGGTCGATGAGGACGCCGACGGGCACCTGGAGCAGGGCGTAGACGACGAGCTGCAGCACCCCGAGCGTCGACAGCGCGGCGGCGGCCGAATGGAACCGATCACTCGCCTCGACCGCGGCCACGCCGAGGCTGGAGCGCTGCGTGATGGCGACGAGATAGGCGAAGACACCGACGCCGAAGATGATCCAGGAGCGACGGGAGTTCACTCCCCCAGGTTACCCACGCCCCTGCGCCCGCTCGCCGCTGGGGCGTCCCCGCGCCCGGGCACCGCCCCAGGACGTCCGGCCGATGCGCCGGCGCCCCCGGCTACGATCGACCGGTGATCCGAGCCCCGCACAGTGCCGCGTCGCCCGTGGTCCTCACCGGCGGAACGTCCGGTGTGGGCCGCGCCACGGCCCTGCAGCTCGCCGCTCGGCAGGTGCCGCTCGTCCTCGGTGTCCGGAACGCCGAACGCGGGGAGGCGGTGCGGGACGAGATCCTCGCCCTGGACGGCGACGCCCGGGTCGGCATCCTGCCCCTCGACCTCTCCTCGCTGGCCTCCGTGCGCGAGTTCGCCGCCTCGTACGCCGAGCACTTCGCGCCCTGGCGCGCGCTGATCGCCAACGCGGGCGTCATGCTCGAGCCGACGCGGCGACTGACCGCCGACGGCTTCGAGATGCACCTCGGCGTCAACCACCTCGCGCACTTCGCGCTCACCGGGCTTCTGCTGCCCTTCGCCGGCGTCCGCGCGCGCGTGATCACCGTCACGTCGATCGCGGCACGCTGGGGCCACCTGCTCTTCCACGATCTCCGGTTCGACCACGGCTACCGCCCCTTCCGCGCGTACGCGGCGAGCAAGCGGGCGAATCTCCTCTTCGCGCACGCCCTGCACCGCAAGTCGGTCGACGAGGGGCTCGACATCGTGTCCATCGCGACGCATCCGGGTTACGCGATGTCCCCCGAGCGCCTCCGCTCCCCCGTCCGGCTGCCCGCACGGGCCATCGCGCAGGACCACGCCGCGGGCGCCGGACCGAACGTGATGGCGGTCCTGGATCCCACGCTCACGGGCGGCGAGCTCATCGCGCCCGGAGGTCCGACCCGGACGGCCGGTCCTCCCGCGATCGTGCCCGCGCTGAGGATCCGCAACGAGGAGGCCGCGGCGACGCGCCTGTGGCGGCTCTCGGGACAGCTGACCCGAGTCCCCTGGTAGCCGGATCGGCCGGACCCGGACTGGCGGCTAGTCCTGGTCCTCGTCGGAGGGGCGACGCGTGGCGAGGAACTTCTCCAGCTCCGCGGCGATCTCGTCGGCGCTCGGCACCGCGCCGTACTCGTCGGTGAGCGGAGACGACAGCGGGTTGCCCTCCATGTAGGCGTCGTGGCGCTCTTCGAGCGTGTGCACGAGCCGCGCGAGCTCCTCGCTCGTGGTGACCTGCTCGTCGATCTTGCCGACGAACTCCCGGCCCTCCTCGCGAAGGCGGTCGGTCGGGAAGATGAGCCCGGTCGCTGCGCTCACGCTCTCCAGCGCGGCCACAGCCGCGAGCGGGAACTCCGTGTCGGAGAGGTAGTGCGGAACCAGCAGGACGAACCCGGTCACGGGCTCCCCGCCTCCGCGAGCCGGTACTCGAGAAGGTGCAGCAGGTTCGCCGGCGCCTGGGTGCGCGGACGCCAGGCGGACATCGACTCGACGAGGTCGGACCGGGTCCCGCTGACCGTGACCTTCATCGGGCGGGTATGCGGCACCGGCATCGGGATCGCGTGCACCCACGTCGTGGCGCTCACGCCGAACCGCTCCATCAGCCCGAGCAGGGCGTCGGCGAACCGGTGCCACTGGAAGTCCGGCTCGTAGCCGGTGAGGAGGAGGAACGACTTGCCGAGCTCGTCCTTGGCCAGCGAGAGCACGAGACGCGGCGGCGAGTACTCGGCGAGGTGGTCCTGGTCGAAGAGGATCGTGGGCCGGCGAGCGCGGTAGTCGAGCAGCGCGTCGTTGTCGAAGACCGCGATCTCGGTGGTCTCGATGGTGTCGACGAGGTACCGGCCCAGCTGGGTGACCGCGGCCCCCGCGTCGGCGAATCCGGTCAGCCCGGCGACCAGGTCGAGGCCGAACGGCACGTCGTCCGCCGCCGGCGTCAGCTCGTAGAGCTCCTCCGGATTCCGCATGCCCTCATCGTATTCGCCGCGTCCCGGCCGAACGGCCGGTGGACGGACGCCGAGAGCGAACCGTCCACCGGCCGGGCGGACCTAGGGCACCGAGCGGAAGAACTGGTCGAGCGCCGGGGCGAGGACCTTCGCCGAGACCTGATGCGTCTGGCCGGCGAGGACTCCGTGCCGGCTGCCGGGCACCGCCTGCGCGACCTTCTCCTGAGCCGCCAGCATCTCGGGCTTGCCCTTGCTCCCGGCGAGGGCGAGCGTCGGAACCGAGACCCGGGCGAGCTCCTCGACGGGGACCTCGAACGGCCACATCACCTTCGCGTCGTAGACGATGGTCGGGGCGATCGTCTCGAGATGGCGCCAGACCTTCGGCATCATCCGCATCATGATCGGGACGAACTTCGGCGCGCCGACCATGTCGACCATGAAGTAGCCGGCCGCCTGACCGCGCTTGCCGCTCGCGATCAGGGCCTCGAGATCGGCCAGGTAGTTCTTCGGCCGGCCGCCCTTGCCCGGACGGAGGCCCACGAACGGCGCCTCATAGGTCGCCAGCGCCCGCATCGGCACCCCGGCCGCCGCGGCGCGCAGCGCGAGCCCGGCTCCCGAGGACTGGCCCATGACGTACGGGGTCTCGCCCGTCGCGGCGATCACCGCTGCCAGATCCTCGTACTCCCGCTCGGGCGCATAGGGCAGGGCGTCCCCGCTCGCCCCACGGCCCCTGCGGTCGTAGAAGTAGACGGTGTAGCGATCCTGCAGCTCCTTCGCGACGTCCCGGGCGGGCCCGAAGTCGCGCGCGCACATCGCGCCGTCGACCAGGACGAGCGCGGGACCCGAGCCCACCTTCTCGTAGGCGATGACGGTGCCGTCGGCGCTGCGCGTCTCGTGGACGACGGGCGCGGGTGCGGCGACGTTGCGGCTCATCGGCCGGCTCCTTCCAGGATCGCGTCGATCCCCTCGAACGACTGCTCCCAGCCCTCGGCGGTGAGGTCGCGGTCGACGGCGTCGAAGGGCCCCTGGTGGAGAGTCACGCGCGTGCGGTCGCCGTGGTCGGCGAAGCGGATGCGCAGGACCACGTTGTCGAGGTCGACGTCCCGGGAGTGCGCGCCCAGCCTGACCTCGAGGTACTCGGGCGGGTCGAAGGCGGTGATGATCCCCGCCATGGGAGCGAGCTCGCCGTCCTCGATCCCGACCATGGTGAGGGCGTAGGCGCCGCCCACCTCCGGCTCGACCTTGACCGTCTCGGCCGGCACTCGGAAGTCGCGAGGGCCGAACCAGCGGGAGATCAGCTCCGGCTCGGTGAAGAAGCGCCACACCACGTCGCGCGGGGCGGCGAACGCCCGCGTGATGTAGACGTCGCGGTCGGTGACCGCGGGGGAAGTGTCCGTCATCAGTCGTCTCTCTTGTCGGGGTCGGTCTCAGCTCGATCGGTCGGGGGTTCGGTGGCTCCGCCAGGAACTCGGCGAGGGCGATGTCGAGGCGGTCGAAGCTCTCGGTCCAGAACCGCCGGTAGCGCTCCACGTAGGCGCTCGCTTCCCGGAGGGGCTCGGCCTCCAGATGGCTGTACCGGGCCGTGGCGACCGAGCTCCGGCTGATCAGGCCCGCGCGCTCCAGCACCTTGAGATGCTTCGAGACGGCCGGCTGGCTCATGTCGAAGGGCTGCGCAAGTTCGGCGACGGTCGCGTCGCCCAGTGTGAGGCGCTGCAGGATGGCGCGGCGGGTGGGATCCGAGAGCGCGGCGAAGACGTCGTCCAGGCGATCGGCGGCGGTGCTCGACATCGGGACTCCCTTCATAACCGTCAGGTTCTGAAGTATGCCACCGCTGCGTTCTCGCCGCCAGAGGCGATCCGGCCGCCCTCCGGAGCGCTCCTCCGCTCTCGTTAGGCTGGCCGGATGCCACTGCCCTCGCTGCGCCTGACCTCCTCCTCCTCCGCGGCCGAGACCGCCGCCGACGTCCTCGTCCTGGGCGTGAGCCAGGGGGCGAGGAGCCGCAGCTGCACCCGGTCGCGGGCTTCGAGGCGCTCGCCGACAGCCTGGGCGACATCGGGGTGACCGGGCGGCGCGACCAGCTCGTCCGACTGCCCTTCCCCGGCATCGGCGCCAAGAGCGTCGCGCTCGTCGGGCTCGGCTCCGGGGACGTCACCCCGGACGCTCTCCGCTACGCGGCGGGCTCGGTGACGCGCCAGCTGCGCGGAGTGTCCAGCATCGCCTTCGCGCTGCCCGTCGCCGACGACGCAGCGGTCCTCGCCGTGCTCGAAGGCGCGGCGCTCGGGGCCTACTCCTACGACGACTACCGGGTGGCCTCACTCTCCCCCGACAAGGCCCCGGCTTCGGAGGTCGCGGTCGTCGCCGAGACCGTCGACGCAGACGCGCTCGTCGCCCGTGCCCAGGCGACGGCCGGGGCGGTCGCCTCCGTCCGGGATCTCGTCAACGCTCCCCCGTCGGACCTCTACCCGGAGACGCTCGCCGAGCGCGCGCACGCGCTGGCGGAGGGCCTCGACGTCGAGTTCACCGAGTGGGACGCCGAGGCGCTGGAGCGCGACGGGTTCGGCGGCATCCTCGGGGTGGGAAAGGGCTCGATCCGCCCGCCGCGGCTCGTCAAGGTCTCCTGGGCGCCCGAGGGCGCGTCGGCGCACGTTGCTCTGGTCGGCAAGGGGATCACCTTCGACAGCGGCGGCCTCTCCCTGAAGCCCGCCGCCTCGATGGTGGGCATGAAGTACGACATGACGGGCGCCGCCACCGTGCTGGCCGTCACACTCGCCGCCGCCCGGCTCGAACTGCCCGTGCGGGTCACGGCGTGGCTGTGCATCGCGGAGAACATGCCGTCGGGCAGCGCCGCCCGGCCGAACGACGTGCTCACCATCCGCGGCGGGAAGACCGTCGAGGTGCTCAACACCGACGCCGAGGGCCGGCTCGTGCTCGCGGACGGCCTCGTCGCCGCGGGCGAGGAGCAGCCCGACGCCATCGTCGACGTCGCGACCCTCACGGGCGCGGCGACCGTCGCACTCGGCACCCGCTACGTCGCGGTCATGGGCGACGATGAGCCGGTGAACCGCCTCCTCGCGGCGGCTGAGGCGACCGACGAGCTGGTGTGGCGGATGCCTCTGCCCGGCGAGCTCCGCGCCGTCCTCAACTCCGACATCGCGGACATCGCGAACGCGAAGCCGGGCAACACCGCGGCCGGGATGCTGCTCGCCGCGGTGTTCCTCAAGGACTTCATCGGGAAGCGCCCCGACGGCACCTCGATCCCGTGGGCGCACCTCGACATCGCCGGCGCGGCCAACAACGGCGGAAGCCCGTTCGGCTTCACCGGCGGGGGTCCCACCGGGGTCACCGTGCGGGCACTTCTCGCGTTCGCCGAGGGCTTCGCGAGCGCCCCTGACCCCCGGGTCCGCCCCGGCCGCCGTACTAAGGTGGACAGGGCGGTCGGGACACGATCCCGGCCTGCCTCCGCACGACCCCGAGGAGCATACGAGTGGCTGAACAGAACTTTGACATCGTCGTCCTGGGCGGGGAAGCGGAGGCTACGCCACCGCCCTGCGGGCTGCCGAGCTCGGCATGACCGTGGCGATGATCGAGAAGGACAAGGTCGGCGGCACCTGCCTCCACCGCGGCTGCATCCCGACCAAGGCGCTCCTGCACGCGGCCGAGGTCGCGGACGCCACGCGCGACTCCGAGCAGTTCGGCATCAAGTCGACCTTCGAGGGCGTCGACATCGCCGCCGTCACCAGCTACCGCGAGAACATCGTCGCGAAGAAGTACAAGGGCCTGCAGTCGCTCGTCAAGGCGCGCGGCGTCACCACGATCGCCGGCGAGGGACGCGTCGTCGGCGGCACCACGGTGCAGGTCGGCGAGGACACCTACAGGGGCAAGAACCTGGTCCTCGCGACCGGCTCCTACTCCCGCAGCCTCCCGGGCCTGGAGCTCGGCGGACGCGTCATCACGTCCGAGCAGGCGCTCGGCCTCCAGTTCGTGCCGAAGAAGGTCGCCGTGCTCGGCGGCGGCGTCATCGGGGTGGAGTTCGCGAGCGTCTGGCGCTCCTTCGGCGCCGACGTCACCATCATCGAAGCGCTGCCCCACCTCGTTCCCAACGAGGAGGAGGTCATCAGCAAGGCCCTCGAGCGCGCCTTCCGCAAGCGCGGCATCGAGTACTCGCTCGGCGTGCGCTTCCAGAGCGTCACCCAGAGCGACGCCGGCGTCGTCGTGACCCTCGAGAACGGCAGAACGGTCGAGGCGGAGCTGCTGCTCGTCGCCGTCGGCCGCGGGCCCGCCACGGCGAACCTCGGGTTCGAGGAGGCCGGCATCCGCATGGACCGCGGCTTCGTGCTCACCAACGAGCGCCTGGCTACGAGCGTGCCGAACGTCTACGCGATCGGCGACATCGTCCCCGGCCTGCAGCTCGCGCACCGCAGCTTCCAGCAGGGCATCTTCGTGGCCGAGGAGATCGCCGGGCTGAAGCCCGTCGTCATCGAGGACATCAACATCCCGAAGATCACCTACTCCGACCCGGAGGTCGCCTCGATCGGCTACTCCGAGGCACGCGCCATCGAGAAGTTCGGCGCGGAGAAGGTCGCGACCTACGACTACTCGCTGGCCGGCAACGCCCGCAGCGAGATCATCGGCACCTCGGGCTCGATCAAGGTCGTGCGCGTCAAGGACGGCCCGATCATCGGCGTGAGCGCCATCGGCTCCCGCGTCGGCGAGCTGATCGGCGAGGCGCAGCTCGCGGTCAACTGGGAGGCGTACCCCGAGGACATCGCCCCCTGATCCACGCCCACCCGACCCAGTACGAGGCGATGGGTGAGGCCTTCCTCGCTCTCGCGGGCAAGCCGCTGCACGCTCTGTAGAGCCGCAGAGCCGCTGCCCAGACTTCCGATCACATTGCAGTTTCTGAAGGAGACAACCGAATGAGCGAGTCCGTCAACCTCCCCGCACTCGGAGAGAGTGTCACGGAGGGAACGGTGACCCGTTGGCTGAAGAGTGTCGGGGACCGCGTCGAGGTTGACGAGCCCCTGCTCGAGGTGTCGACGGACAAGGTCGACACCGAGATCCCGTCTCCGGTCGGCGGCGTGATCGAGGAGATCCTCGTCCAGGAGGACGAGACCGTCGACGTGGGCACGCCCCTGGTGCGGATCGGCTCCGGTGCCGGCGATGGCGGCGAGGCCACCCCGCTGCCCGAGCAGGAGGCCAACAACACCGCACAGGCGACGCAGTCCGTTGCGGAGGAGCAGGCTGCCCCGCAGCCCGCCCCCACCCAGGAGGCGCCCGCGCCCCAGCAGCAGCCCGCCCCGGCCCAGGAGGCGCCCGCGCCTCAGCAGCAGGCCCCTGCGCCCCAGGAGGCGCCCACGCCTCAGCAGCAGCCGGCCGCCGCGCAGACCGCGCCCGCGCAGGTGCAGCCCGCCCAGGCCGCGCCCGAACAGCCGGCAGCGCCCGCCGCGGCGCCGCAGCAGCCGACCCTCGAGCCGGCGCCGCAGGCCGCGACGCCCGCGCAGTCGGCCCCCGCGGAGGGCTCGTCCCCCGCCGGCCAGCAGCCGCCGCAGACCGAGTCGTGGGGGCAGCCCGCTCCCGAGGCCGGCCAGGCGCCTCAGGGCTCGCTCGCGGACGACGCTGTGACCTCCCGCGAGGTCGAGCCGGGCCAGGAGGCGACTGCAGGCCAGGGTCAGACGCCGCCGTCGCCGGCCCCCGTGCCGGAGACCAGCAGCCAGCAGGCGCCGGCCCAGCCCGCCCCCGACCACCAGGCGGTGGACCCGGCCGCCGCGACGATCGAGCAGGAGCTCGCCGCCGACGGCAGCGCCTACATCACGCCGATCGTCCGCAAGCTCGCGCACGAGCGCGGGGTCGACCTCGCCTCCCTCTCCGGCTCGGGCGTCGGCGGGCGGATCCGCAAGGAGGACGTCCTCGCCGCCGCCGAGCAGAAGGGCGCGCCTGCCGTGTCGACCGGCGGAGCCCGCCGCACCGGCAGCTCCTCAGGAGGTCGAGGTGTCGCCGCTGCGCGGCACCACCGTGAAGATGTCGCGCCTGCGCAAGGTGGTGGCCGAGCGCGCCGTCGTCTCGATGCAGTCGAGCGCGCAGCTCACGACCGTGGTCGAGGTGGACGTCACGCGTCTCGCTCAGCTCCGCGACCGGGTGAAGAACCAGTTCCTCGAGAAGACCGGCACGAAGCTGTCCTTCCTGCCCTTCTTCACCCTCGCCGCCGCCGAGGCGCTGAAGACGTACCCGATCATCAACGCGACCGTGGACGGCGACTCGATCGTCTACCCGGACACCGAGAACATCAGCATCGCGGTCGACACCGAGCGCGGCCTGCTCACCCCCGTGGTGCGCGACGCCGGCTCGCTCGACATCGCGGGCCTCGCCGGCCAGATCGCCGACCTCGCCGGGCGCACGCGCAACAACAAGCTGAAGCCGGACGAGCTCGCGGGCGGAACCTTCACGGTGACGAACACCGGCTCGCGCGGCGCCCTGTTCGACACCCCGCTGGTGTTCCTCCCTCAGGTGGCGATCCTCGGCACGGGCATCGTCGTCAAGCGGCCCGTGGTCGTCAACGACGGCGTCTCGGAGGCGATCGCGATCCGCTCCATGGTGTACCTGGCCCTGAGCTACGACCACCGCATCGTCGACGGCGCCGACGCCGCCCGCTTCCTCGTCCAGGTGAAGAACCGCCTGGAAGAGGGCGCATTCGAGGGCCAGCTCGGCCTCTGATCCGCACTGCCGACGAAGCGGCCCGCCGACCTCCAGTGGGCCGCTTTGGCGTCTCGGGCCTCCCCTCCGCGCCGACGGCGCACGCCGCGATCACGACGGCTCGCTGTCGAAGACGTCGCGGATGCGCCACTCGCCGTCGGCGCGCACGAGCAGCAGGGTGACGGCGCCCTGCTCGACGATCGCCGCGTCGCCGGTGCGCTGAACGAACGCCTCCCCTCGGGAGCGGGCAGGGTGGGCGGCTCCGGTCCCCGGCCCGCGGCGTCGGCCTCGAGGAGTGCCGAGCCGGGCTGGTCGACCGCTCCCGCACACTCCCCGCCGCCGGACTCCAGGCAGGAGTCCCTCGCCGCCGCCAGCACCCGTGCCGCGGTGAGCGGATCGTCGGCCTGCAGGGCGGACCGGTCGGGTGCGGCGAACTGCGGCGCTTCCGTGGCCGCGCGCGGAGAAGGCGCTCCCGAGGGCGCCGGGCGCGGCTCACCCGCCGCGGAGGACGCCTCGCCGGGCACGATCAGCAGCGCGAGCACGAGGCACCCCGCCGCGACGAGGGCAGGGACCCACACTCGCCGCCGTACCGTGCGGAGCGCCGCGACCAGGCGCCGGCCTCTGCCGGCCAACCCGGACGGCACCGAGCCGGACAGCCACCCCGCCGGAGACGCGGGTGGCTGCGTTTCCGGCGGGGTGGCTCGGGAGGGCAAGAGCTGCTCGATCGTGAGCGTCGAGGCCGACCGCGGGTAGTCGATCGGCCGAGGCTCAGCGAGAGCGAACAGCCTCTCCTGCATCCTCTTCGGAGCGAGGCCCTCCGGGGACTGGGTCAATTCCGCGGCCAGCGCGCCGCCTTCCGTCACCCGCTCGAGCACGACCGCCGCCAGGGCGGCCAGGGCTCGACGATCGACCAGCGCGGTTGCGGGCGTGAGCGGCCGGGAAGCGGAGAGCCGGACGAGCGCGGGCGTTCCGGCGTCGTCGAACAGGACGCCCGTCGGCCGCAGGGCGCCATGGCTGAGGTCCCGCTCATGGAGCGCGTCGACCCCTCGCGCGACGGACACGAGGATCGTCACCGCCTCCCCGGCGCTCAAGGACGTGCGCCGGGCCAGCAGGTCGGCCAGGGACCATGAGGAGAGCCGGGGGTAGACGAGACCGAAGCGCCCATCGCGCGCGTCGAACAGATCGAGGAGCGGGGCCAGGTGCGGGGAGGAGACGGCACCGGCGACCGCGAGGGCGGCATCCGCGGACTCCTCATCCATCAGCCGGACCACCACCGGCTCGGCCGATTCGTCGGCCGCCCGGCGGCAGAGCAGCACCTCCTCCCCCGCACCCGCCGACAGCACCCGAATCTGCCGGTATCCCCCTCGTTCCACGCCCCGACTCTCCCCCGAAGCGGCGGATGCGTCAGCCGCGTCCGCCGATCTGTGCGATTTCGCCGAGGGCGTGCGCCGGGGAGGGAGGCGGGTGCGGACACGCCAGACCGGTGTCGGCCCGAGCGGTATCCTGTGGGCATGGCCCGAGAGACCCGCCCCACCCCGAAAGAGCCGGGCCGCGTGAAGCAGCTCTGGCAGGTCTTCCAGATGACCCGCCGCCTGGACAAGCAGGCCATCTGGTGGATGCTCGCCGCGGTGCTCGTGCCCCTCGTGGTCGGCATCGTCCTCGGCATCGTCCTGTCCGACGGCAACGTCTTCTCGATCATCCTCTGGGTCATCTCCGGGCTCCTGCTCGGCCTCCTCCTCTTCCTCGTCGTTCTGGGCCGGCGCGCCGAGCGGGCCGCCTACGCGCAGATCGAGGGCCAGGCGGGGGCGGTCGGCGCGGTCCTGCGCAGCTCGCTCAAGCGCGGCTGGCGCGGCAGCGAGATGCCCGTCGCCGTCAACCCGAAGACGCAGGACGCCGTCTACCGCGCCGTGGGCCGCCCCGGTGTCGTGCTCATCGCCGAGGGCCCGAAGACGCGCACCAGCCGGATGCTCGAGGACGAGAAGCGCAAGATCGCCCGCATTCTGCCGAACGTCCCGGTCAACTCGCTGCAGGTCGGCCCCGACAAGGAGTCGACGAAGCTGCACGACATCAACCGGCGGCTCGGCAAGTTCAAGAGCACCCTGAGCAAGGCCGAGGTGGTCGCGGTCAGCAACCGGCTCAGCTCCCTCGCGGGCAACAAGCTCCCCATCCCGAAGGGCGTCGACCCCCTGAAGGTCCGCCCCCAGAGGATGCGCTGACGCCCATGTCCCCCGCCGACGCCGCACAGCTGCTCGGCGTGGCGACCGATGCTCCGGTCACCGAGATCCAGCACGCGTTCACGCGCCAGGCGCGCCTGAACCACCCGGACCTCCTCACCGAGGCCACCGACGAGGAGCGGCACAGCGCGGGCATCCGCTTCGCGGAGCTCCGGGAGGCCCGCGACGTGCTGCTGGCGACCTCTCCCGTGGTCGAGACCCGCTTCGTGGATGTGCCGGTCCCGGCGAGCGGCACCCGCCTGCCGCACCGCCCCATGCGGAACCCGTGGAGCACCTTCCTGGTGTTCCTGATCCTCGCGATCATCGTCGTCGTGACCGTCACCATCCAGGACGGCTTCCGGATGGAGACGGTGGACAACCTCCGCGGCGGCACCATCGAGGTCCCGGCCTCCGGTCCCTGACGCGCGGGACGCGGTCAGACCCGGACGAGCACCGTGCCGGCGAAGACGTCGTGCAGGCCGCGCTGATCCGCGTCCCAGATGACGGCCGGGATCAGCAGCGCCAGCAGCACCGTCCGCAGCACCGGGCGCCAGACGCCCGCCCAGCGGTTCTGCAGGGTCACGACCCGCATCCGGAAGATCAGGTGGCCGATGCTGCCCCCGAATGCGACGAGGAAGAGCACCTGCTCGACGACGAAGATCGCAAGGCTCGCCCAGGAGCTGCCGTAGAAGAAGGCGGTGTAGATGGCGAAGCAGAGCGCGAAATCCACCGCGATGGCGGCGATGCGCACGCCCGGACGGGCGATCGAGCCGGGTCCGCTCTGTTGTCGCCCGAGGCGGTCGCCGGGCCACCGGCCCGCAGGCGAGGCGGGAGCGTCGGGCACCCCGAAAGCCTAGCCGCGCCGGCGTAACACCCTCGAAACAATCCCGTCACTGACGCGAAACTGCGTCCGCCTAGGGTCGGTCCCGGCTGTTGTCTCAGCCCGACCCACACGCTGTTTGGAGCTCCTAGATACATGTCGCACCCCAAATTCAGTGACTCCTCCGAGGTGATCAAGTTCATCAAGGACACTGACGTCAAGTTCCTCGACATCCGCTTCACCGACCTGCCGGGCGTGCAGCAGCACTTCAACATCCCGGCCGCGACGGTCGACGAGGACTTCTTCTCGGTCGGCCAGCTGTTCGACGGCTCCTCGATCCGCGGCTTCGCGAACATCCACGAGTCCGACATGCAGCTCATCCCGGACATCTCGACGGCCTACCTCGACCCGTTCCGCAGCGAGCGGACCCTGATCATGGTCTTCGACATCTACAACCCGCGTAACGGCGAGATCTACTCGAAGGACCCCCGCCAGGTGGCGCACAAGGCCGAGAAGTACCTGGCCTCCACCGGCATCGCGGACACCGCGTTCTTCGCCCCCGAGGCCGAGTTCTACATCTTCGACGACGTCCGCTACGAGGTCACGCAGGGCCACAGCTTCTACAAGGTCGACTCCGACGAGGCCGCCTGGAACAGCGGTCGCGAGGAGGAGGGCGGCAACCTCGCCAACAAGACCCCCTTCAAGGGCGGCTACTTCCCGGTGAGCCCCGTCGACCAGCACGCCGACCTGCGCGACGACATCGTCCTCAAGCTGATCGACGTCGGCCTCGAGGTCGAGCGCAGCCACCACGAGGTCGGCACCGCCGGCCAGGGCGAGATCAACTACAAGTTCGACACGATGGTCCACGCCGCGGACGACATCCTGAAGTTCAAGTACATCGTCAAGAACACCGCGAACCTGTGGGGCAAGACCGCCACGTTCATGCCGAAGCCGATCTTCGGCGACAACGGCTCGGGCATGCACACGCACCAGTCGCTCTGGAGCGACGGCAAGCCGCTGTTCTACGACGAGGCCGGCTACGGCGGGCTCTCGGACCTCGCGCGCTGGTACATCGGCGGCATCCTCAAGCACGCGGCGTCGATCCTCGCGTTCACCAACCCGACGACGAACAGCTACCACCGCCTGGTGCCCGGCTACGAGGCCCCCGTGAACCTGGTCTACTCGGCCGGCAACCGGTCCGCTGCCATCCGCATCCCGATCACGGGCACCAACCCGAAGGCCAAGCGCATCGAGTTCCGCGCGCCCGACGCCTCCGGCAACCCGTACCTCGCGTTCGCCGCGCAGCTCATGGCGGGCCTCGACGGCATCAAGAACCGCATCGAGCCGCACGAGCCGGTCGACAAGGACCTCTACGAGCTCCCGCCGGAGGAGGCGAAGCTGATCCCGCAGGTGCCGGGCTCGCTCGACGCCGTGCTGGACGCTCTCGAGGCCGACCACGAGTTCCTCACCGCCGGTGGCGTCTTCACCGAGGACCTCATCTCGACCTGGATCGAGTACAAGCGCGAGAAGGAGATCAAGCCCCTCGCGGCTCGTCCCCACCCCTTCGAGTACGAGCTGTACTTCGGCGTCTGATCCCGCACGACCCGACGGAAAGGGCCGCGATCTTCGGATCGCGGCCCTTTCTTTCTGCCGAGGTGGCACACCGGTTGCTCTTTCCCGCCTCAGGAAACAGCAATTAGTGCCACCTCACCCTTCGATTGTCGGGCGATTGTTGCAGATATGCGGTTGTTATCCGCGTGTGATTCGGCGCTAGGATTCCAATCCGCATTCCCAAAGCCCGAGGACACAATGCCCCGCAATCGCACCCCTGCCCGCGAACAGACATTCCGAATCGGAATGCTGCTGGTCGGACCTCTTCTGGCGATCGTCCTGGTCGCGGTGTTCGTCGTGCCGACCCTAGACCGGACCGGTGGCGGCGGGGCGATCGCGTGGCCGATCCTCGCCGTGGTCCTCGTGATCATGGTCCTCGCGATCGCCGCGGGACTGCTGCTCGGCAAGCGCCTGGTCGGAGACCGCATCGAGGTGGCCGTCCGCTCGTCGGGCGACAAGTGGCACCATGCGCGCCTCACCGACATCGGCGACGGACGCCTGCGTCTGGAGCGCTATTTCTGGCAGGTGCGCATTCCCACGGGAAAGAAGCTGGAACTCCACGTGCTCTCGCTCGGGGAGGATTCGGGGCGGCATCCCCGGCCGCGTCAGTGGTGGAGCCTCAATCCGCAGCTGACAATCGTCGATCTGGAGACCGACCAGGGGACATTCGAACTGGCCGCGCTGCCCAGTCACCTTCGAGAATTGCGCGAGCGGCTTCAGGAGCCTGCATCGGCCTAATGCGCTTTCGCGACGTGCCCACTTCTATCGAGGATCCGGCCGGAAAAGCAGCCGAAGCGGACAGGTCACAGAGACGCGAAAGGGCCGCGGCGATCGCCGCGGCCCTTTCGTGAAGCTCTAGCTCAGCGGCTGTCGTCGCTGCGGCTGCCGGCCTTGGCGAGGCCGCGGCTCACGAGGTAGCCGACCGTCACGAGCGCG
Source organism: Naasia aerilata (assembly GCF_030296595.1). GTDB lineage: Bacteria > Actinomycetota > Actinomycetes > Actinomycetales > Microbacteriaceae > Naasia > Naasia aerilata. The sequence goes on along the minus strand of NZ_AP027731.1, from coordinate 2,491,621 downwards.
ATGTAGAACCAGGCCGAGCTCGCGCCGAAGCCGGAGCCGTCGTCGCCGTTGTCCACGACGGCGGAGGCGATCAGGATCGCGAGGGACACGAGGAGCCACACGTAGAACTCGCTCGTCTTGAACGAGGGCTTCGTCTCCCGGGTCCGGGTGACGGTGTGGTGCTCGCTGATCGGGGCTGCTGTGGTGGTGATGGGATTGCTCATACGCCCACGTTAGGGGGCGCGGGCGTGGGGGCGTCTGGGGATTGACAGGGGTGCCGAGCAGAAGGGATTTCGCGGGCGCGTGCGCGAGCCGGCGCCCACGAGGTGGCAGCTGTTGCTCCTTCCGCGCCGAGGTAGCAGCAGCTTCTGCCACCTCGCGGCTACTGCCGCGCGTAGGTGAGCTTGCCGCTGCGTCCGCGCAACACCAGTGTCGTGTCGCCCGCCTCGGCGAACACGACGTTCGACAGCACGGTGATGTAGCGGCCCTCGACGCCGATGAGGTTCTCGTCGGCGCAGGCGCGTTCGGTCAGGGTGCCGATCGTCACGGCCACGGCACCCGGTCCCCCGTCCACCTCGAGGTCCACGGTGTTGCACGGACCCGCACCCGTCGTCGCCTCCTCGGCGATCGACAGGGTGATGTCGGCGTCCGTCAGGTCCATGAAGCCGCGGCGGTCGGATGCCGCCGTGAGGCGCCAGTCCCCGACCAGCTCCTCCCCGGGCCGCGGGCAGGCAGTCCCGGGGCGCAGCCGGCAAGGAGGGCGACGACCAGGACGGCGCCTGTCGCGCCCAGAACCCGCCGCATCCGTCCTCCGTTTCCGACTGGAACCTTACGTCGCGCGCGCGCCGATCAGGAAAGCCGCCGAACGAGACGGCGCGCCGTCCTGATCGGTGCGCGAAAACGTTCCGTGTTCCTGATCGGCGCAGATCTCCTGATCCGCGCACGGGAGCAGGAGTTCAGGACGAAGCGGGGAAGGCGAGAGCGGGGTCGTCAGAAGGTGAGGCGCATGATCGCTCGCGCCGGGGCCGGCCGGCTGACGACGGTCAGGCCCGCGCGCTCGAACAGGCGCACGGTGCCGTGGTAGCGGTCGGCAGCCGACAGTCGCGGATTCTCGTCGGTGTCCACGGGGTACCCCTCGACCGAGGCGGCGCCGTGCGCCCGGGCATGCTCCACGGCCGCCGACGCCAGCGCTCCGGCGACGCCCTGGTTGCGGTGGCCGACCGGCACCACGAAGCAGGTGATCGCCCACACCGTCGGGTCGTCGAACTCGGGGCGGAGCTCGGCCGTCACCCTGGCCCGGCGGAGGCGAGGGTAGACCACGCGGGGCTCGACCGCCACCCAGCCGGCCGGCTCCCCGTCCCGGTAGGCGACGAGGCCGGGCCCGGGAGCGACCCGGGCCTGCTCGCAGAGCAGGTCGCGCCGGTCATCCCGCGTGCGGGCATCCCACTGCGCGTTCGTCAGCTTGAAGAACTGGCACCAGCAGCCGGCCGGATCGCCGCGGGTGCCGAACACCGCGTCGACATCCTCCTGCGGGACGTCGTGGATGGGCCGGATGGTGATCTCCGCGGTCGTCATGGGTCCAGGCTAGGAGACGCGGCTGTCAGCGGACGTACCGGTGGGTGCCGTCGAAGACCGGCGTGTAGTCCCAGTGCGTGTCGTTGCGGCGCATCGCCTCCGCCACGATCACGCGGCGCGGGATGCTCGCCGCGCCCCTCGCAGCCAGCGCCTCGGGATCGAAGCGGTCGAGCAGGAGCGCGTGCAGCTCCGCCTCGATCGCCGCGTGCTCCGGGCGGCCGGACAGGTCGGTCCACTCGTTCGGATCCTCCTGCAGGTCGAACAGCTGCCGATCGTGGCCGTGCACGTAGACGTACTTCCACCGCCCGCGCCGGATCATGAAGCAGGGCGCCCACACCTTCTCGAGGTGGTACTCGGAGAACACCGGCTCGTCGGCGCCCTCCCCCGCGATCACCGGCAGCAGGCTGCGGCCGTCCAGATCGGCGCGACGAGCGTCGGGCACGCCCAACAGGTCGAGCACCGTCGGCAGCAGGTCGATGAGGGACACCGGCGTCGCCACGGCCGTTCCCCGGACCGGCCTCCGGGGAAGGTGATGGTCAGGGGCACGCGCGCCGACCACTCGTAGAAGGTGCGCTTCTGCACCATCCCGCGCTCGGTCATCATGTCGCCGTGGTCGCTCGTGAACACGATGGCCGTCCGGTCGAGCTCCCCGGAGGCCTCGAGGGCGGCCAGCAGCTCGCCGACCTTCCGGTCCACGTAGCTGAGGGCGGCGTAGTAGGCGCGGCGGAGGTGGCGGAGCGACTCGGGGTCGCGGAGGTCGTAGCCGGCGGTGTCATGCGCCTCGTTGGCCCAGCGGTCCAGCTCCGACTGGGCGATCCCCTCGGGCCAGGACGACACCGGGATGTCCGCGCCCTCGTAGAGGTCCCAGTACTCCTGCAGCACGTGGAACGGGTCGTGCGGGTGGTGGAACGACACGACCATCCCGAAGGGCTCCGCGGGGCGCAGCCGGCCGCGCTCCCGGAGGTACTGGAGCGCGCGGAACTGGGTCTCCTCGTCGAAGTCCAGGAACTGGGTCCACGTCCGGACGCCCGGGTCGGGATCCGCGTAGTGCCGCGCGTGCCCGCCGGCCGGGAAGCGCCCGTCTTGGTCGACCACGGGCACCCAGTCGACGCCCGCCGGGAACACGTCGGTGGTGAGGCGATGCCGGAACCCGTGCAGCTGATCCGGGCCGACGAAGTGCATCTTCCCGGTGAGCACGGTGTCGTAGCCCTCGTTGGTCAGGTAGTGGCCGAGCGTGGGGACGTCGGACGGCATCACCGAGGCGTTGTCGAAGCAGTCGATCGCGGAGGCGTCCCGTCCGGCGAGGAGCGCCGCCCGGGCGGGCGAGCACAGCGGCACGGGCGTGTACGCGGCATCGAAGCGGACGCCCTCGTCGGCGAGGCGCTGGAGGTTCGGCGTCTGCGCGACCGGATCGCCGTAGGGAGAGGTCAGGAAGGGCACCACCTGGTCGGCCAAGATCACCAGGATGTTGGGCTCGTCCCCCGTCGGCACCGGCGCACCACCTTCGGCTCAGCGGGACCTGGGAACGATCCCTCCCCGTTCTAGCAGGTCAGCTGTCGGGCCGCACCCGGACCGGCGCGCCGTAGAACAGGCGCTCGAACACCGATCGGGATCGGCGGGTGACGCGCAGGTACTCGTCCTCCAGGACGGCTGCCGAGCCCGCCGGGTAGCCGAGGAGCCGGGCAATGCCATCGAGCTGCCGCCGGTCGGCCGGCAGCAGGTCGCTGGTCCTGTTCATCCAGAGCGTCATCGCGGACCGGAGGCGGGAGGAGAGGAGCCACGCGGCACGGAGCCGCTCGGCGTCTTCCCGCTCGAGCAGACCGGCGTCGACCGCAGCGTCGAGCGCGGCGAGCGTCGACGTCGTGCGCAGCCCGGGGTGCCGGGCGGCGTGCTGCAACTGCAGGATCTGCACGAGCCACTCCACATCGCTCAGCGTGCCGCGGCCGAGCTTCAGGTGGCGGGCGGGATCGGCGCCCTGGGGCAGCCGCTCATTCTCGACGCGCGCCTTGATGCGCTTGATCTCGCGGACCTCGGCCTCGGGCACCTCCGCGGGATACCGCACGCTGTCGGCGAGGGCGGAGAAGTCGCGCACCAGGTCGTGGTCGCCCGCGACGCCGCGCGCCCGCAGCAGGGCCTGGGCCTCCCACGTCAGCGACCAGCGCGCGTAGTAGGCCTCGTAGGAGCGGAGGGACCGCACGATGGCGCCGTTCTTGCCCTCCGGCCGGAGCCCCGCGTCGAGCTCGAGCGGCAGGCGGTTGTCGGCGGTGAGACGCACCAGCTCGGCGACGATCTGCTCGGCCTTCCGCTGGGCGAGCTCGGGCGCCATGCCGGCGATCGGCCGGTACACGTAGAGGATGTCGGCGTCGGAACCGAAGCCGAGCTCCGCTCCCCGTACCGGCCCATCGCGATGATCGCGAACTCCGGCCACGGGCCGTCCTCCCGCCGGATGGTCCGCAGGACACCGGACAGGATGGCGGTCGTGACGCTCGAGAGGGCCTGGCCGAGCTCCTCGATCTTCGCCACGTCGAGGATGCCCGCCAGGGCGAGGCGCAGCACCTCGCGCCGGCGGGCGGTGCGCAGGGCGGTGGCGGCCGCGTCCGGCTCCCGGTGCCGCAGCACGGTCGCGCTCGTCTCCTCGCGCAGGGCCTCCCAGCTCCGCGGACGCAGGTCGGCATCGTTCTCCAGCCAGCCCACCGCCTCCGGGTACCGCTCGAGCAGCTCGACGACGAAGCGTGAGCCGGAGAGGGCCTGCATGAGCCGGCCGGCCGCCTCGTGGCTGTCCCGGAGCATGCGCAGGAACCAGTGCGCGTCGCCGAGCGACTCGCTGATCCGGCGGAAGGCGAGGAGCCCGCCGTCGGGATCCGGTCCCTCCGCGAGCCACTGCAGGAGCACGGGCAGCAGGTGGCGCTGAATAGTGGCCCGGCGCGACACGCCCTGGGTGAGCGCGGCGATGTGGCCCAGCGCGCCGCGTGCGTTCGCGAAGCCGATGGCGGACAGCCGCGCCTCCGCCTGCTCGCTCGTGAGCGCCAATGCCGCCCCCGGCATCCGCGCCACGGCGGACAGCAGCGGTCGGTAGAAGAGGCGCTCGTGCAGGCTCCGCACCGCCACCTTGGTGCGCTGCCACCGCGTGAGGAGCTCCTCGGCGTTGCCGCCCAGCCCGGACGAGCGTGCGAGCACCCGGAGCCGGTCCTCGTCGCGCGGCATGAGGTGCGTCCGGCTCAGCCGCTCGAGCTGCAGCCGGTGCTCCAGCAGACGGAGCACGCGGTAGTCCTCGGCGAACTCGCCCGCCTCCGCACGCCCGATGTAGCCGGCGTCAGCGAGGGCGTCGAGAGCCTCGAGCGTGCTCCGGACACGGATGGTCTCGTCGGTGCGGCCGTGCACGAGCTGCAGCAGCTGCACCGTGAACTCGATGTCGCGCAGGCCCCCGGCGCCGAGCTTGATCTGGTACTCGCTCTCCTCCGCCGGGATGTGCTCGGTGACGCGCTCACGCATCCGCTGCACCTGCTCGACGAAGCTGGGCCGCTCGGAGCTGCTCCACACCTTCGGGGCGATCCGCTCGACGTAGCGCTCGCCGAGCTCGCGGTCGCCGGCCATGGCGCGCGCCTTGAGCAGGGCCTGGAACTCCCAGTCGCGAGCCCAGCGGTCGTAGTAGACGAGGTGGGACTCGAGGGTGCGCACCAGGGCGCCGTCCTTGCCCTCGGGACGCAGGTTCGCGTCCACCTCCCACAGGGGCGGCTCGAGGGCGAGCTCGTGGATGCCCCGCATCGTGAGCATCGCCAGCCGGGTGGCGATCGCGACGGCGCGGTCGGTGTCGAGGCCGCTGTCCTCGGCCGGCTCGCCCACGAAGATGACGTCGACGTCGCTCACGTAGTTGAGCTCGCGCGCCCCGGCCTTGCCCATCCCGATGATCGCGAGGCGCGTGTTCGCGATGTCATCGCGGGCCGCTCGGCCCGGGCCGGGGCGGGCGGCGTCGGCGCGGGCGACCGCGAGGGAGGCGTCGAGCGCTCCGGCCGCGAGGTCGGCGAGAACGGCGGTGACGGCCTGGACCGCCTCGACGGCGCGCGGCTGCCCCAGGTCCCACGCGGCGAGCCGGAGCAGCTCGCGGCGGTAGCAGACGCGGAGCGCCACGCGCCCCGGCTCCCCCGCCACCGTCGCGATGCCGTCCTCGCCTGCGCCGACGGCAGCGAGCATCCCCGCGCGGAGGTCGTCCGCGGTGGGCAGCTCGGTGAGCGGGGCCTCGAGCGCCTCCAGAGCCTCGGGCCGTCGCTGCACGAAATCCGCGAGCCCCGAGGAAGCGCCGAGCACCAGCAGGAGGCGCCGCGTGGCGCCCGCGGAGCCGAGCGTCCGCCGCACCCGGTCCGGGTGGGCTCGCGCGAGGCGCAGCAGAGCCTCCAGCGCCTGGTCCGGATCCGCCACCGCCCCGAACAGCGGCATCAGGTCGTCCCCGCCGCCGTCGCCGACCAGGGCGTCCAGCTCGTCGAACTGCGCGCGTACGCTGCCGAGCCGCGCGAAGCCGAGGCGCGCGAGGTCGCTGAGCGAGGTCAGCTCACGGCGCATCGGCGCTGCTTCGGGTCAGAGCATCTCGAGGTTCGACCGCAGCTCGTACGGCGTCACCTGCGCGCGGTAGTCCCGCCACTCGCGCCGCTTGTTGAGCAGCACATAGTTGAAGACCTGCTCGCCGAGCGTCTCGGCGACGAGCTCCGACTCCTCCATGTACTGGATGGCGTGGTCGAGGCTCGCGGGCAGCGGCGCGTAGCCCAGCGCGCGGCGCTCCGGGTCGCTCAGCTCCCACACGTTGTCTTCGGCCTCGGCGGGCAGCTCGTAGCCCTCCTCGATCCCCTTGAGGCCGGCCGCGAGCAGCAGCGACAGCGACAGGTAGGGGTTCGCGGCGGAGTCGATCGCGCGGTACTCCACTCGGGAGGACTGGCCCTTGCCCGGCTTGTACAGCGGGACGCGGACGAGCGCGGAGCGGTTGTTGTGACCCCAGGTCACGAAGCTCGGTGCCTCGCCGAGCTTCGACTCGGTCGTGCCCCAGAGGCGCTTGTAGGAGTTCACGAACTGGTTCGTGACCGCGGTGATCTCCGGCGCGTGGCGCAGCAGGCCCGCGATGAACTGCCGGCCGATCGCCGAGAGCTGGTACTGCGCGCCGGCGTCGAAGAACGCGTTGGTGTCGCCCTCGAAGAGCGACATGTGCATGTGCATGCCGCTGCCCGGCTCGTTCTGGAGCGGCTTCGGCATGAACGTCGCATAGACGCCCTGCTCGATCGCGACCTCCTTGACGACGGTGCGGAACGTCATGATGTTGTCCGCGGTGGTCAGGGCATCCGCATAGCGGAGGTCGATCTCGTTCTGGCCGGGGCCTGCCTCGTGGTGGCTGAACTCGACCGAGATGCCGAGGTCCTCCAGCATCCGGACGCTTCGGCGCCGGAAGTCGTGCGCCGTGCCGCCGGGGACGTTGTCGAAGTAGCCCGCGCGGTCCACCGGATCCGGCCCGTCGGTTCCGTATTGGCTCGACTTGAGCAGGTAGAACTCGATCTCGGGGTGCGTGTAGAACGTGAACCCGCGGTCCGCCGCCTTCGCCAGCGCGCGCTTCAGCACGTTGCGGGGGTCGGCCGCATGCGGCTGCCCGTCGGGCGTCGTGATGTCGCAGAACATGCGGGCCGTCGGGTCGATCTCGCCGCGCCACGGCAGGATCTGGAACGTCGTGGGGTCCGGGTGGGCGAGGACGTCCGCCTCGAACGCGCGGGTGAGGCCCTCGATCGCGGACCCGTCGAAGCCGAGCCCCTCGACGAAGGCCCCTCCACCTCGGCGGGGGCGACGGCCACGGACTTGAGGGTGCCGATGACGTCGGTGAACCAGAGCCGCACGAACTTGACGCCGCGCTCCTCGATGGTCCGGAGGACGAAGTCGCGCTGCTTGTCGGCCACGGCTTCCCTTCGCTGGAGGGGCCGGAAGGCCCTGAACTTCTGCCTCTCAGGCTAGTGGGTGCGCCCTGAGTTCGCTCGGTGCTCAGACCGCGGCGCGGACGCGCGGGACCACGAGGTTGGCGCCCGCGACGACGAGCACGATGACCCCGGCGGCGAGGGCGAGGCCGGCGTAGCCGATCAGCGCGAGCACCGGCCCGGCTGCCGCGCCGCCGAGCGCGCCGCTCAGGTTCATGACGAGGTCGGTACGGCCCTGCGCGCGGGTGCGGGCGGCGCCCGTCGTGAGGTCGGTGATGAGCGCGGAACCGGAGACGGTGGTCGCGCTCCAGCCCAGGCCGATGAGGATGAGCCCCACCGTGACACCCGCGGTGCTGTGCCCGGCCGATGCGGTGATCACGACCGCGACGGCGAGGATCCCCTGGCCGAGCAGGACGGTCCGGATGCGCCCCATGCGGTCGCTCAGCCAGCCGAACAGCGGCGAGAGGGCGAACATCCCGGCGACATGGAGGCTGATGGTCAGGCCGATGATCGTGAGCGTCGCCCCGCCGTGCGTGAGGTGGACGGGCGTCATCGACATCACCGCCACCATGACGGCGTGGCTGCCCGCCACGGACGAGATGGCGAGGATCAGGAGCGACCGCGCGGAGACCCGGCCGGGTGCCGCGGGCGCCACGGGCGCGGCGGGCAGCGACCGGCTGACCAGGTAGGGGTCCGGGCGCAGCCCCAGGAGGAAGAGCGCGGCGGCGGCAACCTGGGCAACCACCGCGATGACGAAGGACCCCGTGAGGGGCGGCATCGAGAACGCCTCGGCGATGCCCTGCCCGGGACCGAACAGGTTCGGGCCAACCACCGCCCCGATCGTCGTCGACCAGACGACGAGCGAGAGGTCGCGGCCACGATGCGCGGGGCTCGCCAGGTCCGTGGCGGCGAAGCGCGTCTGCAGGTTGACGGCGGCGCCCACGCCGAGCAGCGCGAAGCCGAGCAGCAGGAGTGGGAAGAGGCCGAGGCCGGTGCTGACGACGACGAGGATCGCCCCGGCCGTGGAGGTCAGGATGCCGGACGCCAGGGCGGGGCGTCGGCCCCGGCGGCGGGCGAGCGCGGCGAGCGGAACCGCTGCGGCCGCGGCGCCCAAGGTGCTCAGAGTCGCGGCGGCCCCGGCCCAGGCCTCCGAACCGGCCACCTCGGTCGCGAGGACCGAGCCGATGGAGGAGGTGGCGCCGAAGCCGAGCCCGCCGAGGATCTGCCCCGCGATGAGCACCCGGACGGTGCGGCGCTGGATGCGCGAGAGCTCGAGGGCGGCGGGAGCCGCCGCCTCAGTCGGCGGCGTAGTCATGCGCCCATGCGGACTCGACGTCCACGGCGAACACCACGCGGGGGTGCGGTCGGCGTACGGCGCGCCCGTGTACTTCTCGGCCATCCGGTCGATGATCGCCCAGGCGCGGTCGCCCTCGATGCGCTCGGCCACCCGCCCGCGCACGGTCGCCATCGCGAACGGGTGGTCGGCCTGCGCCACCGAGACGGCGACCCGGGGGTCGGCCGCGAGGTTGCGGTCCTTCCGGGAGCCGGGAACGGTCAGGAAGACGAGCCGGTCGCCCTCGACGTCGACCCAGAGCGGGACGACGTGCGGGCTCCCGTCGGGCAGCAGGGTGGCGAGGTGGGCGTAGTTCGCGGCGCTGAAGTAGGGCCGCACGTCGTCGGGCAGTCCGGTCATCCGCGTGATCCCATGTGGACAACGTACACATGCTGACGGAGCCGCTCCAGAGGCCTTCGGCTCCTAGTGCACGTTCCGGCTCAAAGTGGCCGCTGCAGCGCGCACTCGGGGCCGGAACGTGCCCTTCTGCGGCGGTTCTAGGATGAGGGCATGACTGAGCCGGTGAAGCGGGTCCGCAAGCGCCACTTCCAGTCGGCGCGCGAGAACGGCGTGCCGATCGTCGGCCTCACCAGCTACGACGCCCTGTCCGCGGCGATCTTCGACGAGGCCGGCATCGACTTCCTGCTGGTCGGCGACTCCGCTGGCCAGGTCGTGCTCGGCTACGACAGCACCGTGCCGGTCACCGTCGAGGAGCTCATCCCCCTCACGCGCGCCGTCGCGAACGCGGCCCGTCGCGCGTTCGTCATCGCGGACATGCCGTTCGGCTCCTACGAGCTCGGCCCGGACCAGGCCCTGCAGACCGCGTTCCGCTTCATGAAGGAGACGGGCGCCCAGGCGGTCAAGCTCGAGGGCGGCGTCCGCAGCGCCGAGCAGATCCGCCGCATCGTGTCCGCCGGCATCCCGGTCATGGCCCACATCGGCTTCACGCCGCAGAGCGAGCACCAGATCGGCGGACACGTGGTGCAGGGACGCGGCGAGAACGCGGATGCGGTTCTCGCCGATGCGAAGGCCGTCGAGGACGCGGGCGCCTTCGCCGTCGTCCTCGAGATGATGCCGAGCGACGTGGCCAAGCGCGTCACCGAGTCGGTCAGCATCCCGACGATCAGCGTCGGCGCCGGCCCGCACACCAACGGCCAGCTCATGGTCTGGACCGACTTCGCGGGGCTCCAGGGCGGCCGGTACGCCCGGTTCGTGAAGAAGTACGCCGACCTGCGCACCCTGCTCGGCGACGCGGTGCGCACGTTCCGAGCCGACGTCGAGTCGGGCGCCTATCCGGCGCCCGAGCACGAGTACGAGTAGCGCCTCGAGGGTCAGCCGCGCCAGTCGAACAGCGCCGTGAGCCGCGACGTGGTGCCGTCGGCCAGCGCCGCGTAGACGCGCGCCGCTTCGGTCGGCGGGAAGCGGTCGGCGAGGCCGGCAACGCTGATGCTCCCGTCGGCGAGCCAGCGCAGCGCCTGGTCGACGTTGCGCCGCATGCTCGGTCCGCCGAAGGGCGGCGGGTCGAGCGGCACCTGCCACTCCCAGCCGCTGCGGAGCGTCACGTAGCGGTGGAACACCTCGGTGAGCAGGTCGTGAGCCGAGGCCTCAGACCTGCGGGACCAGGGGGCGCCGACCAGCACGACCTCTCCCCGGACCGCACGGCGCGCACGGCCGCGAGAGCCGCACCGTCGTGCCCCGAGCACTCCAGCACCAGATCGAAGCCGTGCGTCGTGCCGTACTGCGCGCGCGGGCCCGGCTCCGGCGGCCCCTCCAGCACGGTCACCGAGGCGGGTGCCTGCGTGCGGCGGTCCTCCCGCGGATCCCACGCGGTGACCCGGGCGCCGGAGTGCGCCGCGATGGCCGCGGCCAAGTGGCCGATCGGGCCGAGGCCGCTGACGCCGACCTCAGCGCCTACGAGTCCCTCCGCGGTGCTCAGCGCGGCGAGGGGCACGGCCATCAGGCGTGCGAAGACCGCGGTGAAGGGATCCAGTCCGTCCGGCAGCCGCCAGACGGCGCTCGCGGCTTCCCGCTGGCGGCTCCGGTGGCTGCCCTGGCTGAAGACGAGGTCGCCGACCGCGATGCCCTCGACCTGACTGCCCAGCGCGTCGACTCGGAAGACGGCGGCGTAGCCGGGGATCCACGGGTACGGGGCGTGGGGGCCGACCGGGCGGTAGGCGCCGGCCAGCTCTGTCCCGGGGCTGATCAGGGTGCACACGGTGGCGCCGGCCACCTCGTCGGCGCCGAGCGCCGGGTCCTGCTCGACGCGCACACGGCCGCCGCGCGCGGACGGCACCGCGTCCGCATCCACGAGCTCGACCTCGCCGGGCGCCGCGACGGCGATGCCGACGACCCTCCCGCCCTCGGGCGGCCAGCCGGTCACCGGCTCAGTGCTTGCCCCAGTCGTTGTCGGCGGCCTCCTCGGCCGCCCAGCGCTGCGAGTTCTCCCGCAGCTTCTCGGGAGCCCGCTTCGCCTCCTCCTCGGTGGCGAAGGGACCGACCCGGTCGATGGCGTTCGAGAGCATCCCGCGCTCCGTCTGTCCCGTGCGCGAGTTGTACCACCACTGCGGCTCGTCCTCGGCCATGCCAACCTCCGGGCTCGATGGGCGGCCTCCGTCGGCCACCGTCTGCGGGAATCCTACGCCCGCCGTTCCGGGGAGAACCCGGGCCCGGGGGCCGTCCGCGCGGCTGGAGAGGCGGCGGGACCGCCGGTAGGTTGGAGCCATGACCACTGCGATCGGCATCGACATCGGCGGAACCGGCATCAAGGGCGCCATCGTGGACGTCGACTCGGGTGAGCTCCTGTCCGACCGGATCAAGAAGGCGACGCCGAAGGGCGGGAAGCCGGACGAGATCGTCGACGTCGTCGTCTCCCTCATCCCGGAGCTCGGCTCGGTCCCCGCGGAGACGCCCGTCGGCGTGTGCTTCCCGGCCGTCGTGCAGCACGGCACGACCATGTCGGCTGCGAACGTGTCGAAGAAGTGGATCGGCCTCGAGGCGGAAAAGCTGTTCGAGAAGGCGATCGGCCGCGACATCACGTTCGTCAACGACGCGGATGCCGCGGGCTACGCCGAGAGCGAGTTCGGTGCGGCCAAAGGCCAGCGCGGGCTCGTGCTGCTGACCACCCTCGGCACCGGGATCGGCAGCGCGATCATCTACAACGGCGTTCTGGTGCCGAACGCGGAGCTCGGCCACATCGCGCTCGACGGTCACGAGGACTACGAGAAGGTGGCCGCCTACGCGGCCATGGAGCGCGAGAAGCTCAGCTGGAAGGCGTGGGGCGCGCGCCTGCAGAAGTACTACGCCCACCTGGAGATGCTGTTCTCCCCGACCTGTTCGTGGTCGGCGGCGGCGTCTCGAAGCACTGGGACGACTTCGCGAAGTACCTGGACCTCAAGACGAAGATCGTGCCGGCCGCCTTCCGCAACAACGCGGGCATCCTGGGCGCGGCCGCTCTCGCCGCCCACGCGATCGGCACGCGCGAGTCGCGCGGCGCGGCGGACCTGGTCGAGAAGGCCACCATCTAGCGCTCGAGATGCCACTTTCCGCCCCTAAAGCGCGCGAATAGGGGCGGAAAGTGGCAACTCGGGGGTCTTGGTGACCCGCTACCACGTGATCGGGCGGCGGCGGCGACGGTAGCGCAGCACCGCGACACCTTCGCCCGGCGTCTCGGCGACGATGCGCGTCTGGTCGTGCTCGAACCAGGGATACAGGTCGTCGTCGACCGCACCGACCTGGAACGCGTCGACGGCGAGGAGCAGCACTCCGCCGCCCGCGAGCACCCGATGAAACTCGGCCGGCCGATGCGCGCCGAACGCACACAGCACGACCCCGGCAACACCATCCCGTACAGGCAGCGCCCGCACCGGATCGACGAGCACCCCTTCCGCGCCGGCCCGGCCCATCGCCCGCACCAGCCTCCCGGGCGACGAGCTCACAACCAGCACGTCGGCATCCGAGCGCGCACTGCGCACCGCCTCCGCCACGTGTCCGAGGTCCGCCCCCACATCGACGACCCGCACCGCCGCGCCGGCCGGCAGCATGGCGACGACCGCCTCCGCCACCCCGGCGTACGCGCCACTACCCCAGAGGGCATCCACCTCATCGAGCAGCGAGGCCGCTTCGCTCCGCACGAGCGCCGACCGCCCGACGACGAGCGCCACATACCCCCGCTTCCCCACCTCGAACGCGTGCCCACTCGAGCACCGCAGCGCCCCGCCGCCGGCGACGCCCTCGAGCTCCCGCCCGCACACAGGACAGACGAACCACCCACCCCTACTCATCGCCTGCCTCCTCGAAACCAGCACGGGCGCCAAGCAACACCTACTCATCCCTCCCTGCACGGCGCACAAGCACCACACCGCACATCGAGCAACGACTCCCCCGTCCCGCCCCCAGCCAACGGCCGCGATGCGAAGCGAGCCACCGGGCAGGAGCGCGGGATGGGGGCATCGTCGAAGCGAGTTTTGCGCGCCCTGCTTGGCGCGCAACTGTCTGAGAGGCGACGATGCCCCCATCCCGCGCGCACACCCCTGAGACGCCGCACCGAGAAGCAGTGGAATGGGCCGGCTGCTACGCCGGGTTCTGTCCGGGTGCTCGCGCACCGTGGACGGCCATCTATCTCGGACGCACGTTGCCGTACGCCTCCAGCGGTCTACCCGGGAACTCAGCGAGCCGCCTCGACGTTCCCTGCTTGACCTTGCTCCGGACGAGGTTTACCCAGCAGGCCTGATCACCCAGGCCTCTGGTGGTCTCTTACACCACCGTTTCACCCTTACCCCGACGCTCGCGCGTCGTGGCGGTCTGCTCTCTGTTGCACTTGCTCTCGGGTTGCCCCGGGTGGGTGTTACCCACCGCCCTGCTCTGTGGAGCCCGGACGTTCCTCGGCATCCTTGCGGATGACGCGACCGTCTTGCCGACCCATTCCGGCGTCGAGTCTACCGACCGAGCGCCCAGCACGTGCCCGGGTCAGAGCCCCGACTCCTCCGTGCGGACGAGGATGCAGCCGCTCTCGGGGTCGAGGACGACCTCGTCGGGCGGCGCGGCGCGCACGGCGGCGAGGTCGGAGGCGGTGAGGGCCACGTTGCTTCCGCCGGACACGCCGCGGCGGAGGAGGGCGGCGCCGATGCCGTAGCGCGCGCGGATCTTCTCGTAGAGCGCGAGGAGGTCGGGCGGAACGCTGGCGGCGAGCGTCTCACGCCGCGTGGTGAGCTCCGCGGCCTCGGCGTCGAGCCGGGCCAGCGCGGCATCCCGCTCCGCCTCGAGGCCATCGCGCCTCTCGGCGAGCTCGTCGCGCTCGCCTTCGAGCCCGGAGATGACCTGCTCCTGGTCCTCGAGCTTCTGCATGACGGCGAGCTGCATGTCCTCGAGGTCGCTCTGGCGGCGGGCCAGGGACGCGAGCTCGTGTTCGAGGCCCTGGGCGTCCTTGGCCGACGCGGTGCTGGCGAGGCGAGCCGAGTCGCGGGCGACGCGCGCCTGGACGACCGACACATCGGATTCGACGCGGCGCAGCTCGGTGCCGAGGTCTTCGATGGTGCCCTGCTCGATGGCCATGCGGCGCCGCAGAGCGTCGGCGGCGGTCGTGATGCGGGCCAGCTCGGCGAGCTGGGGCAGCGTCCGCCGGGTGTGCTGGATCTGCTGCGTGCGGCTGTCGATCGTCTGGAGTTCGAGGAGCTTGACCTGCTCCTCCGGGGCTGCGCGGACCGTCACTCCTCCAGCGTAGCGACCGGGGCCGTCCGGTCCTCCTGCCGCCGGAGCTCCCTCCGGCCGAGGAGCAGCGGCGTGAGGAGCCCGAGGAGGAGGGCGAGGGGCACCCCGAGGTCGGCCTGGGCCAGCTGGCTGTCCTGCCCGACGCCGAACAGCCGCCACAGGTAGCCGGCGATCCCGGCGTAGCCGCCCCCGCCGATCAGGCCGACGCCGATCGCCGAGATGACGACGAGCGCGGCGACGGGAACCCACCGGACGTCGGGGTACCGCCCGCCGCGGATGAGGAGGGCCGTCGAGTCGAACGGCTTGGTGCGGAGGAAGAACTCGGCCGCGAGCATCCCCGTCCAGGCCACGACGGGGACGGCGAGCACGGGCACGAGGCCGCTCAGCAGTCCGGGCAGCGGCGCGTCGGCGAGCAGCAGTGCGATGCCGGCACCGACGGCGACGACCGCGGCGGCGATCGTGCGGGCGACGCGGTTGATGCGGAGCCCGACCGCGCCGAGCGTGAGCCCGGTCGAGTAGAGGACCGTGGCGAGGGCCGCGACGAGGCCCAGCACGACCGCGAGGAGCAGTGGAAGGGGGTACCAGGACGGCAGCCGGTCGAGGAGGGCCGCGACCGGGTCCGCGGCAAGCGCGTCGGCCTCCACGCTGCCTGAGGACGAGGCGAGCAGCACACCCCACGCCGTCAGCACGAGGGCCGGCAGTGCCGCACCGAGGGCGGCCCAGCCGGCGGTGCCGGTGCCTGACGAGCCGGGGTTCTGGTACCGCGCCAGCTCGCCGCCCGCCGAGGCCCACGCGACGGCGAGGAGGCTCAGCACCGCGACGGCCGCACCGGCGACGCGCAGCGGGGCGCCGTCCGGAGCGGCGAGCACGCTCGTGAAGTCGAGCAGGGGTGCGGTGAGGACGATCAGCAGCAGGACGAGCAGCACCGACAGCGCGCCGAGGACGAGGTGCACCCGGGCGAGCAGCCCGTGTCCGAACACCGCGACGAGCGTGGCGATCACGGGCAGGACGATCCCGGCGACAACGCCGGCCGTTCCCGCCGGCACGACGGCATCCCAGCCGGCCGCCGCCACCACCGAGCGGACCGTGGCGGCCGCGAGCCAGGCGAGCACGGCCGCCCAGAAGAGCCGCACCAGGACCAGGACCAGGGTGGGCAGCAGGTTGCCGCGGAGGCCGAACGCCGCCCGGGACACGACGGCGACCGGCTGTCCCGTGCGCTTGGCGGCGAGCACGCCGACGGCGAGCGTCAGGCACGCGACCACCGTGCCCACGACGGCGGCGACCAGGGCCTGACGGAAGCTGATGCCGAAGGCGACGAGGGTCGCGCCGAGCGCGAGCGTCAGAGCGGACGAGTTCGGGGCCAGCCAGAGCCAGAACTGCGAGACCGGACGGCGCAGCCGCTGGTCCTCGTCCGTGGGGCGGAGATCCGCCGCCTCGATGCCGAACGGCTGGGGCGCCGCCTGCTCCGCCGTCGGCACCGTGATCACGCCGGGCCGCACGCTCGTGCTCGAGATGGGCGAAACCTGCCCGGTGTCCGGCCCGGCGCCGACGATGCCGACCTCGCCGGTCGTACCGACCTCGAGGAGGAGCTCCTGCGGGGCCACGATGTCGTCCACGTCGTCGTCGAGGTCGCGATCGAGGGTCGAGGTGGTGACGATGGGCAGCGACCCGGTGTTCAGGGCGCCGGTGTCGGTGGTGATCCCATCGACCGCTAGCGGCTCCACCTCGCCCGTGGCCATCGCCGCGGGCGGGAGCTCCTCGTCACTCAGGGTGCGCCGGGGGAGGCGAGCGCCGTGGCGCCGGTCGCCGGGACGGGACCGGCGTGCGCCTGCACAGCCGGCACGCCGGCGGGCGCCTCCTCGGCAGGCGGGGACCACTCGGGCGGGACCTCGCCCTCGTCGTCGTCCTCGTCCATCAGCTCCGCGTGCACGACGTCGTCGCCCGCGTCGTGCGCGACCGGCAGCGACGGGACGTCGCCGAGCGGAAGCGCAGCGGGAACCGGCGCGGCGACACCGGCGCCCGGTGCCGCGACGGGGAAGAGCGGAGGCGGGTCGCCCGGGCCGGTTTGGACGGGCGGCGGGGCGCTCGGGAGGCCGAAGCCCACCGCCTCGCGCTCCGGAGCCACCGGGTCCGGTGCCGGCGCCCGTGACGGAGCCGACGGCGCGATGGGCGGCAGTTCGGGCGGCGGGGCGTCGGCGATGCGGCGGAGCGACTGCTCCCACTCCGCGAACGTCTGCGGATCGAGGCGGACCTGCGCGAGCTGCGGCTGGAGGCGCTCGAGCTCCTCCAGCGGATCCGGCGCGGCACCCCGCGGCACCGGCGTCCGCGCGGGCTCCGGCGGGGGCGCTGCGGTGAGCTCCGCGGGCGGAGCGACGTGCACCGGGAGGGATGGCGGATCGAAATGCGGGACCGGCGAGGAGAAGCGCAGGTCGCGGCGGGAGACGGGCGGTTCGGCGGAGCGCGCGCTCTCCTGGGGTGGGATGCGCGGCGGCTCGGGCGGCGCGGAAGGAGCGGAGGTCGCCGGTGCGGGGGCGACCGCTGCCGGCTGGACGGGCGCCGGGTCCTTCTGCACCGGGATCGGCTCCGTGCGCAGGGGAACGCGAGCGCCGCCTCCGGTGTGTCGCCCCGCGGGCGCCGACCCGGAGTTCGGCCTATCGGGGCCGGTCGCGCCGGGGCCCGGGGACACCGCCGCGTGGCTGCCGGTGTCGGCCTGCGCGAAGGTCGGCCACTGCGGTCGGCGCATGGAGCCGGTGTCGGTGGGCACCGTCGTCGGGACGTACGAGGACGGCTGCGGCAGCGGCGGCCGATGCACCGAGGGCAGGCGCTCCCCCGCATCCCCGAAGCTGCGGGACGCGGGAGCTGCGCCGCTCGGCGACTCGGGGACGCTCGCGCCGGTCCCGTTGCTCGAGGGCGCCGCGGGCCGTTGCACCGGTGCGGCCGCCGGCCGGGAGACGGAGGGCACGAGAGGAACGGCGGCAGGCGCCGCGGGCACTGCGGCAGGGGTGGCGGCGGCAGGCGCCGCGGCGGGCGCGGCGGCAGCACCGGCGGGAGTGGGCGTGGCCGCCGGGGGCGTCACGCGGGCGGCGCCCGCCCGATACTGCGCGGCCCGCTGCGGGGTGATGACCGGGATGGATCCGGAGGGCGCGAACCGCTCCAGCTGGGCCTGCAGCGCCGCGGCCAGCTCGTCGTCGTCGTGGATCACGGAGTCGCCGGAGACCGCGTCGGCTTCGGGCGCCGCCGCGGGGTCCTTCCGGGCCTCGGACATGCTCGAATATTACTGAGGGTCAGGTTGAACGTCGTGGACCGCGCCGCAGAGCGAGGACGGCGATTCCGGCGAGGATCGCCGCCAGGCCGAGCCAGCCGAGCGCGGGGAGCCGCTCCCCCACCACGACGACGGCGAGGAGAGTCGCGACGAGGGGCTCCAGCAGGGTGACGGTCGTCGCGGTGCTGGCCCCGACGGTCCGCAACCCGCGACCGAACAGCAGGTAGGCGACGAACATCGGCCCGATCGCGAGATAGGCCGCGATCGCCACGCTTCCGGGCCGGCTCAGCAGCGGCGCCCCGAGAAGGAACAGGAGAACGAGCAGCGGGACGGCGCCCATCCCGAACATCCCTCCCATGACTGCTCGTGACGGATGGCCGCCCCGCAGCGCGCGCTCCGAGGCGTAGGTGTAGAGCGCGTAGCTCGCCCCCGCGACGAGGCCGAGGAGGATCCCCTCAAACGGATGCTCGGAGCCGCCCGGAGGGCCTCCGGCCGCGCCGAGCAGGGCGACGCCGCCGACCGCGAGCCCGGTCGCGACCAGCCACCGCCTCCCCAGCCTGCGGCGCTCGACGAGGAGCTCGAGCAGCGCGGCGAACACGGGCGCCGAGCCGAGGCTCACGACGTTGCCGACCGCCACCCCTGCCGCATCCATCGCCGCATAGAAGGCCAGCGGGTAGGCGACGACGCCGAGCGCCCCGAGCAGCAGCCAGCCCCGCGCCGCCCGATCCCGCAGCACCGCCACCGCATGCCGTCCGGCGACGGCGAAGAGGAGGGCGCCGCCGACTCCCATGGTCGCGGCGCCGACCGCGAGCGGCGAGACTGCCGCGGGCAGGAAGCTCGCCGCCGTCCCCGTCGTGCCCCAGAGCAGGGCGGCGAGGACGATCGCGAGCACGCGTTCATCCTGCCCGAGCGGCGAGCCCCTCCTGCACGCGCCGCTGGAGCTCCAGGGCGTCCCAGGGCGCGAAGCCCTTCACATCGTTGTCGAAGTAGACGAACACGTCCCGCGGAAGGCCGTCGGAGCATCCCGTGCCGTCGAGCCAGCCGAGGACCTCCTCCGCCCAGACCCGCAGCTCCTCGGCCGAGTAGCCGCTGACGTACAGCTCGCTCCCGCCGTGCAGGCGCACGTACACGAAGTCGCTCGTGTCCACGCGGCGGAGCATCGGCCACTTCTCCGCGCCGTCGGACACCACGAGCGACACCCGATGCCGGCGGAGGATCTCCTCGCACTCCGCGGAGTCGAAGCTCGCGTGCCGCACCTCGAGCGCGTGCCGGATGGGCAGTACCTCCGGAACGGCGAGCTCCGGCTCGCTCTTGAGCTTGTCGTCGTGACCGCGGCCCACCTCCGCGGCCGCCGCGGTCGTCCTGGGCAGTTGCGCGCAGAAGGCGTCGAGGACCTCGGCGTCGAACTGCTGCCGCTCCGGGAGCTGCCACAGCACCGGGCCGAGCCGCCGGCCCAGGGCGAGGAGACCGGAGGCGAAGAAGTTGCCGAGGGCCCGATCCGCGTTCTGCAGGCGCAGCATGTGGGTGATGTACCGGCCGCCCTTCACCGCGAACTGGAAGTCCTCGGGAGTCTGCTCCGCCCAGTTCTTGAAGCTCGTGGGCCGCTGCAGCGAGTAGAACGAGCCGTTGATCTCGACCGAGTTCATGCGCTCCGCCGCATACGACAGCTCCAGGCGCTGCGCGAGGCCCTTCGGATAGAAGTCGCCGCGCCAGCCCTTGTAGCGCCACCCCGAGATCCCGATGAAGGGGCGCCCCACGCTCATACGCCGAGGCTACCCGGCGCCCTACCGCCGGGGGCGGCGCGGACGTACCGTTGAGGCGTGTTCCGGAACCGGCAGCACGCGGGCAGGGAATTGGCGGAGGCGGTGCGCGCCCTCGGTCTCCGCGGACCGGTCGTGCTCGGGCTCCCCCGCGGCGGTGTGCCGGTGGCGGCCGAGGTGGCACGGGTGCTCGGTGCGCCCCTCGACGTCCTCCTCGTCCGCAAGCTCGGCGCGCCGCTCAATCCCGAGTTCGCGATGGGAGCCATCGGCGAGGGCGGCGTGCGCGTGCTGCACCGCGACATCGTCCGACGCCTCGGGGTGAGTCCCCAGCAGCTCGACTCGATCGAGGCCGCCGAGAGGATGGAGCTGGCCCGGCGTGCCGACCGCTACCGCCGCGGCCGTCCGCACGTGGTCCTCGAGGGACGGACGGCCGTCCTGGTGGACGACGGCATCGCGACCGGGGCGACGGCGGAGGCCGCCTGCGAGGTCGCGGAGCGCTTCGGGGCGGCCGAGATCGTGCTGGCCACGCCCGTCGCTCCCCGGACTGGATGGAGGAGCTCGGCGAGCACGTCGACGAGTTCCTCGCCTTGGAGACGCCGGAGACGTTCTCCGCGGTCGGGCGGCTGTACGAGGACTTCGCGCCGACCAGCGATGCCGAGGTGATCGCCGCGCTCGACGCGGTGCGCTGAACGACGACACACCAACTGGGGGCAGACTGCTGCTCCTCCTTCCTGGGAACGATTCCATACACTGGAAGCGGAGGTTCCCAACGATGTCGGACGCCACACTCGGTCTCGTTCCACAGCCCCGGTCCCTCGAGCGCCGGAAGGGATCCTTCCTGCTCTCCGCGGGATCGCAGGTCACCCATAGCCTCGACGAGAGCCTGCCGCGCGAGGGCTACGTGCTCGAGATCTCCGCGTCCGGCGTCGCGATCACCGGCGGCAGCGAGGCCGGCGTCTTCTACGGCACGCGGACCCTCCTGCAGCTCCTGCCGCCCGAGCGGCTCAGCTCCCCGACCTCGACGGCGCCCTCGCCGCGGGCCCCGTCCGGGTTCCCCGCCTGCGCATCGAGGACGCGCCCGCGTACCCGTGGCGGGGTTTCATGCTCGACGTCGCCCGTCACTTCTTCCCGGTCGAGTTCGTGCTGCGCATGATCGACCAGCTCGCGGCCCACAAGCTCAACGTGCTGCACCTGCACCTGACCGACGACCAGGGCTGGCGCATCCCGATCCCCGGCTATCCGCGGCTCACGGAGGTCGGCGCCTGGCGTCCCGAGACGATCGTCGGCTTCGACCACGAGGAGGACGAGTACGAGCGCGACGGGGAGCCGCACGGCGGCGCCTATACGCGCGCCGAGCTCGAGGACATCGTCGCCTACGCCGCCGCCCGGCACATCGACGTGCTTCCCGAGGTCGACTTCCCGGGCCACGCGAGCGCCGCCATCGCGGCCTACCCGAAGCTCGGCAACGGCGGCCGGAGCGAGGTCCGCACGCGGTGGGGCATCAGCACGCACATCCTCAACCTCGAGGAGGCGACGCTGCGCTTCGTCCAGGCCGTCTTCGACGAGGTCACGAGCATCTTCCCGTCGGCGTACGTGCACGGCGGTGGCGACGAGGTGCCCAAGCGCGAGTGGCGCGAGTCGGCGAAGGTGCAGCGGAAGCGCGTCGAGCTCGGCATCGACAACGAGGAGGAGCTGCAGGGGTGGTTCACCGCGCAGGTCGACCGGATGCTGCGCGAGAAGCAGCGCCGGCTCGTCGCCTGGGACGAGGTGGTGACCGGTGGCGCGCCCCGCGACACGGTGGTGATGGCCTGGCGCAGCACCGGCTACGGCGTCGACGCCGCCCTCCGCGGCTACGACGTCATCATGTCGCCCAGCGAGTACCTCTACCTCGACCACCGTCAGTCGACGAACCCGGACGAGCCCGTCACCTTCCCCGCGTCGCCGCTGCCTCTCGCCCGCGTCTTCGAGTTCGAGCCGGTTCCCGAGGGGCTCCGCGAGGCCTACGGCAGACCGGGATGCGGCCGCGTCCTAGGCGGTCAGGTGCACCTCTGGTCGGAGTACGTGCCGACGGTCGCCCACGCCGAGTACATGACCTTCCCGCGGCTCTGCGCCTTCGCCGAGGCCGTGTGGCGCCAGCCGCTCGCACCGGGCGGCACGCGCAGCTTCCCGGAGTTCCACCGCCGCCTCTCGCACCACGCGACCCGGCTGCAGGCGGCGGGCATCCGCTATCGCCGCTTCGACACCAGCTCCGCGTTCCTCGAGCTCGAGCAGGTGCCGCCGGAGCGCCGCCTGGCGCTCGCCGGTCCGAGCTGAGCCGACGGCCGGACCGATCGCCAGGCCGACCGCTCCGATCCGCTTCGTCTACGGGCGCGGGTCGCCCGGCAGAGTCACCGGCTCCTCCGAGAAGCGTGCCGCTCGGGGTCCAGCTCGTCGCCGGTCGGGTGCGTGAGGATCTCGTAGAGCTCGGGACGGCGGCCCCGGATCCACCGGCGTCCGGTCGACAGCGGCAGCAGGTCGAGGTCGAGGTCCGCCACCACACGGTCGTCCCGGGCGGCCCAGGTCTCCGCGACGATGCGCCCGTAGGGGTCCAGGATCATCGAGTTGCCGGTGCGCACCTCGTCGTCGTCGCGGCCGACGCCGTTCGCGAAGAGGACGAAGAGCCCGTTGTCGTGCGCCCGCGCCGGCAGCCAGCGCAGCAGCCACTCGCGTCCGTTCTGGCCGCGGAACGCCTCCTCGATCGAGAGCGGATCGGTGAGCCGGCGCTCCCACAGCTCCATCGGGATCGGCTTCATGCCGTGCGGGCTGCGCGAGTTCGTCCCGCCCGTCTGATGCGGCGCGAGCAGGACGGTCGCGCCGAGCAGGGCCGTCGCCCGGACGTTCTCGACCAGGTTGTTGTCCCAGCAGATGAGGACGCCCATGCGGACGCCCCACGGGGTGTCGAAGACCGTGAAGCCGGAGCCGCTCGAGATCGCCTCGTGCTCGAAGGCGTGCAGCTTCCGGTGCACGTGCACGGCGCCGTCGGGCAGGCACACCGCGTAGGAGTTGTAGAGCCGCCCCTCCGCGTCCTCCTCGAGGAATCCCACGCCGATGCCGATGCCGAGCTCTCTCGCGAGCCGCCCCACCGCCGAGACGTGGGGACCGTCCGCCGGCTCGGCCAGCTCGTGCAGCCGCTCAGCGGTCTGGCGGCGCAGGTGCCAGTAGCCGAGGAGGCACATCTCGGGGAAGGCAACGAGCGCGACCCCCTCCGCGGCCGCGGCCTCGGCATGCGTGCGCACGATGTCGAGGTTCCGGTCCGGCTCGTCCGGCACCGGCTCGAACTGGACGACGGCGACGCGCAGGGAGGCGGGCGAGGACACCGGAGCGTCTCCTTCGTTCGGCACTGATCGACGGCACTGATCGGATGGCACAACCAGCCTAGATCGCGATGCGGCGGGCATCCTCCGTGCGCGTCCGGACGATCCGCGGTCTCAGCAACCCCTGTTTCCCACCTGGCGTGCGGGCCTACCGTGAGCACGTCCAGCAGTCCCGAGGAGGAGCCATGGAAGCGGAGACAGCACTCCGGCGTGCTAAGCGGCCGAAGACGATCTTGGCCGGCCCGTACGGCCACCCGTTCCACGCGATGGCGATCACGATCCCGATCGGCTCGTGGGTCGCCGCACTCATCTTCGACCTCGTCGCCATCTTCGGCGACCAGCAGGAGGCGTTCACCCGCGGGGCGGCCTGGCTCGTCGGCATCGGGTTCGTCGGCGGCGTGCTCGCCGCGATCCTCGGCTTCTTCGACTACGGCACGCTCACGCGCGGGACCAAGGTGCACCGCACGGCGATGATCCACATGATCATCAACCTGGCGGTCCTCGTGCTCATGGGCGGCAGCTTCCTCGTGCGGCTGGCGGCCGGCTTCGACGAGCTGAGCGTCGGCGGCTTCGTGCTCAGCCTCATCGGACTCCTCCTGCTCGGCGTCTCCGGCTTCCTCGGGGGCGAGCTGGCGTACCGGCACGGCGTCCGCGTGGCCGACGAGGACACGCAGCGGAAGGCGTACCAGTAGCCGCGCGGCGTGCCCCCGGTCGCGTCGTCGTGATCGTCGGGGCCTCGAGCGGGATCGGCCGGGCCGCCGCCCACCGATTCGCCCGGCAGGGGTGCGGCTCGTGCTCGCCGCACGGAGCACCGCGAGCCTCGAGACCGTCGCCGAGGAGTGCCGGGCGAAGGGCGCGCAGGCGCTCGTCGTCCCGACGGATGTCAGCGTCGACGAGCAGGTCGTCGCGCTGCGAGATGCCGCGGTCGAGCGCTACGGCCGCATCGACGTGTGGGTGGGCGCCGCGTCCGTCTTCAGCTACGGGGCGTTCGAGGACACCCCCGCCGAGGTCTTCCGCCACCAGATCGAGGCGAACCTCATGGGCCAGGTGTCGAGCGCCCGGGCCGTCCTTCCGGTCTTCCGGTCCCAGGGCTCCGGCGTTCTCGTGTTCGTGGCGTCCATCTACTCGCGCGTCACCTCGCCCTACGCCTCCGGCTACGTCACGAGCAAGTTCGGCCTCCTGGGCTTCGCCGAGTCGCTCGGCCAGGAGCTCAAGGGCAGCGGAATCTCCGTCTGCTCGGTCCTCCCCGCCACGATCGACACCCCCATCTACCAGCACGCCGCCAACTTCACCGGCCAGCGCATCCACCCCATCCCGCCGATCGTCGGACCGGATCGGGTCGCGCGCGCCATCGTTCGCGTCTCCTCCTCCCCTCGCCGCTCGGTGGTCGTGGGGCGCACGCAGGCGTCCCTGATCGCGCTGCACGAGCTGCTGCCCGCCGTCTACCACCGCACGGTCCGCCCCGCGATGCACCTCGTCGCCATGCGGAAGGGCGAGGTGGAGCCGAACCCCGGCAACGTCTTCGAGCCGGGCACGGCGACGAACGCCGTCACGGGCGGATGGCGGTGGCCGGCTGCGGTGCGGCTTGCCCCGTTCGCGGTGCTCGCCGCGGTTGCGGGTGCAGCGCTGCGTCGGCGGCGGTGACGCCGGGCGAGGTGGGGGCGGGGCGGTCGGGCCGAGCGCGGCCTGCGGCGCCGAGCGCGCCCTGCGGCGCCGAGCGCGCCGTGCAGCGCCGAGCGCGGGGCGTAGCGACGAGCGCGGGGTGTGAGACGCACCGCGCTCGTCGTGTCGCACCGCGCTCGGTGGGAGGGGCCGCGCGGCGGGGATGCGCCCCGCTGCCGCCGAGGGAGCGCCACTGCGCGAGCGACTCGCGGGCGTGGTGCTGGTCCGGCTTAAGACGGGAAGCGAGTGCGGCTCGAGCTCGCTGCGTCGCGCCGGCCGCATAGAGGCGCTTCGCCGAGCGCGGGGCTTGACGACAAGCGGGCGCTTTCCCCGCGCCGAGCGCGGGGCATAGCGACGAGCGCGGCCCGTCTACGCACCGCGCTCGTCGTCACGGGGCGCGCTCGCCGAGCGCGGTCTGTACCCGCACCGCGCTCGGTGGGATGCACGCGGCCGTCGCCGGCACGGGCCTCCGCGAGCGGATCGGAGGGGTGGTGCTGCTCGGGCTGGAGACGGCGGGCGAGAGTGGCTCACTCCGCTGCGTCGTGCCGGCCGCGATGGGTGACTTCGCCGAGCGCGGGGCCTAGCGACAACTGCGCGCATCCTTCGCGCCGAGCGCGGGGCGTAGCGACGAGCGCGGCCCGTCTACGCACCGCGCTCGTCGTCACAGGGCGCGCTCGGCGAGCGCGGTCTGTACCCGCACCGCGCGCGGCGAGATGCGCCCCGCCGTAGCGGCATGGGCCTCCGCGAGCGGATCGGAGGGGTGGTGCTGCTCGGGCTTGAGAGGGAGGCGAGAGTGGCGCAATCCCCCTGCGTCGTGCCGGCCGCGAGGAGCGCTGTCGCCGAGCGCGGGGCTCAAGGACAAGCGCGCGCATCCCTCGCGCCGAGCGCGGGGCGTAGCGACGAGCGCGGCCCGTC
The DNA here is from genome assembly GCF_030296595.1 of Naasia aerilata. Taxonomy (GTDB): domain Bacteria; phylum Actinomycetota; class Actinomycetes; order Actinomycetales; family Microbacteriaceae; genus Naasia; species Naasia aerilata. The sequence goes on along the minus strand of NZ_AP027731.1, from coordinate 2,466,134 downwards.
TACGCACCGCGCTCGTCGTTACAGGGCGCGCTCGGCGAGCGCGGTGTGTACCCGCACCGCGCCCGGTGCATCCCCGAGAGGAGCAGACGCGACACGGGCCCGCGAGAACCAGCCACGTGACCGGCTCTCATCCCTGCTCGACCTCCCGGCCCACGGCTGCAACGAGGGGCGAAGCCTCTGCGGACCGGGGCTGATTTCGAGACGCCCGCTTCGCGGGCTCCTCAATCAGCGGGCAGCGGCGTATGACCCGGCCGCGGCCCTCTCGTATCGCCAGCGGGCGCTAGCGGGCGGCAGCGGGCAGGGCCGGCCCAGCTCAGCGGGAGGCGGCGGACGTCAGCCGCTCCCCCGCCGCCGCGAGGAAGCGGGAGAACTCCTCGTCGCCGTGCACCTCGTAGTCGACGTCGGCGGGGATCCAGACGAGCGCCGCGAGGAGCTCCTCGTTGCTGCGGCCTCCGATCGGCCAGCGGGTGCGGCCGTCGCCGGCGTCCTCCGCTGCGCCCGCCCAGGCGCCGAAGTGCTCGCGCATCGCCGCCAGCGGCATGCCGAGCAGCACCTGCGCTCGCCGGGACTGGCGGGACGAGCCGGCCGCCACGAACTGCGCCGCGTCGGCCGCCGGGAGCGGTCGCGGGGAAAAGGGGACGCGAGTCTGCGTGAGGTCGCTGATCCGGTCGACGCGGAAGGTGCGCCAGTCCCCGCGGTCCCGGTCCCAGGCGACGAGGAACCACGCGCGGTCCCCGGCGACGAGGGAGTGCGGCTCCACCACCCGGCGCGACTCCACCCCGTCCGCCGCGACGTAGCGGAAGCGGATCCGCTCCGTGTCCCGGCAGGCGAGCGCCAGCTGCCCGAGCAGGTCCGGCGACACCGGCGCCGGGCCGGTGCCGCCCGGCTGCACGGAGCCGCCCAGCGCGTTCACGCGTCCCCGCAGCGCCGGCGGCAGGAGGTGCTCCAGCTTCGCGAGCGCCGTCAGCGCGGTGACGCCGCCGTCCGCGAGGGCCTGCACGGCGGCGGCACGCAGGCCGACGGCCATCGCGACCGCCTCGTCGTCGGTCAGCAGGAGCGGCGGCAGCGCCGATCCGGCCATCAGGCGGTAGCCGCCGGCCACCCCCGGGACCGAGTCGACGCGGTAGCCGAGGCCGCGGAGGCGGTCGACATCGCGGCGCAGCGTGCGCGTCGTCACGCCGAGCCGCCGCGTCAACTCCGCGCCGGTCCAGTGCCGGTGGGTCTGGAGGAGGTCGAGCAGGGCGAGCACCCGCGAGGTGGTCGTCGTTCCGCTCATGCGCCGATTCTCCTCCTATTGCGGACCGATCCTGTCCTCGATCCTCGGAAGGCTGGATGCACGGGAACAGGCCCGGAGAGGAGACACGAAATGGACTGGAAGATCGAGCTGCTGGCGGTGCCGGTGTCGGACATCGACCGCGCGAAGGAGTTCTACGTGGACAAGCTGGGGTTCGTGGCGGACTTCGATCAGGTCGTCGACGAGAACCTGCGCTTCGTCCAGCTGACGCCGCCCGGATCCGCGTGCTCCATCGTGCTCGACAAGGGCATGACGCGCATGGAGCCGGGGAGCCTGGAGGGCATCCAGGTCGTGATCCCGGATGCCGACGAGGCGCTCGCGAAGCTGCAGGCGGCCGGGATCGAGGCCCGGGGTGTCGTCGAGTGGCCGTGGGGGCGCTTCGTGTTCTTCAGCGATCCCGACGGCAACGGCTGGTCGCTGCAGGACATCACCGCGATCCGCGCGGCACGAGCGGCACAGGCGGCCGAGACCGCAGCAGGAGCCTGAGCCGAGAGGCGGGCGGCACCGGCCGAGAGGGCGATCCGCCTCCCCTGCGGATGGGCCGGACGAAGCTCAGGGGTGGCAGAAGCTCCGGCTGTCCTCGTCCGCAGGGGATGGTCTCTTCGGTTCGGGTGTGGGAACGATCCTTCGTTCGCCACTCCCAACTTTCCGAGCCCCGGACGAGGCGAGCGAGGGCCGAAGGTCCCAGAGCCGTCGGGGCGCGCCGTGTTCCGAGCGACCTCAAGAGAAACGTGGTCAACGGCGACTCCGAAGCGGTATCGTTCGAGGAATTCCGGGACGTTAGTCCCGCTCCCAGTGGCTGCAGGAATGAGCCAATGAGTGTCGACCCTTATCGGATCCAGTTCCCGGACCTGCCGCGGTCGGAACTCGAGCGGGCCATCGAGGAACTCGTCGAGAAGGCCGGCCACGTCCTGGCCACACAGGGCCGGCTTCGGCACCTGCTGGCCGCGTCGCGCGCAATCGCAGAGGACCTCGACCTCTCGCTCGTGCTGATGCGGATCGCGCAGTCGGCGGTGGACCTGGTGGGTGCCAAGTACGGGGCGCTTGCGGTCATCGGACCCAATGGAGAGCTCGAGGAGTTCGTACCGGTAGGCGTCGATCAGGCGACGGCGGAGCGCATCGGCAGCCTCCCCGGCGCCCACGGGCTCCTGGGCGCGCTCGCGACCGCCGCCCGCCCCGTGCGCCTGGAGCACCTGACGCGGGATCCCCGCTTCTCGGGCTTCCCACCGCACCACCCGCCGATGGACAGCTTCCTCGGAGTGCCGATCCGCGTCCGCGGCGAGGCGTTCGGCAACCTCTACGTGACCGACCGGATCGCGGGCGGCGGATTCCTGGCGGAGGACGAGGAGCTGCTCCTGTCGCTCGCCTCCTCCGCGGGCATCGCGATCGACAACGCGCGCCTGTTCGGCGAGACGCAGCGGCGCCAGCGCTGGGCGATCGCCTCGGCCGAGGTGAGCGCGGCGCTCCTCGACGAGGACGTCCACGAGCCGCTCCTGATGGTGGCGGATGCGGTGGCGCACCTGACCTCGGCGGCGACGGTCATCGTGATCCGGAAGACGGCCGCCGACGCGCTCGTCGTCGAGGCGGCGTGGGGCGATCGGACCGAGGTGTACACCGGCCGCGTCTTCCCGCGTGAGGGCACAGCGAGCGGCCGCGTGATCGAGTCCGGCACGCCGCTGCTCCTCGACGGCCTCCACATCCAGGTGGCCGGCGACGAGGACCTCTTCACGGGTCCGGCGATGGTGCTCCCGCTCTCGGGGGCACGCGGACCGTACGGCGCACTGGTGGTCGTCCGGCCGAGCCGGTCCCGGCGCTTCGAGGAGTCGGACCTCGACATGGCGGCCGACTTCGCCGCCCACGCGAGTGTCGCGCTCGAGCTGCGGGACGCCCGCCGGGTGCGGGAGCGCATCGCGCTGCTCGAGGATCGCAGCCGGATCGCGCGCGACCTGCACGACAACGTCATCCAGCGCCTCTTCGCCGCGGGACTCTCCCTGCACTCCCTCGACGTCGACGCGATGCCCGCGCCGCTGGCGGGCCGCGTCCACGCCGTCAACGGCATGCTGGACGAGGCGATCACGGAGATCCGCAAGTCAGTCTTCGCCCTGTCCACCGACGAGAGCGGAGCGACGGCGCGGCACCGGCTGCTCGACGTGGTGGGCGAGGCGGCGGGCGCCTTCCCTGTCCCGCCGCGCATCGTGTTCGAGGGCTCGGTGGACGAGTGGGCGCCGCCCGCGCTCGTGGACGATCTGGAGGCGGTCCTGCGGGAGGGACTGTCCAATGCTGCGCGGCACGCGGGGGCGTCGGACGTCGCTGTCAGTGTGAGCGCCGACGCGAAGGAGGTTCGGGTGATCGTGGCGGACGACGGACAGGGTCCGGGAGACAGCGCGCGCGCAAGCGGGACGGCGAATCTGCAGGCTCGCGCGCGCGGGTGGGGCGGCGCCAGCGTGCTGCGCCCCGGGGAGAAGCAGGGCGCGGTGCTGGAATGGCGGGTGCCGACACCACCACGCAAGGCCGCATCGTGATCCGGGTGTTCCTCGTGGACGACCACGAGCTGGTGCGCCGCGGCATCGGCGACGTCATCGAGCGTGAGGACGACATGACGGTCGTCGGCGAGGCGGGGACGGTCCGCTCAGCGGTCGCCCGCGTGCACGCCACGGTGCCGGACGTGGTCGTCCTCGACGTGCGCCTGCCCGACGGGACGGGCATCGACGCGTGCCGCGAGATCCGCTCCCAGCACCCGACCATCCCCTGCCTGATCCTCACGGCCTTCGAGGACGAGTCGGCGCAGGAGGCGGCGATCCTCGCCGGCGCGCAGGGCTGGCTGCTGAAGGACATCCGTGGAGCCGGCCTGGTGACGGCGCTTCGGCGAGTCGCTGCGGGAGAGCAGCTGATCCGCGAGGACATCCGCAGGCGCGCGCTGAGCCGGCTGCCGCTGCCCGTCGCCGCGGGCTCCGAGGAGGTCGAGCTCACCCTGCGGGAGCGCCAGATCCTGGCGCTCATCGCCGACGGGATGACCAATCGTCAGATCGGCGAGAAGCTCCAGCTGGCGGAGAAGACCGTGAAGAACTACGTGTCCGGGCTGCTCGACAAGCTGGGGCTCGAGCGGCGGACCCAGGCGGCCGTCTACGGCGTGCGCCGTCAGGAGGCGGGCGAGCAGCACTCCTGACCCCCTGGGCCCCGAGCGGATAGGTTGTCGATATGGCGGAGCTGCCTGGAACGAGCGGGCCGTCCAGCGTGCCCGCGGCGTCCGGTCCGCCGGCTCCCGGCGCACCGGGGAACGGCGTACCGGCGACCGGCGTCCCGCTCCCCGCACGCCGACTGTCCGACGTACCCCCTCCTCCCCCGCGTCCCCCGATGTCGGACCGGACCCCCGCCCCCGTTCCGGCCACCCCGAAGCCGGACCGGGTCCTGCGGCTCTCCCGGATCCTCTGGGGCCTCAGCTTCGTGGCGGGCGTCCTGCTGCTCGCAATCGCGTTCCTGCGCCGCAGCCGCCAGTTCGAGCTCCTCCGCGGGTTCGTCTCGGACGCGGAGCCGGGCTACGACGCGTCGACCGTCGACACCGCCGCGACGGTCGCGTTCTGGGGAGCACTCGCGGCCCTCGCGGTGTTCACCGTGGCCGAGATCCTGCTCCGGGGTCCCGCCGAGCGGCGCGCGGGGGTCCGCTGGGTGCTGCTGCTCGTGCTCGTCGTGCATGGGACGGTCGCTCTCGTCGGCGAGGCGTTCGTCGCCCTCGCCGAGGGGGCGGTGGCGTTCCGCTGGCTGCTCGGCGCGCAGCTCGTGCTGGGGGCGGCGGCGCTCGCGGCGGCCTCCCTACGGGGTCGTCGCGCCCGGCGCCGCGAGCAGGACGGGCTCGGGGCCGCCTGAGCGGACGCCGGCGATGATCCCCTCGCAGCTGCGGGCGACGATCCTGCAGACCTCTGCGACGGCGCGCGCGGTCAGCGGGTTCTCGGCCAGCGTCCGCCAGCGGCGCAGCGCTGCGACGGCCGCGGCCTCGATCTCCCCGGCGGGTGCGTCCTCCGGCAGTCCCACGCGGGCGGCCGGGGCGGAGCCCGCGCCGCCGATCAGCCGCTCCGCCTCCTCGGCGCGCTCTCGGGACAGTCCGATGCCCGCCGTCCGCGCCTCGGAGAGCAGCCGCAGCTCCGCGAACTCGTGCGCACCGGCCTGGATCCGCTCCAGCATCGCCGACAGCCTTTCGGCGCCCGCTCGCGGCTGCTCCCGCACGAGCGTCTCGACCCCGATCAGCGCCGTACGGGCCTTCAGCTGGTCCGCCCGGGCTTGGAACTGATCCGCCAGCGAACGCAGCAGGGGGTCGAGGCCGCTGTGCCGGGTGAGCTCCGCCGAGAGCGCGCTCGAGTCCGGCACCCCGCTGCGGACGAGGACGCAGGCCAGCCGGATGCCGAACAGCCCGAAGCGGGCGAGGAGCGACCGCCGCAGCTCGGGACTCACCTCCACCTGGTCCGTCGGGCGGACGAACCGGTCGGCGGAGACGAGGAGGCGCTCGCGCGCGTCCCGGTCGAGCGCGGCGAGCTGGGCGAAGGCACTGAACTCCGACTCGCGCAGGGTCCGCGCGCTCTGCGCGAGCAGGCCGGCGACGGGCTGCACCCCCAGGGCGAGGGCGCGGAGGCTCCCGTCCCGCCGGTAGCGCTCGGCGACGTTGCGCGCCGACATCAGGGCGTCGATGCGGCCGGCTCCGATCTCGTCCGCCCGGGACAGGACGGCGAGCGCGTTGACCGTGCCGGAGCGCCCGACGCCCGTGTCGCGGAAGGCCTCGAGGAAGGTGAGGTCCGCCGCGTGCAGGTGACGGAGCAGGTACACGACGGCGTCCGCCTGCGACGGCGCGTCCTCCGGCGTGAGGAAGTCGAGCGATCGAGCGGAGGTGGCGCCCGAGACCGAGGCGATTCCCGGGGTGTCAATCAGGGTGAGGGATCCGAGCCGCGCGGAGGGCCACTCCACGACGAGCCGGTCGACGTCCTCGGCAGGCGTCCCGGCGAGGTCGAGGACCAGACGGCCCTGCCCACGGGTGACCGGCAGGGGCAGCGACGATCCGTCCCGTCGGTGGAGCGTCACGCGCGGCGTGATGCCGTGCCGGTACCAGGTGACGACGCGCGTGCACTCTCCCGCATCCGTCGGCGCGATCTCCTCGCCGATGATGGCGTTGAGGAGCGTCGACTTGCCGGCCTTGACCATGCCGGCGATCGCGACGCGGAGGGGCTCCTCGAGGCGGGTCCGGTAGCCGACCAGCGCCGAGCGGGCGGGAGGGTCGTCGCCGTACACCTCGAGCGCCGCCGTGATCAGGCCCAGCGCCGCCGCCACGGGGAGCCCGGGCGCCGTCCCGGTCACGTCGCCGCCGGAACCGGCGCCGCGTCCTCGGCAGGCGCCTGCTTGCGCAGCGCCTCCACGCGGCGCAGCTCGGCGCGGATCTCCTTGGTGCGCTGCTCGCGCTCGGCCGCGAACATGTTCGCCGCCTTCTGCGCCGCGAGCACCGACGCGCCCAGCGAGCGGTGGTGCTCGTCCGCGATGTCCGTGAAGTGGTCCCGAATGCCGCGCTGAACCAGACGGAGCCGGTCCTTCAGCTGCTTGCCCACCTGGAAGACGACCTCGTCCACCTGTTTGTGCACGAGCGCCTTGGCCTCCGCCTGGCGCTTGAGCAGCCGCGCCTCCCGATCGTCCCGGTAGGCCTTCCGGCCGAGAAGGGCGCCCGCGGCGACCGAGAACGGGTTGATCAGGCTCAGACCGAGCAGCCCCGTGACGAGACCGACCATGAGGATGCCGCCGTACGACCCCCGCATGCCGATCACCACCCGCTGCATCCCGCCGACCTCGCCGAGATCGAGCGCCGGCACCGGCTCGACCGGATCCAGCACGTGATCGATGCTGTCGACGCGGATGGTGGGCAGCGGCACGTCGCCCTGATCGAAGTGCTCGGCGACCCGCGCGGACAGCCATCGCGCTCGCTCGTCGGTCCACACGAACGTGTCGGACACCGCGGCGGTGACGCGCTGCTCGAGCCAGTCCATCAGCTGATCCCAGACCGGGCCCGGGTCTCCCCGTCGATCGCCTCGTCCGCATCGCGCTGGATGCTGCGCATCCGGTCGCGGAGGTCGTGCTCCATGTCCGAGATGAGGTCGCTCACCCCGTCGTTGAGGGTCACCTGCCATCGGGAGGACCGCCGCCGCAGCTCGTCGGTCCGCTCGCGCGCCGCCTCCAGCTCGGCGACGACCTGGGGCGTGCCGTCGGGATTCACGAGTGCGCTCAGCTCGGCCTGCAGGGCGAGGGCCAGGTGCTCGGTCACCGACCGCAGATCGGCCGCCACGGAGCGGCGCTGAACCGCCTCCGCCTCGCCCAGGATGCGGCGGCGCAGGTAGGCGACGAGGTCGGGGAATCCAGACTCCGTGTTGAGCTCCGCGTCGCCGAACCGGCCGGCCTGCAGGCGCAGCTCGGAGGAGACCGGGAACATCGGGATCCCGGGGGTCACCGAGTCGAGGTGGCCGCGGTCGATGGACTGGATCTCGCGCCAAGCCGGGTACAGGTCCGTCTTCGTCAGCACCGCAGCGACGTTGGGGCACATCCGGAGCGCCTGGCGAAGGAACTGCAGCTCCGGCTCCGTGTACTCCTGCGACGCGTCGGACACGAGGAGCATCGCGTCCGCGGTGGGCAGTGCCGTCAGCGTGGTCAGGGAGTGCGCCGACTCGAGCCCGCCGACCCCGGGCGAGTCGACGACCGCCAAGCCGCCGGAGAGCACCTTGCGCGGCAGGAACACCTCGGCGGCGACCAGGCCCTTGGCGTTGCCCGGGTTCCCCTTCTCCGACACGGCGTCGACCAGCTCGTCGAGGGCGAGCGGCCGGCGCTCGAGCACGGGCTCGCCCTCCGCGCCGCCCGTGCCGGGGCGAGGGGCGACGACGACCGCGGACGGCTGCTCGCCGTAGCGGACCACGGTCGGCACGGAGGTCGCGATGTCGTCGTCGACCGGACACACGGGCGAGCCGACCAGCGCGTTGATGAGCTGGCTCTTGCCCTGCTTGAACTCCCCCACGACGATCACGCGGATGTCGGGATCACGCAGCCGCTCGCGCGTCTGCTCCAGGCGGTGCTGCAGGTCGGGGCGGGCTGCGACGCGGGCGAGCTCGATGCCCTGCTCGATCAGTCCCACCAGGTCGGCCACGGCGTCTCCTTCGACAACCTTCGCGTGCACCCATCATGCACAGACGAAGGCCGAGCAGGAAGCGGGAGCTTCCTGCTCGGCCTGGGGGATTCGGCGTCGGGTCGCCTTCTCCCCTTTTCTTCTCGGGTGGCGGCCGGGTGCTACATCTGGTCGTCGTACTGCGGGTCGTGCCCGTCGGTCTCGACGTCGACATCGTTGTGGGCGATGACGGTCGAGTCGTCGATGGAGGTGAACTCCGCTTCGAGGTCGTCGAAGGCGACGTCGGTGGACTGGTCGTTGAACGAGTCGTCGAAGTCGGCGTCCACGTCCACGTCGGTCGAGTTGTCCGAGTTGTCCGAGTTGTCGGAGTTGTCCGAGTTGTCCGAGTTGTCGTTGAGCGAGTCGGAGACGTCGACGTCCACGTCGGTCGAGTTGTCGGAGTTGTCCGAGTTGTCGCTGTTGTCCGAGTTGTCGCTGTTGTCCGAGTTGTCGTTGAGCGATCCGTTGAGGGAGTTGTCGAGGTCGACGTCCACCGAGTTGTCGGTCGAGTTGTCCGAGTTGTCGTTGAACGCGTTGTCCAGGTCGATGTCGGTATCGGTGTTGCCGATGTTCACGTCGTCGCCGGCGTAAACATTCGTCGAGTGGTCGTCGGAGTTGTCGACGCTCGCGTCGCGGCCACCGGCAGCCGAGCCGTCGCCGGAGGCGACGATCGCGTCGTTGTCGAAGATCTGGTGGACGTCGCCGAGGGCCCAGACGTTGGACGTGACGGCGTTGCTCGTCACCGTGTCCCGGTCGTCCAGGTTCGTGTAGGAGAAGTTGTTGACGACGGAGGTGAGTGCCTGGACGGCCGGGGAAGGCTGTCGCCGCCGGTTCCCTCGACCGCACCGCCCGGTCCGCTGTTGTGCGCATCCCCACCGTCCACCGAGTTGCCGCCGGTGCCGAGGACGGAGCCGCTGATCGCGGCGACGGGCGCCATGTCGAGGATGACGGGCATCACCGCGTCCACGTCGTCGGTGCACACCCCGCCGAGGCCGGCCGAGTCGAGCGCACCCTCCGGGTCGTGGAGGAAGGCGGATGCGGCCGCGGGATCGCGCAGCAGGTTCATCAGGAATTCGAGCAGAAGGGCGGTGATCGACATCAGGGGTGCTCCTTGCGGGGGTGGTGGGCAGCGGCGCGGGTAGCGGGGCGTTGGCCTGGGGAAGCCGATCCGGTGATCGACGACGCTCACGCTAGGCGGCGGCTGCGGCCGGGAGCATCGGCGTTCGGCCCCCTGGGCGGGAGCCCGCGGTGCGGGGTATCGGGCGCCGCGGGTTAGGGGGAAGGGGGCTTCCGACCCCCTCCTACTCCGGATCGTCCGTGTCGAGCGCCAGCCGGAGCTGCGCGAGGAGGTCCGACCGCGTGGTCGCGTCGAGGCGCTGGCGGATCCGGGCGACGTGGTGCTCCACGGTGCGGGGAGAGATGAAGATCGCCTCCCCGATCTCGCGGTAGTTCTTGCCGTCGAGCACGAGGCGGGCCACCTCCCGCTCGCGGGCGCTGAGCCCCGTGTCCTGTCGCGCGCCCTCCTCCCGGACCCGGACCGGACCCGTTGCCGGATCGGCGCGACCGGCAGGGGCGCCCCGGCGGACTGTGAGGCGTGCAGGTCGCGCGCGCAGGCGAGCAGTCGCGTCATGTCCCGCCGCTCCTCGGCGTGCGCGGCGGCGTGGCTCGCGAGCCGGGAGCCGTCCCAGGTCAGGCCGACGGTGGCGAGTCCACGAGCGGCCTTCTCGACGGCGGCGGCCTCGAAATCGCCGGCGAGCACGGAGACCCATGCACGTCCGGCCGCGGCGAGGACCGCGGCGGGCCGGTTGTGCTCCGCCGCCCGCAGCAGCGCGGAGGCGTGTGGGGCGAGGTCGGCCGGGCGGTCTGCCAGGATCGCCGCCTGCACCGCCGACCAGTGCAGCGGCACGGCCCAGAGCGGCGGCGAGCCGAGCCGATCGAGGATGCGCCAGGCCTCGTCGAGCTGCGGCGCCAGACGCTGGGTGTCCCGGAGGCGGGCGGCCGCAACCGCGAGCTCGCCGACCGGCAGCAGGCTGTAGAGGTCGACCGGCAGGTGCAGGACGCTCTCCCGTGCGCGCTGCCACGCCCGCACGAGAGCGGGGACGTCGTCGGTGCGGCGGGCCAGTCCGACCTCGAGGGCGCGGAGGAGGAGCTCGTCCCGTGGTGTGAGGGCCCGCGGCGCAGCCACCGCGGCGCCCATGGCCTCGCGCGCCCGTTCCGGGCGGTCCGCCTGCATGGCGACCCACGCGCGCAGCAGCAGGAGGCGTGGGCGCGCGGCCTCGCCGCCCTGTCCGCCCGCGAGAGCCGAGGCGAGCACCGACTCCGCCACCGCCAGGTCGCCCGAGCTGATCGCGACGAGGGCGGCGAGGACGGCCGGCAGCTCAGGCAGGGGCACGACCTGGTTCGACGCGGTGAGCATGTCCGACGCCCGCACGAGCGCCGCCAGGGCGCCCGCCTCACCCTCGATGGTTCCGAGCATCCCCTCGGCCATCAGCGCCGCAGCGACGGCGGCACGACCCGGTGACCTGGCCTCCGCGGGCACCGCCGACATCCGCTCGGCGCCGGCTCGGTCACCTGCGGCCAGCATGGCCACGACGGCGAGGGGCGCCGCAGGTCCGGCTCGCTCCGCCCCCAGCCAGCGGCACGTCTCGGCGGCGCGTGCCAGCATGCCCCGCCCCTCCCACAGAGCGACGGCCGTCGCCACCGCGCGAGGAAGGTCCGGCGGATCCTCCTCGGCGAGCAGTTCGTCGAGGAGCGTCCAGGCCGTCTGGCCGTCGCCCGCCGCCCACGCCCCCTGCGCCCGGCGTGCCGCCAGCGCGAGCGGATCCGCGCCGGCCGCGATCGCCTCCCGGTAGGCGGTGGCCGCCTCGGCGGGTGCCGCGGGCAGCAGCGCGTCGCCGCGATGGGCGAGCGCCTGCGCCACCCGGCGATCCCGGAGACCGGCATGGGCGAGGCCGGCGGCGATCGGCTCCAGCGGGCGCCCTTCGTCGACGTAGGAATCGAGCAGCACGCGCTGCAGGAGGTGCACGTGGTGCGCGGGTGTCCCGCCGAGGACAGCGTCCCGGAGCAGGGGCGGCACGCTCTCGTCGGCCAGCAGAAGCCCGGCCGCCCGCGCCTCCAGCACCAGGGCGTCCACGTCCCCGGCGCCCTGCAGGGAGGGCGGGAGGGTGCCCGACAGATCGAAGCCGACGGCGAGGGCGACGAGAAGCTCGTGCACGCCCTCGTCGAGCCCCTCGAGCTCGCCGCCCAGCTGCTCGATCAGCTCACGCGAGGCGAGGACGTCGGGCAGGGCGCGGCCCCGTGGCGCCGCGGCGAGCACCCGGTGCACGAGCCAGGGCAGCCCACCCGTCAGCTGCCGGATCGCCTCCACGGTGACGACCGGGGGCGGCGATCCGGTGACCGCCGCGGCGTGGGTCGCGAGCTCCTGATGGGTGAGCGGACCGAGCACGACCGGCGGATGGTGCTCCTCGAGCGCAGCGGTGAGCCGTCGCAGCTCCGGTCGGTGCGGCCACATGCGATGGGCGACGACGAGGTCGAGGCGCGGCTCCGCGAGCAGAGCGGTGAGTCGCTCCAGCGCCGCGACCGGCGCCGCGTGGGCGTCGTCGATCACGAGCGCGGCGGGGCCGAGCGGCGGCCGCTCGGGCGCATCCCGCAGCACCGGTATGCCGGCCGCGCGATAGCGGGAGGCCACCTGTTCGAGCAGGGCGGTCTTGCCGCTGCCGCCCGGGCCGGCGATGCCGACCGCGATCCGCCCGCGAGGCGAGGTGACGAGCTCATCGAGCAGGGCGGCGGCAGGCGTGCCGGGGACCGGATGCAGCGGTCCAGTTCTCGGGTGAACCGGGCGCACGAGCCGTCACCCCGCCGAGGGGCCGGGTCCTCGCCGCCGTCCGCCTGGACGGCTTCCGTGGTGTCGCCGGTGTCCGTCGGCGGAGGCGTCTCGGTGCTGCTGGGGTCGGTGGTCGTGCCGGTGCCCGGGTCCGGTTCCGTCCCGGGATCCGTGCCGCCCGTGCCGGGATCCGTGCCGCCGGTTCCGGGGTCGGGCTCGCCCGTTCCGGGGTCGGTGCCGCCGGTTCCGGGATCCGTGCCGCCCGTGCCGGGATCCGTGCCGCCGGTGCCAGGATCGGTGCCACCCGTCCCCGGATCGGTGCCCCCGTCCCCGGGGCGGTCCCGCCCGTCCCCGGGTCGGTCACCGTGCCGTCGCCGGTTCCCGTTCCCGTGCCCGTGTCCGTTCCCGGAGTGGTGTCGCCCGGATCGGCGACGGGGTCCGTGGTCGTCCCTGTTCCGCTCGACGGCGTTGCAGCCTGGGTGGGCGTCCCCCGGTGCCGCCGGCAGGCGTTCCGGCCGACGGTGCCGGCTGCGTCATCGACACCGGCGTGAACACCGGACTCGCTCCCTCGTCGGGAGCGGTGACGAGGTCGAGCGTGGTGTCCTCGGGGGCCGGAGCCGACTGCGCATCGGAGGCGGACGGCGACTCGGCGGGGAGCTCGGTCGCGGCGACGGCGTCGGATCCGTTGCCCTCGGCGTGGGCGGCCTCGGACGCGAACGGGTCGTTGCCGACGGCGGTCGGTGAGGCGGGCCCCGCGAACACGAGGACGCCTGCGATGGCAGCGGCCGCCAGCAGCACCGCGCGCGTCCGGAGGCTGCTCAGGTCGCCGCCGCCCGAGGCGAACGCCGCCACCCCGGCGCCGAAGCGCGGCGGGTGCGGGGCGTAGGGCAGGGCGATCGGCTCCGTCGGCGTCGGGACGGGCTCCGTCGACGCCCCGACGGGCAGCTCGACAGGCCGCAGGGCTGCGGCCGCTGCCGCTGCGGCCCCGAGCGAGATCGCGGCCTTCGGGTCGGTGTCCACAGCGACCGGTCTGCCGAGCTCCTCGGACACGAGCTCCGCGACGAGCGGGATCCGCGACGACCCGCCGACGAGCAGAACCACACTCAGGTCCTGGACGTCGAGGCCCGCCGACTCGGCTGCGGAGGCGAGCAGCGCGATCGTGTCGCGGATGGCCTCCTCGATCATTCCCTCGAACTCCCCGCGTACGAGCCGGACCTGGGTGTGCAGTCCGGGCAGCATCACCGGGATGGTCGCCTCGCCGTCGAAGGAGAGCGCCTCCTTCGCCTCGACGCAGTCGCTCCTCAGCCGCGCGAGCGCGAGCAGCACCTCGGGGTCCTCCGCGTCGAGGCCCTCGAGGCGCTCCTGCAGTGCGCCGGTCACATGGCGCACGACCGCATCGTCGAAGTCGCGCCCGCCCAGCTGCTCGATCCCCTGCGGACGGCCGAGGACGGCGAACCGATCCCGGTCGCCCGCCCGCACGACGGCGACGTCGAACGTCCCGCCGCCCAGGTCGTAGACGGCGACCGCGGCCCCCGCGGCGACGCGCTCTTGACCGGCGTAGTGCCGCGCTGCCGCCTCCGGCTCAGTCACGAGGAGGACATCGTCGAGGCCCACCTCGCGCAGCGCCGCGCTCACCAGACCGAGCTTGTAGGAGCCCCACGCCGCCGGGTGCGTCAGCGCGACCGCTTCGGGCGCCGCACCCTCGCGCTCCTCGACCCGGTCGACCACCCATCGGGCGACCGCGGCGTACAGCTCCTCGGCGGGCAGCGAGAGGTCGCCGACCACGATGGGAACGGCGTCGCCGATGCGCGATTTGAACTCGCGAACGAGCCGATCCGGCGCAGCCCGGCCCCGGCGCTCTGCCGCCTCCCCCACGAGGATGCGGCCGTTCTCCGGCACGAACGCCACCGACGGGACGACGCTCCGCTGGCTGCCGAGCTGGACGGGAAGGGGAACCGCAGAGGGCTCGTCCACCGCGAGCACAGCGGCCGCGGTCGTGCTTGTTCCTATGTCGACACCGAGGACGTACGCCATCGAAACACCCCTACGTGCCCCCGCCCCGGGCAGGCGGTGGCGGCCACACTACTCCCGGCCGCTCGCCGGGGTAATGGCTTTTTGCGCCCCATCAGACGACTCCAAGGTGAACGGGACCACGCCACGGCGAACCGCCCGCCGGTAGAGTTCTCCGATCAGCAGGGCGACGGAATCGAGGGCGCGGGGCGCGACGCGACCGCCTGCGCCTGCCGGTCCGCCCTACGCGGCGCGCGACTACTTCCCGTCGGGGCGGATCCGCTGGGGACTCCCCGCCGCGGCCCTTGCGGTCGGCGTCATGGCGGTCGCTCCCCTGGCCGGCCTGCTCCTTCCGCAGGACGGTGCGGTGTCGGATCTCCTCCGTGTGGCCGGGCCGGCTCTGATCTACGTCCTGCTGATCGCCGGGATCGCGGTCCTCGGCCGGCGCCGCGGCCTCGGCTCCCTCTCCTCGGACTTCGGCCTCCGCATCCGGCCGGTCGACCTGCTCCTCGGCCTCGGGGCGGCGGTCGTCTACGAGCTGGCGCTGATCCTGGTCGGGCTGGCGCTGTCCGGAGCCACCGACGATCGCCCGACCAGCAACCTGACGGTCTTCGACTCCGTGGCCCTGCAGGCGGCGTTCTCGGTCGTGGTCGTGGTCGTCGGGCCGCTCGCCGAGGAGCTGCTGATGCGGGGGCTCGTGCTGCGCGCGCTGCGCAACGCGATCCTGCGGCGCTCCGGCGGCGGTCCACCGACCGAGGGCCGACGTCGCGCGGCGATCGACATCAGCGTGATCGGCTCCGCTCTCGTCTTCGCCCTGCTGCACCTGCACGAGGCCCACGACCTCGTCACCGCCGTGGCGCTCTTCTCCGCGACCCTCCTGCTCGGGCTGATCACCGGGTGGCTCGCGTCGAGGACGGGCCGGCTCGGACCCGGGATCGTCACGCACGCCCTCGTGAACGGGCTCGCGCTCACCCTCGCCCTCTCCGTGTGAGGAGCGGCGGGACCGTGGTCTCGAGGGCCTGATTTCGAGACGCCGCCCTGCGGGCGGCTCCTCAATCATCGGTGGAGGGCCCGGCCCCTGTCCGCCCAGAACACCGCTGATTGAGGAGATCGCGCAGCGATCGTCTCGAAATCAGCGACGGATACGCGCGGCTTTTCCCCCGCGGTGAGCGCGGGCCTGCCCGCTGCGACTCAGCCGGAGATGTGCTCGTGGTCGAACGGGGTCGTGACCCCGCGGTAGGTGAGGGCCATCATCATGCCCTGCTCGGCATGTTCGAGGTTGTGGCAGTGGTCCATCCAGATGCCCGGATTGTCCGCCTCCACGAGCACCTGCCACACCTCGCCGGGCTGCACGTCGAAGGTGTCGACCCAGAGCGGAGCGCCCGTGGCCTGCACGCCGTTGCGCGAGATGACGAGGGCGTGATGGCCGTGCAGGTGCATGGGATGCGTATCCCAGCCGCGGTTGACCACGGTGAGCCGGAGGACGTCACCCTCGGTGACCTCGATGTTCTGGATGTGCGGGAACACCGCGCCATTGACGGTGTACGCGTTGGACGGGACGCCGCGGAGGAAGCGCGGAAGCCGGTCCAGCACGAGGCTGGCGTCGCGCGTGGGCGCGGGCGCATCCAGCGCTCCGCGCGAGCCGTAGGAGAGCAGGTCGAGGTCCGGTGCGGACGCATCGGACGCGAGCTTCAGCGGGTCCGAGCCGTCCGGTCCGAAGCCGACGGCGACGCGCGCCGACGCGTCGGTGCCGATGCGGACCCCGTCAGCCGTCACCGTGAACACGACATCCATCCGCCCGCCGGCCGGTAGCCGCAGACTCTCGGCGGAGACGTCAGTGGGCCCGCTCAGGTCACGCCCGTCGACGGCGACCACGCGATAATCCGCTCCGCTGACGCGGAAGCGGCGTGGCACCTGATCGGTGTTGATCAGGCGGGCGCGGACCGTCGTGCCCTCGGCCGCCGGCTCGGTGCGGGGCAGGTCGGAGTCGCCGAGCCACACCGCGGAGCCGAAGCTGTGCAGGGCGATCGTCGCGTCGACCTGCTCCGGGACGCCGCCGGTCGGCAGCACCACGAGCGTTCCGTACAGGCCGTGGCGGATGCCCTCCGCGCTCGCCTGGTGGGTGTGATACCAGTACGTGCCCGGCTCGTCTGCGGTGAACCGGTAGGTGAACGTCTCCCCGGGCAGCACGGCGTCCTGAGTCGCGCCCGCGACGCCGTCCTCGCCGTTCGGCACGTCGTAGCCGTGCCAGTGCAGCGTCACCCCCTCGTCGATGTCGCGGTTCCGCAGCACGACCTCGACGAGGTCACCCTGGTCGACGCGCAGCTCGGGGCCGGGCAGGGACCCGAAACTCCACGCCTCCACCTTCTTCCCGCTCGTCGCCGTCACCGTCTGGTGCCCGGCGGTGAGCTCGAAGTGGCGGAGCGTCCCGGGCGCGTTCGACGCCGTGCGCAGATCCGCGACCGACACGCTCTGAGCGGGGTCCGCGGGGGCCGTCGGCGCCTCATTCGCGTTCCGACCGTGGGGTCCGCCATGCCCGAACGGGCCGGCGTGATCGGAGAGCGCGACCGCGACGGCGACGTCGGACACCCACGAGTAGCCGACCGAGGTCACCAGCAGGAGTGCCGCCAGCGCCGACGCACCGACCACCTGACGCCGGACCCTGTTCACCAGGAGCGCGTGGGCGAGCCACCCCGCGAGCAGGACCAGGCCGACGAGGACCGCGGCGGAGAGCGGGGAGATCGCATATCCGAGCACTCCGCGGGCGACGAGTCCCACCACGGACGAGGCCGCGGCAGCGACCAGGGCCGCTGGGGCCCACCGCGACATCCGCCAGGGCACGCCTCGGGCGGCTCTGAGGAGCGCCGGCAGCACGAGAACCGCCGCGAGGACGCCGAAGACGAGCTGCACCGGCACCGCGAAGAGCGTCTTCTCGACGCCGAACCCCCACGCCCGCTCGGTCAGGGCGAGGGCGGTGGCGGCCTGCCCCAGGACGGCGAGAATGGCCGCCGCCACGGCGGCCGTGCCGAGAAGGCCCGACCGCCGGGACGGCGTCTTCGTTGCGACCAGCACCGCTCCTGTCCACGCGGCGGCGGCGAGAGCGCCGAGCGCCAGGTCGAGCAGGAGCAGCAGCGAGGTGCTCACCTCGGGCGGATGTCCTCCCGCTCACCCTCCGAGACGACCGGCGCGGCCGTGCGGGCAGCAGGAGCCTCCCCGCGCGCGTGGCGGATCGCGCGGCCGACGAGAATGCCGCTGAGCGCGATGATGGCGAGGCCGTTGAGGCCGTGGAAGCCGAGCAGGATGCTGGCTCCGACGGGGATCTCGGGCGTCTCCGGGCCGATGTTGAAGATGACACCGGTGAGGATGAAGATCACCGTCTGGAGCAGAACCAGCAGGAAGACGATGACGGTCATCCAGATGGTCCGCCTGCCGGCACGGGCTCCCGCCGCGGCGAGGATGTTGACGAGGGCGAGGATGCGCAGCACGACGGCCCCGTTGAAGCCGTGGATGCCGAACAGCTCACCCTGGCCGGTGCTGAAGTGTCCGAGCGCCGCGAAGTAGAGCTGCAGGATGGTGTCGAGAGCCAGCAGCACAGCTGTGACGACGAAGACCTTGCGCATGGAAATGTTGTCCCCTCACGAGAGACATCCGCCGTCGCCGTCTCCGATGACGGCGACTACCAGCGAATGCTCAGCGAAAGGTACTACTGCGCGCGGTCCTCGCGCCAGAGTCCTCAGATCCGTGACGCGTGACCGGACAGGATGCGCACGAAGTCGGCCAGGAACGCCTCCCGGTCGACGTCGAGGACGACGAGGGTGTCGGGGGCCGGAGTCGTCTCCCAGCTGACGGGAAGCCCGTTCGCGGTCCGCATCAGGTGCGCGCGGGTCGCGAAGCCGTCGCTCGTGATGTTGACGGGGCCCCGTGCGGACGACGTGATCCACTCGGGCTGCACGAGGAGGGCCGCCGCGAGCCCGTCGTGCGCCGGCGAGACGCGCCTGCCCCAGGCCACCTGGTAGAAGTCCATGTAGGCCTCGAGGATCTGCGCGGAGAAGGTGCCCCACGAAGTGCCCGCTCGGTGCAGGGCCTGCACCGCCTGCTCGTCGACGATCGTCGGCGCCGTCGCGTTGACGCCGACCATCACGAGCTCGGTGCGCGGCGCGGCGAACACGCGAGCGGCGGCCTCGGCGTCGTTCTGGATGTTCGCGTCGACCATCTGGGAGACGCCGAGCGGCGGGAACGGCCCCGAGCCGCCCATGATCACGGTGGACCGGAACAGCGTGAGCAGGTTCGGCTCGATCTCGAGCGCGATCCCCACGTTGGTCAGCGGTCCGACGGGCAGCAGGTCGTAGTAGCCCGGCCGCGACCGGGCGAGCTCGACCAGCAGCTCCGCGGAGCTGAGCGGCGAGAGGTTCTTGGGCGAGATGGGGGTCGACCACAGGTCGCCCAGCCCGTCCTTGCCGTGCACGTGGCCGGCGATCCGCGGCTCCCCGTTGATCGGTCCCGCCGCACCGCGCGCCACGAGCGTGTCCTCGAGCCCGGCGACCTCGAGGACGCGCGCGATGTTGGTCAGCGCTGACTCGACGGGGGTGTTGCCGTACACGCTCGTGATGGCGGAGACCTCGACGTCGGGTCGGCCCGCCAGGTAGAGGAGCGCGAGGGCGTCGTCGATCCCGGTGTCGGTGTCGAGGATCACGTGGCGGAGCTGAGCGTCGGACATGGGTCCTTCCAGGGCGGGAGCGAGCGGTCAGGAGACGGTGCGCCGGGCCGCGCCGAAGCGGATCCGGGTGGCGACGAGGACGAGGAGGGTGATCGCGTACGGGGCGGCGTCAGTGAGCTGGGAGGGAGCACCCAGCCCCTGCAGCCGGAAGCCGAAGGCCTCCGCCGCGCCGAAGCCGAGGCAGGCGACGGGCAGCCACAGGGGCGGCTGCCGACGAGCATGACCGCCGCCACCGCGATCCAGCCGCGACCGGCCGTCATGTTCTCGGTGAACACCGTGACGTTGCCGAGGGCGAGCTGGGCTCCGGCGATGCCGCACAGTGCGCCCCCAGGATCGTCGTCCAGGTCTGGGTGCGGGCGACGTCGACGCCGAGGCTGGCGGCGGCCTCCGGGTGCTCGCCGATGCCCCGCAGGCGCAGGCCTCCGGCCGTGCGGCGCAGCCACAGCCCGGCCGCGATGCAGAGCACGAAGGCGAGCGGCACGAGCACCGTCTGTCCCCCGAACACCTCCCCGAGCACCGGGATGCCCTTGAGGAACGCCATGGCGGGGATGCCCTGCAGGCCGCGCGGTGCGAAGGTGCCGGACACGTCGAAGAGGACACGGAGGAGGAAGCCGGTGAGGCCGAGCGCGAGCAGGTTCGTGCCGATCGCGATGATGATGGGATCCGCCCGGAACCGCGCAGCGCCCACGGCAAGGACCACCGCGAAGAGCGCGGTGGTGACGATCGCGATCCCGATCCCCGCCCAGGCGCTGCCCGTGTAGTAGCTGCCCGCCACCGCGGCGAACGCCCCCAGAGCATCTGGCCTTCGAGCGCGATGTTGAAGACACCCACCTGGGCCGAGAGCGCGCCGGCGAGTGCGGCGTAGAGGACCGGGGTCGCCGCGAGGAGCACGGCGGCCACGAAGCCCCACTCGAGGACGTGCATCAGTGCTCGCTCCGTCCGGTGCGGCGCGCGTCGAGCACGGTGCGGAGGGCGAGGACGACGATCACGACGCCCTGGAGGAGGTCGGACAGCTGGCGCGGGACTTCGGCCGTGCGCTCCATCGCCGCCCCGCCGACCTGGAGCACGGCGAAGAGGATCGAGGTGATCGGGAGGAGCAGGGGGCGTCCGCCGGCGAGCAGCGCCGCCGCGAAGCCGGCGAACGTGTACCCCGGGGAGAGCAGCGCGCCGTCGATGAGCCGGTACGGCGCGGACAGCACGATGACGGCGCCCACGATTCCCGCTGCGGCGCCCGCAGCGGCCATGGCACCGAGGGCGAGCCGGCCGACGACGATGCCTCCGTACGCCCCGAAGCGGCGGTTCGCGCCGACCACGCGCAGCTCGAAGCCGACGGCGCTGCGGGAGTCGACGATCCAGAAGATCGCGAGCATGGCGAGGATGATCAGGAGGCCGACGTTGCTGTAGGAGAGGCCGCCGATCGCCCACATGCGCGCGTTCTCGGGCAGCCTCTCCGTCTGAGCGACGCCCGAGCCCGCCTCGGCCAGCGGGTAGCGGATCAGGAACGACACCACGGCGACGGCGACCGGTGACAGCAGCAGCGTGCTGATGATGATGGGGATGTTGAAGCGCGTGGCGAGCGGGGCGGAGATCGCGCCGAAGCCGCCGGCCAGGACGGCTGCGGCGACGAGTGCGAGCGGCACGGCGAGCGGGCCGGGCAGCGCGCCCGCCACGACGACCGCGGCCAGGCCGCCGAGCACCAGCTGGCCGTTGCCGCCCAGGTTGAACTCGCCCATCCGCAGCGGGATCGCGGCGGCGAGGGCCATCCCGCAGATGAAGCCCCAGACCGAGAGCGTGTAGTCGAGGCTGTCCGGCTCGAGCGCCCCCTCGAGGACGGCGGCGTAGGCGGCGATCGGATCGAGGCCCGCGCCCGCGATGATGACCGCGCCGATCAGGAGGGCCAGCAGCACCGCGCCGATCGGCACGACGGCCGGGTGCCGGGCGGCCACGGCGAGCAGGCGCCGAGCGGTGCCGGTGCGCGGCTCGGGCGCCTCCGTCGGCGGCGCGGCCGTCACGATGCGGCCCGGTGCGGCTCGCCTGCGCCCGCCATGGCGGCACCGATGCGGGCCGTCGTCGCCTCGGCGCGGGAGTACTCGGCGACGATGCGCCCGGCGAACATCACGAGCACCCGATCGGCGAGGGCCTGCAGCTCGGAGATCTCGTGCGAGACGAGCAGGACCGCTCCCCCGTCCGTGCGGTAGTCGAGAAGGCGCTGGTGGATCGACTCGATCGCCCCGATGTCGACCCCCTGGGTCGGCTGCTCGGCGACGAGCACCGGCGCCTGGTGGGACAGCTCGCGCGCGATGACGACCTTCTGGGCGTTGCCGCCCGACAGCGCGCCGACGGGCAGCCGCCCCCGACGTCCGCACGTCGTAGTCCGCGATGAGGCGGCGGGCCATGTCGCGCTGAGCGCGCAGCGAGATCCACCCGCGCCGCCATCCGCGGGAGGCGCCGATCGGCGCGGTGCGGTGATGGCCGAGCGCGAGGTTCTCGGCGGTGGTCATCGTGACGGCGGTGCCCTCGCCGCGGCGGTCCTCGGGAACGACCGCCAGCCCCAGCGCACGCCGCCGCCGCACGTCGAGGTCCGCGAGGTCGCGGCCGAGCAGGCGGACCGAGCCGCCATCGGCCGATCGGAGGCCGAGGATGGCCGCGACGACCTCGTGCTGGCCATTGCCCGATACGCCGGCCACGCCGACGATCTCGCCCCGGCGCACGGCGAAGGAGACGTCGCGCACCCGGTGCACGCCCCGGTCGGCGACGGTCAGCCCCTCCACCTCGAGGACGACGTCGCCCGCCTCCCCCGATCCGGGATTAGCGACCTCCTGCACGGTCCGACCGGTCATCGCCTGCACAAGGTCGGCGCTCGTGGCCTCCGCCGTGCGGAAGCGCCCGGTCACGCGTGCGTCGCGGAGCACGGTGACCTCGTCGCTGACCGCGAGCACCTCGTGGATCTTGTGGGTGACGAGCACCACGGTCGCGCCCCCGTCCGCCGCACGCCGCAGCACGGCGAAGAGCGAGTCCACCTCGTCCGGCGTGAGCACGGCGGTCGGCTCGTCGAGGATCAGGACCTCGGCGTCGCGGTGCAGGGCCTTCAGGATCTCCACGCGCTGACGGGCGCCCGCCGAGAGGCGGCCGACGATCGCATCGGGGTCGGTGTCCAGCCCGTAGCGGTCGCTGAGCTCGCGCACCCTGGCCGCCGCGGCCGCCCGGTCGAGGATCCCCCGCCTGGTCGGCTCGGCCCCGTAGACCACGTTCTCCGCGACCGTCATGGTGTCGAACAGCCGGAAGTGCTGGTGCACCATGCCGAGGCCCGCGGCGATCGCGTCGAGCGGCCCGCGGAAGTGCTGCTCGACGCCCTTCACCAGGATCGAGCCGGCATCCGGCCGCACCAGCCCGAAGAGGATCGACATGAGCGTCGACTTGCCGGCGCCGTTCTCGCCCATGACCGCATGGATGGTGCCGCGCCGCAGCACGAGGTCGACGCCGTCGTTGGCCACGACGGCGTCGAACCTCTTGCTGATGCCTCTCAGCTCTGCGGCGGCGTCCGTCATCCGGCGGTCAGCGGGTCCTGGACCTTGAGCTCTCCGGAGACGATCTGGTCGCGGACGGCCTTGACCTTCTCGATCACGTCGGGGTGGTCGGCGATGAGGCACTGCGAGTCGGCGACCCCGTCCTCGAGGCCGGTGAGGCCGACGCCGCCCTCCTTCAGGCCGTACTCGGTGGTGCCGCCGGTCTTGCCGTCGAGGATGTCGCCGACCGAGTTGAGCAGCGCCACGTCGACGCGCTTGATCGCGTTGTCGACGACGTTGCCGGGCGACTCCGGGCACTGGTTGGTGTCGACGCCGAACGCCTTGAAGCCGTTCTGCGCAGCGGCCTCGAACACGCCGGTGTTGCCGCCGGAGGCCGCGGCCTGGACGTAGTCCGCGCCGCCCTCGCCGAGGATCAGCGCCTGCGCCTTGGCACGGGCCTGGTCGCCGAACGGGTTGTCACCGCCGACGAACTGCACGCCGGTCTTCACGCCCTGGTCGACGCTCTGGGCGCCAGCGAAGAACGGATCGATCCAGCGGTGGATGAAGGGGTGTCGAGTGCCGCCACCACGCCGACGTTCTTCTTCTCCGACAGCAGGCCGGCCTCGACCCCGGTGAGGTAGGTGGCCTCGTACTCCTTGAACGCGGCCGAGGTGAGGTTGTCGGTGGGCTTCTCGGGAGTGGTGTCGATGAGGAGGAACTGCTGATCCGGGTGGTCGGCGGCGGCCTCGGTGAACTGGTCGAGAACGCTGAAGCTCACACCGATGATGACGTCGGGCTTCTCGCGGATCGCGGCATCCAGGTTCTGCTGGATGCTCGCGGGGTCCTCGCTCTCGTAGACGTCGACCTTGGCGTTGTACTTCGTGCCTGCGGCCTCGGCACCGTCGCTCGCGAGCTGGAGGAAGTTGTTGGAGCCGATCGGCGTCGGCGTGATGAGGATGAGCGAGGCGTCGGTGGACCCGGAGTCGGAGCCGGAGCCGGAGTCGCCCGATCCGCCGGACTTGGCGCCGGAACAGCCGGCGACGGTGGCGAGAAGGCCCACGGCCAACACGGCGGCGCCCGCCCGGCGCGTAAAGGAAGTCATAGGGGTCCCCTTGCGGTTCTGCTGTGGAGTGGACTGCGGCGGGCGCGACGGCGCTGCCTGAACCAGGCTAGGCGCGGCGTGTTGCGGCTATCGAACGAGCGTGTCACAAAGAGTCACGCGGCAGGCCACATCCTCAGCGTTCTGCAGGTCAGGGGCCGCCCGGGCGGTGCTCCGCGACGGCCTCCGCGAGTACGCGGAAGAGCCGCTCGATCTCGGACACCCCCGAGGCCGTCCCAATCGAGGCGGGGCTCAGCGGCCGGAAGGTGACCCCGACCTCCGTCCCCTCCTCCACGGCGGAGAACTCGAGGAGGAACCGCTCCCCGTGGAACGCCAGCTGCGTCCTGCGGTGGACGGTCGCACCTCCGTCGTGCACCTCGGACAGCACGAAATGCGGTGACCGCGAGAGCGCATTCCGAAGCAGCGTCACGAGGGTCCGCTCGGGCACGGGGAAGGTGCGGCTCCGGTGCGCCGCGTACGGCTCCGCCCAGAGGGGCACGTCGGGCGCCTCCCCGAATCCGGGATCCAGGTAGCGCACCGCCGGCGAGTCGAGGATCGCCCTCTCTCGCGCGGCAGCCCTGTCCATTGCCGCCCTGCTCTCCGGGCTCTGCGCCCGCCGGCGCGCACTGAGGACGGTCCCCGTCAGCGATGCCACGACGACACCGCCCAGCGTCGGGCCGAGGGCCGAGAAGTCGCCGGCTCCGAGGCTGTAGATGCCGGCGAGGAGCAGAAGGAGCCCCCGGCAAGGCCGGCTCCGACAAGCCAGGTCGGCCACCGGCCGAAGGCGATGGCCGCGATCGTCTGGCGGAGGTTCCCGTACTCCCCGGAGTCGCCCTCCGTCGCCCGGTCCCCCGACCCCCGAGCGGGCTCCTCAGCGGGCTCCGCGGACCGGTCCGGCTCCCGCGGCGGTTCGGGCTCCTCGTTCACGGCGTCACCCTAGCGACTTGCCGAAAAGTCCCGCTATCCGGGCCTCGAAGCGGGATTTTCCGGCAAGTCGACCCTCCCCTGAGCGATCAGGGGGTGCGGATCGCTTGAGGGTGGCTGCGCGCGAGCAGGAACACGCCGGCGATGGCGACCACTCCGCTGACCGACTGCGCCGCGATCGCCCAGCCGGGCGTCCTCGACGCCTCCCCCAGCACCAACACTCCCAGCGAGACGGCGACCAGCGGGTCGATGATCGTGAGGCCCGCCACGATCAGGTCCACCGGCCCTGACGTGTAGGCACTCTGCACGAAGTAGGTGCTCGTCACCGCGACCCCCACGAGCGCGATCAGCCCGACGAGCGTCAGCCAGCCGAGGTTGCCGACCGAGACGCGGGTGACCACCGTCTTCGCGAGCGTCACGACGAACCCGGACAGCACGCCCGCGGCGAGGACGTTGAGGGTCGCCGGGAAGCGCCGCCGCAGCGTCGCGAGCCCTGTGGCGAGGACGAGGGCCGCGACCGCGAGGGCCGCGAGGATCTGCCCGAGATCCGCGTCGGATACGACGGCGTTCCGGGCGGTCAGCGCCCCCACGGTGACGAAGGTGCCGATGCCGACGACGCACACCGCCATGGCGCCGATCGACGCCCAGGTCAGCCGGTACGCGTTCGTCGCCGCGTTCAGCAGCGCGGTGGTGATGAGGGCGACCACGCCGAGAGGCTGCACGACGATCAGGGGCGCGAGCCGGAGGCTCAGCAGGTTGAGGATCATGGCGGCCCCGGTGAGGAGCACGCCGCCCACCCAGCGTCCGCTCCTCGGCAGCCGGGCGAGGTGCCGGAGCTTGAGCGCGCCCCGGCGAGCTCCCGCATCCTCGGCACGAACTCCGGCCAGCCCTCGGCTCTGCAGCTGCGCTCCCAGCGCGAGCAGCACGACGCCCACCAGGGCGGTGCCGACGCCCAGCGCTGACGTGGTGCCGAGATCCATGCCCGTGCCATCCCTCCCCCGGTCCTGCCTCCACTATGCCCGGCCGCTGAAGGGCCGGCGCGCCTGCGCGGCCGGTCAGGAGAGGAACGACCGCAGCGTCTGCGCGTTCCGCACGGCGTTGCCGCCGCCGTCGTTGTTGAAGTAGACGAACACCTCACGGCCGTCGCCGTGCCACTCGCGGATGCGATCCGCCCACCAGCCCAGGTCCTCGTTCGAGTACGACCCGCCGTAGAGGTGGTCGTGGTCGGGGCCGTGCAGGCGGAGGTAGACCGTCTCCGCGGTCGCGCGCAGCACGCAGCGGAGGTTCGCGCCGCTCATGACGCAGTAGGCGGTCCCGTGCTCCTCGAGCATCCGGTACACGGCATCGTCGTCCCAGCTCGGGTGCCGCAGCTCGACCGCGACCCGGATCCACGGCGGCAGCTGCGTGAGGAAGTAGCCGAGCCGGGCGTCGTCCCGCTCGAAGGTCGGCGGCAGCTGCACGAGCAGCACGGCCCGCTTGTCGCCGAGCTCGTGCCAGCACTCCGCGATGCGCCGCACCCACGCCTCCGGGGCGTACAGCCGCTTGGCATGCGTGAGCCCGCGCGGCGCCTTCACCGACAGCAGGAAGCCCGGCGGGAGGCGCCGCCGCCAGCCGGCGAACGTCGAGGTCCTCGGCCACCGGTAGTAGCTCGAGTTGAGCTCCACCGTCGAGAACGATCGCACGTAGAGGGCCAGCCGATCCCAGACCGGGAGGCCGGGCGGGTAGAGCACGTGCTCCCAGTGGGCATAGCTCCAGCCCGATGTGCCGATGTGCACCCGGTCGAGGATTCCGCCCATCCGTCGAGGCTAGGCGCCCGCGAGCAGCACAGCCGGCGACGCCGGAGCCGGCGGCGTCGGATGCCCACCAGGGTCGGGCAGCACGGGCTGCACCATCGCCCAGGTGACGAGGATGCCCACGATCACCGCCGCGAGCACGAGGAGCACCAGCCCGACGAGCGCCGCCGACATCAGCGCGGCCGTCCGCCTCGGACGGGGATCCTCGGCGATGTCCTGCGTCTCGAGCCCGGGGATCAGCGCCGACATGCTTCGAGCCTAGGCGGACCTCTCGCGACACGGCGAGCCGCGCCGAATCGCAGGCCGGCTCACACCGGTGAGAACAGCCCGGGCTCCGGGATCCCGGCGAAGAGCTCGAAGGGCGCCCGCTCGTAGCCGAGACCCTCGTCCCTCATCGCGATCGCGCGCGCCCACGTCAGGCACCGGCCCACCTTGGCGACCCGGCAGGCCAGCTCGAAGTCCTCGATCAGGCGGGCGTGCGGAGCGAACGGCTCGAAGGGGCCGAGGTAGGCGTCGCGCAGCCGGTGCAGGAGCGGATCGTCGTCGGTGGTCCCGAGCCGGAAGGCCACCCAGCCCAGGCCGTGCAGCATGCTGGCGAACGGATGCGCGACGACCGCGTCGCCCCAGTCGTAGAAGCGGGTGGCAACCGCCTCGTCGGCGTGCGGCACCAGCATGTTGGCGGCGTGCAGGTCGTTGTGGTCGAGGCTTGCGGGCACCGCCGACGCCGCCAGCCGCTCCGCCCACCGCGCGTACGCCCCGCGGAACGCCAGCGCCCGCTCGTACCGCGGCCGGTCGGCGGTCTCGAGTCCCTCCCGGACCGCACCGGCCGCCTCGTCGAAGCGCTCGGGCATCCGGTGGGGGCGCATATCGGCGACGCCGAGGGCGAGCATCTCGTCGGCGTGGGGAGCCAGAGCAACCTGGAGCGCCCCGTACTCCGGCAGGATGCGCTCGAGGACGGTGGGCAGGTCGATCCCGTCGAGCTCGTCGGCCAGGGAGCCTCCGCCGTCGGGCAGCAGGATCCAGCCGCGCTCGGGATCGGCGGCGAGCGGATGCAGAACCTGCGCGGGCGCCACCCGGGTGAGCAGGCCGTACAGCGGGACCTCCGCTGCGGTCTCGTGCGCGGCCGCCTTCATCCACACGATCCCGGCGGTGGTCGGAATCCGCAGCACCGTCGCCCAGGCCCGGATCCGCGGCTGCGTCGCCTCGCCGGTGCGGTGGATTCCTGCGGCGGACAGGGCCGCTTCCGCCCATGCCAGGGCGGCCTGCCGCCACTCCGGGGTGGCCCAGACGCGGGGCCCGCGGTCCTCGGCGAGGGGCTGGGCGTCGGAGGGCATCCCGCCATCGTGCCGCACCTTGAGGGCGGGAGCGGAATGGCGAGGGCGGCAGGCGACTTGGGCCCTGTATGGAGCTGAATGAAATTCCCGTCCGCACGATCGACGGCGAGGACACCACCCTCGGCGAGTACGAGGGGAAGGTGAAGCTCATCGTGAACGTCGCCTCCCGCTGCGGCCTCACGCCGCAGTACGAGAAGCTCGAGGAGCTGCAGCGGGCCTACGCGGACCGCGGGTTCACCGTGCTCGGCTTTCCCAGCGGCCAGTTCAATCAGGAGCTGAGCACGGAGGAGGCCATCAAGGAGTACTGCTCCACCACCTGGGGCGTCACCTTCCCGATGTTCGAGAAGGTCGAGGTGAACGGGCCCGCCCGTCACCCGCTCTACTCGGTGCTGACCGAGACCGCGGACGAGGCGGGCGACGCTGGCGACGTGGCGTGGAACTTCGAGAAGTTCGTCGTGACCCCGTCGGGCGCCGTGCACCGCTTCCGTCCCACCACGCAGCCGGACGCCCCGGAGATCGTCTCGCTCATCGAGGCGGAGCTGCCCCGGTCCTGATTCCGCGAGCCTGCCGCTGCCGAATTGCCACTTTCCGCCCCTGAGAGGCCGGAATGAGGGCGGAAAGTGGCAACTCGAGCGGTTCGCTCCCTAGTGGCGCGGCTTGCGCGCCGGGCGCTCGCCCGCGTCACGCCGGACCGGTCCGCCGCGATCCGGCCGCAGCTGGATGAGCTTCCCGCTGATCCGGGTGCCGCTCAGCCGGTCGAAGACGTCCTCCGACAGGTTCGCGGGCAGCTCGACGAGCGAGAAGTCCGGCCGGATGTCGATGCCGCCGAAGTCCTCGCGCGTGAGTCCCCCTCGCCGGCGAGGGCACCCACGATCTGCCGCGGCTCCACCTTCTGCCGCCGGCCGACCTCGATGCGGTAGGTCGCGAAATCCCCGCGGGCGGGGCGCTTGCGCCGCTCGGGACGATCGCCGTCGCCATCCCGGTCTCCTCGATCCCGGTCGGGCCGCGGGGCGCGCTCGCGGTCGTCGCGCTCGAAGCGGGTAGGGCGGTCGTCCTCCGGCGAGAGGAGGAGCGGCGTGTCCCCCTGGGCGACGACCGCGAGCGCGGCCGCCACATCCGCCTCCGGCACGTTGTGGTGGGTCACGTAGTGCCCGATGATCTCGCGGAACCGGTCGATGCGCGCCGTCTGCTCGAGGGCCGCCGTGATCTGGTCGTCGAAGCGCGTCAGCCGGGTGGCGTTGACGTCCTCGGTGCTCGGCAGTTGCATCTGGGTGAGCGGCTGCCGGGTCGCCTTCTCGATCGCGGTCAGCATCCGGCGCTCGCGCGGCGTGACGAAGCTGATCGCGTCGCCCGACCGGCCGGCGCGCCCGGTGCGGCCGATGCGGTGCACGTAGGACTCGGTGTCGATCGGCAGGTCGTAGTTGACGACGTGGCTGATGCGCTCGACGTCGAGGCCACGGGCCGCGACGTCGGTGGCGACGAGGATGTCGAGCTTCCCCGACTTCAGCTGGTTCACGGTGCGCTCGCGCTGAGCCTGGGCGACGTCGCCGCTGATCGCCGCCGCGGTGTAGCCGCGGGCCCTGAGCTTCTCGGCGAGCGTCTCGGTCTCGTTCTTGGTGCGGACGAACACGATCATGCCCTCGAAGTTCTCCACCTCGAGGATGCGGGTGAGGGCATCCACCTTCTGCGGGTAGGAGACGACGAGGTACCGCTGGGTCGTGTTGGCCGAGGTGGTCGTCTTCGCCTTGACCGAGATCTCCTCCGGGTCGCGGAGGTACTTGGCGGAGATCCGCCGGATCTGCGCGGGCATGGTGGCCGAGAACAGGGCGACCTGCTTGTCCTCGGGCGTGTCGGCGAGGATCGTCTCCACGTCCTCGGCGAAGCCCATCCGGAGCATCTCGTCCGCCTCGTCGAGCACCAGGTACTTGAGCTCCGAGAGGTCGAGCGTCCCCTTGTCGAGGTGGTCCATGATGCGGCCCGGGGTTCCGACGACGATGTGCACGCCGCGGCGCAGCGCGGACAGCTGCACGCCGTAGCCCTGCCCGCCGTAGACTGGGAGGACCCGGACACCGCGGAGGTGGGCGGCATAGCTCTCGAACGCCTCGCAGACCTGGAGCGCGAGCTCGCGGGTAGGCGCCAGGACGAGCGCCTGCGGGGTCTGCTGGGTCAGGTCGAGGCGGGAGAGGATCGGCAGCGCGAAGGCCGCCGTCTTGCCCGTCCCCGTCTGGGCGAGGCCCACGACGTCGCGGCCGGACAGGAGCGGCGGGATGGTGGCCGCCTGGATCGCGGACGGGGTCTCGTAGCCGACGTCCTTGAGCGCCTTGAGCACGCGGTCGTCGAGCCCGAGCTCGGAGAAGGACTGCTCGGCGCCGGTGGGCTCAGCGTCGGAAGTCACGGTGGGATCAGGGGAAGACACGCCTCAACGGTACCGGCCTCGGCGCCCCCGGTCAGGGCCGGTCCGCCCCCTCCCGCCGAGGAACGCTCCGACCCGGCCGCGGGTCGAGCGGACGCGCGCTCCCCCGCACCCGCCTGGGATCGGTCCGCACGACCCGCGGATCGTGCGGATCAGGCGGAGACGGCGCTCGGACTCGCGGACGCGGTGTCGCCCGGGGTCGGCGGGGCCGGCCGGAAGCCCTTGACGATGAGGTACACGGCGAGGAACGCCTCCCAGACGAACTCCGGCAGGGTGGCGAGCCCCGACCAGGCGGAGACCTGGTCGTAGACCCCGAAGAGCACCAGGATCCCGGACGCCATCACGAGCGGACCTGCCACGAGCCCGAGGACGGCCATCGGGCGCGGGACGAGGCGGGACCTGTAGAGCAGGTACCCCAGCACGAGCCCGTTGCCGAACCCCGCGAGCAGCCCGGGACCGACGAGGAACGTCGCGCCGTGCAGTGCGACGAGTGCGGCGCCGGCGGCGACCGCGGAGTCGGATCCCGCGACGGTGCCCTCCGCCACGCCCTGGCGGAGAGTCACGACGGACAGGATGCTGAGAATGCCGACCGCGATGATCGTCGACTCGACGATGCGCGAGGCCACGTAGGACAGCGCGAGGGCCTCGCTCTCCCGCCGCAGCAGCGGGAAGAGCACGACCGCCGTGCCGATGTTGGCGACGCCCACGAGGATCTCGAAGAAGGCGCCGAGCGCGACCTGGCCGTCTGCCCCGGCGCCGAGCACGTAGTCCGGATCGTCGAGCACCGGCCCATAGAGGAGCGCGCCGGGGATCGAGAAGACGATGGTGATGGCGAACAGCACCCCGGTGATGAGGGCGGTCCTTCTGGAGCGGGTCACGAGCGGTCCTTCTGGGAGAGGGTCTGCGGCAGCTGGGCCGCCGATGGTGTACGACGTACACCAGATGCCGATACGGTAGGTGTATGACGTACACTTGTCAAGCCCGCCGCGCTGCGGCGCCGACGTGCGAGAGGTGACCCCGATGCCCGAGGAGACCCCCGCCGCGCGCGCCTCAACCGCGACTCGGTGCTGATTGCGGCGGTCGCGGTGGCCGACCGGGTCGGCATCGACGGCATGACCATGCGGACCCTCTCCCAAGACCTGGGGGTCGTTCCGATGGCGCTCTACAAGCACGTCGCGAACAAGGAGGACCTGCTCGACGGGATGGTCGACATCGTCTGGAGCGAGGTGGCCGCCCCCGCCCAGGGGCCGGACTGGCGCTCGGAGATGCGCAGGCGCTCGGTCTCCCTCCGCCAAGCCCTCGGCAGGCACCGCTGGGCGAACGGCCTGATGGAGGGCCGGATGCGACCCGGTCCGGCCAACCTCGCGGCGCACAACGCGATGCTGGGCTGCCTCCGCAGCGCCGGGTTCTCGTTCTCGACCGCCGTGCACACCACGTCGGCGCTCGACGCCTACATCTACGGCTTCGCGCTGCAGGAGCGCGGCCTCGGCTTCGAGACGGCCGAGGAGTCCGGGGCGGTCGCTCGGCAGAAGCGCGATCTGCAGCCGCCTGCCGCCATGGAGCTCTACCCCTACTTGATCGAGATGGTCGTCGAGATGAGCCGCGGCGGCTACGACTTCACGGTCGAGTTCGAGACCGGCCTCGACCTCCTCCTCGACGGCGTCGAGAGGCTGCGCCCGGAGTGGGCGACGGCCGGCCGCTGAGCCCGCCCGAAGCCGTCCGCGATGCGCGGGTGGCAGACTCGCGGGATGGCGCTCCCCGCTGACGGCCACGTCCACTCCCAGTGGTCCTGGGACGCGCGCTTCGGCGACATGGACGCGACCTGCGCGCGGGCCGTCGCGCTCGGCATCCCGGCCGTGGCCTTCACGGAGCACGTCGACTTCACGCCCTTCCGCGCCGGCTATCTGGTGGACAGCGTCGGGCCGCTGGTGACGGACGGCATCCTCACCGCTCCCCCGCTCGACGTCGAGGGCTATCTGGAGTCCGTCGAACGCTGCCGCCTCGCGCACCCCGAGCTGCGCATCCTCACCGGGATGGAGGTCGGCCAGCCGCACCGGCATCGCGACGAGGTCGCCGCCCTCCTGGCCACGGGAGCCTTCGAGCGCATCCTCGGCTCCCTGCACGTCCTGCCGGACGGCGACGCGTTCGCCGAGCCCTTCGAGCTGTTCCGGCACCGGCCGGCGGATCCCGCATACCGCGAGTACCTCGGGGAGATCCCCCTCCTGGTCGCCGCCTCCGAGGGGCTGACCGCCCTCGCCCACATCGACTACCCCGTGCGGTCCTGGCCCGAGGAAGGGGTGCCCTTCTCCCCGGCGCACTTCGAGGAGGAGCTGCGATTCGCCCTGCGTGCGGTGGCCGATGGAGAGCTGGCGCTGGAGATCAACACGAAGGTCCCGCTCGACCCGGCGATCCTCGGCTGGTGGCGCGAGGAGGGCGGCCGACGCGTGACCTTCGGCAGTGACGCGCACGAGCCGGAGGCGCTCGGCCGCGGGCTGGCCGATGCCGCCGCGCTCGCGGAGGCCCAAGGCTTCCGGCCCGACCGCAACCCCGAGGATCCCTGGATCGCCGCAGTCTGACGCACGCGGTTGAATGGGGCATGGCGTCTTCCAGCACGCCCGCCGTCGAGGTCGACGCGGGTCAGTACACCGTCCGCGTGTCGAACCCCGATCGCGTGTACTTCCCCGAGACCGGGGCGACGAAGCTCGACCTCGTCCAGTACTACCTCTCGGTGGGCGACGGCATCGTCAACTCCCTCCGGGAGCGGCCCTGCATGCTGCACCGCTATCCGACCGGGATCGACGGCGAGAAGGTGCACCAGAAGCGGCTTCCATCCGGCGCCCCGCCCTGGATCGAGACGGTCCCGGTGTTCTTCCCGCGGTTCCGCCGGACCGTGCACGAGCTGTGCGTGACCGAGCTCCCCGACGTGATCTGGGCGGTCCAGATGTCGACGGTCGAGTTCCACCCTGGAACAGCCGCCGCGCCGACATCGAGCGGCCCGACGAGTGGCGGATCGATCTGGACCCGGGCGAGCAATGCCCGTTCGACCGCGTGCGCCGGGTCGCGCACGTCGTCCACGAGGTGCTGGACGAGCTCGGCGCGACCGGCTGGCCGAAGACGTCGGGTGGCAGCGGCATGCACATCTACGTCAGGATTCCGCCCGAGCACGGCTTCGACGAGGTCCGCCGGGCGGCCCTGGCCTTCGCCCGCGAGGTGGAGCGGCGGGCACCGGAGGATGTCACGACGACCTGGTGGCGCCGGGACCGGGATCCGGCCCAGCTCTTCCTCGACTACAACCAGAATGCGCGGGACCACACGATCGCCGCCGCCTACTCCGTGCGCGGAACACCCCGGGGCACCGTGTCGACGCCGATCCGCTGGGATGAGGTGGACGACGTGAATCCCGAGGACAACACCATCGCGACCGTGCCCGCGCGCTACGCCGCGCTCGGCGACCTCCACGCCGGCATCGACGACGCGGTGTTCGACATCGCGCCCCTGCTCGAGTGGGCCGACCGCGACGAGCACGCGGGCGCCGAGGTGCCGCCCGTGCCGGAGACCGAGGAGTGAGACGCCGCCGCCGGTCGGGCACGCCTGAGGGCTCCGCCTTCCGGGGCAAGGTGGCCGTGGTCACAGGCGCCGGATCCGGGATCGGCCGCGCGCTCGCCGACGCCCTCGCCGGGCACGGCGCGCGGCTCGCGATCGCGGACTGGGACCGGTCGGGCCTCGAGGAGACGGCACGCCTGATCGAGACGGCGGGCGGCGAGGTCCTCGCGTCCCGGGTCGACGTCTCCGACCGCGCCGCCGTGGCTGCCTTCGCGCGCGAGGTGGTCGCACGCTTCGGCGTCGTCCACCAGGTGTACAACAACGCGGGCATCGCGGGCGGCGGCACGACCGTCGCCCACACCGGGTACGAGGCCTTCGAGCGCGTGCTCGGGGTCAACCTGTGGGGCGTCATCCACGGCACCAAGGAGTTCCTGCCGCACCTCATCGCCTCCGGGGACGGCCACGTCGTCAACGTGTCGAGCCTCAACGGGTTCCTGGCGCAGCCGGGTCTCGCCCCGTACGTGACGTCCAAGTTCGGGGTGCGCGGCTTCACCGAAGCCCTGCGCACCGAGATGCTGGCCGAAGGCCTCCCGGTCGCGGTGACGGTCGTGCACCCGGGCGGCGTGCGCACGAACATCGCACGGTCGGCATACGGGCCCGGCGGGGCGGACATCCCCGCCGAGCACCTGGAGCGGGTCCGCGTGTACGAGGAGCGGCTGTTCCGCACGCCTGCGGAGGAGGCCGCCCGCCTCATCCTGGCGGCGGTCGCCCGCAAGCGCGGTCGCGTGCTCATCGCGCAGGCCGCCGCGGTGGATCGGCTCGTCCGCCTGTTCCCGGAGTCGTATCCGCGGCTTGTGGTGACCTGGGGGCGCCGCCTCTTCGGCAGCTGGTGAGCCTTCCCGCATCACTTCGGACAAACCGCAACCGGAGACCGATGCGGACAGTCCGGAACGATGCGGTCGAGCGCGGCCCTCAGCGGGCGAGCGCCTCGCGGAGGTCGGTGTCGCCGTCCACGACGTTGAGCACGCGGCGCGGTGCCGGGGCATCTGTGACCAGCAGCGCGAGCAGCGCCGCCACGTTGCCGCGGCTCGTCGTGCCCTCGGTGAGCGCGTCGTCGATGGTGACCCGGCGGGTGGGCGCGTCGTCGTTGAGGTGACCGGGACGCACGATCGTCCAGTCGAGGCTGCTCGCCCGGACCGCGTCGTCCGCCGCGTGCTTCGCGCGCTGGTAGGCGGCCATCGCCGGATCCGCCGCCGGCTCGTCCGCCCCGAGGTAGGAGACGATCGCGAACCGCCGCACGCCGAGCTCGGACGCGGCGCCGATCGTCTTGAGCGCCCCCTGGTGGTCGACCGTCTCCTTGCGGGCGTCCCCCGATCCTCCGCCGGCGCCCGCCGTGAAGATCACCGCGTCGACCGGTCCGAGCGCGTCGGCGAGCTCGGACGGTGTGGCCCGCTCGATGTCGAGGACGACGGCCTCGGCACCGCTCGCCTCCACCTCGGCGGCGTGCTCGGGGTTCCGGATGACCGAGCGGACGCTGTGCCCGCTCGAGGCCAGCTCCCTGCTGGTCAGCAGGCCGACCTTGCCGTGCCCGCCGATGATCGCGATCGTGCTCATGCGCGTCCTCTCGCTCGATCCCGACAGGCTAGCGAGCGAGCCCTAGCGGCTCCTGACCGGCGTCACCACCATGCCATGAACGGCACGCTGAAGGTCAGCACGAGCGACACGGCGTAGATGACGATCGAGACGCTCATGAGGATGAGCTGGACGCGGAGCTGGCGGGCGACCGCGGCGAGACCGAGCAGGAAGAGCGAGACGGCCATGAGCACCGTGGTCAGCGTCAGCGAGTCGCCGCTCTTGTCGGCGGCGTCGCCGGCCTTGAAGGCGGCCTCCGACTTGTCGTCCTCGTCCGCCCAGGCGCCGAAGAGCGCGTCCTGATACTCCTCGGACGTGAAGGGGCTCGTGTACTCGGCCGGGTTCGCGGCGTTCTGGTCGGCGGACCACAGGATCGCGGCGTTGAGGTCGTCGGAGACCGAGGTGAACATCAGGGTGTCGTACTTGAGCTGCGAGGTGGCCGCCTCCGCCGGGACGTTGTCGACCTCGATCTGCAGCTCGGTCAGCTGGTCCCAGAGCTGCACGTCGCGGATGTACTGCTGGTTCGCCTCGAGGTAGAGCGACTCCGCCTCCGTCTGCGAGTTCTGGCCCGCGCTGAACTGCTTCGCTGTCTCCCCGTCGTAGAGGGATGCCTGGAACGACGCGTACGCCGTCGTGACGGAGACGACGCCCAGCAGGATCGCCGTCACCAGCTCGACGTTGTTGAGGAACCGCCCGAGGCGGGGCTCGCTGCGCGGGCGCCGAGGCGGCTCCCCGGCCACGGGGATGGGGTTGGTGGCGGGGGCGGGCGGGGCGTCGATCGTCACGCGGGGCACTCCATCGAGGGGGAACAGGGCGCGGTTTCCTAGGGAGAAGGTGCGCGAGTGGCGCGAGCCTAGCGACACGCCCGGGCGTCTCCTGGGAGGCGCGCGAGCCCCGCGTGGCGGGCCTCGCAGGCAGACAGGTCTGTCGACTTCTCGGGACATTCGCCCCTGCCGAGCCGCGGGCGATCAGCGGACCGTGGACGCAGCCACTCGAAGCTCTGGTCGCATCCCATCCCGACGAATCGCCCCAGGGAGCACGCCATGAACACCCCCGCCCCGACGCCCGGCGCCCCGTCTCCCATCGACCCGGCCGACGTCGCACTGCCGCCCACGCAGCCCATCGACATCACCGCCATCGTCAGCGCGCAGCTCGGGCGCTAGGCGCTAGGCGGAAGGCGCTGGCGCTACGCGGTTCCGCTGATTGAGGAGCCGCGCGGCTGCGTCTCGAGATCCGGGATCTGTCACAGATCCGGTCACGGCCGGCCACGCCCTCTGCGACAAGCGCGAGGCGATCGACGCTCAGACGAACTTGACGGGTCCGGTGCCGAGCGTGACCTGCGCGAGGCCCTCGTGGCCGCCGATGCGGACGCGAGCAGGAAGGGTCTCCCCGTTCGGAGCGGTCGCGATGCAGTCGACGGTCTTCTCGTCGACGCCCACGCGGTGCGTCCCGCAGTCCACGAGGTACCCGGGCTGTCCCTGGGCGGCGAGCGCCGTGGTCGCCCACTGGGCGACGTGCTTGAGCGTGTCGCCGAAGATGAGCTGCTGCCCGACGCCCCGGACGCCTTCGCGGGCCACCACGAGGGAGGCGCCGTCGGCGGTCAGCTGCGGAACCTGCTGGTCGAAGCCGAACTGCGGGAACTGGCCCGCGCCCCACCGGTAGAGCGCGATGCCCAGACCCTCGAAGTCGCAGCGGGTGATCGAGTAGCG
The DNA here is from genome assembly GCF_030296595.1 of Naasia aerilata. Lineage (GTDB taxonomy): Bacteria > Actinomycetota > Actinomycetes > Actinomycetales > Microbacteriaceae > Naasia > Naasia aerilata. The sequence continues at coordinate 2,429,157 of NZ_AP027731.1, read as the reverse complement.
AGAGATGTCGGGCGAGAGGCCCGCGGGGTCCGCGTTGTGGTAGCCGTCGCGGACCTGGCACACGCCGCCTGCGCGCTTCGCGTTGTCGAGAACGGTGGCGTAGGCACGCTGCCCCGTGAGCACGCGGCCCTCATGGTCGTCACCGTGCTCCACGAACACCTTGCTCCCGGCACCGGCGGTGAGCTGGCTGGCGAGCCGGCTCACCGGGTCGGTCGACGTGTCCGTGATCCAGGCCGACAGAGCGAGCGAGGTAGTGGTGGCGACGAGTGCGGCAGCGGCGACTCGAAGCGCGAACGAGCGTGCCATGATGGCGGTTCCCCTTCAGGGACGGCAAATTGCCGCCCACCAGGGATTCTGACTCGCGCTGGCCCGCCAGTTCGCGCCCCAGTGGTGGTGGCGCCCGGGTGGGGGTACGCCGGGCTAGACCGCCGCGGCGAGCGCCGTTCGGACCCCGGCGATGTAGGGCTCGGGATCCTCCCACGCCGCGAAGTGTCCGCCCCGGTCCGGCTCCGTCCAGGACACGACCCGGAAGAAGCGCTCGACGAACTCGCGAGGCGCGTTGACCAGGTCCTTCGGGAAGATCGTGAAGACAGACGGCGCCTCGATCCTCGGCCAGGGCTTGCCGCCGGCGGCCGCGTACGGGAAGAAGGACGTTCCGATGCACCCGGAGAACCAGTAGGCGGAGATCCAGGTCAGCAGGTCGTCCCGCGAGAAGACGGACTCCACGTCGCCCGCGTTGTCCGTCCACGCGCGCAGCTTCTCGAGGAGCCACGCGGCGAGACCCACCGGAGAGTCCTGGAGGCCGGCAGCCACGGTCCAGGGCCTCGTGGACTGCTCGTGCATGTAGCCGCCCTCGCGCGCCTGCCAGCCTCTGCCCATCTCGACGTACTCCGACTCCGCCGGCGACAGATCGGCCGGAAGGTCCACCAGGAAGTGGTACTGCGACAGGTCGGTCAGGTGCAGCGCGGCGACCGCCTCGGGCCGCAGAGCGGCCAGCGCCTCCGCGACATCGCACCCCACGTCCCCCGCCGAGACGACGTACCGCCGGTACCCGAGGTCGTCCATCGCCTCGGCGACCACCGCGGCCATCTCGATCGACGATGCGCCGCCGCCCGGGTACGGCACGGCGAAGGGGAACCCGGGAAGGGCGGGCACGACCACGTTCACGTCTTCGAGGAGAGGAAGAACCCGCTCGAAGCGGAGCACGGAATCCGGCCAGCCGTGCAGCAGCAGCACGACCGGGTCCGAATCCGACGCGGTCTGGTGGATCACGCGGAGGGGATGCTCGCGGCCTGCCTTCACCCACGGCAGCGCGCGGATGCGAGCCTCGGCGGCGGACCAGTCGTAGTCCTGCTCCCAGTAGCGGACGAGGGAGCGCAGGTAGTCGCGGTCCACACCCCAGTCCCAGCCGCCTCGCACGGGCCCCTCGTAGAACCGCGCTCGCCGCAGCCGGTCGCGGAGATCCTCCACCGCCTCGATCGAGACCGGATCCGGCGCGGACTGTTCCATCGGGTGGCTTCTCCTCGGGCCGTTGCGAACCGGAGTGGGCCCTGAGGGATTCGAACCCCCGACATCCACGGTGTAAACGTGGCGCTCTAACCAGCTGAGCTAAGAGCCCGGACGACCAGAAGCCTAGAACAGCCGCATTCGACGGACCGCGATGCGGCCCGCCGAATCTTCGGGACTCGATCCCTGGCGCAAGCATGCGCCAGGGGCCCACCCCGACATCCACGGTGTAAACGTGGCGCTCTAACCAGCTGAGCTAAGAGCCCGGACGACCAGAAGCCTAGAACAGCCGCCGTCGCGCTGCGATCCCGGGCCGAATCGGGCAAAGCGGGCCGAAGAGGCGGCCCGGAATGCCCGAATCGGCCCGGAGGCGCGAAACGCAGTGCGGGGCGCGGCACCGTCGCCCCGTTGCAGCAGGTGTCAACGCAGGGGCCGGCGCTCGCCGCACGGCCCCTGCGCGAGTCAGTGGGCTCAGCCGGCGACGCGGATGAGCTTCTTGTTGACGAACTCGTCGGCGCCGAAGCGGCCCAGCTCGCGGCCCGAGCCGGAGCCCTTGACGCCGCCGAACGGGAGCTCGGGTGCGTCGCCCAGCACCATGTTCACCCAGACCATGCCGGCGTCGATCCGGTCGGCGACGCGCATGGCCTGCTCCGGGTCCGTCGTGTAGACGTAGGACCCGAGCCCGTACTGCGTGTCGTTGGCGATCTTGACGGCCTCGTCCTCGTCGGCGGCGCGGTACACCTGGGCGACCGGACCGAAGAACTCCTCGCGATACGCGTCCATGTCCGGCGTGACGTCGGCGAGGACGGCGGGCGGGAAGTAGGTGTCCCGCCGCTCCCCTTCGCCAGCACGGTCGCGCCCTGCGCGGTCGCGCGATCGAGCTGCTCCTGCAGGCGCTGGGCAGCAGCGGCGGAGGACAGCGGCCCCAGCACGGTCCCGTCGGCGTTCGGGTCTGCCGGCTGGACGGCGGTGAGCGCCGCCGTGAACTTCTCGACGAAGGCGTCGTACAGGTCGCCGACCACGATGAAGCGCTTGGCCGCGTTGCAGGACTGCCCGTTGTTGTCGAGCCGGGCGTTGACGGCGGCCTCCACCGTGGCGTCCAGGTCGTCGGTCGAGAAGAGCAGGAACGGATCCGAGCCGCCGAGCTCGAGCACGACCTTCTTGAGGTTGCGGCCCGCGAGCTCCGCGACCGCGCCGCCTGCGCGCTCGGAGCCCGTGAGCGAGACCCCCTGCACGCGCGGGTCGGCGATGATGCGGGCGACCTGGTCGTGAGTCGCGAACACGTTGACGTAGGCGCCCTCGGGTGCGCCCGCGTCGCGGTAGATCTGCTCGATCGCGAGCGCCGACTCGGGGCACTGCTCCGCGTGCTTCAGGAGGATGGTGTTGCCGATGATGAGGTTCGGTCCGGCGAAGCGGGCGACCTGGTAGTAGGGGAAGTTCCACGGCATGATGCCGAGCAGCACGCCCAGGGAGGAGCGCCGGATGAAGGCGTCCCCGCCGCCGTCCCGCAGCTCGATGGGCTCGTCCTTCAGGAAGCCGGGCGCGTTGTCCGCGTAGTAGGTGTAGATGTCGGCGGCGAAGTCGACCTCTCCGAGCGCCTGCTCGAGCGGCTTGCCCATCTCGCGCACGATGATCGCGGCGAGCTCCTCGCGGCGCTCGACGTGCAGCTCCGCCACCCGCCGGATGATGCCGGCGCGCTCTTCGGCCGTGGTCGACCTCGACCAGGTCTCGTGCGCCTCGCTCGCAGCGGCGATCGCGGCGGTGAGGGCCTCGTCGCTGATGCTCTCGTACTCGCGGACGGTCTCACCGCGGGCCGGATCGACGACTGCGTACTGGGTCACGGGGTCTCCCTTGTTGATGCGGGGGCAGAGCCGGGGCTCTGACGGATATGCGGTTGAGGATTCACATTCTGGGGGTCAACGGCCGGTCACGGGATCAGAAGCTGCCGGAGGGCCGTGCCCGAGGCGAGCTCCATCAGGCTGTCCTCCGCCTCGCGGAGCGGCCGGCGCGCGCTCACGAGCTCGTCGATGAACAGCTTGCCCTCCATGTACTGGTCCACGAGCCACGGGATGTCCCGGGCGGGCCGGATGCCCCCGTAGTTCGACCCGAGGATGCGCTGGTCGAGGTCGACGAGGGTCTGCGGCTCGAAGGACACCTGGGTGCCCGCGGGAGGGATGCCCACGATCACGGCGGCCCCGCCGATGTCCAGCATGTCGATGGCCTGACGCGTCGTCTGCGCCTTGCCGATGGCGTCGAAGGCGAAGTCCACGCCGTCCGGGAGGATCTCGCGGAGAAGGGCCGTCGCGTCGCCGGTCGAGGCATCGACGGTGTCGGTGGCGCCGAGGCGCAGCGCGAGGGCGGTCTTCTCGGGCCGCACGTCGACCGCGATGATCCGCTCGGCGCCTGCCATCCGCGCGCCCTGCACCGCGGAGAGACCGACACCCCCGCAGCCGATCACGGCGACGCGCGAACCGGGCGTGACGCCTGCCGTGTTCCGCACGGCGCCGACCCCGGTGGCGACCGCGCAGCCGACCAGTGAGATGACGTCGAGCGGGGCGTCGCTGCGGACTTTGATGGCGCCCGCGGCGGGCACGACCACCTCCTCCGCGAAGGTCGAGGTGCCGAGGTAGTGGTTGACCCGCCGGCCGCCGATGCTGAGCCGCGACGTGCCGTCGTTCAGACCTCCGGTCAGGGCGACCGTGGTGGCGGCGACCTCGCAGCGGGCCTCCTGGCCGCGGAGGCAGGCGCGGCAATGGCCGCACGGGGCGACCCAAGAGAGGACGACATGGTCCCCCGGCTCGAGCCCGCGGACCGCGCTGCCGACCTCCGTCACCACCCCGCTGCCCTCGTGCCCCATCACGAGCGGGAGGGGCAGGTCCCAGTCCCCCTTCCGCACGTGCAGGTCGGAGTGGCAGACGCCGGCGGCCGCGATGCGGACGCGGACCTCCTCGGGCCCCGGCGCCGCCAGGTCGACGTCGAGCTCCTCGACGGGACGGTCGCTGCTGGTGAAGACGATTGCTCGCAAGGGGCTCCTCAGTCGCCGACGGAGACCGTCTCGGCGGTCCCCTCCACCGGATTCTCCCGCAGCGCGAAGCTCGGCCCCGCGTCGCCGCGAGCCAGCCGCGGGCGGAGCCCCAGCAGCCACCACAGCGCGGCGACCGCCATCGTGATCACGAAGACGATGCCGTTCACCTGGAAGGCGGGAAGCAGCAGCAGCGCGAGGAGCACCAGGGAGAAGGCGACGAGGCCGACGAGGTAGACCGGGGTGCGCCAGCGGCCGAGGTCGAAGGTGCCCGGCTCACCCTGCGGCAGCCGCCCGCGGCGCTTCGCCAGCAGGAGCCCGGAGGTCGTGAGCACGTAGACCGTGAAGTAGCCGAGCGCCGACATCCCGAGGATGAACGCGAAGGCCTCGACGCTGATGAAGGCCGTGAGCAGCAGCGCGAAGGACAGGATGCCGGTGGCCCAGACCGCTGTGGACGGCGTCTTGTGCTTGGCGGACACCCGCCGCAGTTGCCGGGACAGGGGAAGCATGTTGTCGCGGGCCATCGCGTAGGTGAGCCGGGTGGCCACCAGCATGTTGGCGAGCACGCAGACGAGGATGTTGGTGATCGCGATGGCGACGACGATCTTCGCGAACCACGGCGAGACCTGGGCGCCGATGATGTCCGCGATGGGCGACGCGCTGCCCGTCAGGCTCGCCGGGTCCTTAATGGCCAGCAGGAACACGACGTACATGAAGAACTCGACGACCGCCGAGACCCCGAGCGCCATGAACATCGTCCGCGGGATCACCCGGCGGGCGTCCTTCGTCTCCTCCGCGATGTCCGCCGCGGCCTCGACCCCGAGCAGCCCGAAGATGCAGCCGAGGCTCGACGTGAGCCAGACCGCGATGTACGGGGAGACCCCGCCCGTGTCTCCCGCGGAGAACAGGAAGGACAGCTCCTGGTGGTCGCCGCTGACGAAGAACGCGACGATGGCGACGAAGGCCGTGGCGCCCAGCGTGACGACGAGCTCGAGGCCCACGCCGATGTTGTTGAGGGCCGTCGCCAGCCGCACGCCGTAGGTGTTGATGAGCACGCAGAAGAGCACGATCACGATCGAGATGAGGATCTGGATCGGCGTGGTCATCTCGATGCCGAGCAGGCCGCCGACGTAGCCGGCCATGACGTAGGCGACGCCGGTGAAGCCGCTGATGAACCCGACGAGGCCCGCCCACCCGGTGAACCAGCCGGCGCTCGGGCCCACCAGGCGGCTCGTCCACTGATAGGCGTAGCCGGAGAGCGGGATCTTCGCGACGAGGTCGCCAGCGATCAGGGCCCAGATGAAGAAGACCAGGGTGGCGATGGGGAAGGTCCACACGAAGGCAGGGCCGGCGGTGGCCAGGCCGAAGCCGAACCCGGAGAAGACGGCCGTCGTGGCGCTGATGACCGCGAAGCCGAGCAGGAAGGAGGAGATCCAGCCCACCGACCGATCGAGCCTCTGCTTGTAGCCGAATTCGCGGAGCTTCTGGTCTTCGTCGATCAGGGCCATCTGTCGTCCTTCGTCTGCACCGGGGGCGGGGTAGCCCGAGCCTAGGTAGGCGCATTCCGGGGCACTAGAAGCCAATCGCCGCTGGCTGCCATCGCGTCACCCTATGCATCAGCGACTCTTCGTGGGTACGAGCGGGGGTCAGGTTCTACGCTGAGCGCGTGACTCTCCTCCAGCTGCGGGTCTTCGTGGCGGCCGCTCGGCTCGGCTCATTCACCGCGGCTGCGCTCGCTCTGCACATGGCACAGCCCACGGTGTCCGAGGTGATCCGCAGGCTCGAGGACAGCTACGAGATCGCGCTCTTCATCCGGACCGGCCGCCGCCTGGTGCTCACGCGCGCGGCGGAGGAGCTGCTCCCGCTCGCCGAGAAGGCGATCGCCGCCGCCGAGGAGGCCGAGCGGGCGCTCCGGGCGGTGAAGTCGCTCGACGGCGGCACCGCGACGTTCGGCCTGCTGCGCAACGCGAACTACTACGCGATGGCCGACCTTCTCAGCACCTTTCATGCGCAGTACCCCCACGTGCGGCTGCGCGTCGTGGGCCTCAACTCCGTGGAGGTGGCGAATCTGGTGCGCTCGGGCGAGCTCGAGGGCGGGCTCGTCGTGCTCCCGCTCGACCCGGAGGGACTCCGGTTCACCCCGCTCCGGCGGGACGAGGTGCTCTACGCGAGTGCGAACCCCGAGCACGTCGCCGCTCCCGTCACGATCGCCGACCTCGCGGAGCGGGATCTCGTCCTCTACGACGCCCACTACGGCTGGAAGGACCCGACGCGGCGGCAGGTCGCCGAGCGCGCGCAGCTGGCGGGCGTCACCCTCGAGGCCCTCATCGAGGTGGAGCAGTCCGAGGCCGCTCTCTCGCTCGTCGCGGCGGGCGCCGGCGACACGTTCATCTCGGCCTCCGTCGTGCGGCACGGGAGGACCCCGCCGGGGATCTCCTACGCATCGTTCTCGCCGCCTCTCTACGACACGATCGCCCTGGTGCAGCGGGAGGGCGGATCCCTGTCCCCGGCGACGGCGGAGCTCTCCCGGCTGGCGCGGACGATGCTGGCCGAGGAATAGGGAAACACGATGGCAGGGATGGCTCATTGCTGTCTTCTCGGGGGCAAGGCCCGCTCGTAGGTTGACTGCATGCTGTTCTCCCCTCACGTTCTTGCGTCTCTGAACGGTCGCTACACCGCCATCAAGGAGCCCGGCGTGATCGCGCCGGCGGCCCAGCGGGATCCCGAGGTCATCCGGACCGTGTCGGAGATGCTGAGCCGCATCGAGAAGGAGGGCCTGCCTGCGGTCCGCGCCTACGCGGCGAAGCTCGACGGCTGGAACAGCCCCGAGTTCGAGATCTCGGGCGAGGCGCTCGAGGGATCCGGCGGCCGACTCTCTCCCGACCTGCGCGAGGCCATCGAGCTCGGCTCGTCCAGGACGAAGGCCTTCGCCCGCGAGCAGCGCGCCCGCCTCACCGACTTCGAGGTCGAGCTCGTGCCCGGCCTGATCACCGGCCAGCGCTACATCCCCGTCGGCGCCGTCGGCGCCTACCTTCCGGCCGGCCGGTTCCCGCTGACCGCGAGCGCCTTCATGACCGTGGGGGTGGCGAAGGCGGCGGGAGTTCCGCGCGTGATCAGCTGCACTCCCCGGGCCCCGACGGCCGCCCGAACGACGCCGTGCTCTACGCGGCGTTCCTCTCGGGCGCCGACCGCGTCTTCTGCCTCGGCGGTGTTCAGGCCCTCGCCGCGATGGCGTTCGGCCTCCTGGGCGAGGCTCCCGTCGACATGCTGGTGGGCGCGGGCAACGCCTTCGTCGCCGAGGCCAAGCGGCAGCTCTTCGGCACCGTCGCCATCGACTTGCTCGCGGGTCCGTCCGAGGTGGCGGTGCTCGCGGACGACAGCGCCGACCCGTCGCTCGTCGCCGCGGACCTCCTCGGCCAGGCCGAGCACGGGATCAACTCCCCCGCCGCGCTCGTTACCACCTCCGCATCCCTCGCCGCCTCGGTCGTCGACGAGGTGGAGCGACAGCTGAGCACGCTCGCGACGGCCGGGATCGCCGGCCCCGCCTGGCGGGACTACGGCACGGTGACGGTCGCGGATTCGCGCGAGACCGCGATCACGCTGATGGACGACCTGGCCCCGGAGCACCTCGAGCTCCTGACCGAGGACGACGACTTCTACCTCGACAGGCTGCGGAACTACGGATCCGTCTTCGTCGGGCCGTGGAGCACGGTGGCCTACTCCGACAAGGGCATGGCGGGCACCAACCACGTGCTGCCGACCGCCGGCGGGGCGAAGCACAGCGCGGGCCTCTCGGTGTCGCGATTCCTCAAGCCGCTCACCTTCCAGCGCGTCAGCCAGGCGGCGACGCCGCAGCTCGCCGAGGCGGTCCAGGTCATCTCGGCGTCCGAGGGCATGGCCGCCCACGAGGCGACCGCCGTGCGGCGGCTGGAGAGCTACTCCGCGATGGTCTGAGCCAGCGCGGCGAGCGCCGCCCGGTAGGCCGAGAAGGGGCGCGGCTCCCCCGGCGCGGAGGAGAAGACCGAGCGGACGACCCCGGCCCGGTCGATCACGACCGTCGTGCGCGAGGCCGTGCCCGTGTCCTCGCGGAAGACGCCGTAGCGGCGGGCGACCTCCCCGTGTGGCCAGAAGTCCGCGAGCAGCGGCATCCCGAGCCCCTCGGCCGACCACCAGGCGCGCAGCGTGTGCTTGGAGTCGACCGAGATGCCGACGACCTCCACACCCGCCTCAGCGAACACCTCGGCGTTGTCGCGGAGCTCCTCGAACTCGCGGGAGCAGGTGCGGGAGAAGGCGAGGGGGAAGAACACGAGCGCGACCGCCGAGCGTCCGCGGTAGGAGCTCAGCCGCACGTGCTCGCCGAACTGGTTCGCCAGCTCGAAGTCGGGCGCCTCGTCGCCGATGTCGATTCCCACGAACCCATCGTCCCGCACCGTTGCGCTCACAGCGTGACGGAGACGCACCTGCCATCGCTCGTCTGGTTGTCTCGCCCGGAGAGGTTAGGCTCGGATTCGGCCGAGTCGTTGTCGTGACCCGACAAAAACCGGCCCCGACACAGGCAGGTGCAGCCGCTTCCGTCATCCGGCGCGGCGCCGCGAAGAGAGGTCGATGTTGACAGTCAACGACCAGGACCCGTACTCGGTGAACAACACCGATTCCGACCCGGGAGAGACCGCCGAGTGGATGGAGTCGCTCGACGCTCTCGTCCAGGCGAACGGGCACGAGCGCGGGCGCGAGATCATGCTCAGCCTGCTGAAGCGGTCGAAGGAGCTGCACCTCGGCGTCCCGATGGTGCCGACGACCGACTACATCAACACCATCGCGCCGGAGAACGAGCCGGACTTCCCGGGCGATGAGAGCATCGAGCGCCGGTACCGCGCCTGGCTCCGCTGGAACGCCGCCATCATGGTGCACCGAGCGCAGCGTCCGGGGATCGCCGTCGGCGGCCACATCTCCACCTACGCCTCGAGCGCGACCCTCTACGAGGTCGGCTACAACCACTTCTTCCGGGCACAGGACCACCCGGGCGGCGGCGACCAGGTCTTCTTCCAGGGCCACGCCTCCCCCGGCATGTACTCGCGCGCGTTCCTCGAGGGGCGCCTCACCGAGGACGACATGGACGGCTTCCGCCAGGAGAAGTCGCACCCGGGCGGAGGCCTGTCCTCCTACCCGCACCCCCGCCTCATGCCGGACTTCTGGCAGTTCCCGACCGTGTCGATGGGCCTCGGCCCGATCAACGCGATCTACCAGGCGCAGTCGAACAAGTACCTGACCAACCGCGGCATCAAGGACGCCTCCGACCAGCACGTGTGGGCCTTCCTGGGCGACGGCGAGCTCGACGAGGTGGAGAGCCGCGGCCAGCTGCAGGTCGCGGCGAACGAGGGCCTCGACAACCTGACGTTCGTCGTCAACTGCAACCTGCAGCGCCTCGACGGCCCCGTTCGCGGAAACGGCAAGATCATCCAGGAGCTGGAGAGCTTCTTCCGCGGCGCCGGCTGGAATGTCATCAAGGTCATCTGGGGTCGCGAGTGGGACGACCTGCTCGCGCGCGACAGCGAGGGCGCGCTCATCGATCTGATGAACCGCACCCCGGACGGCGACTACCAGACCTACAAGACCGAGAACGGCGCGTACGTCCGCGAGAACTTCTTCGGCCGCGACCCGCGGACGCTCGAGCTCGTCAAGGACCTCAGCGACGACCAGGTGTGGGCGCTCAAGCGCGGCGGCCACGACTACCGCAAGGTCTACGCCGCGTACAAGGCGGCCGTGGAGCACAAGGGCCAGCCCACCGTCATCCTCGCGAAGACGATCAAGGGCTACGGCCTCGGCAAGACCTTCGAGGGCCGCAACGCGACCCACCAGATGAAGAAGCTCACGCTCAACGATCTCAAGCAGTTCCGCGACGAGATGCGCATCCCGGTCACCGACGCGGTGCTCGAGGAGAACCCCTACCAGCCGCCGTACTACCACCCCGGTCAGGAGGACGAGGCCATCCAGTACCTGCAGGAGCGCCGTCGCGCGCTCGGCGGGTATCTGCCGGAGCGGCGCACCACCCACACGCCGATCAACCTGCCGGACGACTCGGCCTACGCGATCGCGAAGAAGGGCTCCGGTCAGCAGCCGGTCGCCACCACGATGGCGTTCGTCCGGATCCTCAAGGACGTGATGCGGGCCAAGAACTTCGGCAACCGCGTCGTCCCGATCATCCCGGACGAGGCGCGCACGTTCGGCATGGACGCGTTCTTCCCGAACGCGAAGATCTACAACCCGTTCGGCCAGCACTACACCTCGGTCGACCGGGACCTGCTGCTCGCCTACAAGGAGAGCCCGCAGGGCCAGATCATCCACGTCGGCATCAACGAGGCGGGCGCCCTCGCGGCGTTCACCGCGGCGGGCACGGCCTACTCGACGCAGGGCGAGCCGCTCATCCCGGTCTACGTCTTCTACTCGATGTTCGGCTTCCAGCGCACGGGCGACGCCCTCTGGGCGGCGGGCGACATGATGGCGCGCGGCTTCCTCATCGGCGCCACGGCCGGCCGGACCACGCTCACCGGCGAGGGCCTGCAGCACGCCGACGGCCACTCCCCGTGCTCGCGAACACGAACCCGGCGGTCGTCAGCTATGACGCCGCGTACGGGTACGAGCTCGGGCACATCGTCAAGGCGGGACTCGAGCGGATGTACGGAGGCCAGCACCCGGATCCCAACGTCATGTACTACCTGACGGTGTACAACGAGCCGATGCCGCAGCCGGCCGAGCCCGAGGGTCTCGACGTGGAGGGCGTGCTCAAGGGCATGTACCTGCTCAAGCGGGCGGAGAACGACGGGCCGAGGGCGCAGATCCTCGCCTCGGGCGTGGCCGTGCCGTGGGCGCTCGAGGCCCAGCAGCTGCTCGCGCAGGACTGGGGCGTCGCCGCCGACGTGTGGAGCGTCACCTCCTGGTCCGAGCTCCGCCGCGACGGCCTCGACGCCGAGCGCGCCTACTTCGTGGATCCCGACGCCGAGCCGCGACAGGCCTACGTCACGGAGAAGCTCGCCGGCGCCCGCGGCCCGTTCGTGGCCGTCAGCGACTATTCGCACGAGGTGCCGGACATGATCCGCCAGTTCGTCCCCGGGCAGTACTTCACGCTGGGCGCCGACGGCTTCGGCTTCTCGGACACCCGCGCGGCCGCCCGCCGGTTCTTCCTCATCGACGGCCCCTCGGTCGTCGTGCGGACGCTGGAGGCCCTCGCCGGGCAGGGAGCCGTCGACCGGTCGCTCGCCCGCCAGGCGATCGACAAGTACCGCCTGCTCGACGTGACCGCGGGCACCACCGGCAACGCCGGCGGCGAGAGCTGACGGCGGCGGGACACCGCGTGGCCAGGACGAAGGCGGAGACGCTCGCCTGGCTGCGCACCGTCTCGGGAGAGCTCGCCACCCAGACGCTCAAGCGGCTGGAGGAGACGCTCCCCTGGTACAGCGACATGCCGCCCGGCCGCCGCTCGGCGGTCGGGCTGGTCGCCCAGGCCGGCATCACGTCGTTCATCAGCTGGTACGACGACCCGAAGAGCGCGCCGTGGATCGCGGCGGACGTCTTCGGCGCCGCTCCGCGGGAGCTGCTGCGCTCCGTGAGCCTGCAGCAGACCCTCCAGCTCATCCGCGTGACCGTCGAGGTGGTCGAGGACCGCGTGAAGGACGGCGGAGACGGGCTGCGCGAGGCCATCCTGCTGTACTCGCGCGAGATCGCCTTCGCCGCCGCCGACGTCTACGCCCGCGCCGCTGAGGCGCGCGGCCTGTGGGACTCGCGGCTCGAGGCGCTCGTCGTCGACTCGATCCTCTCCGGCGAGGCCGAGAACGAGCTGCCGAGCCGCATCGCCGCGCTCGGCTGGCACGGGCACGGTGAGGTCTGCGTCCTCGTCGGGACCACTCCCCCGATGCTCGACGTCGACCAGCTGCGCCGCACGGCGCGCCATGTCCAGGCCGACGTGCTCATCGGCGTCCAGGGCAGCCGTCTCGTGCTCGTGATCGGGCGCGCGTCGCCCTCCCCCAGGAGGCCGAGGGGCCGCCGTCCACACCGCTCACCTTCCTCGAGATCGCGAGGCGCCTCGAGCCCGGCTTCGGCCCCGGCCACCTCGTGCTCGGCAACGAGGTGCCCGATCTCGTGCAGGCGTCCCGCAGCGCTCGGGCGGCCCTCGCCGGATTCGCGGTCGCCCGCGCGTGGCGCAACGCGCCGCGGCCGGTGCTCGCCGACGACCTGCTGCCGGAGCGCGCCCTCGCCGGCGACCCCCTCGCCCGCTCCACCCTGGTGTCGCGGATCTACCGCCCGCTGCAGGACCACTCCACCGAGCTCCTCGGCACGCTGTGGTGCTACCTCGACAACGGCCGCTCGCTCGAGGCGACCGCGCGCGAGCTCTTCGTGCACCCGAACACCGTCCGCTACCGCCTGAAGCGCATCTCCGAGGTCATCGGCTACGACGCCACAGGCGCGCGCGAGGCGGTCATCCTCCAGTCGGCACTCATCCTGGGCGCGATCGCCGAGCCGGCTCCCGCGCCTCGTCGCCGCTGACGGCCGGTCGGTCGCCGCTGTGCTCTCCCTCCAACGATTGGGGCGATCTTTGGTGGCGGATGTGCGGGCCCACGGGTCACTCATTGGCAGGATGGGACGGTGATCATCGTCGTGGCGCCCGGTCAGGGATCGCAGACCCCGGGTTCCTCGCCCCCTGGCTCGAGGAGCCGGGCGCTCGTGAGCTCATCGGCATGCTCGGCGCGGAGGCGGGCGTCGACCTGCTCACCCACGGCACGCAGTCCGACGCCGACACCATCCGCGACACGAGCGTGGCCCAGCCGCTCATCGTGGCGGCCGGCATCGTCACCCTGCACGCGCTCGGGACGGACGGGCGGGACGCGAAGATCGGCGGCATCGCCGGACACTCCGTCGGCGAGATCACGGCCGCCGCGGGCGCCGGGATCCTCACCTACGTGGAGGCCATCCGCCTGGTGGCCGAGCGCGGCCGCGCGATGGCCGAGGCCGCCGCCGCCGCCGACACGGGGATGAGCGCCGTCGTGGGCGGGGACGAGGACGCCGTCCTGGCCGCCCTCGAGCCGCACCGCCTCTCCCCCGCCAACTACAACGGCGGCGGGCAGCTCGTCGTCGCCGGACCCCGGGAGGGACTCGCCGCACTCGCCGCCGCTCCCCCGCCGGAAGCCGGGTGATCCCGCTGCAGGTCGCGGGGGCCTTCCACACCCGGTACATGGAGTCCGCGGTCGAGCGCATGCGCGCCGTCGCGGAGACCCTCGCCCCGCAGGACCCGCTCACCAGGATCTGGACCAACCGGGACGGGTCCCAGGTGGTGTCCGGCGCGAAGTTCCTGGAGCTGATGGTGGGCCAGGTGTCCTCCCCGGTCCGCTGGGACCGCTGCATGGCGTCCTTCGCCGAGGCCGGCGTCACCGGCATCATCGAGCTCGCGCCGGCCGGCGCCCTCACCGGGCTCGCCAAGCGCGGCCTGCGCGGCGTGCCGACGGTCGCCGTCAAGACCCCCGCGGACCTCGAGGCGGCCCGCGCCCTGCTGGATGGAGCCGCATGACCGAGCTGAAGCAGTCCACCGGCCCCCGGTTCACGCGCATCCTGGGACTCGGGGCGGCCCGCGGCGACCTCGTCGTCCCGAACGACGACCTCATCGGGCCCATCAGCTCCTCGGACGAGTGGATCCGCCAGCGGACCGGGATCATCACCCGCACGCGTGCCTCCGCCGCCGTGAGCGCCGTCGACCTCGCGACCGACGCATCGAAGGACGCGATCACGGCCGCCGGCATTCGGGCCGAGCAGGTGGACCTCGTGCTGGTCGCGACCATCAGCAACACCCGCCAGACGCCGTCGCTGTCCGCCGTCCTCGCCGACCGCGTCGGCGCGAATCCGGCGGCGGCCTACGACCTCAACGCGGCGTGCGCCGGATACACCTACGCCATCGCGCAGGCGGACGCCCTGATCCGGGCCGGGATCGGCACCTACGCCCTCGTCGTGGGCGCTGAGAAGCTCTCCGACGTCGTCGACCCGGCGGACCGCAGCATCTCCTTCCTGCTCGGCGACGGCGCCGGCGCGGCCGTGGTCGGTCCGAGCGACTCCCCCGGCATCTCGAAGACCGTGTGGGGTTCGGACGGGTCCAAGGCCGACGCGGTGGGGATGAACGCGACCCTCACCGAGTTCCGCGACGGCACAGCCGCGTGGCCGACGCTCCGCCAGGAGGGACCGACCGTCTTCCGCTGGGCGGTCTGGGAGATGGTCAAGGTCGCCCGGCAGGCCCTCGAGGAGGCCGGCGTGACGGCCGACCAGCTCGCCGCATTCATCCCGCACCAGGCCAACATGCGCATCATCGACGAGTTCGCGAAGCAGCTGGGACTTCCGGAGACCGTGGAGATCGCGCGCGACATCGCGACCACCGGCAACACGTCCGCCGCATCGATCCCGCTCGCGGCCCACCGCCTGCTCGAGGAGCACCCGGAGCTGTCGGGCGGCCTCGCGCTGCAGATCGGCTTCGGCGCCGGCCTCGTCTACGGCGCCCAGGTCGTCGTCCTGCCCTGACCGGGCCCGAATGCCTCCCCGATAAGCTCGAATCCGCTTCCAACGCTCACCTCAAGGAGAACAACACATGGCACTGTCCACCGAAGAAGTCCTCGCCGGCCTGGCCGAGCTCGTCAGCGACGAGACGGGCATCGCGACCGACACCGTCGAGATGGACAAGTCCTTCACGGACGACCTCGACATCGACTCCATCTCGATGATGACGATCGTCGTCAACGCGGAGGAGAAGTTCGACGTGAAGATCCCCGACGAGGAAGTCAAGAACCTGAAGACCGTGGGCGACGCCGTCACCTACATCGTCAACGCCCAGGGCTGAGTCAGCCCGAAACCTCTGGAGCACCACCACATGCCGAAGAAGATCGTCGTCACCGGGATCGGCGCCACGTCGCCCCTCGGTGCGAACGCGCGGGACTCCTGGACCGCCCTGCTCGCCGGCGAGTCCGGCGCGCGGACGCTCGAGCAGGAGTGGGTCGAGCAGTACGACCTGCCCGTCAAGTTCGCGGCCTCGGCCAAGGTGGAGCAGGAGGAGCAGCTCGAACGGGTCGAGGCCAAGCGCCTCGACCCGGGGAGCCAGTTCGCCCTCATCGCGGCCCGTGAGGCCTGGGCGGACTCCGGCATCGAGCACATCGACCCCGAGCGCCTCGGCGTCGACTGGTCGACGGGCATCGGCGGCGTGTGGACGCTGCTCTCCGCATGGGACACCCTGCGCGAGCGTGGCCCGCGGCGCGTCCTGCCGATGACGGTGCCGATGCTCATGCCCAACGCCCCGGCCGCGGCGATCGAGATGCACCTCGGCGCCCGGGCCTTCGCCCGCACGGTGGTCTCCGCATGCGCGTCGAGCACCGAGTCGATCGCGAACGCGTTCGACCACCTGCAGCAGGGCTTCGCCGACGTCATCATCGCGGGCGGCTCCGAGGCGGCGATCCACCCGCTTCCGCTGGCCGCGTTCGCCTCGATGCAGGCCCTGTCGAAGCGCAACGACGAGCCGGCCACCGCATCCCGTCCCTACGACGTCACGCGCGACGGCTTCGTCCTCGGCGAGGGCGGCGCGGCCATCATCCTCGAGACCGAGGAGCACGCTCTCGCGCGCGGCGCCCGCATCTACGCGGAGCTGGTGGGCGGTGCGGTGACGAGCGACGCGTACCACATCACTGCGCCCGATCCGGAGGGGTCTGCCGCCGCGCGCGCCATGATCGCCGCGATCGAGACACACGGCTACAGCCGCTCGGACGTCCGGCACATCAACGCGCACGCGACGAGCACCCCGGTGGGCGACGTGGCCGAGTACCACGCGCTCAAGCACGTCTTCGGCGACCACCTCGCCGACATCCCGGTCTCCGCGACGAAGGCGTCCACCGGCCACCTGCTCGGCGGCGCCGGGGGCATCGAGGCGATCTTCACCGTCCTCGCGCTCGCGGAGCGGACCGCTCCCCCGACGATCAACCTCACCGACATGGACCCCGAGATCCACCTCGACGTCGTCCGGGAGCCGCGCGCGCTGCCCGAGGGCGACGTGCTGGCGATCAGCAACTCCTTCGGCTTCGGCGGCCACAACGCCGTCGTCGCCTTCAAGTCCGTCTGACCCGGGCCGCTGCGGCTTTCGCCGCAGCACTTCGGACACACAGCATCGGTCTCCGGTTGCGGATAGTCCGAAGTGATGCGGATAGGTCGCGGGCGCCCTCAGAGGGCCGCCAGGCGGTCCCCGAGGAAGCGGCGCTCCACGTCGTTGCCGGCGAATACCAGCGCCTCCTGGTACGCCAGCGCGGCGTCCTCGCGGCGGCCCAGGCGGCGGAGGAAGTCGGCGCGCGCGGCGGCGAGGTACGGATAGCGGACCAGCAGCGGATCGCTCGCCAGCCGGTCGAGGTCGCGGAGCCCCTCCGCAGGCCCCTCGGCGAAGCCCACGGCGATCGCCCGGTTGAGCCGGACCACCGGCGACGGCCACAGGTCGAGCAGCGCGTCGTAGAGGCCCACGATCTGGGCCCAGTCCGTGCCCGCCCAGTCCGCGCTCTGGTCGTGCACGGCGGCGATCGCGGCGAGGATCGTGAACCGGCCGGGGCGGCCCCGTCCGCGGAGGGCCTCCTCGAGCAGCCGCACGCCGCCCGCGATCGCCGCCCGGTCCCACGTCGTCCGGTCCTGGTCCTCGAGCAGCACCAGCCGGCCGTCGGCATCCTCGCGAGCGGCGGCGCGCGCCTCGGTCAGCACCAGGAGGGCGAGCAGGCCGGCGACGTCGGGATTGCCGGGCATCAGGTCGCGGAGCAGGCCCGCCAGCTCCAGGGCGCGGTCCGCGAGGTCCGGTCGTGTCAGGGACGAGCCCGCGGGCGCCGTGTGCCCTGCGGTGTAGATCAGGTGCACGACGTCCAGGACGGCGTCGAGGCGCTCCGGCAGCTCCTCGTCGGAGGGGACCCGGTACGGGATGCGCGCGCGGGCCACCTTCTGCTTCGCGCGGGTGATGCGGGCCGCCATGGTGGACTCCGAGACGAGGAACCCGCGCGCCACCTCGCCCGTCTGCAGTCCGCAGACGAGGCGCAGGGTCAGCGCGATCCGTGCCTCCTCCGACAAGGCCGGGTGACAGCAGGTGAAGATGAGGCGGAGACGCTCGTCCGGGAACGCCGCCGCATCGTCGTCCCCCGCCTCCGGCTCCGCCTCGGGAAGGAGCTTCGGCAGGGCCCGCTGCTCGACGGCCGCGTGGCGGAGGCGGTCCAGCGCCTTCCGCCGGGCGACGGTCGTGAGCCAGGCGCCGGGATTGCGGGGGACGCCGGAGACCGCCCACGCGCCGAGGGCCGACTCGAACGCCTCCTGCGCGGCCTCCTCGGCGCTGCCCAGGTCGCCCGCGACGGCGACGGTCGCCGCCAGCACGAAGGCCCACTCCCGGCGGTGGGCGTCCGCCACCGCGGAGGGGACCGACGTGCCGGCGGCTCGGGTCACCGGCTGAGCACCCGGATCGGCCGCACCTCGACGCCGCCGAAGGGCGCCGGGATGTCCTTCGCGATCTCGAGCGCCTCGTCCAGGTCCTCCGCCTCGACGACGTAGTACCCGCCGAGCGCCTCCTTCGACTCGACGAAGACGCCGTCCGTGACGGCGTAGTCGCCGCCCTCCCGCTTGCGGACCGACGTCGCCGTGCCCGCCGGCTCCAGGGCGGCGCCTCCACGGAGGTGGTCGCCGCGGCGCTCCATGAACTCCCGGTACGGGGCGCTCACCTCCTCGCCCGTCATCGACTCCGCGGCCGCCTCGTCGCGGTAGATGAGCATCAGGTAGTTCGCCATGTCCATATCCTCTCCGGCCCGGATTTCGCGCCGCTACCTGTACGACGCGCACCGCGCGTCCGGATCGACAGGCGAGCCGGAATCGCCCGCGCGGCAACCCCTGACGCCGGCGCGCGCCCGCTGGTTGGCTGGAGCCGGAGGCGGCGGATGAGCGACGAACGGCGCAGGGAGCTCGGCGAGGGCGACGCCCCGGTCGAAGGGCAGCTCGAGGAGTCCTTCGACGCGATCGTCGATGAGGGCGCGCAGCGGCTGCACCGCAGCACGGCCTCGATGCTCATCACGGGCCTGTTCGGTGGACTCGAGGTGGGCCTCGGCGTTCTGGGCTACCTCGCCGTGCTGCACGAGACGGGCAGCCACCTCCTCGCCGGACTCGCGTTCGGCATCGGCTTCATGGCCCTGCTGCTGGCACACAGCGAGCTCTTCACCGAGAACTTCCTGGTGCCGGTGGCAGCCGTCGCCGCAAAGGAGGCGAGTCTGCTGCAGCTCGCGAAACTGTGGGGCGGGACCCTGCTCGCCAACCTCGTCGGCGGCTGGATCTTCATGTGGCTCCTCGTGCAGGCGTTCCCGCAGTGGAAGCCCGAGTACGACACGACGGCACACAGCTTCGTCGATCCGGGTCTCACCCTGCAGACCGCGGTCCTCGCGATCCTGGCCGGCAGCACCATCACTCTGATGACCCGGATGCAGCAGGGCGCCGACTCCGACGTCGGCAAGATCCTCGCCGCACTGGCGGGAGGGTTCCTGCTCGCGGGACTGTCGCTGCACCATTCGGTGCTCGACTCGCTGCTCATCTTCGGCGGCATCCACGCGGGCGCGGATGTCAGCTACCTCGACTGGCTCCGCTGGTTCGGGCCCACCGTCCTGTTCAACCTCGTCGGCGGGGTGGGCCTCGTCACGGCGCTCCGGCTCGTCCGCACGAAGCCGCTGATCGAGGAGCGCCGGGCGCAGGCACCGGACGATCCGGACGCTCCGCGCGGCGCGTCCTGAGGTCGGCCGAGATGGCACTGGATGCTCGCAAAACCCCCGAATGAGAG
Source organism: Naasia aerilata (assembly GCF_030296595.1). Taxonomy (GTDB): domain Bacteria; phylum Actinomycetota; class Actinomycetes; order Actinomycetales; family Microbacteriaceae; genus Naasia; species Naasia aerilata. The sequence goes on along the minus strand of NZ_AP027731.1, from coordinate 2,409,778 downwards.
CACCAACCGCCACCTCGGCGGCAGGGGTTAAAGGGTGAAGAGCCCCTGACTGGTACCCAGCCGATCAGGGGCTCTTCTGTCGCTTTCGCTAAGTTCGAGGGCCGCTACCCAACGACCCGAACGGGTTGGAGCGCGATGCAACGAGTCCAACCCTACGGGCACGTTCCGGAGGCGAATGACCTTCCGGGCGGCGTGTCGGAGAGAAGTCAGCCGGCCCGGTGGAGCCAGACGACGGGGCTCTTCTCCTGGGCGAGACGGAAGGGCTCCAGCTCTTCGTCCCAGGCGTTGCCGAGGGCCAGGCGCAGCTCCTTGTGCAGCTCCAGCGCGTTCACTCCCGCCGACTCCATGGCATAGCGGATGCGGTCCTCCGGGATCACCATGTTGCCCGCGGTGTCCGTCTGCGCGTAGAAGATGCCGAGGTCCGGCGTGTGCATCCAGCGGGCGCCGTCGGTGCCGAAGCCGGCCTCCTCCGTCACCTCGTAGCGGAGGTGCTCCCAGCCTCGGAGGGCAGAGGCGATCGCCGCGCCGGTCCCCTCAGGACCCTCCCAGTGGTAGTCGGTGCGCTGGGCACCGCGAAGCACCGGCTGGTCGATCCACTGGAAGTTGACGGCGCGCCCGAGGGCGCGGCCGGTCGCCCACTCCACATGGGGGCACAGCGCGCGAGGCGAGGAGTGCACATAGAGCACACCCCTGGCAGGTGATGCAGCCATGGTTGTTTCTCCGTTCAGCTAGGTGCGTCTTCCCCAACGACCTGGTGAACGGTTCAACTTCCGATTGCACCGCTATGAAATTAACTCACCGACACAGTCGGCTCTTGAATTATGCAGGACGACACGCCGGAATCACAACAATGTAAGAACGGCTTTGCTCCCGGCCTTTTCCTCTGCTCCGTATAGCCTTTCCCTCGGGGAGGCGGAGCACATGTCGGTGCGCAATGGCATCCTCGCGATCCTCACGCTGGGTCCGGCCTACGGGCTGCAGCTGCATGCGGAGCTGCTCCTGCGCGCGGCGCATCGGGCCAGCGTCAATGCCGGCCAGATCTACGCGACCCTCGACCGTCTCGGCACTCAAGGACGCATCGAGCGCGCGGGCGCCACGGACGACGGCCTGCCGCTCTACCGGCTCACGCTGGCCGGCCGGGAGGAGGCGTCGGCCTGGCTGCGCGCCGACGCACCCATCGACCTCGACTGGATCGAGATGCTCGACCGCGTGCTGATCGCCTGCTCCCTCGAGACCGCGGACGCCGTCTCGGTCGTGGACGCCCACCTGCTCGAGTGGAGCACGCACGCGGAGCCTCCGATGCCCGACGCGCCCGCCGGCACCTACGCCGCGCGCGCCTCCGCCCGCCTGGCCGAGGCGGCACAGGACTGGCTCAACGACGTGCGCGCCGCGGCCGCGAGCGGCACGCTCCGGCGCCCGTTCTCCGATGAGCGACCCCGTCGAGGACGGCGGCCGGCGGCTACCGCCGGCTGACCGGACGTCCGCCGCCCTCCGTGCCGGAAGACCGGCCGCACGCCCCTCAGTGGTTGAGGAGCGAGCCGTCCTTCGCCAGCACGTTCTTCTCGCCCGCCTCGACGGGGAACGGGAAGCGGTTCTGCTTCGGCGGCATCGGGCAGTTGAAGTTGTAGCTGAAGGCGCAGGGCGGGAGCAGCGCGTTGTTGAAGTCGAGGGTGATCGAGCCGTCCGGGTTGGGCGCGGTGAAGAGGAACCGGCCGACGCTGTAGGTGCTGTCGCCGCTCGTGGCATCGGCGAACACGAGCTGCAGGGCGCGGCCCTCCTTGAACGCGAGGATGTCGTACTCGACTCCGTCGTGCTCGAAGCGGATGGAGCCCGGGATGACCATCTCGCGCGCCTCGCCCTCGTCCTTGATGTGCGCGAAGCCGGCGGTCGTGCCCTCGGGGTTCGGCGTGAAGGTGCCGGAGACGACCCACGACGGGTCGTAGGGGAAGGCGTCGATGCTCCCGAAGTTCGCGATCGGCTCCGACTCCGAGTCCCACACGCGCAGAGCGTTGCCGCCGTCGTGGCCCGTGATGATCGTGCCGGTCGTGTGCTCGTCGAACGCGATGTCGCTCGGCGTCTCGGAGTTCTTCGGCGAGAGCAGGACGGTGCCGTCCACGACGGAGCCGTCAACCGTGATGCCGTCCGCCGCTGCGGCGGTGAGCTGCAGCCCGGGCTCCCCATCCGGACGCGGCGCCCAGACACCCGGCACACCCCAGATGGGCTGCTCGGAATCGATCCACTGGGTGTTGACCAGCGCGAGGAACCCGCGCGGCTGCACCACCGCTTCGGCGCGGCGGCTCCGGAAGCGGCTCCACCGCTCCTCCGGTGTCGCGGGGGCCTGAACTGTGCTCGTGTCGGTCATCCGGTCATCCTTCCCTGAAGTCCTCGATGCAACACCGCTCGACACGGCATTATTCGGCCTGCCCAGGACGCCACAGCTCGAGCACCGGAACCCCGGGCGGCTCGAAGCCGAACACCTGCCCGTAGAAGGACAGCGACGCCTCACGCGCCCGGATCCGCGTCTCCACCTTGCGGAAGCCGTGGGACTCCCCGGGAACGCGATGTAGGCGTGCGGGATGCCCTTCGCCACGAGCCCGTCCCGGAACCGCTCCGACTGGGCCGGCGGCACGACCGGGTCGTCCAGCCCCTGCAGCAGCAGCACCGGGCAGTCGAGCCCGTCGATGTGGTTGAGCGGAGACCGCTCGTCGTACACGGCCTGGGCCTCGGGCAGCGGACCGACCAGGCCGTCGGTGTAGCGCGCCTCGAAGTCGTGCGTGTCCTCCGCGAGGGCGGTGAGATCGGCGACTCCGTAGAGCGAGACGCCGCAGGCGAAGACGTCGGTCCGGGTGAGCGCCGAGAGGACCGTCCACCCGCCGGCGGAGCCGCCCTCGATGCCGAGGCGCGCCGGGTCGGCGAGCCCGGCATCCGCCAGGCCGGTGACGGCGGTCACGACGTCCTCCACGTCGACGATGCCCCACTGCCCCCGCAGCCGCTCGCGGTACTGCCGGCCGTAGCCGGTCGAGCCGCCGTAGTTGACGTCGACGACCCCGATCCCCCGGCTCGTGTAGTAGGCGAACACCAGGTTCACCGACGCCGATGTCCGCGTGGTGGGGCCGCCGTGCACGAACGCGACGTAGGGCGGAAGCTCGCCTTGCGGCGCCGTCTGCGACGGGTTGCGCGGCGGATAGACGATCGCGTGCACGTCGCGCTCACGCGCGAAGGTGCGCTCCTCCGCGAGCGGCAGGAGCGACTCGTCCGGAAGCGCGTCGTAGTCGAGGCGGAGATCGCGGAGCCTCCCAGATTCGAGGTCCAGCTCGCGCAGCCCGCCGACCAGGGCCGCGCTCCCGCCGTCGAGCAGGAGCCGGCCGTCGGCCGCATCGGCCAGCTCGATCGTGGTCAGCGGCAGGTCGAGCACGCGCGCGGACCCGTCCGGCTCGAGCAGCTCGAGGCGGTCGGAGCCGAGCGTCGACACGAGAGCGATGCGTCCCCCGGCTGGACCGAGTACCACGTGCGGCCCAGGTTCCAGAGCGGGCCTCCCGTCTCGCGCTCCTGCGGAAGCAGGGGCGTCACCCCGCCGTCGAGGCCGACGCGGCAGAGGTTCCACCACCCCGAGCGGTCGGTGATGGCGTAGAGGGCGTCCGGGCCGTCCCATTCCGGCTGCAGCACCGACTCCTCCGGCCCGCCCGCGAGCGCCCGCCAGGAGGGGACACGGTCGTCCCGGAGATCGCCGACGCGGAGCTCGGTGCCGTCCCACGGCATGCGCGGGTGATCCCACGCGACCCAGGCGAGACGGGCGCCGTCGGGCGAGAAGCGAGGGAACGCCACGAAGTCGCTGCCGGCTACGACGGACACGATGCGATCCGGAGCCTCGGCCGCGCTGCCGTCGAGGGGCACGAGGACGATGTCGCGGCGGGTGGCGCCACCCTCGGCGCTCTCCCGGACGGCGACGACGCGATCCCCGTGCAGGCCCAGCTCGCCGTAGCGGTCCTCGGTTCCTGCGGGGGTGAGCGGCTGCGGCTCCCCGCCCGCGTCGAGCCGGTACAGGCGCTGGTCGCTGAACTCGACGAAGACGAGGGTGCCGCCGGCCGTCGCGGTCCACGCACCGCCGCCGTACTCGTGCACCCGGCTTCGCGCGTTCCACGGTGCGGGGAGCACCGCCTCGGGCTCGGGTCCCGCGCCCCAACGGAAGATGCCGTACCGGCCGCCTTCCGCGCCGCGGAGCTCGATCCACCAGATCTCGTCGCCGACGTAACGGGCGCCGCCGACCGGATGCGAGCCTGCGGCGACGTCCGCCGCCGTGATCGGTGAGATCCAGGTTCCGTAGGGGGCCACAGCGGAGTCGGTCACTCCCCCAGCGTAGACACGGGGCTATGCCTGCCCGTAGTCGTCGACGACGGCGACCTCGAGGGGGAAGTCGATGGGGAAGGTGCCGAACATCAGCCGCCCGGCCGCCCCCGCCGCCTCCTCCACGGCCTGGGCCACCGGACCGGCGAGCACCTCCGGAGTGTGCACGAGCACCTCGTCGTGGAGGAAGTACACGAGCTCCGGTCGCCCGCCGTCGGCCGGCAGGGCGGCGAGCCGGCGCCGCAGCTCCGCGAGCCAGCACAGGGCCCACTCGGCGGCCGTGCCCTGCACGACGAAGTTGCGAGTGAAGCGGCCGCGCTCGCGGGCCTGCGCTCGTGCCCGGCGCTCGTCGACCGCGGAGGCGTCGGGCGAGGATGCGCTCCACTGGGCGTCCCGCCAGCCCGCCCCGGCGGCGGCCGTGCTCCGGCCGAGACGCGTGGTGACCGCCTCGCCGCGCTCGCCCTGACGAGCCGCCGCCTCGACGAGCCCCATCGCCCGCGGGAACGCCTGGCCGAGCCGCGGCAGGAGCCGCCCACCCTGCCCCGCGGTCGCCCCGTAGATGGCGCCGAGCATGGCGTACTTGGCCGAGTTCCGGTCCGGCACCGCTCCGGTCGCGACGATGCCCTCGTACAGGTCGCGGCCGCGCCCCGCGTCGGCCATCGTCAGGTCCCCGGACAGCGCCGCCAGCACGCGCGGCTCCAGCTGTGCGGCATCCGCCACCACGAGCTTCCATCCGGGGTCGGCCACGACGGCCGAGCGGAGCTGCTTGGGCAGTTGCAGCGCTCCCCCGCCCCGTGCGGCCCATCGCCCGCTCGGCACCCCGCCGGGAAGGAAGTCGGCTCGGAAGCGGCCGTCGACGACCCACGTGTCGAGCCAGCTCCAGCCGTTGGCGCTGAGGATGCGCGAGCGCTTCTTGTAGTCGAGCAGCGGCGGGATGGCGGGGTGCTCGATGCGCCGCAGGTCCGCCGACCGCGTGGTGTTCACGACGAGGCCGGCTGCGCGCAGTGCGGCGAGCACCTCCTGCGGAGAGTCGGGGTTGAGCGTGGGCGCACCGAGCGCCGCGCGGATCTCGCGGGCCAGCTCCTCGAGGCGGGCCGGACGGGCGCCGGCCGGACCGCGCGGCCCGAGAAGGTCGGCCAGCAGGGCCTCGTGCCGGGCGGCGCTCCAGGGCAGGCCGGCGAAGCGCATCTCGGCCGCCGCCAGGGCTCCGGCCGACTCGGCCGCGAGCAGGAGCCGAAGCCGCCCCGGCTCTGGAGCCGCTGCCACGGTCGCGAGCTGCCGCTGGTGCTCGAGCACGGGATCGATGTGCTCCGCCTCGGCCCCGATGTCGAAGAGCGTCTGCGCCGACGCCGGCCCGAGCAGGGGCGACTCCCCGTCGAGCGCGTCGCGGGGTCCGGTGGCGACCGGGCTGCCGGCCGACAGGGTGGAGTGGCGCAGGATGGCGCGGCACAGCCGGAGGTCGGCACAGCGCTCCACCCGGACGCCCGCGCGGAGCAGCGGCGGATAGGACACCGCGGTGTCCTCCCAGACCCAGCGGGTCGTCGGAGCGGATTGCGCCACGTACCGCGCGTACTCGGCGTCGCGGAGCGCCGTGGGCTCGGCGGTGGGCAGGCCGGCATCGTCGACCTCGGTCGCGATCACCCCGCGATCCGCGGGCGCGATCACGACGTGCATGCGCCCAGTCTGCCCGCCACCCCTGACGCGAAGTCCCGGCCAACGCGAGGAAGTACGTTCCGGCCCAGGGAGTACGGCGGAGCGCACTGCCCGGGCCGGAACGTACTGGAGGAGAGGAGTCAGCGCTTGCTGGCGCGGACCGCGGCCTCGTGGCGGCCGATGCGCTCGCCGTCGTCGCCGTCCTTGCCGCTCGACCGGTCATCGCGGCCCTTGCCGTCCGACTTCGCGTCGTCGCCCTTGCCGTCGGCCTTGTCGTCGTCGCCACCGGCGCCGTTGCGGGCGGCCTCCTCGCGGATGGCCCGGCCGTCCGCGATGTCCTTCTCCTCCTTGTCGGCGTTCTTCGCGCTCTTCTTGACGTCGCGCGGCGGGAGCTGGATGTCCTCCTCCGCCGCGATGCCGCCGCGGAGCTGACGGCCGCGCTCGATCTCGGCGTCGAGCTCGGCGCCGAAGAGCAGCGCGATGTTCGCGATCCAGAGCCAGAGCAGGAAGATGACCACGCCGGCCAGGGCGCCGTAGTTCTTCGCGTAGTTGGAGAAGTTGGTCACGTAGAGGCCGAAGAGCACGGAGGCGACCACCAGGACGAGGAGGGCGACGAGCGCACCGATGCTCATCCAGCGGAACTTCGGCTGCTTCACGTTGGGCGTCGCGTAGTAGAGGATCGCGACCATCACCACGAGGATGACGGCGATCACGGGCCACTTGGCGATGTCCCAGACGGTCTGCACCGTGCTGCCGAGGCCGATCGCGTTGCCGATGGCCTCGGTCACCGGTCCGGAGATCACGAGCATGAGCACGACGAGCAGGATCATCACGATCCCGATCACCGTGACGAGCAGTTGCATCGGCTTGAGCTTCAGGAAGGTGCGGCCCTCGTCGATCTCGTAGATGCGGTTCATCGCCCGGGTGAACGCGCCGACGTACCCGGACGCCGACCAGATCGCGAGCACGATGCCGGAGACCAGCGCGAAGCCGGAGGCGGGCGAGTTGACGAACCCCTCGATCGGCCCACGGAGGGTGTCCAGCGCGTCGGCGGGCGCCACGCTGCCGAGGATCTCGAGGATCGTGTCCACCGACTTCTGCCCCTGGCCGAAGACGCCGAGGAGGAGATCAGGGCGATGAGCGCGGGGAAGAGCGACAGGACCGAGTAGTAGACGAGCGCGGCGGCGATGTCGGTGCACTGATCGGACGTGAACTCGCGCAGCGTCTTGCGCAGGGTGTACTTCCACCCGACCTTGCCGAGCTCCTTCGGGGAGTCGGGCTTGCGCGGGTCCTCCGGGGACGGCGCGTTCTGCAGGCGCTCGCTCGCGCCGATGTTGTCCGACATGGACGGCCTCTCTTGGGGTGTGTGCCTCGTGCTGTGACTGGTGCGGGGGAAAGCACGAGGGGCCGCAGGCTTCTGCCGGCGGCCCCTCGTGTGGAACCTCGCTATGCGTTCTGGACGGTGTCCTTCGCGCTGACGGCGTTCTCCTTGACGTCCTGCCCAGCGGTCTGAGCCTCGGACTTGACGTTGCTCGCGGCGTCCGTCGCGGTGGACTTCACCGAGTCGGCCGCCTGCGTTGCGGTGTCCTTCACGGCGTTGACGGCCTCCTGGGCCGGCTCCTTGAGGTTGCCGGCCACCTCCTTGGCGGCGTCCTGGACCTTGCCGACGAGCGGCTGAGCCGCGTCCTTCGCCTGGGAGGCGAGCTCCTTCTCCTTGCTGCTCGCAGGGATCAGGGAGGCGGCCAGCCAGCCGACGCCGAACGCGATGAGGCCGACGGCCAGGGGTTGCCCTGAGCGGCGTCCGCAGCGGCGCGGGGCGCGTTCCCGACGGCGGACGCGGCGTTGCCGAGCGCGTCCTTCGCCCCGGACGTGGCGTCGTGGAGACCGCTGCCGGCGCTGTGCTTGGCGTCGTGGGCGGTGCCCATGACCCTGTTCTTGGCGTTCGACGCGCTGCCGAAGATGCGGTCCTTGACGCCGCCGACGGCGTCCTTGACCTTGTCGGCCTGGCGGTCGACGATCTTGGACGGCGTCACCTTGTCGGCGAGGGCGTCGACGTCGGAGCTCAGCTCGGTGCGGGTCGCCTCGATGTTGCGGCGGATGACCTCGGGGTCGTCACTCATTTGTTCTCCTCATTCCTCTTGAACGTGTCCGGAAGCTTCTTCAGTGAATCGGCGGTCTTCGGCACACCCTGGACTTCCTTGAGCTTCTTGCGGCCCATGGAGTAGAGGATCGCGCCGATGATGGCCCAGATGATGGCGACGATGACCGCCGACCAGCCCAGGTTGTCGATCAGCGCACCGATGCCCCACCAGAGGGCGACGGACAGGAAGAAGACGGCCATGAGGCCGGCGTATCCCGCGCCACCGAGGAAGCCGGCGCCCGCGCCCGCCCGTGATGCCGACTGCTTGAGCTCGGCCTTCGCGAGGTCGACCTCCTGACGGATCAGGGTCGACATGTCCTTGGTGACCTGACCGAACAGCTCACCGAAGGAGGTGTTGGCCGCGCGCTGCTCGGAGGGAGTGTGCTGGTCGCCGCCGCCGACGGCGGTGGCAGCCACTCTCTCCGAGGAAGTGGGGTCGAAGGTCATGGGCGCACGTCCCCGGTAGCGGAGCCGCCGAGGCCCGTTCCGTACTCGTTGACGCCGTACTGCGGGTCGAACTCGCTGTTGACGTCGCCGAGCGTGGAGGTGGTGGTGTACGAGGTGGGAGCGACGTAGCCGGTGGTCTCGTAGCCCGTCTCGTAGCCGGTGGTGGAGGTCGCGGCCTCCGCCTCCTTGTCGTCCTTGACCGCGCCGATCACGCCACGCGTGAGGCGGCCTGCGACGACGCCGGCCACCGCGGCGATCGCGATGAACGTGCCAGGACGGCGGGCGGCGAAGTAGCGCACCTCGTCGAGGAGGTCACCGGGCTCGCGGACCTCGAGCCAGGAGGCGACGCCCTCGAGGCGGGAAGCCGCCTGTCCGACGAGGTCCTGGGCGACGCCGCTCTCGGCGTTCGAGGACATGCCGCGGAGCTGGTCGCTGATGGTGCGGATGCCGCTCGCAGCCTTCTGCTGCTGGGTCGACGCCTGCTCCTTCACCTGGCTCGTCGTCTGGTTGAGCAGATCGCGCGCCTGGTTCTTGGTCTCGGAGGCGACCTGCTTGACCTGGGTCTTGGCCTCGGACGCGACGTTCGCCGCCTCGTCCTTCGCCACGCCGGCGACGTGCTTGCCTGCGTCAGCGGCGCCCTGCGCCACCTGGCCGGCCTGCTCCTTCGCCGCGCCCGCCTTGCCGGAAGAACCGGTGGACGACGATCCGACCGGGTCCGCGGTCAGCGGCTCGACCACGACAGCGTCCGCGGTGATGTCCGTGGACGGGGGTTCACTGGGTAACTGTTCGACATGTGTCATCCCTTCCAGTGCTGGTGCACCCGGGACGGTCCCGGGCGCATCGCTGTGGAGTTAACGACGTTTCCACCCGCCCCAATGGGCGATCAATGGGTCGCGGGAATCGGGGCGGGTGGCTATAGTCACGCGCGCATCAATGAGGACCGCTCAGGGAATGCGCGGCGAGCAGGACCGGTTCCCGATGGAGCGAATCCGGCCCGCGCACGACGAAGCGCCCGCACCGGGAGGGTGCGGGCGCTTCGATCGAGCAGGGACGCCTAGGAGCGCTGAGCGTCCTCGGGAGTCGGCTCCGGGATCAGCTGAAGGCCGCCCGTGCTGTTCGCCGAGAGCAGGAGCGCCTCGATCCACGCGCGGTTGAGCACCGGCTGCCGGCTGCCGTCGAACTTGAAGCGCAGCG